>NZ_JBITWB010000014.1:0-1037 GCF_044543405.1 Qipengyuania sp. NPDC077410 | reverse complement strand
ACACCTGGGAGGAATGTAGAGATGGCACTGGCCCCTGATGTTGCAGCGAGCACGGATCCTGCGGCGGTTGTCGAGGATGGCGAAGGGATCAAGGCGCCGGGTCTCAACTATTTCGTCTTCGGCCTGTTCTTCATCTTCGGCGGCATCACGTCCCTGAACGATGTGATCATCCCCAAGCTGAAGGAGCTGTTCACGCTCAACTACACGCAGGCCATGCTGGTGCAGTTCTGCTTCTTTGCCGCCTATCTCGTGATCGGCATCCCGGGGGCCAAGCTGGTCAAGAAGCTGGGCTACATGCGCGGCGCAGTGGCCGGCCTTTTGACCATGATGGTCGGCTGCCTGATGTTCATTCCCGCCAGCCAGAACGCCACCTACTGGGTGTTCCTGCTTGCCCTGTTCGTCCTTGCCAGCGGCGTGGTGATCGTCCAGGTCGTCGCCAATCCGCTGATCTCGCTGCTGGGGCCGCAAAGCACGGCGCACAGCCGCCTCACCTTTGCCCAGGCCTTCAACTCGCTGGGCACCTGGGTCTTCCCGCTGATCGGCTCGGTCGTCATTCTGGGCAGCCTTGCCAATATCACTGCGGATCAGCTTTCGGGCGCCGAGCTTACCGCCTATCGCCAGGCGGAAAGCGAAGCGATCTGGCAGGGCTATCTGGGTGTTGCCGCCCTCATCGCGCTGGTCGCGCTGGCCGTCTGGCTGTTCCGCAATCGCCTGCAGGGCGAAAAGCACGAGGCATCGAGCGGCTTTGCCGGGCTCGACCTGCTGAAGCGCAGCCGGTTCGGCTTCGGCGCGCTGTGCATCTTCCTCTATGTCGGCGCGGAAGTGTCGATCGGATCGATCATCATCAACTACCTTGCCGAAGATCGCGTGCTGGGCCAGCCGGAAAGCGTGATCGGCTGGATGATCAGCCTCTACTGGGGCGGTGCGATGGTGGGCCGGTTCATCGGCTCCTACTTCCTGCGCCTCTTCTCGCCCGGCAAGATCCTCGCCTTCAACGCGACCGGTTCGATCCTGCTGATCCTGATCAGCGCCAACAG
>NZ_JBITWB010000013.1:0-1270 GCF_044543405.1 Qipengyuania sp. NPDC077410 | reverse complement strand
TGACGTGACCCCCAGCTTTCCTCCAGCTGGGATTAGAGCCGAGCCGTTTTGTTGCGCATGAGCGCGGTTGAAGCAATGGGCTGCGTAGCGGAGCCCGTAGGGCGTAGCGAAGCAGGCCATTGCTTATTCAGTTCGGCGGCGAACGCTGCCGGGGTTGCATAGCCAAGAGATGAGTGCGGTCTCTCCCGGTTGTAGTCCTCGACCCAGGCGGCGATCTCGACGCGGGCATGAGCAAGGCTGAGGAACAGCGTCTCGTTCAGCAGCTCGTCGCGCATCCGGCCGTTAAAGCTCTCGCAGAAGCCGTTTTGCACAGGCTTGCCCGGCGCGATGTAATGCCATTCCACGCCGATCTCACCGCACCATGCCAGCACCGCATTGCTGGTGAGCTCGGTGCCGTTATCGCTCACGATCATGCCGGGCTTGCCGCGCTCGGCGATCAGATCGGCCAGTTCGCGCACCACCCTGCGACCGGAGATCGATGTGTCCGGCACCGCTCGCAGGCACTCCCTGGTCACATCGTCGACGATGTTGAGCACGCGGAACCGTCTTCCTGACGCCATCTGATCATGCACAAAGTCCAGGCTCCAGCGCTGGTTCGGCAGCGCTAGAACCGGAGCCGGCGCCCTGATCCCGACAGCACGCTTGCGGCTACGTCGCCGCCTGACCGCCAGCCCCTCCTCCTGGTAGAGACGCTGGGTCTTCTTGCGGTTGATCATCACGCCCTCCCGGCGCAGCAGGATGTGCAGACGGCGGTAGCCGAACCGGCGACGCTGGTTCGCCAGCTCGCGCAGCTTCTCACGAAGCGCGGCGTCATCGTCCCTAGTGGAACGGTAACGCACACTCTTGCGATCGGCATCGATGACCCGGCACGCCCGCCGCTCGCTCATCCCATGGCAGTCCTGGAGGTGAGCAACAGCTTCCCGCTTCGCGGCGGGCGTCAGAACTTTTTTGCCAAGAGATCCTTCAAGGCAGCCTGGTCGAGCATCGCATCCGCCAGCAAGCGCTTGAGCTTTGCGTTCTCGCTCTCGAGCGCCTTCAACCGCCGAGCCTCGGACACCTCCAGCCCGCCATACTTTGACTTCCAGTTGTAGATCGTCGCTTCGGACACGCCGTGCCGACGGGCCAGGTCAGCGGTCTTCGCTCCCGCCTCGACCTCCTTCAGTACGCCAATGATCTGCTCTTCTGAAAACCTCGTTCTCTTCATCTCGTCCGTCCTTCTGTCAGGGCCGGACTCTAATCGAGACTGGAGGAAAATCAGGGGGTCACGTCA
>NZ_JBITWB010000012.1:0-1466 GCF_044543405.1 Qipengyuania sp. NPDC077410 | reverse complement strand
TCGGCTTGTGGAGATAGGTAGCGCAGAACAGACGTTCGGCTCATAGTGCTATTTTGCTGAGAAATTTTTCACCAGAATATAAGGCGCAAGCGTTCTTATAATTTTCTTCACCGCTAAAAAGCTTGCGAAGGACTCTCGCAACTGTAGCCAGAATGGCCTGTAATGGATGAAGAGGTTTGAAACGTTCACCGATAGGCAGCTTTAAGGCTCACGGATTTGGGGTTTATGTCGCCGCCGTATTTTTGGCTCTTGGCATCATCCAACTCGCCGGCAGTCTCGTATTCTATCAACTTATTGATCGCCAGACGCTTCAGGACGACCATGCACGGCGCGTCGCCGAACTTCTCGTCGTGGGGCAGAGAATGCACAAACTTGCGCCCGATCAGATGGCGGCAAACATGACCACGCGATACCTCGCCGTAGACGTATCGCCGGCGCCGAACGTGGAAGGTTCGAGCGGTGATCAAATGCTGACTGGCATCGGTGAAGACATCATAGCATGGGAGCCGTCATTGGCCGGAAGGCCCCTCCATCTATCGACATCGCAGTCGAACAACAACAGCCGCGATCTGGAGGGCTCCTTGCAGCTGGACGATGGTACCTGGCTCAACTTCGTCTCGCGAGACATAACAAGCATGTGGCCAGTCGCCTGGCGGGCCATGGTTCTCACCACACTGATCACGGCTGCATTTCTGGTTATCGGTCTGGCGCTCTTGTACCTGGTTTCGAAGCCATTGCGCAGCCTTACTGATGCGGCCGAGCGAATTGGTCAGGGGCGCAAGGTCCAGGTCGCTGAAATGGGGCCTCGAGACCTTCGGGATCTGGCGCACGCAATGAACGCGATGCAGGAACGAATTGATCGCATTTTGAGTGATCAGACTAAATCGTATCGGGCTATAGGGCACGATCTTCGCACTCCGTTATCCAGACTTAAAACGATCTCTGGAATGATTGAAGACAAGGAACTCGTCGGCATACATGACCAAAGCGTCGACGAGATGGTCCGATTGCTGGATTCCCTCGAAAGCTATCTTGGCGCACAACTCCTTCAGAGCGATCCTGAAGAGGTCAATCTCGGCGAATTGCTGGTGGACGTAACGAGCCGCTACGGAGAAGCAGTTACGTTGATCGGTATGACGAATATCGTCATCAAGACATTCAAAGAGCCCCTCAAGCGCTCAATCAATGCGCTGATAGAAAATGCCGTTCAGTTTGCTGGCTCGGCTGAGGTTGCGGTCCGTGTCGGTAAAAGCGGCTATACGATAGACATCATCGATCAAGGCCCTGGGGTGGACGAGGATCAATTCCCATCATTATTGGAACCGTTCTTCCGCGTCGATCAAGCCCGGCAGAGAAACACCGACGGCTTCGGCCTCGGGATTCCCACAGCACATATATTGCTGACCAGGTTCAATGGCTCTTTGAAGTTTTCGCGAAACCCTTGCGGGGGCTTGACCGCTCACATC
>NZ_JBITWB010000011.1:0-2329 GCF_044543405.1 Qipengyuania sp. NPDC077410 | reverse complement strand
CCCACCGTAACCGAAAAGGTTGTGCCCTTCACGACAGCAGCGAGGTAAGGCGTATCAACTTTGAAATGCGGGGTTCCCTTCTTTTCGACACGAAAGATAGCGTTCCCGATTTCTTGGAAGAATTGGGTTATCGAAGAATTCTTGGACTCCTTGGGAATTCGAACACGGCTATTCGAAGCCACAGTCACAAAGTCATTTTGATGAACAAGGACCGCTCGGGCTCTTGCTCCAGTCGCAATCGTGTCGCCTACTTCCACGGTGGCACCGCGCCGTGCAGCGACACGCTTTCCATCCCGATCGACGAACACAGGCCCGCTGACCTCGCTCACCATCCAGCCAGACGACTGCGCAATCGCTTGTGAGCTTGCGCAAATAAGTAGCGCAGCCGTTACACTTCGGGTGAGGGTTTTGATCATGCGTGCGACTCCATTCAATTTGCCAGATGTAACGGAGAGGCTTGGGGCAACGGTTGAGGAACAGGGTTTCTCAGGGATCAAATTTTATGATTTCTAAATCTTTAAGGCGCAGTCCCGCGAGAACTTAATCAGACACTTAGAGGATCCCGTGGGTCGCAATTACCTCGCCATCGCCTCGTTAACATTCAGTTTGCTCGCTGTGCCCTGCTATGGACAGGTCGCGCTCGACCGTGTCGATCCGGGTCGCGCAGAAGAACGCGTGACGAATGAACGTGAAGAAATTCCAACAACAAGCGATCCGCAAATCTTAGAAACTTCCACTGCGTTTCAAACGCAGGATGACGTATTCGTCGGCGCGATCGCTATCGATGGGCTGCACGTCATGGCGCGCGGCGATTTCTCGGATATTGTCGAAAATTACATCGGCCGCACGCTGAGCGGATCCGAATTGACCGAACTAGTCGAGCGGCTCGCAAACCGGGTGAAAGCGAAATTCCCCTTGGCAAGCGTCTATGTCGAGCCACAAAAAATCACTGCTGGTGTGCTTCAGGTCACCATCGACGAAGGCGCAATCGACGAGGTTAGGATCGAGGGGGCGCAAAACCGGTCGGTCGTGGCAGCTCTATCAAAATTAGCATCGGGACAACCGGTCACGGCGGTGGACCTCGAGCGCAGCCTTCTCGTGGCCGGAGATATCGACGGGGTAACCCTGGGCAACGTCCGTGTCATGCGCGAAGAGAACAGAAATATCCTTGTGGTAAACGGCACCTATGAGCGTGTCGGTGGAAGCGTGACATTCGGCAATGACGGATCGAAGCCGCTCGGGCCGCTCGAACTCTACGGACACGTTAGATTCAATGGCCTCTTTGCCCAAGATGACACCTTACAGGTATTTATTCTCGACACAGTGCCTGAGGTCGAAGAGCTTGTTTTTGGTCAGGTACGATACGGCAAACGAGTTAGTCGCGAAGGAACTGAAATCTCGGCCACCGGCTCTTTTTCGCGCAGTGCGCCCGGGGCATATCTCGAACCGTTCAATATTCGTGGAGAGAGTTGGACAGTATCGCTAGGGCTTTTGCATCCAGCGGTCCGGCGACAAAATTCGAGTATCTGGATACGCGCGGACGCTTCCCATCGCCAAATTGAGCAAAGTCGTGACGGAGCTCTCGCGCGCCAGGATCGACTGACCACCGTATCAGCTGGCATCTACGGCTATTCACGTCTCGCCGGCGGATGGTTGCGCGCCAATGCGCAGATTAAGCAGGGCCTGGATCTTTTCGACGCAACGCAGCTCGGAGATCCCTTATCATCCCGCCAGGATGCCGATGGAACCTTCACGACAGCCACGTTCGATATCGGATGGCGAAAGAATGTGGTCGCCGATTTAGGTATTAATGTTGCGGTCCGCTCACAGTTGGCCTCGCAGCCATTACTCATCTCTGAAGAAACGGGACTTGGGGGTGCTAACTTCGTTCGCGGCTACGACTACAGTGAACGGACCGGCGATCAGGCCCTTCTGGCCTACGGGGAACTGAACTATTCCTGGGACAGTCTTCCGGGACCACTAGCTGAGCTGGAATTCTATGGGTTCGTGGATGGTGGTAAGGCATATAATCTTGATGAGGGCTTCGGCGGTGGAAGCCTCTTTTCTTCAGGGGGCGGCTTTAGAGCTGACATCGGTAAAAGCCTCACGGGCGGATTGGAAGTTGCTGTGCCACTATCGGGCGTGCGCTACGATACGGGAGATAGCTCAGCCCGGGTTCGATTTCAGGTCTCTCAGTCATTCTAAGCTGTTGATAGCCACGAATTCGGGACGAAGATGTGAGCGGTCAAGCCCCCGCAAGGGTTTCGCGAAAACTTCAAAGAGCCATTGAACCTGGTCAGCAATATATGTGCTGTGGGAATCCCGAGGC
>NZ_JBITWB010000010.1:0-3178 GCF_044543405.1 Qipengyuania sp. NPDC077410 | reverse complement strand
CGTTGGTTCAAATCCAACCCCCGCAACCAAAACAAACAAGGGCTCCGCCAACTGGCAGAGCCCCTTTTTTATGCCTCCCGTAATTACGCGCGAAAAAGAAGCGCCCGGCCTGTTCGGATGCGCACCCAGATAAGGCACGCATCAGGTCGATCCGGTAATCTAGCCGACTTCGTCTGTCATGTGCCGAAGGCGGTTGTTCTCATCATTGATTATTTTTCATTCGGCAGTGTAACCCTGCCGAATGAAGATGATCGGGATCGATGCCGTAGCGATCAGGGGAGCTCTGATTGCCCGAAGGTATTTCGCACATGGTGACACCACACATGCTTGAACTGGATCCGCGCGACGAATTGCTTTGCCTGCGCGCGGCAGAGCCGGTTGCCGAATGCTCGGGAATGGTACTGCCGGCGATCGCGCAGGCTTCGATCTTCCGCAAGGAGACGATGGAGGAACTGCACCGCGACCTTGCGCACGAAAATGCCGCCAATGTCTATTCACGCGGTACGAACCCTACTGTCCAGGTGTTCGAACGCACACTGGCCGAACTGGAGAGGGGCGAAGCGTGCAAATGCTTTGCCAGTGGTATGGGCGCCATCGGCGCTACGCTTTTCGGTCTGCTGAAAGCGGGCGATCATGTCCTCTTCGTCAACGACATTTACGGACCGACCCTGGAACTGGCGCGGCGCCTCGAAGATTTCGGCGTATCGCACGATCAGGTCTTCACGGCAGACATCGCCGCAATCGGTGCGGCCATGCGCGATGAAACAAGTATGGTGTTCATGGAAAGTCCGGGTTCGACCCTGTTTCAGCGTATCGATGTCAGAGCCATTGCGAAGCTCGCCCGGGAACACGGCGCGCTGAGCGTGATCGACAATACGGTTGCAACGCCGCTGCTTCAAAAGCCGATCGAGTTGGGCGTCGATCTGGCGATCCATAGCTGTACGAAATATATCGGCGGCCACAGCGATGCCGTGGGCGGCGCGCTGATCGGATCGGCAGAGCTGATCGAGCGGGTTTTCTACAACGCATACATGCTGATGGGCGCCATCATGCAGCCGCTGGAAGCCTTCCTGTTCCTGCGCGGACTGATGACATTGCCCACGCGAATCCGGCGCCACCATGAAGATGCGCTTTGCCTTGCCAGATATCTGGACAACCGTTCCGACGTGGCGCGCGTCTTCCATCCGCAGCTGGCAGGGGCCGCGCAGGCCGATGCCGATGGCTGGCGGGGCCATTCCGGCCTGTTCTCGTTCGAACTTGCCGAGGGAGGCTTCGCGCGTGCCGTAGCAGTCGCCAACCGTCTGCGTCTGTTCGGAAAGGCTGTGAGCTGGGGCGGGGCGGAGAGCCTTGTCCTCACTGGTCACAAGACCGACCCGATGGACATGGGCGGCGAGAGGCCGCGCATCCCGGCAGGTCTTCTGCGACTCTCAATCGGATTCGAAGGGGCACACGCCTTGATCGAAGATCTGGATCAGGCGCTGGCGCCGTGAGCATGGCGGAAGCGCATTCCGGTCCGGCGCCGGAGCCCCGGCCACCACTTTCGCTTGGCCTTTCCTTGCTGCCGATCATCGCACTGTTCGGTGCGATCGGTATCAGCATGGCAACGGTTGGCACGGGCGGCGGTGCACTGCTGCTCTCCATTCTCTTCGCGGCCACCATTGCCGGTCTTGTTGCACGCAAGGCGGGGGCAGGCTGGCAGGAGATTCAGCAGGAAACCGGGCGGCAGATTGCCGATGCGCTGCCGGCCATCCTTATTCTTCTGACGATCGGGGCGCTTATCGGCAGCTGGATGTTCAGCGGCACGATACCCATGATGGTCGTTCTAGGTATCGATCTCATCGATCCGCGCTTCATGGTTTTGACGGCTTTCGTTGCAACTGCGGTGATGTCCCTCATTTCCGGCACGTCATGGGGCTCCGCCGGAACGATCGGGGTTGCCCTGATGGGCGCAGCGCAAGCGATGGGTCTGCCGCTCGCGCCGGTCGCCGGGGCCGTGGTGTCCGGCGCCTATTTCGGCGACAAGCTGTCGCCTCTGTCCGACATGACCAACATCGCCGCAATCGGTGCGGGCGCGGATTTGTACGATCACATTCGGTGCATGCTCTGGACCAGCCTGCCGGCGGCGGCGATTGCGATCGTGACGTTTGCGGGGCTGGGCCTGGCAGGTGTTTCCAGTGGGACCTTGGCGTCCTCGGACGCGGCGCTGATCAAAGGCGAACTTGTCGGCGCGTTCGATCTCGGACCGCTGGCGGCATTGCCGTTACTGGTTGCGCTCGTCGGTATTGCCCTACGCAAACCGCCCGCCCTTGTGATTCTCGCCTCATCCGTGCTCGCCCTGATCGTCGGCATCTTTGGTCAGGGATTTTCGTTCGTGGGCGCGGTCGCCAGTTTCGTCGACGGTTTTTCCGCAGCAGTGAACCTGACCGGCGCGGAATTTACTCCGAGCGTCGAGAACCTGCTGAACCGGGGAGGGCTCATGTCGATGTCAGGCACGCTCCTGTTCATCATCGCGGCATTCCTGCTGGCTGCCGGAATGAAAGTGTCGGGCGCGATCGACCGTTTGTTGAACGCGCTGCTGGACCTGGTTCAATCGGTCGTGAGCCTGGTGGCTGCCACCATGGCAGCTGGGGCGATCATGGTCGCAATGACTAGCCATGGCGGCGTGACTGCGCTTATCGTCGGTGGTCTGTTTCGTCGCCCGTTTGCGGAGCGCGATCTGGAACCCCAGTATCTGTCTCGCACGATCGAGGATTCCGTCACGGTGACGGAGCCGCTGATGCCATGGACGGTATCCGGCGTGTTCATGGCGTCGACATTGGGCGTTCCGACTCTTGCGCTGGCACCTTGGGCCGTTTTCTGCTGGCTCGGCCCGGTCACTTCGCTTGCTGCCGCCCTCTTTTTGGCCCGGAAATTCAAAGCGGCATAATTCGGACCACGGCGAGCAGGGACGGCCGAGGCCGTTCCAGCAAGCGTGGACAGGCCTGAGGTGCACAAGCGCCTAGGCCAAATCTGTCGCCATACGTCTGATTGCCGTTGCACGAAGCGATTCTCTACCATCCCTTGGACAGCCCACCCGGCAGTTTAGCGAGAATGGGATGATCGATTCTGTGGTGGAATCGGGTGTGACTCGGGGTGGTGGCGGGGGTGATTGGGCGATTCCGGGCGGGTTGGGGTTGTG
>NZ_JBITWB010000009.1:2500-5887 GCF_044543405.1 Qipengyuania sp. NPDC077410 | reverse complement strand
TTTCGCGCGTAATTACGGGAGGCATAAAAAAGGGGCTCTGCCAGTTGGCGGAGCCCTTGTTTGTTTTGGTTGCGGGGGTTGGATTTGAACCAACGACCTTCAGGTTATGAGCCTGACGAGCTACCGGACTGCTCCACCCCGCGGTACCGTATGTGTGTCGTCTGGATGGTATCCAGAGACGAAAAAGCCGCCGCGCGGTGTGCACCGGCAGCGGCTTTTTTGAAATCGTGAATGGGTTTGTACCGAGCCCGTCTGCTATAATGCCTGGCGACGACCTACTCTTCCAGTGCTTAGGCACTAGTACCATCGGCGCTGTCCGGTTTCACGTCCGAGTTCGAGATGGGATCGGGTGGGTCACAGACGCTATAGCCACCAAGCAATAAAGCAGGCGGGCTGGTCGCCCCTGGGGCAAACCCAAGGGGACCGGTTCGGTATTTTAAATCGATGTTTGTTGAGCTTTTGAGGGCTTATCCGGCTTCGAAGTTTCCTCCGATCGCTGACAGCCTGACCTGTGTAAGAACAGGGCTGTCGTTGATGGTATGGATCCTACAAGCGCGAAAAGAACTATTAGGACCGGTTAGCTCCACACATTACTGCGCTTCCACACCCGGCCTATCAACGTCATGGTCTATGACGGTTCGAAGATTGCTTATCTCAAGGGAGGCTTCCCGCTTAGATGCTTTCAGCGGTTATCCCGTCCGTACATAGCTACCCTGCGGCACCCTTGGCAGGATGACAGGTACACCAGAGGTACGTTCACCCCGGTCCTCTCGTACTAGGGGCAACTCCTTTCAACAATCGACGCCCACGGCAGATAGGGACCAAACTGTCTCGCGACGTTCTGAACCCAGCTCACGTACCACTTTAATTGGCGAACAGCCAAACCCTTGGGACCTGCTCCAGCCCCAGGATGTGATGAGCCGACATCGAGGTGCCAAACGATTCCGTCGATATGAGCTCTTGGGAATCATCAGCCTGTTATCCCCGGCGTACCTTTTATCCGTTGAGCGATGGCCCTTCCACGAGGGACCACCGGATCACTATGACCGACTTTCGTCTCTGCTCGACCTGTCGGTCTCGCAGTCAGGCATGCTTATGCCATTGCACTCTTGCAGACGGTTTCCAACCGTCCTGAGCATACCATCGCGCGCCTCCGTTACTCTTTAGGAGGCGACCGCCCCAGTCAAACTACCCGCCACAGAGGGTCCCTACACCGGCTAACGGTGCGAGGTTAGACATCAGAAAATCACAGGGTGGTATTTCACCTATGGCTCCACGACAGCTGGCGCCGTCGCTTCAAAGCCTCCCACCTATGCTACACAGTAATTTCCTAATGCCACTCTGAAGCTGCAGTAAAGGTGCACGGGGTCTTTCCGTCTAACCGCGGGTACTCCGCATCTTCACGGAGAATTCAATTTCGCTGAGCATATCCTGGAGACAGTGGGGAAGTCGTTACGCCATTCGTGCAGGTCGGAACTTACCCGACAAGGAATTTCGCTACCTTAGGACCGTTATAGTTACGGCCGCCGTTTACTCGGGCTTCAATTCGGAGCTTGCACTCCTCCTCTTAACCTTCGAGCACCGGGCAGGCGTCACACCCTATACGTCGTCTTGAAGCCGACTTAGCAGAGTGCTGTGTTTTTGCTAAACAGTCGCTACCCCCTGGCCTGTGCCCCCCACAAAGACTTGCGTCGATATGGGGCCTCCTTCTTCCGAAGGTACGGAGGCAATTTGCCGAGTTCCTTCAGGATACTTCTCTCAAGCGCCTTGGTATACTCTACCTGACCACCTGTGTCGGTTTCGGGTACGGTCTATATGAAGAGGCTATTTCCTGGAACCGCTTGGCTGCCCTCTCAATCCAATAAGAGAAAACAACTTCCACGATCCGTCACACATCTTCAGGCCCACGAATATTTACGTGGTTCCCATCGACTACCCCCTTCGGGCTCGTCTTAGGGGCCGGCTAACCCTGCGCCGATTAGCGTTGCGCAGGAACCCTTGGTCTTTCGGCGAGAGGGCATCTCACCCTCTTTGTCGCTACTCATGTCAGCATTCGCACTTCCGATACGTCCAGAGTCGGTTACCCTTCTCCTTCGCTCGCTTACGGAACGCTCCGCTACCGCTCAGAATAAATTCTGAACCCTAAGCTTCGGTGCATATCTTTAGCCCCGTTACATCTTCGCCGCAGGAACCCTTATTTAGACCAGTGAGCTGTTACGCTTTCTTTAAAGGATGGCTGCTTCTAAGCCAACCTCCTGGTTGTTTTGGGATTCCCACATGCTTTCCCACTTAGATATGACTTGGGGACCTTAGCTGTAGGTTAGGGCTGTTTCCCTTTTGACGACGGACCTTAGCACCCGCCGTCTGTCTGCCGGATAAGACTCGATGGTATTCGGAGTTTGGTTAGGTTTGGTACCGCTCGCGCAGCCCTAGCCCATCCAGTGCTCTACCCCCATCGGCATACATCCGACGCTCTACCTCAATAGATTTCGCGGAGAACCAGCTATTTCCCGGCTTGATTGGCCTTTCACCCCTAAACACAGCTCATCCGAGAATTTTTCAACATTCACCGGTTCGGTCCTCCAGTGCGTGTTACCGCACCTTCAACCTGGCCATGCCTAGATCGCCGGGGTTCGGGTCTAATTCATCGAACTCAGTCGCCCTATTCAGACTCGCTTTCGCTACGCCTACACCTAACGGCTTAAGCTTGCTCGATAAATTAAGTCACTGACCCATTATGCAAGAGGTACGCTGTCACCCCCTATGGGGCTCCAACTGCTTGTAAGCATCCGGTTTCAGGTACTGTTTCACTCCCCTAATCGGGGTGCTTTTCACCTTTCCCTCACGGTACTGTGTTCGCTATCGGTCATGTGCGAGTATTTAGGCTTGGAGGGTGGTCCCCCCATGTTCAGACAGGATTTCACGTGTCCCGCCCTACTCGAGTCCTTCATCATCACTTTCGCATACGGGGCTGTCACCCACTATGGCCACTCTTTCCAAAGTGTTTTGCTAGTTGAAATGAAGGCACTGGCCTGGTCCCGGTTCGCTCGCCACTACTACGGGAATCTCTGTTGATGTCTTTTCCTCCGGGTACTGAGATGTTTCAGTTCCCCGGGTTCGCTTCACCAAACCTATATATTCAGTCTGGTAATACCCTATCCACCTCTTTCCGATCCACCCGAAGGTCGATCGAAAGGAAATGGTGAGGGTGGGTTTCCCCATTCGGAAATCGCCGGATCAAAGTTTGCTCACAACTCCCCGACGCTTATCGCAGCGTGCCACGTCCTTCATCGCCTGCACATGCCAAGGCATCCACCAAATGCTCTTACCTCACGCTTGAGAATCCACACCATCAACGACAGACCTGCATAAAAGTCCGAAGTCTCA
>NZ_JBITWB010000008.1:0-34043 GCF_044543405.1 Qipengyuania sp. NPDC077410 | reverse complement strand
ATCATCAATGTCGCGATCTTCGGCGGCGCGGTCGTCCCGCTGCTGTTCGGCGTCCTCGCCGATACCACCGGCAGCCTCCCCCTCGCCCTCACCCTTCCCGCCATCTGCTATGCCATCATCGCCAGCTTCGGCCTCTTCGCACGAAAACCCGCAACAGCGTGAACGCAAGGGGGCGCAACTCTTTGGGGTTCGCAAATCGACGTGGTTCTGCCATGCGTTCCCCGACATGCGGTGACGCGGGGGCGTTTACGAAATGACTGACGCAGAGTTGGCTGCCCATCTCGCAAAAATCGCGGGCAACATATTGATCGAAGTTCGCGATAGCGGAATGTTTACCGGCAAGGCGCTGGGCAAGGCTGGCGATCAGACCGCAAATCAGTTTCTCGTCAGTGCCCTTCGCGAACAGCGGCCCGACGACGGCCTCCTTTCCGAAGAAAGCAGGGACACTGACGAGCGCCTTTCCAAGGACAGGGTCTGGATCGTCGATCCGGTCGACGGCACACGGGAATATGGCGAAGCCCGAACCGATTGGGCAGTCCATGTCGCATTATGCGTAAACGGCAGGCCGGAGACAGGCGCAGTTGCATTACCGGGCCTTGGCATCGTTTTGCGCAGCGATGCTCCCATTGCACTACCCGCCCTTCCCCAAAGGCCCCGGATGGTGGTCAGCCGCACACGGCCGGCCGCTGAAGCGGTTGCGGTATCCGAAACAATCGGAGCGGAACTTATCGGCATGGGTAGCGCCGGTGCCAAGTCCATGGCCGTGGTTCGCGGCGAGGCGGAAATCTATCTCCACACAGGGGGCCAGTACGAATGGGACAGCGCGGCCCCCGCTGCTGTTGCACTGGCCCATGGCCTCCATGCGAGCCGCATCGATGGCAGCCCGCTCGCTTACAACAATGCCGATACCTATATGCCGGACCTGCTGATCTGCCGTACTGAATGGGCCGAACAGGTACTGGCCGAAGTCGCGAAGATTTCGACCTAATCTTCGACTTGTGCAAGCAGTTGGCGCGCGCGGGACAGATGCGGACGATCAAGCATCCCGCCTCTCCAGCCGATCGCTCCCGCGCCCGGATTGTCTTCGAAAAGGGCAACGATCTCGCGCGCCTCGGCGACCTCTTCCTCGCTCGGCGTGAAAGCTTCGTTGATGACCGGCACCTGGGCGGGATGAATTGCCAGCATGCCGCGATAGCCCTGACGTCGAACCTCGATCGCACGTTTGCGGAGACCCTCGAGATCGCGGAAATTGGTGTCGATCGTCTCGACTGGTACGACTTCAGCAGCCGCTGCCCCGAGCAGGCATAGGCTCCTGGCGAGTTTGTATGTGAACGCGAATTCGCCTTCGAAATCCTTATTGCTCTGCGCCCCGAGAGAATCGGCAAGGTCCTCCGCACCCCAGGTCATCCCCACCAGGCGCGGCGCCCCGGCATAATCGCCCGTGGTGAACATCGCTGCCGCCGTTTCGGTTACCAGCGCGATGACCGGGGTGGAGCCGGGTTCTATTCCGTTTTCCACTTCCAGCGCCGTCATTTGGCGGTCCAGTTCCTCGACATCAGCGCGGCCGCGCGATTTGGGGAGCATGATGCCGCCGGGCCGCGCGGGCATGACGATGGCCAGATCGTCGGCCGTCCACTCGCCGTCGAGCGGGTTGACGCGAACCCACAGGCGAGCGCGTTGCGCCTCATCCTTGCTGCGCAGAAGTTCCGCGATCGCATTGCGGGCATCGGCCTTGCCGCTTTCGACGACGGCGTCTTCGAGATCCAGGATGACGATGTCGGCCTCGCCGTCGGCGGCCTTGTTCATCTTCTTGTCGCTATCGCCGGGCGCGAAGAGCCAGCTGCGCATGCGGAGGGTGGGTAAGTTGATCATGTACATGCTTGAGGCGAAAGGAGGGGTCCGCGTCAAGGGTGAAGCGCCATGCCGTAACGTCCACATGGTTGCGCTTGCCCGCATTCGATTATGCGGTATGTTATCGCCTCATTGACTTGCGATTCCGGATGACAGGATGGTAAACGCTCGAATAGAAGCGATGTAGCTCTGGATCCATCAGGGAAGCTTGACTAGGGTCGAAAAACTTTTTGAATATAGGGTATCCAACTGGCAGCTGCTTTTAGGTTCACCCGCAAGACTATGAGTAGAGGCCACAAAGCATCCAGCAGAATGGATCGTGGCCGCGGGCCGAAGAGCCCGATAGAAGGACAGGAATTAGAGGAGAGGCCTATGGCAACACAGCTTGAACCCGACGCCCGCGCCGATGAGAATGCGTTTCGCACCGAAGTGCAGGAATTCATCGCCGCGAATTTTCCCGAGGAACTGAAGAACAGAAGCAACGCCCTTGCCGGCGTGGAAGGACCCAGCAAGGAAACTCCGGCGCAGAAGGCATGGCGCGAAGCCGTGGGCGAGCGCGGCTGGGGCACACCGACCTGGCCCAAGCAATATGGCGGCGGTGGACTGAACAAGGCCGAAGCACGCATCGTCGAGCAGGAATTTGCCAAAGCCGGCGCCTACAACCCGATCGGGGGCATGGGCGTGATGATGTTTGGCCCGACGCTTCTGGAATATGGCAGCGAAGAGCAGAAGCAGGAGCATATCCCGCCCATCTGCCGCGGCGAAATCCGCTGGTGCCAAGGCTATTCCGAACCCAACGCCGGGTCCGACCTTGCCAATCTGCAGACCTTTGCCGAGGACAAGGGCGACCACTATCTCGTCAACGGCCAGAAAACCTGGACCAGCGGCGGCCAGTGGGCCGACAAGTGCTTCGCCATCGTGCGGACCGACAAGAGCGACAAGCACAAGGGCATCAGCTTCATGCTGATCGACATGGACACACCGGGCGTGGAAGTGCGCCCGATCACCATGATCAGCGGGATGAGCCCGTTCTGCGAAACCTTCTTTACCGACGTCAAGGTGCCCAAGGAAAACCTGGTGGGCGAAGAAGGCCAGGGCTGGACCATCGGCAAACGCCTGCTCCAGCACGAACGGACCAATCTTTCGGGCGGTGGCAGCATGGCCCGGATGATGGGTGCCAGCCTGTCGAACATCGCCAAGAAATATTGCGAAACCAATGAGGACGGATCGCTGGCCGACCCGATCCTGCGGGACAAGATCGCGAATTTCGAAATCCGGTGGTCGAGCTTCCTGCTGACAGCGCGCCGCGCAGTCGATGAAAGCAAGGCGCAAGGCGGCGTTTCCGAGATCAGTTCCGTCCTCAAGAAGGTCGGCACGACGCTGGGGCAGGAACGCGCGGAGCTACTGATCGAGATCCGCGGCCTTCAGGGCTTGGGCTGGGAAGGCGACGAGTTTTCCGACAGCGAACTGGAATCCGTGCGCGGCTGGCTCTTCGGCAAGGCGACCACGATCTATGGCGGGTCGACCGAGATCCAGAACAACATCATCGCCAAGCGCGTGCTTGGCATGCTCGACCACCAGTAAGAGGGGAGCACACAGACAATGGCAGTTCTCAACGAAGAACAGGAAATGCTGCGCGATATGGCGCGCGACTGGGCAAAGAACGAAAGCCCCGTAGCCGAATTCCGCAAGGTGCGCGCCAGCCGCGAGCCGCAGGCCTATAATGCCGATGCCTATGCAACGATGGCGCAAATGGGTTGGGCCGGGGTCATCATTCCGGAAGAGCATGGCGGGTCCGACTTCGGCTTCCTGTCGGCCGGAC
Source organism: Qipengyuania sp. NPDC077410 (assembly GCF_044543405.1). Lineage (NCBI taxonomy): Bacteria > Pseudomonadati > Pseudomonadota > Alphaproteobacteria > Sphingomonadales > Erythrobacteraceae > Qipengyuania > Qipengyuania sp. NPDC077410. The sequence continues at coordinate 30,370 of NZ_JBITWB010000008.1, read as the reverse complement.
TGGTTATCGAAGAGCTCGGCAAGACCCTGACCGCCAGCCCCCTGATCGCCACGACTATCGCTGCCAGCGCCATCATACTTGGCGGCAGCGACGAGCAGAAGGCAAAATGGCTGCCGAAGCTGGCCAGCGGCGAAGCCGTTGCAACCCTGGCGGTGGACGAAAGCGCCCGTCACGATCCTTCCGGTATTGAAACCAGCGTGTCCGGCGGAAAGATGACCGGCAAGAAAGCTTTCGTCCATGAAGCGCATGGCGCCGACCTGTTCGTGGTCGCAGCCAAGGACGGCCTCTATCTGGTCGAAAATGGCGACGGAGTTTCGCTGACCACTCGTAAGCTGACCGACCAGCGCAATCATGCCGATATCGCATTCGATGACGCAGCGGCGGAAAAGCTCGAAGGCGGCGGCGACAGCCTGCTGGAGGACGTACTCGATCGTGCACGCGTACTGACGGCTGCCGAAATGCTCGGCATGGCGCAGGCCGTGTTCGACACGACGCTCGACTATCTGAAGCAGCGGGTGCAGTTCAGCCAGGTTCTTGCGACCTTCCAGGCGCTGCAGCATCGCATGGCCGATCTGTTCGCCGACCTTGCGCAGATGCGTTCGGCCGTCGAAGGCGGCTTACAGGCGATCGACAGCGGGTTCGGTGTGGCGCAGGCCGCGACCGTCGCCAAGGCGGAAGCCAACCGTGTTCTGCATCTCATCAGCAATCAGGGCATCCAGTTGCACGGCGGCATCGGGATGACCGATGAATATGATGTCGGCTTCTACCTGAAGCGTGCCCGAGTGCTGGAATCGTCCTGGGGTTCATCGAGCTATCTCCGGGATCGCTTTGCCCGGTTGAGCAAGTACTGACGACAAAAGAGGCGCCCGCGATATTGCGCATATCGCGGGCGCCTCTTCCTTTAAGAACGGGCGATATCTTCGTTCGGCCTCGACGGGACACGGCGTACCGGCCGACCTTTACGCAGGCGCCGTGATCATCCCCTGCGCCATGACCGACAGATAGGTCTTCACCGCATCTTCGCTCTTATCGAAACGTGCCGCCCAATGCCGTGCATCATAGGCCGAGTTGACCGTGGACATCAGCACCTGCCCGGCCACGAGCGGATCTATTGCGCGGACCGAGCCATCCGCGACCCCATCGATAAGCATGCCCGCGAAGCGCCGTGCCAGCCGATTGGACCGCGTAACGACATCTTCCTTATGTTCGGCATCGAGCGCCTGAAGCGCCGTGGTGCGCAATAGCGGCGTACCATCGAAGAACTGCAGATCGATCAGTTCGGCAAGCACACTCGACAATCTGGTCCAGTAATCAGTCTCGATGTCGCGACCGGCGATCTGGACGGCCGACAGCCGGTCGTAGCTCTGCTGAAAGCAGGCGAGTACCAGATCGTCCTTCGCCTCGTGATGGTGATAGAAGCTGCCCTTGGTCACATTGAGGCTTTCGGCAATGCGACTGACCGACGCACCGCGATAGCCACGCTCGTTGATCGTCACCGTAGCGGCCCGCAGAAACGCTTCGTTCTGCCCGGCCTGTTCATCATCCGACGTGCGCCAATTGCCGACGAGTTGCTGGGGATCGACCAGTCCGCGCGTCGTTGGCAGACCGTAAGCGAGGATATCGAACAGGCGATCCTCGATCCGTGAAAAGTCGAGAACGGAATAGCGCAGCGACCAGACCGGCCACCACATCATCGCTTCGAGAAGGATGTGGGCGCGCGCTGAAAACAGCGCCCGTTCTTCCCGGTCAGTCCAATCGCCAAAGAACCGCCGCACAAGGTCCACAACCCGCAGGTAATGAGCCATCAGCGCGTCATAGGCCGCCCTGTCGAGCGTGCGGATTTCGGACAATGCAGTGGTCAGTCCCCGTTCGCCCGCGCGGATGCGTTTGCGAAGGGTGACATGGGCGGCGATGAAATGGCGCAGCCGAGCCGCCGGATCGTCCTGTTCCAGCGCCTCTGCCGCCATCCGCTCCATCAGGGTGAGCGTTTCGTCATAGACCGCGACGACGAGCTGTTCCTTGCGAGGGAAATAATAGGTCACGCTGGTCGCATTCAGCCCGATGGCCTGTGCAACATCCGCAAGTGTCGTTGCCTGCACGCCCGCATCATTGATCAGGATCGACGCCGCATTGACGATGGCTTCGCGTTTTTCCCCGAACTTGCGGGTGTTGGGTGCGCGGCTCATGAGACGAAGATGCGCATGGCGATGCCGAGCACCCTATTTCCCGGAAATGTCGGGATGCTGTTGCACCGGTGTTGCTTGCCATGGGAAAGTCGCAATCGGTGAGCGTTGCCGGTCCCTGTCCGCCAGCCAAAAGGCCACACGATCGCCATTGCGCGCGCAAGCTCGCTCATCCCAATCCCCTCTTGCTGTCGCCTCTGTCGGGCGACTCTCTCTCCAATGCACAAGCTACACCCGTCCAACCCCGACACGCAAGCCGTGTTCGAAGTTGAGGTATGAGGGTGGCAAGAACAGATGAATTCGCTATTCGTACAAAACCGAAGCATAGGTATGCGCGGAGAGGAGACAGGAATGTTCGAGCTGGCAGACGCCGGAACACTGGGATTCGATGACGAGCGACTGGCGCGAATCGCACCCTTCCTTGCCAGGACTTATCTCGACAGCGGGCGGTTGCCCAATGCCCAGCTGGTCATCGCGCGGGACGGACAGCCCGTACATTATACCAAGCTAGGTTCGATGGGAGACGACAAGCGCGAACTGCGCGATGACGCCCTGTTCCGTATCGCCAGCATGACCAAACCCGTCACATCGATCGCTTTCATGCAGCTGGTCGAGCAGTGCGAGGTTGCGCTGGAAGAACCGGTTGCGCGCATCTTCCCCGAACTTGCCGACCTGAAGGTCTATGCCGGCGGCGGCGGGGCGATCCCGTTTGCGCCCGGAAAGCCCGCCAGCGCGATGCGTTTCGTCGACCTGCTGACGCATATGTCCGGCCTCACATACGGACTGCAGAACCGCAACAATATCGATGCGGCCTATCGCGAGAACAATTTCGATTTCGCCCGGGATCACCTCGATAGCGATGCCTTTATCGAGAAGCTGTCCAAGCTGCCGCTGGAGTTCGCACCGGGGACCGGCTGGAATTATTCGGTTTCCACCGATGTGCTGGGCGTTGCCGTCGAACGGATCAGCGGAATGCGGCTTGGCGATTATTTCGAAAAGCACATCTTCGCACCGCTGGGGATGACAGACACGCATTTCGGCGTGGCCGAGGGACAAAGCGAGCGGCTGGTCGATGCCTATGCCTACCAGCCGGGCCATGCCCCCAAGATGATCAATGCCGGCGCGACCAGCAAACTGAACGAGCCGGGCGCCTTCGACAGCGGCGGTGGCGGGCTGATCGGGACGATTGCCGATTACCACCGGTTTTCGACCATGCTGCTGAATGGCGGAGAACTGGACGGCGCACGCATCGTCAGCCCGAAAACCATACGGTTGATGCGTACCAACCACTTGCCGAACAATGCCGACCTGACCGAAATGTCGAGCAGCCTGTTTTCCGAAGCCAACAATGCCGGAACCGGTTTCGGCCTTGGCTTTGCCATGGTGATCGACCCGTCGAAGACGCTAATGCCGTCCAGCGAAGGCGAATTCTATTGGGGCGGCGCCTATTCGACCGCCTTCTTCGTCGATCCGGTCGAACGGATCACCATGGTGTTCATGACGCAGGTTTACCCTTCGTCGACCTACCCGATCCGCCGTCAATTGAAGACGCTGATCTATTCCGCCCTAACCGACAGCTATGCCGATGGAGACCGTCCATGACTTCCCCTATTCGCACCGAACGCCACGATAACGTCCTTGTCGTTGTTTCCGACAATCCCCCGGTCAACGCACTCGGCCAGGCAGTGCGTGCCGGGCTGAAGGACGCGATCGCGGAAGCGCTGGCAGACGACGGTGTCGAGGCCGTCGTGATCCGCTGCGACGGTCAGACCTTCTTTGCCGGTGCCGATATCACCGAGTTCGGCAAGCCGCCGGTCGGCCCCAATCTGCCGGAAACGCTGGATGCGATGGAAGCGAGCGACAAGCCGGTCATCGCCGCCATCCATGGGACGGCGCTGGGCGGCGGCTGCGAGGTTGCGCTGGCCTGCCATTACCGCGTTGCCGTGCCTTCGGCAAAGCTCGGCCTGCCCGAAGTGAAGCTGGGACTGATTCCGGGCGCCGCTGGCACGCAGCGCCTGCCGCGCCTTGTCGGGGCGGAGGCCGCCCTCCCCCTGGTGGTCGGCGGAAATCCGATCCCTGCGAAGAAGGCCGAAGCAATCGGACTGCTCGACGCGCTGGTGGGCGAAGGCAGCCTTGAGGCAGACGCCATCGCCTTTGCCAAATCGAAGATCGGCCAGCCGGTCCCGCGCGCTTCGGAAGGCAAGGCCAATGAAGACGGTGTTCGCGATCCGGACCTGTTCGACCGTTTCCGCGCCTCGCAAGCACGCAAAATCCGCGGTTTCGATGCGCCCAATGCCGCGATCGAGGCGGTCAAGGCGGCAGGCGAACTGTCCTATGCCGACGGAGTGAAGAAGGAACGCGAACTGTTCGGCAAGCTGATGGGCGGCACGCAGAGCGCGGCCATGCGCCATTATTTCTTCGCCGAACGCGCCGCCAACAAGATCGACGATGTGCCCAAGGACACGCCGCTGATCCCGATCAGGAAGGTCGGCGTCATCGGCGCCGGCACGATGGGCGGCGGCATCACGATGAATTTCCTGTCGGCTGGCATTCCGGTGACGATCCTGGAAATGGCGGAAGATGCGCTCGATCGCGGCACGCGCACCATGCGCAAGAATTACGAGAACACCGCCAAGAAAGGCCGCATGACGATGGAGGCGGTCGATACCGCCATGGGCCTGCTCACTCCGACGCTGTCCTATGACGATCTGGCCGATTGCGATCTCGTGATCGAAGCCGTCTACGAGAATATGGACGTGAAGAAGAAGGTCTTCGCCAAGCTCGACGACGTGGTGAAGGATGGCGCGATCCTTGCCTCCAACACCAGCTATCTCGACATCGACGAAATCGCCACGGCCACCAAGCGGCCCGGCTATGTCGTCGGCCTGCACTTCTTCTCGCCCGCCAATGTCATGAAGCTGCTGGAAGTCGTGCGCGGCAAGGAAACGCGCGACGATGTGCTCGCGACGGTGATGAAGCTGTCCAAGAAGATCGGGAAAGTGGCCGCAGTGTCCGGCGTCTGCCCCGGCTTTATCGGCAATCGCATGCTTTCCAAGCGCCAGGAACAGGCCAATGCGCTGATCATGGAAGGCGCGAATTACTGGGACGTCGACGACGTTCTGCTGGAATTCGGCTTTCCGATGGGGCCGTTCCAGATGGGCGATCTGGCCGGGATCGATATCGGCTGGCACCGCGATCCGAGCAAGGTGACCACCGTGCGCGAAGCATTATGTGCGGCTGGTCGCTTCGGGCAGAAGGCTGGCAAGGGCTTCTACGACTATGACGAAGCGCGCAACCGCACGCCGTCGGACGAAGTGAAGCAGATCATTGCCGATTTCGCTGCCAAGGAGGGCAAGGAACAGCGTGAGATTTCAAAGGACGAAATCCGCGAGCGGCTCCTCTATCCCATGGTCAACGAAGGCGCGAAGATCCTCGAAGAAGGCATGGCTCAGCGCGCCAGCGACATCGATGTGGTGTGGATCAACGGCTATGGCTGGCCGCTCTATACGGGCGGACCGATGTTCTGGGCGAAGACCATCGGTTTCGATACGGTGGTCGAGGGGCTGGACAGACACGGCCTCCCGGTCAGCGAGCATCTGCGCAAAACGGCCGCGGACGGTGGATCGCTCGATTGAGGCTGCTTTAGTGCGGCAATTTCGAAACAGCGGTACGCAATTCGACGAACAATCCGGCACGTTGGACCGTTGCACCTTGACATAAATGAGCATTTTCCCTTGAGATTCGAGGCAAGGGTATGCGCCGGATAAGGCGCGCCCGCACGGAGAGGAGAAACCGATGAAAAGATTCAATCTACGCCACCAATGCGCCCTCGGAGCACTGGCGGGGGCGATGGCCTTTGCGCCATCCGCTGCTTCGGCCCAGGACACGGCGACCACGGAACAGGATACCGATCTTGTCGCCGCGGCGGATGTCGATGACGGTAATGTCATCATCGTTCGCGCGCAGGGACGTGACCAGACCCTGTCGGATGTGCCGGTGGCCGTTTCGGCCGTGACCGCGGAAACGCTGCAGAAATCCGGTGTCGCCGATATTCGCGACATGAACCAGGTTGCGCCGTCGCTGCTCATTTCTTCGACCGGTAACGAATCCAACGGCTCTGCCCGTATCCGCGGCATCGGCACGGTTGGCGACAACCCGGGCCTCGAAAGCTCCGTCGCGGTGTTCATCGACGGTGTCTATCGCTCACGCTCGGGTAATGCCCTCTCCGAACTCGGACCACTCGATCGCGTTGAAATCCTGCGCGGGCCTCAGGGCACGCTCGGCGGCCGCAACTCGTCGGCCGGTTTGATCAATATCTATACCGCCCCACCCGAGATGGACGGTTTTTCGGGTTATGGCGCTTTCACCTACGGCAATTACGATGCCATTCGTGTCGAAGGCGGCATCAACGCGCCCTTAGGCGAAACGGTGGCTGCGCGTGTCGACGGTGTCTATTTCCAGCGCGACGGGTTCTATAACGATGTCGTCAACGACACGAGAGTGAACGATCGCGATCGCTACCTCATTCGCGGACAGTTGCTGTTCGAGCCGACGTCGGATCTCAGCATCAGGCTCGTCGGTGATTACTCGAAGAAGGACGAGGCGTGCTGCGCCGCTACCTTTGTGTAGCCAAGCTTCGCTCCGCTCGCACGACTGTCGGACGATCTGCCTCCGACATCAGCCGATGCAAAGTTCGACTATCCCGGATCACTGACGCCTGCACTGACCAGTACGGCCAATCCGATCATCCCGGTGTTGTTGGCACTCGGCCAGGACCCGCGGGCGCTCAACCAGTCGACGTTCAACCGCGACATCTACGTGACCCCGGGACGCAGCTATCAGGGTGAAACCGAGGATTACGGTATCTCCGGCGAAGTCAATTGGGACTTCGGCAACGTTACGATGACGTCGATCACCGGCTATCGCGACTATTCCAACTTCCAGGGTTCGGACACGGACTATACCCAGGTCGATATCCTGTATCGCGCTCCGGGGCCGAATGCCGGTGCGCGCGAGTTCAAGACATTCACGCAAGAGCTCCGGTTCAACGGTTCGCTGCTCGATGACCGCATCGACTGGCTGGTCGGCGGCTTCTACGCCAATGAAAAGCTCGAGACCCGCGACAATCTGAGGTTCGGCACACAATATGGAGCATTCGCTCCGTGCCGCGTCGTCAATGCTATCAATCCGGCTCTTGCCTCACCGCTAAGCTCCGGGTGCCTCAGTGCCGGCGGTCGCGCAGCGCTGGCCGGTGCTTTCGGTCCGGCAACCCCGCTGATCTTTGCGGGCTTGGACAATCTGGCCCAGATCAACGATCTTGGTGGCACGGGCGATGTGTATAATCAGAAGAGCGAAAACTTTGCGCTCTTCACTCACAATATTGTCCACATTACCGACAAGCTCGATCTGACGTTGGGTCTTCGTTACACAAATGAAACGAAGGACTTCAACGCATCGTTCGGCAACGACAACGTCATCTGCCCGCAGAACCGCGCCCTTCTGGGTTCCCTGCTTGGGGTCCCGAGTTTGGCTGGCTTGGCAGGCGGTATCATCTCACTGTCGTGTCAGGGCAATTCGACTTCGGAACTGGACGGCGTATCGCTCGCCGATACTCGCGACGAAGATCAATTCACCGGCACGGCGATCCTGAGCTACAAGGCCACTCCGGACCTGTTGTTCTACGGTTCTTACTCGCGCGGTTACAAGGCTGGCGGCTTCAATCTCGACCGCTCGGCGCTGACGACCCCGGTAGCGTTCAATGTGAACACGCTGGATCCGACGAACTTGCAGTTCGAGGAAGAAACCGTAGATGCCTTCGAAATCGGTGCGAAGTATCAGACCCGCCAGTTCGGCGTCAGCGTCGCCGCGTTCCGTCAGGAATTCACGAACTTCCAGTTGAACACGTTCAACGGTTCCGTCTTCCTCGTGCAGAACATCAACGCCTGTAAGGACGATCTGGGCGGAGCAGATCGTGACAACAGCGCGGCGACTGGCGCATGTGCCAGCGATCGGACCAAGCCCGGCGTGGTCGCCAAGGGTGTGGAGATCGAAGCGAACCTGTCTCCGGTCCGCGACCTCACCGCAACAGTTGGCCTCACTTACGCTGATACCAGCTTTGCCAACAATCTGATCGGCAACGAGGACGGAACGCCGCTCGATCCGGCGCTGCGCCTGCTTCCGGGCGACAATATGTCCAATGCTCCCGAAGTCGTGGCGACGTCGTCACTCAGCTGGACCCCGCCCATCGGTGATAGCGGCATGCGCGGCCTCTTCTTCGTGAATGCCCGTATGACCAGCGATTACAACACCGGGTCGGACCTGCTGTACGGCAAGGAGCAGGATGGCTTCGTTGTGGTCAATGGACGCATCGGCGTGACCAATATCGGCGGTAGCTTCTCGGTCGAAGGTTGGGTGCAGAACCTGTTCGACACCGATTACACGCAGGTCGCCTTCAATACGCCATTTGTTGCGGAACAGCAGACCTACTCGGCCTTCCTGGCCGAACCGCGGACCTACGGTGTCACCGTCCGCGCCGAATTCTAACTGGCATAAAATCTGACAAGGAAGGGCCCGGCATCTCACAATGCCGGGCCCTTCTTTGTTTAACGCATGATCCTAACCCGCCATGCTCGATTGCGATACGAAGCTTGCTAGGCTGACGACTTCACAAGTGACTTCAGTCGGCCCCGCTGGAGATGCCTGTTTACGGCTCTTCGCTCGGCCTTTTCCATCCACTGCGCGATTGTGAGATCGCCCTCTGCCACGTCTGCGAGAACCGCACCGCGGCTGCCGGCAGGCTTCGGCGTTCCTATCGTGCTGTCGACTGCCGTCTGTCGTTCGATTTCTGCATTCAGCAAGGCTCCCGCGAGGACCCCGTAGGCCGATAGAAACAGCCACATCAGGAACACAACGATGGCAGATAGCGACCCATACGTCGCGTTGTAGTCGCTTACATAGGCCACGTAGAACGAAAAGCCGAACGAGACGGCTATCCAAAGCACCGTGGCAAGCATCGCACCGGGAGCAAGCCAACGCCACTGGGCAGGTTTGCGGTCCGGCCCGTACCGCATGATCAGAGCGAACCCTACACTTCCGAGGAGTATCGAGGCGATCCAGGTCACGCATTTGATCGCGAATTCGGCGGCCGGGCCGAAAAGTCCGCCCGCCTGCGTTTGCAGCCACGCGAACATCCCGCTGCTGATCAACCCGGTCAACGCCACCAGGATTGCTGCCAGTGTCAGAGCGGCAGCGCGAAGGGTCCGCGAAATGAAACCACGGGTTTCGTGTTCCTCGTTGATGATGTTGAGCGCGCCGATAAGCCCGTTGGCAGCACGCATTCCGCCGTAGATCGCAAATATCAGAGCAATCGCAAGGGCAAACCCCGTGACGCCTGCATTTGCGGTCACGACGCCCATGAGCTGATCTTCGATGACCGTAGCAACTTCGCTCGGCACCACTTCGATGATCGTCTGCATCTGGGCATGTACCGTATCGACATTGCCGACCAGGCCATAAACCATGACGGTCGCAGCTATCAGCGGAGTAAGCGCAAGGAAGGTGAAAAATGCCACACCTGCCCCCAAAAGCGACAGATTGTGGAATCCCCACATCGTCCACACCCGCCTAAGAATCTGTTTCCAAGCGGCTTTCGGCATCTGCAAAGGGCTTTTAGCGGTTGCACCGGGCGCGTCTTTGGAGGATGACTCCATGTCGAGGGTGGGATTTTCGACCTCATCGGGAGCGTGTTGACCGCCTGGCGTTGATCCGATTCTTCCTTCGCTTTGCACGTTGGGTCGCTTTCTATGGTTGTCGATATGCCCTTTGCTGTTGAAACACCGCCGCGGGGCAAACGTGCCCCCGCGCGTCGCAGTGCATCATCGGCTCTGGCCTTGGCGATGGCGCTGGTTGCGGTTCCGGCAGTGGCGCAAAGCACCGATGCCACGGTCGGCCAGACAAGCGCACTCGACGTTCCGGCCCCGCCCGCTGATGCGAACCTACCGCAAGTCGAGCCGGTCATCAGCGACGAGGAGTTCGACGAAACCGTCCCCGAACTCGACCCTTCGAACGATCCCGCCCTGGACGCGCCGTTGGAATCGATCGAAGACTTCGAACGGAGGGTTGCCCAGGAACAGGCTGGCGCTGCTCCCGCCGAGGGTCAGGACGTCCCGCTTGGCGACCCAACCCTCGCCGATGGGGATGCAGTGGAAGAAATCGGCGATGCGCCCATTCGCGATGCCGAACTTGCCGCCCCCCTTCCCCCGCTGGATCAATTCAATGTGGAGCCTGTCGAGTTTGCACAGGACGCAACCGATACCGAAACCACGGAGATCGCCTATTCCGTCCGCGTCAACGGCCTCGACGCTGCAGACGAAGAGGCGGCCACCAGCCTGCGCGACCAGTTCGATAGCCTTTCCGCGCTGGAAGACGGGGATGGCAAAGCGGCGAATGTCGCACAGATCACCGCCCGGCTGACGGAAGACAGCGCTTTGATGCAGCGCATCCTTGCCTCGGAAGGCTGGTACGAGGCGCGCGCAGCCACACAAATCGATCGGACCGGCGAAGGCGATGGACTGTCGCTTACTGCAGTGATCGATGTCCTACCCGGACCGCGATATTCCTTTTCCGACATCGTCATCGACGCTGATCCGACCGAGCCCCCGGACCTGATCCGCAAAAATCTGGTTCTCAAGACTGGCGATCCGATCGTCGCGGCGCGGGTTCAGGGCGCGGAGGCGAATGTCGCCGTTGCCCTGCCGGAAAACGGCTATCCCTTCGCGGAAATCGGCCAGCGCGACATTCTTCTGGACCAAGAGACGGGCGACGGTGTGTATACACTGCCCGTTACAACCGGCCCGCGGTCGCGCTTCGGAGAAATCCAGACCACTGGCGACCTGGCGTTCGATGCAGAGCATGTCGGCGTGCTGGCCCGGTTCGAGCAGGGCGAACTCTACGACAGCCGCATGGTCGACGATCTGCGGCAGGCGCTGGTCGCGACAGGACTGTTCAACACCGTATCCGTACTGCCCCAGCAAACTGGCGAACCGGCCGGCGAAGGCACCGAATACGCGACCATTCTCGTGGAGCAGGAAGCTGGCCCACCGCGAACTCTGGCGGGAAGTGCAGGATTCGGCACCGGTCAAGGCTTCCGCGTCGAGGGCAGCTGGACCCATCGGAACCTTTTCCCGCCCGAGGGTGCCCTGATCGGTCGCGGTGTGGTTGGCACGCAGGAACAGGGCGCCGGGGTAACCTTCCGTCGGTCCAACGCCGGACAGAGAGATCGCACATTCCAGGCGACGGCCGAAGCCCTGCACAGCAATTACGATGCGTATGAAGCCTTCACCGGGCGGCTTTCGGCACTGATCAGTTACGATTCGACCAATATCTGGCAGAAGCCCTTCACCTATGCCTACGGCGTCCAGCTGATCGGTACGAACGAGCAGGATTACGATTTTGCCCTTCAGGACCTGTCGCGGCGAACCTTCTTTATCGGCGGGTTGATAGGCCAGGCCGGGATCGATCGGACCAACAGCCTGCTCGACGCCACCGAAGGCTTCAAGATCACGGCAATCATCGAACCGGAAGGTTCGTTGCAGGACGGTTTCACACCTTATGTCCGCGCACGTCTGGATGGTTCGGCCTATTTCTCGCCGACCGACGCGATCACCCTTGCCGGACGCGTCCGTGTGGGCACAATCCAAGGTATCGAGCGATTTGATCTGGCGCCGTCGCGGCGTTTTTATGCCGGTGGCGGCGGTTCCGTGCGCGGCTTCGGCTATCAGCAGCTCGGACCGCGCGTGGTGCTCGACAATCCCGATTTCGATCCAGACGATCCGGACGAATCCGCCGATCCCTTCATCTACCGCCCCCTGGGGGGACGCAGCCTCAACGAGGCCGCAGCCGAAGTGCGCTATCGCTTCGGCAATTTCGGAGTGGTGGGATTCGTCGATGCTGGCCAGGTATACGAAGACACGCTGCCTGATTTCAGTGACCTGCGGTTCGGGGCAGGGATCGGCGGGCGCTATTATACCAATTTCGGACCGTTGCGGATCGATCTCGCCATGCCGCTCGACAGGCGCCCGGGCGAGAGCAAATTCGCCGTTTACGTATCGATCGGACAGGCATTCTGATGGCCGAGGAAACGGAAACCATGGCTGAGGAAACGGAAACCGTCCGCCACCATGACAACCGTGCTCGCCAGGTGGCGAAATGGGCCGGTATCGTCATCGGCGGCCTCGTCCTCCTGGTGGCAGCCTTGCTGCTTGGTCTCAACACGGGGCCAGGCAAGCGCTTCGTCGCCGATCAGATTGCCGCTCTCGAATTCGAGAACGGCATGGAGATCGGCGTCGGCCGTATCGAGGGATCGCTGTATGGCGAGATGATCCTGCACGACGTGTCACTGTCCGATCCGAAGGGCGTCTTCCTGACATCGCCCGAACTACGAATGGATTGGCGCCCATTCGCCTTCATCGGCAGCCATATCGACATCCGCTCGCTCACATCGCGGCTAATTACCCTGCAGCGCCTGCCGGAATTTGCCGAGACGCCCCCATCGGACGCCCCTTTGCTGCCCGATTACGATATCGATATTGGCGAATTGCGAATCGACCGCTTTGTGGCCGAGGCGCCGGTCAGCGGTGAACCCCGCGTCGCTTCGCTCGCGGGCAAGGCGCACATAGCCAATGGTCGGGCGCAGGCGACGTTCGATGCCGCAACCATTTCAGGCAGAAACCGGGCAGGCGGTGATCGCGTTGCGCTGGTTGTCGACGCCGTTCCCGAAGACAACAAGCTCGATCTGAAACTCGACCTCGACGCCCCGGGCAACGGGGTGATCGCCGCGATGGCCGGCCTTACCGAGCCGCTTCGGGTCCAGCTTGACGGCACCGGCAACTGGGACGCCTGGAACGGGCGCCTCAACGCCAATCTCGCCAATAGTGAGCTCGCGCGTTTGCAGATCAGTGCCCGCGACGGCACCTTTGCTGTGCGAGGCCCGACCCGCATCGCGCGCATGTTCGAGGGACCGACCGCAGCCCTGCTCGGTCCGGTGATGAATATTCAGATGTCTGCCGCCCTGGATGAGCGCCGGGTGACGCTCGACGGCAATCTGAACAGCGACGCATTTCGCCTGAACACGAACGGCCTCGTCGATCTGTCGGACAACAGCTTCGACAATCTGGCGCTGTCCTTCGTGCTGCTAAAACCTTCGGCAATGGCCGAGAACCTTCGTGGCAGTGGCCTGCGCGCCTTGCTGACACTCAATGGCGAATTCGCCACGCCGCGTGTCGAATATGCAATCAATGCCAACCGCCTGTCGATGAATGACATGGGGCTCGAAAACCTGCGCGCCAGCGGGGAAGCGACAGTCGATGCAGAGCGGATCATGATCCCGGTCGATGCCAGCGCGTCCCGCATCGTCGGGTTGGACACGGTGGCTGGCGGAACCCTGCGCAATGTCCGTCTGGCCGGGGATTTCGCCATCGACGGCACCCGCATCCTGTCGGACAATATGCGCATCCGCTCGGACCGGATCGATGCGGGCGTGATCCTGCTCGCGGATACGTCGACCGGGCTCTACACCGGTGCCATCGACGGCAAGATCGACAATTACCGCGTGGAAAGCGTCGGGATATTCAACATCGAAACCGATGTCGATCTTGAATCGCAGGACGGCGGCTTCGCAATGGCCGGCCGCGTTCGCGCGCGATCAACGAGCCTGTTTAACGAGGGCGTGCGCGACTTTCTCGGCGGCAATGCGGTCGCGGCAAGCGACGTTCGCTATGGGCCGGACGGAATAATCCGATTTTCGAACCTGTCTCTGCGTGCCCCAGCCGCGCGCATCACTGGGGGCAGCGGTTTCTACGCGCCCGATGGAAGACTGGCCCTGAACGCGGATGGGGTCACCGATGCCTATGGCCGTATCGGAGTGAGAGTGGCTGGCACACTCAGCGATCCCGACGCGGTTGTTACGGCAGAGCGACCCGATCTGGGCATCGGTCTGGCAAATTTACGTGCGAATATCACAGGGGCTCCCAATGGGTATCGCCTCGCCGCCACCGGCGATACCGATTACGGCCCGCTTACCGCGGATGTGGTGCTCGGAATGGGCGATCAGCTTACGCTCGAAATCAACAACGCCGATCTGGCGGGCATTGCCTTCGCCGGGTCGCTGAGACAAACTCCGGCTGGACCGTTTGCAGGCCGTCTCGACGCCAATGGTCGAGGCGTTGCCGGTGTCGTCCGGCTTGATGCAGCCGGCGAATACCAGCAGGCACTCGTAAACCTTCGTGCTCAGAATACCGTGCTTCCCGGCCCCGCGAATTTGGCGATCGGATCGGCAATCATCGATGCACGGATCGTTCTTTACGACCAGCCCTATGTCGTTGCCGATGCCCAACTTTCCCAGACCACGTTCGGGAGCCTCAACCTTGCCGCGGCACGAGCGAAGATCGACTATCGCGATGGCAACGGGACTGCGCGCATCCTGGCGGAAGGGGTTAGCGGCGTTCCGTTCCGCGTCGCCGCGAATGCCGAGCTGAAGCCAGACCTCTGGCGCGCCGCACTTAAAGGACGAGTACGCGGTGTCGAATTCGCCACAGTCGGCCCGGCGCGCATCGTCCCGGGTGAAAACAACTATGAACTGCTGCCCACGCGGATCGATTTCGGTCGCGGAAACATTCGATTGGCCGGCACTTACGGCGAAGGGATGAAGATACAGAGCCGCCTGGATTCGCTCGATCTCTCAATCGTCGAAGCGTTCGTACCCGGTCTTGGCATCAACGGCAGTGCGACCGGCAGTCTGGATTTCGACCAGCCGAATGCTTCTGCATTCCCCCGCGCCGATGCCCGGCTACAGATTGCGAATTTCAGCCGCACGACGGCGGTTTCGGTGAGCCAGCCGCTCGATATCAATTTCGTGGGCAAGCTGCTTCCAGATGGCGGTGAAGCGCGCGCGGTCATGCGTCGTCGTGGCAGCGTCATCGGTCGCCTGAATGCATCCCTGAGGCCGCTGCCCCCCGGCTCGGGTAGCTGGACAACCCGGCTTCTCGCAGCTCCGCTGGATGGCGGCATCCGTTACAACGGGCCAGCGGATACGCTGTTCTCGTTCGCCGGCCAGCCCGATCAGCGCCTGTCCGGGCCAATCGGCGTGGCGGCAGATTTCTCCGGCCGGGTACAAAGCCCGCAGCTGTCGGGGATCGTGCGCGCGAACAGTCTTACTTACGAGAACCAGACCTATGGGACGAGATTGTCGAACATGGCAATCGAAGGCCAATTCACTGGTGATCGTTTCGCCATTCAGCGTCTGACGGCGACGGCCGGTGACGGATCGGTAAGTGCGCAGGGTTTTATCAGCCTTGCCGAGGCGAGCGGTTATCCGATGGACGTCGACGTCACGCTGAACAACGCTCGGTTGGCTCGAAGCGACGCCCTTGCTGCCACCGCCACAGGCAATCTGCGCCTGGCAAAGGCGGCGGGCGAAACCGCCCTGCTCTCCGGCGAAATCACGCTGCCAGAAACACGCTACCAGATCATCCGTCAGGGTTCGGCCGAAGTGCCCGAACTGACCGGCGTGCGATTCAAGCCACCGCGCGGCCCTAAGCGGATAACCGGTGAGGAGCCTGCCCAGCCACAGCCAGGGCTCTTCGACCAGCTGAGGCTCGATATCGCGTTGCGTGCTCCCGAGCAGCTCTATGTGTCTGGCATGGGTCTCGAATCCGAGTGGAGTGCCGACATGCGGCTCGGTGGAACCAGCACGGCACCCCGCGTTTCGGGCGAGGTCGAGCTCGTGCGGGGAACGCTTGGGTTTGCCGGCCGGTCGTTCGAATTGAGCGAAGGTCGAGTAGACTTTACCGGTGGGACGTCCATCGATCCTGTAATTCAGCTCACGGCGACTGACGACATCGAGGACGTCGTCGTCAACGTCAATGTGTCGGGCCGTGCTTACGACCCGCAGATCGCCTTCTCGAGCGTTCCGGGATTACCGCAAGACGAAATCGTGTCCCGCATTCTGTTCGGTAGTTCGATCGGTAATCTTTCGACCATACAGGCAGTGCAATTGGCAGCCTCGCTCAATTCGCTGCGCGGGAGTGGCGGCGGCCTCAATCCCCTTGGGAAGCTGCGCTCGGCAACTGGCGTAGACCGGCTCCGCATTCTTGGGCCCGACGACACCAACGGCCGCGGGACGGCGCTCGCCGCAGGTCAGTATCTGACCGACGACATCTATGTGGAATTCATCACCGATGCGCGGGGGTTCACCGCGACACAGCTTGAAGTGAGCCTAACCCCGTTTCTGTCGATCCTCAGCCAAGCCGGGGGGTCAGGGGCTACCAATGTGAACGTGCGTTATCGGAAGAATTACTGATGCGACGGCTTGCAATTCTGCTGCCGCTCGTACTGTCAGCTTGCGAACGGGAGAAGTCGTTCGATGAGCGGTACGAAATCGCCCAAGACGAGATAGAAAGCAAAGCAAAGGAACTGGATCGGGAGCTCACCCCTTCCCCAAGCCCCAACCCCGTCACGACAAAACAGCCCGTGTCCGTAAAGGAGCGCGAAAATTGACTAGCTCGTGGCGACCAGCCGCAGCGACGAAGAACCGCGCCCATCGCGGAATTACCAAACCGTTGTCATGCCGCTGCCTCTCAGAGGAGCGTTGGCTATAGCGAGCATCGCCGCTAAAGGGCCGTTTCCGGTCACCGGGTAAGAGAGAATTCTGATGCTACTGAACCGCCGCAATTTCATCGGCGCTACCGGCGCGGCCTTTTCCGGATTGTTGTTGAATGGTTGCACTGGCCGGTCAGCTCCGCTGACGTCGGCGCCGTCATCATTCGCGGATTACGGTCCACTGGTTCCCGATCCTGCCGGAATGCTCGACCTTCCCCGCGGCTTTTCCTACCGGCTCCTGTCGAGCCTAGGGAATGCGATGACCGATGGCTGCACCGTGCCCGACAAGGCCGATGGCATGGGCTGTTTCTCGCTCGGCAACGATGAAATTGTGCTCATCCGCAACCACGAACTGGTGCCGGCTGATGATGCCGGCGGCGTTCTCGCCAAAGGTTTCGGCACACGCGACGGCGCTATCGTGCCTGGCGGGACCACATCCATCGTACTCGATGCAACCACACTTGAGGTAAAGCGCGAGTTCCGCTCGCTTGCAGGGACGATCCGCAACTGTTCGGGCGGCATCACGCCATGGGGAAGTTGGCTGACCTGTGAGGAAGCACCCACGGGCCCGGGCCAGCGTTTCGGCGAAGGTCTCGCTGAAAATCATGGCTGGGTGTTCGAAGTTCCGGCCAATGCGACCGGCCTGATCGATGCGGTTCCCCTGAAAGCCATGGGTCGCTTCAATCATGAAGCGGCTTGTGTCGATCCGAGAACGGGGATCGTCTATCTTAGCGAAGATCGTGACGACAGCGTGCTCTACCGTTTCGTTCCGACCACCCCTGGGCGCCTTGGCGACGGCGGTCTACTGCAGGCGATGGTCGTGGAGGGCCTATCGGACACGCGCAACTGGACGTCCGCCGACATGGCGGTCGGGTCTCGTCACACCGTACGCTGGATCGATTGCGACGATGTCGAATCCCCGAATGACGACCTGCGAAGCCGGGCCGCGGCAAAGGGTGCCGCCCTCGTCGCCAGAGGTGAAGGCATCCACACGGGAACAGACGAAATATTCGTCTGCTCAACGAATGGTGGCCAGCGAAAACTCGGCCAGATCTTGCGACTTGTCCCCGGCACTGGCGGCGAACCCGACCAGATCGAACTGTTTTTCGAAAGCCAGAGAAAAGACCAGTTCAACTACGGCGACAATCTCACCGTGGGTCCGAACGGCCACCTGATTGTCTGCGAAGACCAGTATACCGAAGTGGTCGATAACCATCTTCGCGGTATTACGCCCGATGGCCGGGCTTATACTCTGGGTCGCCTGCGCATGCAGACAGAACTGGCAGGCGGATGTTTTTCGCCTGACGGCAAGTGGTTCTTCGTCAACGCATATTCACCGACGCGGACTCTTGCCATTACAGGCCCGTGGGCCGTCTAGATCGGCGAAAATTCCGAGCCCCGAAAGCCAGCGCGGGGTCAGGGCCTCAGTAGCGCTGAATTTACCAGAAGACTGGCGCAAAGGCGCGGAAGAGGTCTAACATATCGCCAAGAGCGGCCATCCTACAGATCGCATGACCGCCCTCGAACCAGGAGGAACAGTCAGATGCAAATCAATCGAAACGCACTTTTTGCCGCCGCCGCCATTTGTGCGCTGGCTTCGCAACCTGCCATGGCAGAAGAAGGCATGTGGACGTTCGACGGTTTTCCAGCCGAGCAGGTCCGCGAGCAATATGGCTGGGCTCCCGATCAGGCGTGGCTCGATACGGTGCGCAATTCGGCTGTGCGACTGACGGGCGGCTGTTCGGCCAGCTTCGTATCGCCCGATGGATTGATCCTGACCAACCACCATTGTGTCGCGAGCTGCCTGTTCGACAATTCGGACGAGACTGCCGACTATCTGCTCAATGGGTTCGTTGCGGACCGGCGCGATGCCGAGCTCAAATGTCCGGGTCAGCAGGCCGAAGTGGTCACCATGATCTCGGACGTCACGCCCGATGTGATTGGCGCGATCGGATCGCAGACCGGAGAGGCGCTGACCAAAGCGCGCGACGCGAAGATCGCCGAGCTGGAGAAGGCCGGCTGCCCCGACTCGGAGACGACCCGCTGTCAGGTGGTGACGCTTTTCGGTGGCGGACAGTACAAGCTCTACACCTATCGCAAGTACTCCGACGTGCGCCTGGCCTGGGCACCTGAAGATCGAGCCGCGACCTTTGGCGGCGACCCGGACAATTTCAATTTTCCGCGCTACTCGCTCGATGCAAGCTTTCTGCGCGCATATGAGAATGGTCGGCCGATCGCGACGCCCGAGCACCTAAAATGGAACCCTCGCGCTCCGGAAGAAGGCGAAATCACCTTTGTGGTTGGCAACCCGGGATCGACCAGCCGCCTATGGACGGACAGCCAGTTGGCATTCGAGCGCGAAGTACGGCTGCCGGTTACGGTCGCCACGCTCAGTGAACTGCGTGGTCGGTTGATCCGCGCAATGGAAGAAAGCAAGGAACATGCCCGCGAAGGCGGCGACATGCTTAGCGGCATCGAGAACAGTCTGAAGGTTTATATCGGTCGCACCAAGGCACTTAACGATCCGGCTTTCACTGCCAGACTCGCCGAAGCGCAGAACGATCTGCGCCAGCAGGTTGCGGGCGATAGCGAGATCGGAGATCCCTGGACGACGGTGGATGAGGCGATGAACGCGTACCGCGCGCTCTACTATCCGCTTCGTTTCACCCAGCCATCGGGCGATCTTTACAGCTACGCGCAAACTCTGGTCTTTGCGGCACAGGAACGCGGCAAACCCAATTCAGAGCGTCTGCCCGGCTATACCGACAGCGCGCTGCCGCTGACTGAAAAGCAGGTGCTCGACGAACGGCCCGTCAATCCGTGGTTGGATGAACTGGGCATGGAATGGAGCCTATCCAAGGCGCGCGAATATCTCGGCGTGGACGATCCCGACACCAAGCTTCTGCTCGGGAAGGAGAGCCCCGAACAGCTTGCCGAACGGCTGGTAAACGGCACTTCCCTCGCCGATCCGGCAGTCCGAAAGGCGCTGTGGGATGGCGGCCTCGAGGCGGTAGAGGCTTCTGACGATCCCATGATCAAGTACGCGCTCAAACTGGCCACGCGCCAGCGCGAATTGAAGGCGCTGGCTGACGCCCAGTATTCGGGTCCACTGGCAGCCGCCGGCGTCAAACTGGCCGATGCGCGCTTTGCCGCCTACGGTGACAGCCTCTATCCAGACGCCACTTTTACCCTGCGCATCAGCTATGGCCAGGTGAAGGGCTGGATCGAGCGTGGCAATCAGGTCCCGTTCCAAACGACGATGGGCGGAACCTTTGAGCGTGCTACCGGCAACGCACCCTTCGATGTGGCACCGGCCTTCGCTGCAAACCAGACGAAGATCGACAAGAATACGACCTACGATTTCGTGACGACGAACGATATCATCGGCGGCAACTCCGGATCACCGGTGATCGACCGGGCCGGTACCGTGATCGGTGCAGCCTTCGACGGCAACATCCATTCGCTGGGTGGCAATTACGGATACGATGGCACGCTCAATCGAACCGTCGCTGTCTCTGCCGCAGCGGTGCAGGAGGCGTTGGAGACGATCTATCCCGCCCCTGCCCTCGTCGAGGAACTGGCCCGGCGCTGAGCACTGCTCGTCCAGTAACGGGCGAGCTGAAAACGCCTGTCCGCTTTACGAACAGGCATTAAAAATTCGGATGATCGCCTATCAATAGAGCATATAAAGAATTCTTTATATGCTCTATTGACGTGATGGCTTGGAAGGCCGATGGGATGTTTGTCGAGGTTCTCCGGTGGGTTCGCCGCGCCGGAGCTAAGACGGGAAGCCGGTGCGCGCCCTGACAAGGGAGCAATGCCGGCGCTGCCCCCGCAACTGTAAGCGGCGAGCGGCGGTCCACTCATGTCACTGGAAGGCTCGCCTTCCGGGAAGACGGACCGTTTTGCTTTGACCCGCGAGCCAGGAGACCTGCCTCCGACGCGATAACGTCCACCGGCGGGGTGCCCGGTCTGGTCGCTTGCATGACGCGCGCCCGGATCTACCGTCGCGCGTCCGGCGCGCGCGCCCGACCGGTCTCCCCCGTCTTCATCGGGGTAAATGAAAATGACCGTTTCCGTTGCTAGCTTGGGGTTTCCCCGCATCGGCCCACGCCGCGAACTGAAGTTCGCACTCGAGAAATTCTGGGCCGGCACTATTTCACAAGACGAATTGGAAGAGGCCGCACAGGGCCTGAGGACCGCGACATGGGCGCGGCAGAAGGCACTCGGCGTCGATTGGCTGCCCTCAAATGATTTCTCGCTGTACGACCATGTGCTCGACACAAGCGTGATGCTCGGCGCCATTCCGGCGCGCTATGGCCTCGCCAGCGGCCAAGCAGCCGGGCTCGAAACCTATTTTGCGATGGCACGCGGTGCGACCGGCGGTGCGACTTGCGGCCACGCGCATGGCAGCGTGACCGCTGGCGAGATGACCAAATGGTTCGACACCAACTATCATTTCATTGTCCCCGAGATCGAGCCTGAAACTCGGCTGCAACTCGGGCACATCAAGCCTCTGGAGGACTATCTCGAAGCCAAGGCGCAGGGTTTTGAAACGCGTCCGGTCATCCTTGGACCGGTAACCTGGCTGAGCCTTGCAAAAGAGTACGGAAGCGATCCGTTCGACCTGCTCGAAGAGGTTCTTGCGCTTTATGTCACTGTGCTCGCACGGCTTGAGGAAGCAGGCGCTGAATGGGTGCAGATCGATGAACCCATCCTCGTTACAGACCTTACCGATCGGCAGCGCCGCGCGTTTACCCGCGCTTATGCCAAGCTGGGCCGTGCTGGGCCGAAGATCATGCTGGCCACCTATTTCGGAGGTCTGGAAAATAACCTGTCGCTCGCCGCCTCCCTGCCGGTCGCCGGACTGCACATCGATCTGGCGCGCGCGCCGGAGCAATTGGATGCGGTGGTGAAGGCGGTGCCGCAAAACCGCCTGCTCTCGCTTGGCGTGGTGGACGGGCGCAATATCTGGCGCGCCGATCTGGCCGCGCTGCTGGATCGTCTGGAGCCGCTGGCGGCGCAGCGTGATCTGGTGCTCGCCCCCTCCTGCTCCCTGCTGCACGTGCCCGTCGATCTGCAGTTGGAAAGCAGGCTGGACGATGAGTTGAAGCAGTGGCTGGCATTTGCAGTGCAAAAGATCGAGGAGCTCGATCTGCTGCGCCGGGCGTTAGCGAATGGAAGAAAAAGCGTCGCAGCTGAGTTGGCCGCCTCCGCCCGTGCGACCGAAGCGCGCAAGACTGCTGCACGCATCCATGATCGCACTGTCAGCGAACGGATCGCTGCCCTCACGCCTGACATGCGCGAACGCCGCGCGGGTCATGCCGAGCGCGTCAAGACTCAGAGCAAGGTGCTCAATCTACCTCTCTTCCCGACAACCACCATCGGGTCCTTTCCGCAGACCGGCGCCGTGCGCAAAGCCCGCGCGGAGTATAATCGCGGCGTACTGGACAGTAAGAGCTACGACGCTTTCCTGCACCAAGAGACCGAGCGCGCGATCAGATGGCAGGAAGAGGCCGGGCTCGACATGCTGGTCCATGGCGAATTCGAGCGAAACGACATGGTCCAGTATTTCGGCGAGAAGCTTGCGGGTTTTGCTTTCACCGTGAATGGCTGGGTGCAGAGCTACGGATCGCGCTGCGTCAGGCCACCGATCCTATATGGCGATGTTTCGCGGCCCGAACCGATGACGGTCCATTGGTGGCGCTATGCTCAGGGGCTGACCGACAAGCCTGTCAAAGGCATGCTGACCGGTCCGGTCACGATCCTCAACTGGAGTTTCGTGCGCGACGATCAGCCCCGAGAGGCGAGTTGCCGCCAGATCGCGCTGGCGATCCGCGACGAGGTACTCGACCTGGAAGCGGCGGGCTGCAAGGCGATCCAGATCGATGAGGCAGCGCTGCGTGAAGGACTTCCCCTGCGCGAGCGTGACTGGCCGGCCTATCTGGATTGGGCGGTCGACTGTTTCCGCCTCGCGGCTGCCGGCGTCGGCAACCAGACCCAGATCCATACGCATATGTGCTATTCGGAGTTCAACGACATTTTGCCTTCGATCGGGGCCATGGACACCGACGTCATCTCGATCGAAACTGCACGTTCGCAGATGGAGTTGCTCGCGGGTTTTGCCAGCTATCGCTATCCCAGCGCAATCGGGCCGGGAATTTACGACATTCACTCGGCGCGCGTCCCGAGCAAGGACGAGATGGTTGCATTGATGCGACTAGCGCAGAAGCATCTGCGTCCGGAGCAGCTTTGGGTAAATCCCGATTGCGGGCTGAAGACCCGCGGTTGGGACGAAGTCAAACCGGCAATCGCCGCGATGGTATCGGCCGCCCGAACCTTGCGTGCAGAAACAAACACCGAGGCATAATCCGATGAGTAAGACGAAGGACGCGCGGCCCGCCGTGCAGTTGATCGACATCGTGTTCCCAGGCGACACGAACCATCACGGGACGCTGTTCGGCGGCGTCGCACTGGCGCACATGGACAAGGTCGCATTCCTCGCTGCCTCGCGCCACGGACGCGCGCCCTTCGTCACCGCCTCATCGCAGAAGATCGACTTCGCCGCTCCCGCGCAAGAAGGCGATCTGGTGGAAGTGACAGGACACCTCGTACGCGTGGGCACAAGTTCACTCGATGTCGAAGTCGAGCTGATCGCAGAAGCGCCGGTTTCAGGTGAACGACGCCTATGCACCCGCGGGCGCTTCACATTGGTGGCAAGAAAAGGCCCCACGACAAAACTGCCGCTTCCGGCGATGTTCGAATGCGCCCCCATAGAGCCGAGCTCTATCCTGCGGCTCGCAGAGATGGTGTTTCCTGGGCAAACCAACCACTACGGCACGCTCTACGGGGGCGACGCGCTGAAGATGATGGGCAAAGCGGCTTTTATCGCCGCCACCCGCCATACACGCGAGGTCTTGGTGATGGCATCTTCAGACCGCATCGATTTCGTCGCGCCAATCAGGGAAGGCGATATGGTCGAACTGGTCGCCGAGGTGAAGATGACCGGGCGTAGTTCCGTACGCGTTGCGGTGGAAATCTGGTCCGAAGACCTGCTAAGCGGAATACGCGTCCATGCTGCGACAGCGGCGTTCACCTTCGTAGCCGTGAACGAGTTGGGCACGAGCAAGACCATTCGGGTGGGCCACGAGTAACCTCGCACAACGGTGGTTCGAGCGTGCGACGGCTTCGGCTCGTAAAGAAAGTTACACTATATCATTGACCTCGGCAGATGGTCAGGTATGGGCGCGGCGTTATGAGATATAGTCTCATACCCTATGCCCCTCCTGTCTTGGATTCCAATGATCATTCAGCCTTCTACTGCCGCTTACGCTATTGCCTCCCTGTGTCTGATCGCGCCCGCGGCGAATGTCCATGCGCAGAACATTGGCATGCCAGAGGAGGACACGGCGAGCGCACCCGATGGCAGTTCGGCGATTGTCGTCAGTGGTGTGCGCCAAGCCTATCGCGGAAACTTTGCCGTGACCGAAATCCCTCAGTCGATCGACCTGATTGATTCCGAAACGCTTGAAGAAAACAATCTCGTCAGACTCAACGACGCGCTTGATCTCAACGCCTCGGTCGCGCGCCAGAACACGCTCGGTGGGTTATGGGATTCCTTCGCCATTCGCGGCTTTGCAGGCGATGAGAACATCCCGACCGGCTATCTGGTCAATGGCTTTAATGGAGGACGCGGTTTCGGCGGGGAACGGGACACGGCGGGGATCGAACGGATCGAAGTCCTGAAAGGCCCTGCCGCTGCCTTGCTGGGTCGCGGCGAACCCGGTGGGACAGTCAATCTCGTGACCAAGCAGGCGCAGATCGGCGACACCTTTGGAACTGTCAGTGCGCAATTCGGCAGCTTTGACAGGCTGCGCTCGGAAACCGACATCAATATTGCGGTCACTGGCGCCCTGAGCGCGCGATTGATCGGATATATCGAAGATGGCGACACGTTTCGCGATACTGTCAACGAGTATCGCTGGGGCTTCCTGCCTTCGATCGGATTGGCGATCGGACCGG
Source organism: Qipengyuania sp. NPDC077410 (assembly GCF_044543405.1). Lineage (NCBI taxonomy): Bacteria > Pseudomonadati > Pseudomonadota > Alphaproteobacteria > Sphingomonadales > Erythrobacteraceae > Qipengyuania > Qipengyuania sp. NPDC077410. The sequence continues at coordinate 5,510 of NZ_JBITWB010000008.1, read as the reverse complement.
ATACGCGCGTTACATACGATTTGGAAAAGACTCGTGTCGAAGTGCCGTTCGACCGCGGGATCGTTGTGCTAAACGGGGATTTCGAGACCGTCCCTCGCAGCCGTTATCTCGGTGAGCCGGGCGACGGCGATCACATCGCGCGGGCTGAAGGCCATTCGCTTCGCGTGCAGCACGACTTCAATGATCGCTGGAGCGTGCTTCTGGGCGGCAGCATTCGCGATACCTTGCTTACAGGGTTGTCGTCCGACCCGGACCTCAGCGGATCCCGTCAGAAACTGTTCCGCGACGGGCGCTCACTTGCTCGCGAACGGCGCTCTCGCCTTTACGATTCCCAACAGACAGTCGTTCGTGGCGAAGTGAGCGGAGAATTCACGACCGGCGCACTACGCCATCGTGTGCTTTTTGGCGCCGACCATGACGAGTTCGACAATTATCAGCAATTCGGCCGCCGCAGACCGCCTGCGTTGTCGACCAATCCAACAGATGCAGAATCCTACGTCATCGACATCTTCGATCCCGTTTATGGTCGCTTCGATCCGCCGTCACCGCTGCCGAACAACGACCGCTTGGACCGGCAGACGTCGACCGGGATCTTCGTGCAGGACCAGATCGAACTGACCGACAGCCTCCAAGTGCGGCTCGGCGCACGCTACGATGATTTCACGCTGCGCACCGAAAATTATCTCACCGGCGTAAACAGCGAGCGCAAGGATGGCCGGATCAGTCCGCAGTTCGGTCTCGTTTACGAACTCGCGCCGACCATCACGCTCTTTGCCGCCTATAGTGAAGGCTTCCGGGCGAACATCGGTACCGACGTTACAGGCCGAATTTTCGATCCCGAGAGCAGCCGATCGATCGAGGCGGGCGCCAAGGTGACACTGCTGAACGGCGCACTGACCGGAACCTTCTCAATATATCAGCTCGACAAGAACAATGTGCTGGCAAGCGATATCAATAATCCGGGCTTTTCCGTCGCCATCGGTGAGGCGAGAAGTCGAGGTGTGGAGCTTGATGTCGAAGGGCAAATACCCGGCGACCTCGATGTTCTCCTCAGCTACGCCTATGTCGATGCGGAATCACGATCGAGCGTGCTCGATCCGAACTTCTCCTTCGTGATAGTACCGGGCGATCCGCTGCTCAATATTCCGGACCACACGCTTAACGCGCAAATATCGAAGAGCTTCGCCGTCGCCGGGCGCGACGCCAAATTGGGCGGCGGCATTCAGTATGTTGGCGAACGACTTGGTGCGACGGGCACGGATTTCTATCTGCCCGATCACGCGCTTTTCCGCATCTTCGGCGAAGCCGAGATAATGCCGAACGTCACACTTTTCGGCACCATCGCCAACCTGTTCGACGCCAATTGGTACGCCAACAGCTACTCGCAGCTCTGGGTTCAGCCCGGCGCCCCCCGCACTGCAACACTCGGCTTCAGGGCAGGATTCTGATCATGACCAGTATATTCACCGCTCCAGCCATCGCGATCGATGGTCTGCACCACAGTTACGGCGCCAATCCCGTCTTGCGCGGGCTTGACCTCACGGTCCAACGCGGGGAAATCTATGCCCTGCTAGGAGGCAACGGAGCGGGCAAGTCGACAACCTTGTCCGCCCTGCTCGGCTTTCTCAGACCGGGCTCGGGCTCGGTGCGAGTGTGCGGGACCGATCCGGTGGCAGACGCGCGCGCCGCCCGTTCTCAGATGGCCTATGTGCCAGAGAATGTTTCCCTCTACGAGCATCTCACCGCGCGCGAGAACATCGGATACTTCCTTGCCCTCGCAAAGGCCGAGCGGGGAGACGATGCAATCGAGGCCGCGCTTTCCGCGGTGGGCCTCAACCAAGCAGCCTGGGACAAACGCCTGTCCGGCTTTTCCAAGGGTATGCGTCAGAAGGTCGCTATCGCACTTGCCCTGGCGCGTGACGTGCCCGTGCTGCTGCTCGACGAACCGACCTCCGGCTTGGACCCACGCGCCGTATTGGAGTTCAATCGACTGCTCGATGCTGCGCGCGAGCGTGAAGTCGCGGTGCTCATGGTAACTCATGATCTCGTCAGCGCAGTCGATATCGCCGACCGCATCGGGTTCCTGAGCGAAGGGAAAATCGAGGAGGAGCAAACGGCGAGCACTGCCGGTCAACGCTTCGATCTCAACGCCCTTCACGATCGCTACACCTTGGTCGCAGGAGCGCCCGCATGACTGGCGTCAAGCTGATCGCGAAGGAAGAATGGCGCATGCTCGCGCGCAACCGTTCCGGCCTGATCGCCACTGGTCTGCTCGTGCTTCTCATACTGGTCGCTGGCTTCACGAGCCTGGAAAGCCGAAGCGCCATCGAAGCGGATCGGACCCGGTATCAGGCGAGTGTCGATGAAACCTTCGACGCCCAGCCCGATCGCCATCCGCACCGCATGGTTCATTATGGCCAGTTTCTGTTTCGCCCCATTGCGCCGCTCGCCTTCTTCGATGCGGGCGTAAACAGCTTCACCGGAAACACGATCTTCCTCGAAGGTCACCGCCAGAACAGCGCGAACTTTGCCGAGGCGCGTCAATCCTCGCTGCTGCTGCGTTTTGGCCAGCTGACGCCGGCCTTTATTTTGCAAACGCTGGCGCCTTTGCTTTTGATCTTTCTCGCCTTCGCCAGTGTTGCTCGGGAAAAGGAGCGCGCGACCCTGAAACTGCTCTTAGCGCAGGGTATCGGCGGGCGGAGCCTCATTGCCGGCAAGATGCTCGGCCATGGCGCTATCGCGCTAGCGGTAGGGTTGCCCGCCTTCGCGCTGCTGCTGGGCTTCGCCGCCACCGGCGCCGCCAATTGGGCAACGGTCGGCGTGATGATCATCGCATATGCTTGCTGGCTGCTGCTGTGGGCGTTCGCCAGCGTGATTATCTCTGCCCTTGTGGCACGGCCGCGCGACGCACTGGCGATCCTGATGGGTCTGTGGATGATCACGATCATCCTTCTGCCGCGAGCACTTCCCGAAGCCGCCTCGGCTCAAAATCAGCTCGCCACCAAGATCGAGACAGAAATCGCTCTACATCGCGATCTACTCGAAATAGGCGACAGTCACGATCCCGACGATCCCTATTTCAACGATTTCCGCGACGAGGTTCTTAATCGATACGGCGTGAGGACGGTCGAGGAACTTCCAGTCCAATACGCCGGATTGGTGGCCATTGAAGGAGAACGTCTAACGACGCAGATCTATGCCGATGCAGCGCAGCGCTAGGCTGCTCGGGAACGGGAGCAGAATGCCTTCGTCCACACCTTCTCCGTGCTCAGCCCGCTCATTGCAATCCGTCAGCTGTCGATGACCCTGGCCGGCAGCGATCCCGCCGCGCATCAGGATTTCCTCGATCAGTCGGAGGCCTTCCGGTATGAATTCGTGCAGCGGCTGAACCGCATGCAGGCCGAGCTCCTGCCCGGGATAGGAGGCGAAGATCCCCGAATTTCTGCCGCATACTGGCAGGAGGTTCCGCGCTTTTCCTATTCACCGTTCAATCCCCTTGCCGATGGGACCCGGATTATATGGCCGCTGCTGGTGCTGGCTGGCTGGCTGGCAGCGCTCTGCGTGCTGGCTCTCTTTGCCGCCCGCCGCATCGGAGGAGTCGCACGATGAACCATTCCCACTCCCTCTGGCGTGCCGAAGCACGTCTCTTGCTGCGCTCGAACCGCAATGTCTTGGCTCTGATCCTGCTGCTGGTCCTTTCTGCGGCGTCAGTCTGGTCCGGCATAGTTCAGGTGCAGGATCAACGCGCAACAATCGAACGGGTCCAGCGTGAGCAGGTGCGCGACCTCGCAGCTGTAGAAGAGGCCAATGCAGGTCCCGAAGGCGAGGCAGGTTACAACGCCTATTATGCTTTCATGCTCACGCAGGATCCCCCTCCCCCGCTCGCTTTCGCGGCGATCGGCCAGCGTGACCTGCAACCCTATGTTCTGCGCGTGCGTGCCCTCGGCCTGCAGTCACAGCTCTACGATTCCGAAACCTACAATCCGGAACTCGCTCTGCCGGGTGTTTTCGACTGGGCTTTCGTCCTGATCTATCTCCTGCCGCTCGTAGTCATCGCGCTTGGGCACGATCTGGTAACGGCGGAACGGGAAGGCGGCCGACTTCGGCTACTCCTGTCCCTTCCCGGCAATGGCCTGTGGCGCCGCCGCGTGGGCCTGCGCTACACTGCGGTTCTTTTGGCGGTAGGCCTACCGCTGATCATCGGCGCTATGATTATGGCTGCGCCTGCAGTCAGCATTGCAACGATGATCCTCATCGCCGCTCTTTACAGCGCCTTCTGGTTCGGTCTTGCGATGCTGATCGGCGGGGCAACGCGTGCCTCCACGACCGCAGCCGCAACGATGATCGGTTGCTGGATCATCCTGACGCTCATCCTGCCTACGCTCGCTCATGCTGTCATCGCGCGGGCCGTGCCCGTGGCCAAGGGCGTCGATCTGACCCTGGCACAACGCGAAGTGGTCCATCACGGCTGGGACGTGCCGAAAGAAGAAACGTTTGCGCGCTTCTTTGTCAATCATCCCGAATGGCGCGGACAGGAAGAGTTCGAAGGGCGCTTCCACTGGAAATGGTATTACGCCATGCATCAGGTCGGCGACGAAGCCGTGGCTGCAGACGTCAGCGCCTATCGCGATAGCCTGAAGACCCGCGAGACGATGACCAGGCTCTTGGGCTACGTCCTGCCCGGCGTCGGGACCATGAATGTGCTGCACCGCATGGCCGACACCGACATCGAGGGCCAACTGGCCTATCAGGACAGCATAGCTGCCTTCCACACGAAACTGCGGCAGTTCTATTACCCGTACTTCTTCGAGGAACAAGCCTTCGACCACAGCGACTTCGCAATGATCCCACGATATGAACCCCGGAGCTCCGGCGGAACCCTAGCCACCGAAGCGCTCGCGGCCTTGGCTTTATTGTCAGTATTGGTTCTTGCGCTTGGAAGTCGCCGGTTACTCAATGCAGGCCGCGAACAAGGCGGCCGATGAACCGAGCGGTTCGCCGCGCGACATAGACGGACAAAAATGCCGGAGAAACGTTTCCCATCACACCGAAGCGCTTCTCCGGCATTTCTTGTAACTACCGGTCGAGAAGGTGTCCCCTTGTGCGGAAGCGGCGGGAAAGCGGGCGAACCAAAGCTCGAGAACCATGCGTCAGCCCGCGGCGGCTAGCTTCAAGATGCCGACCTTCCTGCAACCGTAGGCCTTAAGTCACCTTACCGTTCTTATAATTACACACCGTTTTGAATAGGAGCCGCTCGCCACCACCAGCTTCACGGAGACTTAGTACGGGTTCCCGCCCCGATGCCGGCCATGAATTATAAGACCCTAAGAGCCGAATACACCCAGCGTCACAACCGCGCCCCTTATCTGGGTGCGCATCCGGAAATGCCGGGCGCTTCTGTTCCGCGCGCCTTTGTTTCGCGCGTAATTACGGGAGGCATAAAAAAGGGGCTCTGCCAGTTGGCGGAGCCCTTGTTTGTTTTGGTTGCGGGGGTTGGATTTGAACCAACG
>NZ_JBITWB010000007.1:0-38226 GCF_044543405.1 Qipengyuania sp. NPDC077410 | reverse complement strand
GAACGCTTGCGCCTTATATTCTGGTGAAAAATTTCTCAGCAAAATAGCACTATGAGCCGAACGTCTGTTCTGCGCTACCTATCTCCACAAGCCGAGAGTCCGCGGTCGACCTCATTCCAGTCGGTCTGCCCGGCGTTCAATCCCGTAAGCCTTCCAATAAGTCCGCGCTATTACTTACGGTTATGAATTCCCGTGAAGCTCGGCTTACAATCTCTATATTGGAAATGAGGCGACAGGCCATCCACGTTTGAATGCGACCCGGCGTGGTAGAGGAAGCCCCCTTTTTGGTCTGCCGTCTCACCAAACATCCCCTGAGTTGCGTATGGATAACTAGTTTGGCTCAGCATCCAACTTATTGACTGAGTTCACTTCGTGTTTATCGCGTTTGCCGCTTAAGCCATAAGGTGATGCGATGAAGAAAAGGCTACAACAGCTCGCCGAGCTCGCCCAGCAGGTTGCTGATTGCGCCAATCGCGCCATCGAAACCTCGGCTGCGGCGACAGAGATGAATGCGCTCAATGATGCCATGATGGCCTACCGGAGCGCCGCAGTCTTTTATCTAACCCATCCCTCAATTGCCGACTACGTTCGTGCAGATGCCAGAAAACACAGTCCGGAAACACGTGAGGCGATTGAGAGGATCGCTGATCTCATCGACAGGCTCAACGAGCCTGATTAATCGTCGTTAATTGGCGGTCCGCTTACACTTGTAAGTGATCACGGGATTTGTGCTGACGTCGGATCCTGCTCCTTGGAAAATGAATTGCTAACCATAAAAAAGGCCCCACCGAGAGGTGGGGCCTTCAAGGAGAAGGCGTGGAAAAATCCAAGCCCTCCGGGTCGCAGGAAAGACAATACGCCATCCGGATGGTAATCATTGTAACCTCGCGACATATGCAAATCTGTCTCACATTGAGGCACGTTCTTGTGTAGTGGAACGGGTCCTCCATGTCGCGATGACCAGGATCGAGATCACACTCTGTTACCTTGACGTCGGGATATGCTCTGCTGTTGGCCGACCGCATGGAAATTTTACACAAGCGGGCGGTCGACCTCCGGTCTTAGCCGAGAGCTTCTGACCTGCTCATAAGAAAGCCGACGAGCTGCCTTTAAGGGGCAAAACTTTAATGGTGCTTACAAAACGAGTGTCGCGTATTTCGGCTTACGAATGCGCCATAGCGAATCACAGAGGCAGAAAGCGCATGAAGACCAATTTCATCGTAGTCGTCTTCGGTGTGATGACTTTATTGAAGGCTGGTAATGCGGATGCTGGCGAACGGCCCGCGATTGAAATGTGGCGGCTTGATTGCGGCACCATCGAGGTCGGGAACTTGGACGATTATTCGGACAGCTTTCTGTATCAGGGCCGCAGCATGACGTTCACGGATAGTTGTTACCTGATCCGCAGCGGTGATCGATATATTCTCTGGGATACTGGTCTGCCAAATGCGTTGGAGGGCAAGCAGGAAGAAAGCGGCACCGACCGCATGAGCCTCACCCGTAGTGTGACCCGGCAACTTGCTGAAATGGGAGTAGGACCTGAACAGATCAATTTCATCGGGATCAGTCATTATCATTACGACCACACGGGGCAGGCCGCCGATTTTGCGAATTCCACATTGTTGATCGACCAGAGAGATTGGGATGTCGTCAAAGGGCGGCAGGATCTATCGGCCAACTTCACGCCTTGGATCTCTGGCGGCAGCACTGTGCAGACAGTAACGTATGATCATGATGTGTTTGGCGACGGATCGGTAATAATGCTCAAGACACCGGGCCACACGCCGGGCCACCGGTCGCTGTTGGTCCGGTTGGCAGATCGCGGGCCCATCTTGCTTTCTGGTGATGTGGCTCATTTCCGTGAAAACTGGAATCACAAAGGGGTGCCGAGTTTCAATACGAGCCGGGCAGAATCGCTCGCGTCGATGGACCGCATGCACGATGTCGCTGACCAGCTCGGCGCGACCTTGGTCATTCAACACGAACCGGCCGACATTGCGAAATTGGCGGTGTTCCCAGAAGCGTCGTATTAGCTAAACGGGCAGATTTTCAGAAGCGATGGGAAGAGATAGGTCTGAAGACCGTTTTGGCGTGCTCGCGGTTATTCTTGCGAGCAGTAATCGACATCGCGCGCGATGCAGATCGTTTTGCAATATTGGCCGATAGATTAAGCCGTTGAGAATGTCTGGATAGAGTGCGTTAATTGCCCGTCCGGTCCTGTTTCAATTTAAACCACTAAACGCACCCGGATTTGCAGTTGAAATCGGAAGCGCGGAAATGTCGGTCTCAACTGCCCATCACCTTGTCGACCTAAGGCCGGGTTTCTCCCACGCTTCCGGATCGAACCATCTACAGACAACGTCAGGTCTGGCTTCGTGGAGAAGCGCGAACTCCGAACGAGGGGCGCATTGTGCGATGCCAAGGTATTCCAGCTTCTGACATTGGGCGAGCGGCATAAGGCGCTTGTCTGCAAGCTGCGTTGAGATCCCTAAGAAGGCTCGAAGCGGTCCGAGGTCTGCAAGTGGAGCAAGACTCTCGATCTTGTACGGGCTATCGATTGCGCCCTCGATACCGATAACCTCAAGATTGTGCGCATTTCGCAGCCATTCGAGGTCAGGCATTTTCTTGGCGTTCGTAATCAACAGTGTTCGCAATGAGGGTAACTCAAGCAGAGTTGAGAAGTCGGAGAGCTTGCGCGGGCTATCGATGCTCAGGTGCTTAAGTCGCTTCAGGGAGAGAAGGGGTGTCAGGTCGGTGGCGAGAAAAGGCCATTCCAGCTCTAACCTGCGAAGCTCGCCAAGCTCTGCGATTTCTTCGAGGAAGGCCTGATCTACGTTGGCAGCAATCAGGTGCTTGAGCATCTTCTTGGCAGCTATGCCTCGATAATTGGGCTGCCTACGTCCTATCCAGGCCCGCTCTACATCCAGAATGTCAGTTGCCGCTTCGTAGTAATGAGATTCTTTCCATTCCTGCCAATCACGGTCGGAATGACCGCGGAACCGCGCGTCAAGGGCGCTCTCGATCGAGGAATAGGATGCGAACGCGCCACTCATTTTGAACGCTGGACATGCAAGCGGACGCCCCTTGCTGGGTCAGCCATTGCTCAGCCAATCCTCCATCATCGCGGCAAGACTTTGAAAGGCAATATCGTAGATATCTTCTTGGTCGAGCCCGTCATTTTCCCAGTTCTGGTTGCTCGAAATGATGCGCCCTGTGTCCAAGTCCAAGTGGTAGTCCAACATTTCTGTCGCAAGTGGGATAAAGGACTGAGGGTAGACTACGGTCCCGCAATAATCCGGTCCCCGCCGGCGGTAATCCTCGCAGGAACTCCCGATGAGCTGCACTGAGTGCAGCCCGGTGAACCCCGGGCCGAACCCGCCGTCCGAGATTGTGTAAAGGCGCATAAGCTCATCAGGGATGCGTTGTCCGACAATCCGCTCAAGTGCCTGCCAATCGCCAGGCGTCGGCGACATCCGCAAAGGTTTCGCTCCAGCGGGCTCGCTCGAGGCGCTAATATAATCATCAGTCTCTATGAAGCTCTTCGTTCGCGGCGGGGCCTGGCCCCAAGCCCGCATCTGGGCGTCCATGGCGGATCGAGCCGCATGACGGCTTGCGCGCCATTCGCCCATGCCTCGCTCTAGCTCTTCACTGGACATTTCTTGCCCGCTGGCAGCCGCAGAGCGGGCTAGATTGCGCCGGGTCCACGCTTCCTCCCGGCGATCGATCTCTTCGATAGGCAACTCGACCCGTGCCTCGTCCTCAGCGGCGTTCCTGTAGCGAAGCGCCGGATCGTTCGCTTTCGCTGCGATCCTTGCCAGTAGATTGTCCGTGAGCTTATCCATGGGCGGACATTATGATCTCAGGCGTTAAAAAGTGACGAAGTCCACAACTCGGCATGTACGCGCTGGCTGGACAGCCTTCGTTGTCGGTAGTTCCATTAGCGACCCGAATGCCTGCTATGAGTTCGCCAAAAAAACAGCTGCTTCCTACGTCCAATAGGTCGAAACCAGACGGTCTCTTACCGGCCCAAAAAAAGTCCGTAAGCAGGACACGTGTCATGGCCATCGCGCCTTTAGAGTAGGTGCTCGCGGCAGACATCAGCGCCCATGCTGGCTCGGCCTTTCGGTTGTTGTGTGCAGATTGGCATAGCGCTGCCTTTCTTTGCAGCAGCGATTTTGCAGCTTCCTCAATGATCCGGGCGGGAAGCCTATCCGATAAGCTAGCGTACCAGCTCCGGTAGGTTCTGCACATGGTTGAAGACGGCGGATATGACGACCGAGCCTTCACCGACGGCCGAAGCGACGCGTTTGACCGATCCCGCGCGCACGTCTCCCACAGCGAAGATTCCGCGATGGGAGGTTTCGTAAGGCGTTTCCGCGCCGGCCGCTTCACCGGTGTGCACGAAGCCTTTGGCATCGAGATTGACCAAACCCGAGAGCCAGTTCGTATTGGGTGCAGCACCAATCATGATGAACAGCGCGCGAGTGTCCATGCCCCACTCTCCCTGCGCATCCATTACCGTCACTGCCTCAAGATGATCCTCGCCATGCAGCGCAGTGATCTTGCAGCCATAATGAATCTGGATGTTGGGCTCGGCTTCCAGCCGTCTGCTCAGATAGCTCGACATAGAATCCGCCAAGCTCTCGCCACGAACCAGGACATGGACCTGCTTGGCCGCGCGGCAAAGATACATCGCGGCTTGCCCTGCGGAATTGCCGCCCCCGATCACGATCGCATCGGTGTTGCGGCAAAAGCGCGCTTCCATGTCGGTCGCCGCGTAGAATATCCCCGCGCCTTCGAATTCCTCGAGCCGGTCGAGCGGCATGCGGCGATATTGCACCCCGGTCGCGACCACAACTCCCCGCGCACAGACATGGGCTTCGTCATCCAGCGTCGCGCGAAACAGGCCGTCGGGTCGCTTTTCCAGTTTTTCAACCCGGCGCGGCATCGCAAAGCAGGTGCCGAACTTCATCGCTTGTATCTGGCCGCGATAGACGAGGTCAGCACCGGAAATGCCGGTCGGAAATCCCATATAATTCTCGATCCGGCTCGAAGTCCCCGCCTGACCGCCGATAGCAGTATCTTCGATTAGGAGCGCCGACAGGCCTTCCGCCCCAGCATAGACCGCAGCCGCGACGCCTGCTGGCCCTCCGCCTACGATGAGAGTATCGACAATCGTATCGCCGGCGACGTCGAGATCCAAATTGAGGATCTGGGCGACTTTGCGGGGAGTGGGATCATCCAGCTTGCGATCCTGCCCCACGATGACGGCCGGTTCGTGATCCACCAGATTGCACAGGCGCGAGGCCTCATCATCGCTGCTATCGAGGTCGAAGGACTGGAAGGGCACGCGGTTGCGCGCGAGGAAGGTCTCCACGTCCTGAACCGCGGCATCCCGGTCGGCACCGATCAGCTTGATCATGCTGTTCTTGAGTTCGAACTGCCTGCGTCTGCGCGCGGCAAACACCGTGATAATATGATCCGAAAGCTCGGGCACGCGGCCCATCAGATCGAGCATGTCCTCACGCGGAACCTCGATGACCCGCGTGTCCACTGTCGCTCGCATTGGAAGAAAATGCGACCCCGCGTTCAGAAAGGAAATGTCGCCCATGAATTGAGTCGGCCCAAGGCTGGATTCCAGTAAGCGCTCACCGGAAAAGGGATCGACGACTTCGATCTCACCTTCGATGACGTAGACAAACGTATCATGAGGTTGGCCGATTTCGGCTACCATTTCACCCTTGTGATAGGCGCGCTCATGGCCGATTGCGCACATCGCCGTAACATGCTCGTCTGCCAGCGGCACGCGCTTCATGACCTCGAGATCAGCGCCGATGCTTTCCATAGTCTTCGTTCCCCTCCGCCTGAACGTTCCACACACCGGACGTGGATATGCGAATAAAAGATTGATTCATCAACTGGCGGGAACGAAAGTCATTTGCGTAGGTCAAAAGTAAGCTTACGACAGACGTATATCCTCGGGCCGCCGGCCGAACTGATCGGCTATCTGGTGCTACCCGCTGCGGCGCTTCTCGGCCTACTCGATCCGATCATGGCAGCAGCCTTCTTCTTCATCTCGATCGTCTTCGGTTGTGCGCTCAGTGTCGGCACGCTGGCGTTCGAGGAGCAACAGCTAAGACGCACTCCCACCGCGGCCGATCTCCTTCGCGTGGGCCTCGCTGCGGTGGTCGAGAATTTCGGTTATCGCCAGATCAACCTCTATTACCGCCTCAACGGCATAGTCCGGTTCTTCCGCAACGACACCAGCTGGGCTGCAGTCCCGCGCCAAGGTTTCAAGACCGAATAGTTAGGCGCTTCCGGAGGACGAGGTGGTGTTTGCGGAACAAGAGCCCGCACTCAAGACATGCGTGCTCGGAGACGTCGATCACATGCCCTACATCGCTTAAGTGGATAGTCTGCGATGGCTGCTTTGCGGAAAGACTTCCCCAAAGCCGAATATCGTCTACCGGCCCAGGTCCAGCCATTCCACTACGCGCCCTCATCTCAGTCATTCGTCTTCTACGGCCCGGCTCCCGCAAGCGGGCGTTCGTCGTTCTTTGAAGGCGCGTTATGCAATTGACAATCATTCGCATCTTTGAGTAACCGCCATCCGCATGACTACGGCAGTTCAAACACGCTCCGATCTACCGCCGCCCTCACGGTCGAACGACTCGCACAGATCGCCGTTACGTCGACGCGTTCCGGCTTTCTGGACACGTCAATTTCACGCATGGCACTGGATGAGCAGCGGAATCTGCCTGGTTGGGATGGTCCTGTTTGCCCTTACCGGCATCACGCTCAACCATGCGGGTGATATCGAGGCAGATCCGGTCACCATCTCGCGCAATGCGACCATGCCGGCAAGCGTCCTGGAACGGCTGCGTGGGCTTAACTCCGGTCCCGTTCCAGGGGCGCCGGCGGCATGGCTAGACGACAACCTAGGGATCAATGTCGATCGTCGTGCGACGGAATGGACTGCCGACGAGCTTTACGTCGCGCTTCCGCGTCCGGGGGGCGATGGTTGGGTATCGGTGGATCTTCGCGATGGCGCAGTCCTTTATGAGGATACCGGCCGAGGGTGGATCGCTTATCTGAACGACCTGCACAAGGGCCGCGACACGGGCGCCGCCTGGAGCTGGTTTATCGACATATTTGCCGTCGCTTGTGTGGTGTTCTGCCTGACCGGCCTTTTGCTCCTGCAACTCCATGCCCGCAAGCGGCGGTCGACCTGGCCGATCGTCGCCGCTGGCGTTGTGATCCCAACATTCCTGCTCATCTTTGCAATGCACTGACCTTCTGCACGAGGATTTTCGACCGATGCGCAAAACGATCTATTTTGCCCTCCCTGCCTTGCCTGTCGCGGCAATTGCAGGCCCGTTGCACGCAGGCGAAATGCAGATCTCGCTCGAGATACCACGCCTGCGTGTAGCCGAATATCACAATCCCTACGTCGCGGTTTGGGTTGAGGATGAGAGTGGCACGACGGTGGCCAACCTCGATGTATGGTATGACACCGATCTGCGGGGCGAGGATCCGACCAAATGGCTGCCCGACATGCGCACCTGGTGGCGAAGAGCAGGTCGATCCACCAGCATGCCCGCAGACGGAGTAAGCGGCCCGACGCAGGGTCCTGGACAATATACGCTGCGGTTCCGTGAGGGCACTCGCCCACTCCCCCGAATTGCAAAGGGGAGTTACACGCTCCGCGTAGAGGCCGCACGCGAGGTCGGCGGGCGCGAACTTGTCAGCATTCCATTTCAGTGGCCGCCGAAAACCGCAATGGCCGGATCGGCGAACGGGTCGAAGGAACTGGGCAAAATCCGTCTGGCCATCAAACCCTGATCATCAAGGAGTTTTCGATCATGTTCGCAAATCGCTACCTCGCCGCCGCGGGCCTCGCACTCAGTCTTTCCACCATTCTGCCCGGGGAGGCGCAGGCCCATCGCCGCTGGCTTTTGCCATCGGCCACCATCCTGGCCGGTGAGGAGGAAACTGTCACCGTAGATGCTGCGGCATCCAATGCGCTGTTCGTCTTTGAGCACCGGCCTATGGGCCTTGATGACCTGACCGTGACCGGGCCTGACGGTCCGGTCGAGCCGGATGTCATAGGTTCGGGAGCGTATCGGAGCGTATTCGATGTGCCTCTGAAGGCGCAAGGAACCTATCGCATAGCCTTGGCGAGCGATGGCATGATGGGATCCTATATGATCGACGGGGAGCGGCGGCGTTGGCGTGGCTCGCGTGCTGAGATGGCAAGCGGGATTCCCGCAGGCGCGACGGACGTGCGCATTAGCGAGAGTGCGTCGCGGACCGAAACCTTCGTTACGCTGGGCGCACCCGACGAGGCAGCGCTGGCGCCGACCGGCAAGGGCATAGAGATGGTCCCGATAACCCATCCCAACGACCTCGTCGCCGGTGAGCCAGCGCGCATGAAATTCTTGGCCGACGGGAAACCTGCTGCGGGCCTCAAGATCGAATTCGTCGAAGGCGGCACGCGCTATCGCGACGATCCCGGCATTCAAGAACTGGCCACCGATGCGCAGGGGATTGTAGAGCTTACTGCGTCCGAGCCAGGCTACTACTATCTCGAGACCAGCAATCAGGGCAGCAACGTTGAAGGCGGCGAAGCGGCGAGGAAGCGCATGTCCTATACAGCGGTGCTCGAATTCCTGCCACTCTGACCTTCGATCGGCCGGGTGAAATGCTGGGCGGCGGCGACTCCATCGACGTGTTGCTGCCGCCTCTGGCTATGCTTGGGCCGTCAGCACCTCTGCGGGGCGGCGTTTCCTTCGCTCTTGAAGGGGAAACCATGGGAACACGCTGGTGTTTGCGTGCTGTTACGCCGGCAGGGTTCGAACCGGCGCGCGCGGGTAAAGCGCTCGAAAAGGTTTTTGCATCGGTGATCGATCAGATGAGCCAATGGAACCCGCATTCGCAACTCAGCCGTTATAACGCGGCGCCTGCCGGATCGCGGCACGAGATCGGCGCGCAATTCAGGCAGGTCCTAGCCTGCGCGATCACGATCGCGGATGCCAGCGGCGGAGCATTCGATCCTGCTCTGGGCAGAGCCGCACAGGCCTGGGGTTTTGGTGCCGAACCCTTCAGCGGTGCGATACACGATGGCGAGATCGCACGAACTGCTCCAGGCGATGCGTTTGTCGAACTCGATGCGGACAAAATTATTCAGCCTGGTGGGCTGTCGCTCGACCTGTCGGGTATCGCCAAAGGATTTGCGGTCGACTGCGGGATCGAGGCTTTGCGACGTGAAGGCATCGAACATGCGCTTCTTGAGATCGGGGGAGAATTGAAGGCAATCGGTCTACGAGAGGACGGATGCCCTTGGTGGGTTGATCTCGAACGTTCGCCGTATAGCGAGGACCAAGTCGTGCGGATCGGGCTGTCCGATTGGGCTGTCGCCACCTCCGGCCACTGGCACCGCAGGCGCACTGCGGAGGGACGATCATGGTCACACACGCTCGATCCCCAAAACGGAAGACCGGTTGACGATCGGATTGCTGCAGTCAACGTCCTTCATCCCGGCTGTATGCAGGCGGACGCGCTGGCCACCGCGATCATCGTTCTGGGCGAGACGGAAGGGATTGCATTCGCTGACCGGCATCGACTTCCGGCTCGCATCACCACAGGCACGAAGGTAATCGAGAGCGCCGCGTGGACAGAATGGCGCGGCTAAGGGGACAACGGCTATGATGCTGCGGATCGAACGCGTGCTCAATGCAGAGAAATTGGAAAAAATCCGTGCCATTCTAGACGGTGCCGAGTGGGTCGACGGAAACGAAACGTCAGGTCACCAGTCCCGCAATGCCAAACGCAACCGGCAAGTTAAACAGGGAACCGAGGCGGGGCAACGGGCCGGCCAGATCGTTATTGAAGCGCTGGGGCAAGCAGGCGACTTCGTGGCGGCAGCGCTTCCGCTCAAGGTTTTTCCTCCTCTGTTCAATCGCTATGCGGAAGGCGAGGCCTTCGGCGCCCATGTCGATAATTCGATACGCCGTTTGGCGGGAAGCGATTTTCGCATCCGTAGTGACCTTTCAGCGACCCTCTTCCTGGCCGACCCAGCCTCCTACGATGGGGGAGAACTGGTGGTTGAGGACCTTTTCGGCGAGCATCAGGTGAAGCTCAATGCGGGAGATCTGGTGCTCTACCCGGCGTCGAGTGTGCACCGTGTGATGCCGGTTACGCGGGGCGAGCGAACAGCGTGCTTCTTTTGGCTCCAGAGCATGGTGCGCGACGATAGCGCTCGCGAGCATTTGTATCGGCTTGACCGAACCGTCCGCCTGCTCTCGACCGAGCGGGGCGCGTCAGATTTAGCAGTGCTGGAACTAACTAACCTTTATCACAACCTTATGAGACGCTGGGCAGATGCGTAGAGTGCTAATGCGAATAAGTCGCATTTTCATTGACAGGTGGTTTTAGCGCCTCCATGGGCGGCCCCACACTATTGAGGGGTAACATCATCATGAAGACCGCAAACGGCTCCCGGACCGCGTCGTTTATCGCGCTGGGCTGCATCGGTTTCATCGCCACCGCTCCTGCCGCTGCGCAAGAGCGAACGTCGGGTGGTTTCAAAGAAAAAGACGACATCGTCGTGAAGGGGGAGCGTGATGGGGACGTCTCCCTGGACGAAGTGCCTACGCCAATCCTAGACACGCCGCGCATCATCAGCGTTATCGACGAAGACACTCTGAAGGAAACGGCATCTTTCTCGTTCGAGGATGCATTACGGACAGTTCCCGGCATCACGCTTGGTGCAGGCGAAGGCGGAACTTCAGCCTCCGACATACCGCTGATCCGCGGAGTCGATGCGACCGGCGACATTTTTGTCGATGGTGCGCGCGATATCGGCGTCCAGACCCGCGAGACCTTCGCTGTCGAGCGGATCGAAGTTTTCAAGGGCCCGAGCGGCGCTTTCGGCGGGCGCGGCGCGGCAGCCGGCGGCATCAACATCGTGAGCAAGACCGCTCGAGCGGGTAATTTCGCTACCGCGAGAGGGACTGTCGGCACTTCCGATCTATACCGTGTGACAGGTGACGTGAACGCCCAGATCGGCGAGCGAGTTGCCGTTCGAGTGGTCGGCCTGTTCCATGATTCGGAAACGCCTGGTCGCGATGCGGTCTACGACGATCGCTGGGGTGTCTCGCCATCGATCGCCTTCGGCGTAGGCACGCCGACCGTGGCGAGCTTGACTCATTACCATTTTGAGACTGACGCTCTGCCCGATTACGGCATCCCGCTGACATCGAACGGACAGTTGCAGCCCGATCCCGACTTGCCAAATATCCGCCGGCCGGCCGATGTCGATTACAACAACTTCTACGGCCTGCTGGTCCGCGATTTCCAGGAAACGCGGGTCGATACCACGACATTCCAGTTCGATCATGACTTCGGCAACGGCTGGAACGCGTCTGCACTGCTGCGCTATTCCGACAGCGATATGAACTATATCGTGACAAATCCTGACGACAGTGCTGGCAACGTGGCGCGTGGTTTGGTCTGGCGCAATACCAAGAGCCGCAACTCGAATACAGAAACGATGACCGCGGCTGCGAATTTGTCAGGCGAGTTTTTTACCGGTTCAGTCCAGCACAGCCTTTCGGTCGGAGTCGAATACGGCTGGGCCGACACCTATAATCTCAATTACAGTGTTGCGACGGGCAGCCGCAATTGCACTACGACCGATATCACTGCATTCAACTGCACCAGCCTGAGTGACCCCAACCCATCCGACCCCTGGACAGGAGCGATTACGCCCGCAGCAATACCCGGCCTTGCCGAGGCAGAAGACATCAGTTTCTATGCTTACGACTCAATAGCAATCATTCCGGAACTGATAATCAGCGGCGGCATCCGCTACACAGATTTCCGCGCATCAGGTTCGGGTTCGCAGCGCGGCGGCACGTTCCGCGGTTCACTGCAAACGGATTTTGTAACCTGGCAGGCAGGAGCCGTGTTCAAGCCTCTACCGTGGGTTAGCCTCTATGCTTCATACGCGAACGCGAAGAACCCGCCGGGAACGGACGTGGGTGCCGGGTCCGGTAACATCGCAATCAGCAACGACACCTATGCGCCGCAAGAGACTGAGAATTACGAAATTGGTGCCAAAGCCGATCTTATGGGAGGCGCGCTGCAATTTTCGGCAGCCGCTTTTCAAGTTGAACGCAGCAACATCATCAACACTGATGGGCTCGGCGCGGTAACCGATATCATTGATGAGGCGCGCATCCGCGGTTTCGAAGTCGGAGCAACAGGCAACGTCGGTCCCCTCTCGGTTTTCGGCGGATACACCTACGTTGAAAGCGAGTTGCGCGGCGACGTGGCCAACGAGGGGAACCGACTGCCAAATACTCCCGTCGGGAACCTCTCCTTGACTGCAAACCTCGCTGTCTTTGACCGTTTGGCCATAGGTGGGGGCGTCTATCACCAGACTGGCCGCTTCGCCGATCCGGCCAATCTGATCTCAGCCGACGGTTATGTCCGTATCGATGCCTTCGCGGCATACGAAATCAGCGACAATGTTGCTGTCAGGCTTAATGTAAAGAATATCGGAGACGAGCGCTACATCTCGAAACTTCGCAACCCGCACTTTGCAGTGCCGGGATTGGGCCGCCAGGCGCTCATATCCTTAAGCGCGCAGTATTAACTGATGGCATAGCACTCGGCGGCGCCCTTTACTTCAAGCACATCAAGAATGCCGACGAGCGTTTGATGAGCAATAAGGGGTGCCGTCAGCGTTTGCGCTGGAAGACGAACCGGTAGTTAGGGAACGAACGACGCCGACATAAGAGAACAAGCCTGCTGTCGCAGATTACAGTAGCCCGCATTGGCAATTTGGCTGCGACGTTCAGCCGAAAGGCATTTTAATACTACGTCCGAACTCAGCTTCTCATTTCCAGGACCAGACAGTCTGCAAGCGGCCCAGTTCAAGTCACGGGCGATCAAATCCGATGCGAGTTGATAACGGGATTCCGGCCTCTGCTTATCACCTATGCAGGTAAGTCATCATGAGCTTCCGTGCAAAACTGTATCAGGCAGAATCTGTGCTCGAACTGATCTGCGAACATTACAAGGTGTTCGTAAGCGGATGTGCAAGCCTGCTCTTCCTGTACTGCTCCAGTGGCCAAAACTCTGGAAGGGGCGATCTGAATGTGATCGACTGAAAAGTCGGCGGGGATGGGGACGGGCGCCGCCCGTATCGTATCGTAACACACCGCCATTCGGGGGACCGATAGCTGTACCGGTAGCCTTCTTCAGCAGGTCTACCTTGGTCTCTGCTCCAAGCAATTCAACGAA
Organism: Qipengyuania sp. NPDC077410; assembly: GCF_044543405.1. NCBI lineage: Bacteria > Pseudomonadati > Pseudomonadota > Alphaproteobacteria > Sphingomonadales > Erythrobacteraceae > Qipengyuania > Qipengyuania sp. NPDC077410. The sequence continues at coordinate 24,918 of NZ_JBITWB010000007.1, read as the reverse complement.
GCCAACATCAATGCGGCGGCCCACCGTTACGTCAATAGTTTCAGAATAGAACGCGATCCCAGCTCCGATATCAGGCACATCGATGTTAAGGATCAGACCAAGCATCCCAAAGTGTAGCGCGTTGGCTTCTCAACCCTTGTTATTTGTTTCCGCCTTGTTCGGGCCCTGATTTTTGCTAAAGGCCCGCCGCCCCGCCACCATGCGGGTGCAAACCGAGGGCATATTTTCAATGAAATCAGTTTCTTTTGGCGTCGCTGCGGTCATCGGAGCGCTGGCCGTTCCAGCTGCCGCACAAGATGTTGCAACTATGGGTGGCCCGCGTATCGAAGTTCGCGCTGGCTACGATAACGTGTCGTTGGATGTCGATTACGATGACGGCGTCGACAGCTACAATGAAAGCGACGGCACCGATGGCATCGCTTACGGCGGTGAGATCGGGTACGATTACAACTACGGTAGCGGCTCGATTGGTGCTTATGCTGGAGTTGACTTCGCATCCACCGATATTTGCTCGGAACTCTACGGCGCCGACGAACTGTGCCTCAAGGCCGGACGCAACTTCACCGTAGGCGGGCGGTTGGGCTACATGATCGACTCCGACGCGCTGTTTTACGGGAAAGCCGGCTATTCGAACGGGCGTATCAGGCTCACCTACGAGGACTTCGAAAACATCCTTGATGACTTCGACGAAGGCGAGAACCTTGACGGCTTCCATGTTGGCGCCGGGGCTGAAGTTCAGCTTTCTGGCAGCAGCTACGCGAAACTCGAATATGTCTACACGCAGTATAACGCATTCGATTACAGCGATACCGATGTCGACGTAGACGTCGACCTCAATCGCCACCAGGTTTTGCTTGGCCTCGGCGTCCGGTTCTAAAGCTATTAACTCAATTACCGGGCACGGCGGAGCGATCTGCCGTGCCCTTTTTCATGTAAGTGGCACGCCGGAAAGGGGAGCCAGATGTCAGCGATATCAATTCGTTCATTTGGGCTAGCGCTCCCGTCTCACCCACGCAGCACAGGGAAGCCCGACATGTTTCGCTAGCATCTGCAAAGACTTGGCGAACCGGCTAAGCGGGCGTAGGCAGCTAAAGAGTAGAGGAACAAAAGATGATCGAAACCCTGACCACCGCTATCGCCAAGGAACTCAAACGCCAGAGCAAGGATGCTATCATCGAGGTTCACGATGTCGAAGCCGCAGAACTGAACGGCGAGTTCAATCTGGAGGAGCTGGCCATCGCCGTCCTCGAGGCCCTCCGCGAACCTTCGGACGAAATGCTAACCGCAGCCGGTGGCTTGACCGAATGCGAAGGCGGACCGGCCGATATCTGGCAGGCGATGATCGATGCGGCGCTCGTCGATGAATAACGGCGAGAGAATGAAGATCCCACGACCCTCGCTACGTATTTCGACATTGCAACAGCGCCGTCCTGCAATGACGAGGTTACGCGGTGCCCGGAAGCCGACGAGGCAAAATGTCGCGAGGCGGTAAAGGGATATCTGAACGAATGGGGATAAAGCGCTACGCGGAGGCAATCGAGTTCTGGCTCCTGCTCGCATTAATGATCGCACCGACGCTCTATTTCCTATTTCGCTGACTTGCGAAACCACGGCTCGCCAGTGCGATCGATAGCGAGGTCGCCAGCCCAAGCTGTGCACAGCGCCTTCGCCGTGTCAGAGCGGTCGTTCTGCCATGTATCGTAGTCAGCAGGTTTGAGGATGACCGGCATGAGGGTAGGGACTTGCGCTGCATCACCGACCGCATCGGTCATCACCATCGAATAAGCCGGACCCCATTCATCGCTATCGCGCCAGATCGCCGCAATGGCGAACAGATCCACATCAGGCACGGTCAGCCAGGTGCGTGTCGTTCCTCCCTTTGCCCCCTCGGCCTCCGCCCATGCGCTGAGCGGCAGCAGGCATCGACGCTTTTCGAAACTGACGAGCCGCATATCGCTATCCAGCCTGTCGGTGTGCGCATTGTTGACCGGCTAGGGTTTCAAATTCTTGCCGGCCTTCTTGCTCTTCAGCACCAGCGGAACGCCCCAGATCATGAACCGGATCTCACCACGCGCGATCACCGTCCCCGGATAGCCGGGGTAAACCTCAGCACCTAAGTTCGCACCTGTCGCCGTGTTACTGGGGGAGAACCACCTCGCCACCTCGTCGACGTTCTTTGACATGCGGTAGAGATTGCACATGGCGCTGGCTCGGATGGACAAGATGCCCTGTCATCAATCATACAAAGCCCGCATCATTCCAAAGCCACCGAACCGGAACTTCACGGGACCCTCGCATCCTTCAGTCAGGCGGCATACCGATCGCTTGTTCCATAGGTCATAATCGCGGCCCTTGACGGCGGCGAGCGCTTGCAGATCGATATCTTTCCATTTCTTGCACGCACCGTCACAGCACGCCCGAACCGTCGCCCCTGCTTCCATCAACGTGCCAAGGTTTGCAGTCCAGACAGGTCGAAGCGGTTCGTTTTTCCCCATCACGGGCGTAGAACATGAGGAGAACGATTCGGATAGTTGCCCTGAAGTTTATCGGGCCGCGTCAGCTAGGCCGGTGTTTCATCACGATCCGGATAATCCCCCGGCTTTGCCGTGCCTTGGTTCGTCAGCGCCTGACTGGCCTCCTCTGATAACTCCGGGTTCCACGTACGGCGATCTTTGTCGGAGGACCGCTGTTTTGCGCCACCTTCGGCCAGGCGTTTATGATCATCGAGTTCCATGGGCTGGTCTCCCAAATGGTGTGATTGCGAAGCAGTGAGCCGCGATCCGCACGCCACTCCGTGATTAGATATTAGCGGCGGTGCCTACTGGCAGCGCCTGTCGATGGCTCGGAGCCTCGCGGGAGATCTTTTCCACCCGGCGTATGGCCGCTCCGCTGGATCTGGCCTTGATCTTCGTCAAGACGGCCGTCACGATGCGCGGCTTCGCGTAAGCGGGTCTGCTTGGGCTCCCCAGGGAAATCTTCAATGTCCCTTGGATCACCATCGGTGTTATTGTTCTTGCGCTGGTCCATGTCTTTTCCCTTCTTCAAACTCTTGGCTACGGGGGCCTAGCAAAAGCGAATGAAAGACGGCGATTGTTCCAGATAGTTCAGTCAGACACCCGTTCGCGTCGCTGCTGATCTCTATTAGAATGTGCCTGGTGGTTGACCTCGCTCAGTCCGGCGCGCATGCTCAGACGGAGCAAAGCCGTATTCGCACCCTCGAAATTTTGAGAATATCGCAATAATTCCATCACATAACCGACGCACGCATCTTATCAGGGACGCCGGTTTTGAAAGTTCTCGCACATAATCGTTGCATGGCCGCTCTGCTTGTCGGTGTCGCTTCGCATGCTCTGGCTGGCTGCGGAGGCGGTGGCGGTTCTGTTTCTTCGAGTCCCGTTCCTCCGCTTTTCAGTCCAGCACCTTCACCGGTGCCGGCCCCTGCCCCTGCACCGGCACCCTCTCCTGCACCTTCGCCAAGCCCTGCACCCACGCCAGCCCCTGCACCCGCGCCGACGCCTACTCCCACACCATCTCCTACCCCGGCGCCGACCCCAAGTCCCGCACCCCCGGCCCCTCCAGCGTGCGAGCCGGATTGCACACCTGCGCCGCCGCCAAGCGGCTTCGTGATAACTCCACGTAACCAGCAACCTAAGCGATCGGCTCGAGATGACGCGGAATACCGCGCAAATTATACGTCAGCCGAATATATCAATGCGTTGTACGCTCTGGATAGCGGTTGGACTGGGAAAGGTGTGCTGGTCGGCATACTCGACGATGGGGCCAACGTCATTCCGGAGCTAGACGGTCAAGTCGATCGAGAGCTCAGCCGAGACTTCGGTGGGCAGATGATAAACGGTGTCTTGCAAGAGCGCGAAGGCGGCGAAAACACCGGAGACGATACCTCAACCCACGGAACACCAATCGCAGCCATAATTGCTGCAAAAAATGATGGCGTAGGTGTCCAGGGATTCGTTCCAGACGCCACCATCGTCGCTTTGCGCGTAGATGCCCTCAGGGATGGCGAGCGCCTCTACGGGTTTCGCCAGACCGATGCCATCCGATATGCGATTGAAAAGGACATAATGCTCCTGAACATGTCTTTGGGTCGCGTGGAGCCCGATATCGTGTCCGCTCCCATGCAGGATGTTCTGCGTGAATATCGCGAGTTCGGTGGTCTTCTAATTAACAGTGCTGGCAACGATGCTGCGCCCAACCCCAGCAACTATCTCGACCTGACGGACGATAACGCCGAGGCTATACTTTTCGTCGTTGCGCTGAACCCAAGCTACACCGATCATTCTCTGGCAAGCTATTCGAATGCCTGCGGCGCGGTTATGGAACGATGTGTGGCCGCTGCAGGCACTAACATCACGCACGATGTGAACGGGCAAATTGTCGCTTTTAGCGGGACAAGTTCAGCCGCACCTGTGGTTACGTCGCTTGCGGCGATGATCATGTCGAAGTGGCCGCAATTGACCGGAGTGGATGCTGGAAATATTATTCTCAGCACAGCAAGGGACATCGGCGATGAGGGCGTTGACGAGGTTTTCGGTCATGGCCTGGTAGATGCCTACGCCGCACTCTCTCCAATTGAGCCAACGCTTTCGAATGGCAAAGCCTCAAGTGTCTTGAACGGAGCAGCTATGTTTGTAAGCGACGTATTCTCAAATGGTCCGCAGTCCATCGAACCAGCTTTCGAGGAGGTCACCATCCTCGATAAATTCGGACGCGATTTTTCCGGAGATATCTCGAGTCTCATCGTGAGGCCATCACAGCGAGATCTACCCTGGCTTCGTCGTCGCGTAGAAGCGCAGCATAATGCTGGCTCGACGGGTTTCGTGACCGCGCGGGCGTCAGCAACTATTGGCTACACGGCATTCGAAACAGAACATCGCGATGCGTCAGGTAATCCAGTTCTTCAAAACCGGCTCACCAATGCTGCTCTCGCGTTGCGCACAGATGAAATGACGACAATCACGGCGGGCTTTAATTCTAGCGACAATATTATGGATGACATCCTGGGGATGGCGCCGACTTCGGATGCAATGTTCGCTTACAACCCCATCGCCCAAACCAGCGTTGGCCTGGAGCGTAAGATGGGTTCGGTCAGACTGTCCGTATACGGCCAGATTGGTAGGCGAAACGGAGCGTCAACGAGTGGTCTTGCAGCAGGTTTGCGGGAAGGCCATCATTCATTAAAGCTTGGCCTCATCTCCGAAACCGGTTCGGTCTTTGGCACCCCTGTAGGGACAGGGGCGATGCGTTTTGGCGACGGCGCCAAGACGGTGTTTGTGGAAGCAGCAACCGGCTTTGATCTGAAGGGCTGGGAATTCGACGGTTATGCGAGCGTGGGCGCAACCAAGCTGAAGCTGGCGGGGGATACACTTCTAACGTCAGCGGATACCATCTCGACCGGCCGGTTCGGCGTTACTGCAAGCACACAGGCTTTGGGTGGGACAGCGAGCTTCGGAATAGCTCAAAAGCTTATTGCTCTGTCAGGAGACGCCACCTTTACTCTCGGGCATGGATACGACCTGCAAGCTCGCGATCTGACATATGCGCGGCACGAAGTCAGTTTGCGCAGCAATCTCGCGCCGCAACTGACCTTTGGATACCGCAAACAAGGCGAAAGGTCCGGGTTCAGCTTCGGAGCGGCCAGTACTTTCAGCGCTCGTGACGCACGCGTATTCGGTACTTATCGCCTTCGGTTGAACTGACGCAAACAGGCACGACCCACCTGGATACCCGTTATGCACATTGAGATTATAAGGTGGACAAAACTTGAGAAATGGGCGGTGCGTTGTCGGCCTGCTGCGTTCAGTGCGCGAGACGACGAGGAGCTTCTCGACTGAATATCCTGTCGCCAACGTCCAAGCATCAAATTTCGTTATGTCAGCGCGGGCGTGCACACCGACATGAGGACGCACCGCATTGACCGCCCCGTTCCTATCCCCACAGCCCAGCTGTAAATGCAGTGTACCCCGCATACCCCGCAACCAGAAAACCACCCTCCAGTCTGGACAGCCGTTTGCCTGTGAAAGCGAAGGCCATCACCAGCGCGGAAACACATAGCAGGACCCAAAGATCGAAGTGCAAAATGCTCGCAGGTATCCGCGTCGGCGATACCATCCCGGTTATGCCCCCGATAAACAGAACGTTGTAGATGTTCGAACCCAATACGTTGCCGAGAGCGATCTCGCCTTCGCGTTTGAGCGCTGCGATCGCCGACGTCACCAATTCCGGCAGTGATGTACCGACCGCCACTGCTGTCAGGCCGATCACCTCGTCCGATACGCCCAAACTGGCCGAGATGTTAATCGCAGCATCGACGAGCAAGCTGCCGCCCCAGATGATCAGAGCCATTCCTGCGAGCAGGAAAACGATTGCCAGAACTACCGAGCCGCGTGATTCCGCCCTCGGGACCAGTGCGGGGTCAATCTCTTCAAGCGCCATGGCCTTATCGAAGACAGCTCCGTGTTCACCACCTTCCATCTCCTGACGAATGGCAAGATAGATATATCCAACAATACCGAAGACGAAGACCACTCCGACGGCTCGGGTCAGACCGACCGTATGGCCCGCAATGATCAGCATGCCGATGCAAAGCAATCCCACCCCGCCATCACGCCAGAGAACCCTTCGCGGCACCGCAAAAGGCGCGATCACAGCTGCTACTCCGAGGATGAGTAAAAGATTTGCTATGTTCGAGCCGACGATGTTCCCAAGGGCCAGTCCGGGCGAGCCAGCCAAGGCCGCCTGTATACTCGCCGCCAGTTCAGGCATGGAAGTTCCCATGCCTACAATTGTCAGGCCGATGAGCATCGGTGAGAGGCCGAGATGCTCCGCGATGCGAACAGCGCCTCGCACAAGTAGTTCACCTCCTCCGATGAGCAGAACGAGGCCAAGTAAAAGCTGTAGGTAAGTCATGGCTTAAGGTCCGTACCGATGCGCGCATAGAAGGTGTCAGAGCTGTTGCTGTGGGCGGCGCAAGGATGTGAATGCGGTAGTGTACGCGTATCCCCCACCTTAGATCCGCCCTCGCATGGCCGGCATGAAAAAGGCAGCCTCCTCCCATTGCTGTGCTTCTCTTCGTGGCTGAACTTGGAAATCCAGCGGCACTAAAGCGGATGTCCGCACGTTGACGGGAAATGAGCAAGACCCTCGAGGATCTCCAACGCGAAATGGAAATCGCGGCCAGCGATCTCGATTTCGAGAAAGCACGGCAAATTCGTGACCGCATCAATCTCATGCGAGGCGGAGCAGAAGCCACAGATGCTGAAGCCGCCGATACGTCGGGGCTGGCTCGCCAGCAGCCAGGTACGATGGGACTGGGCACGAGCCGGCAGCGCCCTGTTCTGCCCCCAGACTGGAAGCCCCCGAAAAAGCCTGATCTCATGACGTCAGGAGGAAAGCGGAAGTGACGGACAAGATTGCAAAGTCTGCAGTCCTGGCAATGTTGGGAGAAAGAGAGGCGGACGCGACGATATGCCCTAGCGAAGTCGCACGAAGGATAGCTTCACCCAGCAAGAACGGCTGGCGCGCGGCGATGCCGCGCGTCCATGAAGCAGTCGATCACCTTGCCGGTCACGAATGGGTAGCATTAAGCTGGAAGGGAAAGAGCTTGTCAGAGCGCCGCGGGCCATACCGGATAAGTCGCGGTCAGGGTTACGTACCTACGCCGGAAAACTAAACAGCGGCGACACTTCGGAACGCCTCATTTTTCCTCGATCACTCGCTCCACAGCAAGACCTGCAGTCAAACCATGCACCAAGGTCGAAACGACGATCGTAAAAGCAATGGTCGCCCATAGTGCTCCCTCGTTGACAAGCTCGACATGGTGCCCGGCATAGGCGAGGTAGTAGATGGATCCGATCCCCCGCACGCCGTAGAATGCCATTACCGCGCGTGCGCGCCATCGCAGACCAAGTCCCGAGAGCGCGAACCACGCGGCAACTGGTCTGACGACAAAGATCAGGGCGACCGCGACGATCACCTCCGGCCATCCGAGATATGGCCAAAGGCTCGGTAGTGCTGCGCCCAGCGCTACGAGTAATAGAGCGGTTAGCGTGTGTTCGATTGATTGGGAGAAATCGTGCAATCGCTGGTGAAAGTCGTTCTCGGATTCTTCCCGCCGTAATACTAGGCCAGCAACAAATGCTGCAATGAAGCCGTACCCCTCGATCAGTTCGGTCAGCCCATAGGCAAGGATCACGCCAGCAAAGGCTACGACGCCTGTCTGGGTTTTCGAAAGGGCATTTCCTTCGGGCCAGTCGAACAGCGACTTGCCCAACAGCCAGCCCACAGCAGCACCACCCGCTGCACCGACGATCACGCGATAGAATACGTCCCGCAACGCCCACTCGGTGAACGGACCGACGCTCAACGCGCCCGCGGTTGCGATCGATATCCCCAGATGAACGAAGGGGAATGCCAGCCCGTCGTTGAGACCTGCTTCAGTCGTTAGCGCGAATTGAACCTGATGCTCACCGCCCTCTGTCGGGCGACCAACCTGCACTTCACCTGCAAGGACCGGATCGGTGGGCGACAACACTGCTCCGAGCAAAAGCGCCCCTGCCAGGGTCATGCCAGCGGCCTGCCATCCAACCAGTGCGAGTGCCAGGATCGTGAGCGGCATGGCGATCGCGAGCAGCCGGAACGTTGGCTTCCACAAATCTCGACCGACAAGCCGGTCAATTCGCAGACCAGTCCCGAACAGACCGAGGATGACGCACATCTCGGCTGCCTTCTCCCAAATTTGCGGAGACCCCACGGGATTGATGGCGTCAGGCATGCCAGGCACCCATGCGAACGCGGCAAATCCGCCGAGGACGAGAAGAGCCGAAGCGGCAGGTTCGCGGCCAGAAATAAAACGGGGCGACCAGTAGGAGACGATGATCGCCAAGCCAGCCGTGGCGAGCAACACGTGATAGGGATCGAAGCCGAACATGATACCCTCACTTGCTCTGGACGGGTGGAGCACCTCCCCCGTTCAACGGTAATGGGCTTTCCGGAAGGGCAAAGCAAACGAGTGGGTAAAGTATTGCGTTAGTGGGGTGCCAATTTGAACTGATCCAAGGTTTAACGTGCTTCGTTGCCCATGCACTCGCCCAGTCGAACGGACCGTTCCGGTTTCCATGTTTCGTTGAAGCGAATGGCGTTTTTCCGAAACAGGGTAATCACTGTCGATCCAAGTAAAAACCGTCCCATTTCTTCGCCCTTCCACAGGTGTATGGATTGGTCGCTGTATGTCCATCTATTTGGCAATCCGGTACGTATGGGATTGACGATGCCATGCCATACAGTCGCCATGCTGCCGACTATTGTCGCCCCGACAAGCACCATCACAAAAGGCCCATGCTCTTCTGAGTGAAATTCGCAAATCACCCGTTCATTACGCGCAAAGAGCCCCGGCACGGAACGAGCTGTCGCCGGATTGACGGAAAACAGACTGCCTGGGACGTAAACCATTTGGACCAGAGTGCCGGTGCAAGGCATGTGAATGCGGTGATAATCGCGCGGAGAAAGGTAGAGGTTGGCGAAGCTACCGTGGTGAAACTGGTCAGCGAGCACGGCATCGCCGCCCAGCAGCTCCGTCACTGTATATCTGTGACCTTTGGCTTGGATGATGTGGGCATCGTCGATGGCACCGAATTTGCTGATAGCGCCATCTACTGGCGAGACGAAGTCCGCATCTGCCAAGGGTCGGCTCCCGGGCTTCAGTGGCCTAGTGAAGAAGTCGTTGAAGCTTGCATAGCTCGCAACATCCGGGGCCAAGGCCTCCTCCATGTTCACGCCGTATTTCTTGACGAACCATCGGATAAGTCTCGTCGTGTGCGACCCGGCAGTCGCCCGGGCGACGCGACCAGCGAACTCGGTGACGAAGCGCTTGGGAATGAGATATTGCATGAAGGCATTGTTGCGTTGCGTCATACCGAACCTCGTTTAGCTCTTAAATCATGCGCTGGATGGTCGGGCTGCGCAGTACCGACCACTCAACAGTGTATCATCGCAGCAGGAGTTCCATTATTACAAAGGGAACGGGCAACGAGGCAGAAACGTTCACTGTCCAAATGCTTACAGTGAACTTCAGCATTGTTCGCGGCGGACGCGCAAGCGTCGTGGGCGCGATGCCGATAAGCAGGGAACGCGACAGACGCGTTATTGCCCAGGCTCAGGTCTTATCGCCCCTTTAACGCGTTGGTACCCGCAAGACCGTGGTAAGAGATACATGTGCTGTTGAATAATAGCGAAACGGAACTTGAATAATAGCGAACCGGAACTTTGAATGCACTGAAGCAGCGTTAGTCACCCAGCGAATGAGAGAGTATTGAAATGGTTAAACTCAAAGCAATCGCTCTGAATGGGTCGCTCAAGGCCTCTTCGAATGAACAATCTTCGACCGACGCCCTCATCAACCTCCTTGCGGAAAAATTCTCCGGCCTGGAGATCGAAGTTAGTCCAACAATCCGTCTCGTTGATCACGATATCAAGCCCGGCGTAACCTCTGATGAAGGTAACGATGATGCCTGGCCTGAAATTCGAGATGAAATCCTGGCGCACGATATCCTCATTTTTGGGACACCAATCTGGATGGGTCAGATGTCAAGTGTCGCGAAACGTGCGCTGGAGCGCATGGATGCTTTCGTTGAGGAAACAGATGATCAGGGGCGCATGCCAAGTTACTCGAAGGTGGCTGTTGTCGCGGTTGTTGGAAACGAGGATGGCGCGCATAGCGTCGCAGCGACTGCCTTTCAGGCACTTAACGATACCGGCTTCACTATCCCAGCCGTTGCGGCGTGTTACTGGGTTGGCGAAGCTATGGGATCTGTCGACTTCAAGGATCTGAAATCCACACCTTCGAAAATCGACGAGACTGCCACCATGGTGACTTCAAACGCCGCGCATCTCGCACGGCTGCTGAAAGCGGACAACTATCCTGGTTGAACAAGGCAATGACAAAACACGCAATCGCCACCTTGGTGCATGATCTGGGCGAGCTTTTGCTGCCGGGCCATTTCAAGATCGCGACGGCGGAGAGCTGCACCGGCGGAATGCTTGCATGCGCAATTGTGTCGGACGTTGATGCAAGCTCGATCTTGGAGCGCGCCTTCGTCGTTTATACGGTCGATGCAAAGTGTGACATGCTTGGGCTGGAGCGGGACCGCGTTGAAGAATGCGGGGGCGTTGCAAAGGATGTAGCCATAGCCATGGCGAGATCCGCGTTACAAAAAAGTGGCGCGGATCTTGCCGTCGCGATCACTGGCTTCGCTGGGCCGCGAGAAGGCGATGAAGAGGTTGGGCTGATCCATATTGCTACTGCATATGCGCAAGGGGTTCGCCACAAGTCGCTCCATCTCGGCGACATTGGTCGAAAAACAGCGTGCGAGCAGGCTGTCGCGGCAGCTCTCGAAATGATGATTGAAGCATCGCGCGCCTTCTTCGCGGCACGAACCTCTGCCTAGCGCATCTGTTAACCGTCCAAAATTCCACCCCCCGCTTAATTGCGACCGAATGGACGGGTGGCTGCGATCTCGCGGTATCCATTTGCCCTAGTGAGACTGGCAAAGCGGGAGTTCATTACTCGCGGTTTGGATCCAGACGAGAGCAACGGACCAACGGCCGCGCCCGATCGTGTCAGGGCTTAGCCAGGTGGCGGTGCATCTGGGCAACTAACTCATCCGGGAGAAGGTCCGCGAACAAATCCTGGATTTTGTTCATAATCCCGCTGACTTCCTGAGTTTCGCCCTTCAGCAGTGCGTTGTACCCATCGCGTGCTACCTTGGCAGGGTCGGCCTTATCTTTCATTTGACCTGCGCGTGTATCCTCCATGCCCGCGCGTTCGAAAAATTGCGTATCGGTAACTCCCGGCATAAGGCAGGTGACAACAACGCTCGTGGATTTGAGCTCGTTGGCTAATCCGACACAAAAGTCGTTTATGAAGGCTTTGGTGGAATTGTAGACAAGCTGATACGCTCCAGGCATATCGCCAGCGATCGAGCCGGTCACGAGTATCCGGCCCTTATCGTGCAGCACCATATCGCCACCAATCCTATGAATGAGCGAAACGGTGCCCTTTATATTGGTGTCGATAACATGAGCGATCTCGTCCCACTTCTGGGTAAGGAAGGCTTCCCCGAGACCATGGCCGGCGTTAGCCATTAATCCGTCTACCGATCGGCTGCCGATCTTTTCGATAACGCGATCAATGCCTTCCACGGTGGCCAGATCGACCTCCAGCGTCTCGACTTCCGATGCGCCGCATTGCTGAACAACCCTTTTTGCGTCGCTCAGGTCTCGATCAGCGACCAGAAGCAACGCCGCGCCGTCCTGCGCCGCGAGCTTGGCCAATTCCAAGCCGATGCCGCTCGATGCTCCCGTGACGACGTAAAACCTGAAAGCTTTTCGACGGAATTGTTGGTCATGCGCCTGCCTGCCTTTCCATGCCGGGCTTAAGGATCACCTTTGTCCATGTGTCCTGTTCTTCGCGGAAGCACTTGTAGCCGCGCGCCGCGTCTTCGAGCGGCAACCGATGCGAAATCAGGAATGTCGTATCGAGCGTTCCGTCCTCGATCTTTTCGAGCAGATCCTTGGTATAGCGCTGGACGTGGGTCTGTCCGCTGCGAACCTGGAGTCCCTTCTCCATCAGCGCACCAAGCGGGAATTTGTCGGTCATCCCACCATAGACGCCGGGGATCGACACCCGGCCGCCCGGACGCACTGCCAGAATGGCCTGCTTCAAGGCGCTCGCACGATCGGCGCCAATGCCGACCTTCTGTTTGGCGATGTCGATCATGTTATCGATCGCGAAGCCATGCGCTTCCATGCCGACAGCGTCGATCACCGCGTCGCAGCCTATTCCTCCCGACATTTCCATCAGGGCTTCGCGCACGTCGGTCGTGCGGAAATCGATGACTTCTGCGCCCAATTGCTTCGCCAGCTCGAGCCGGTGAGGGTAATGATCTATCGCGATCACCTTGCTTGCCCCCATCACGATCGCAGACTGTATCGCGAATAGGCCGACCGGGCCGCAGCCCCATACAGCCACGGTGTCGTCGTGCTGGATCTCGGCATTTTCTGCCCCCATCCAGCCAGTTGGGAGGATGTCGGAAAGGAACAGGACCTTCTCGTCTTCAAGATGATCGGGTATCACGATCGGCCCGACATCGGAGAATGGCACGCGGACATATTCCGCCTGTCCACCCGAATAGCCGCCGGTCAGATGCGAATAGCCGAACAGCGCGGCCATCGGGTGGCCGTACAGTGTGGCGGACATGTCCTGCTTTTCGGCCGGGTTCGAGTTCTCGCACGCGGAGTATTGCTTGATCTGGCAGTGGAAACAGCCGCCGCAGCTGATCGTGAAGGGAACGACCACGCGCTGGCCCTTCTTGAGCGTGCTGTCCTTGCCAGTTTCCACGACCTCACCCATGAATTCGTGGCCGAGCACATCGCCCGGCGCCACGCCGGGGATGACGCCATCATACAGGTGCAGGTCCGACCCGCAGATCGCGGTCGAGGTGATTTTGAGGATCGCGTCACGCGGATTGACGATTTCTGGATCGGGCACGCTGTCCACGCGGACGTCGTGCGTTCCGTGCCATGTGAGTGCGCGCATTATGCGTTCTCCTGCTGTTTTGCTTTGCGCGTTTCGTTTTTGCGATACGCGGACGTGGCAATCTCGCCGGTTTCCATCAACATCTTGAAACGCTTGAGGTCGTGCCGGGCCTGGACTTCGGGTTCGCGCAGGAAGGCCTTGGCGATTCCACGTCCGATGGCGCCGCCCGGTGCACTATATTCTATCCGTAGGGAGACGCGGGTGCCGCGATCGCCAGGTGCCTCGATGAAGGTCACCTCACCGGTGGTCTCGATATCCGAACCCTCGACCGATGCCCAAGCAATCCGTTCGTTCTCGACAGCGTCGGTGATCTCGGTCTTCAGATCCACCATCGTCCCGGCGGGCGCTTTGATTGTCCAGGTGGCGCGGTCCTTCGCACCACCCTCCTTCGTGATCTGCTCGACGTTCTCCATGAACTCGGGCAAATTTCCGAAGTCCCGCCAGTAGGCATACAGCTCGGCGGCGGGCCTGCGGATAGTGACCGTGCGACCCACCAGCGCGTGTTCGCCGTGGTTCTTACGGCGGGCCATTTTCGGCGCATTGTCGCTGCCGCCCTCATGCCGACGGGACAGGAAAGCCCCGAAGGCGACAGCGCCTAGCGCAACGCCCGCCGCGGCGACACTTCCCGCAATCCCGATTTCTCGATTGTTTTTCATGTTGGTGTCCTTTCCGCTCAGTCCTGCTTTACGCTTTCGCGGTCCCAGAAACGCAGTTCGCCGCACGTCTCGATGAAGTCGCTTGCCGCGTCCTTCCCGGACGAGACATCTACGAAGCCGTCGTCCATCCAGTTCCACACACCCGCCGTCTCGAAGAGCGGTTTCACTGCCGGTACGTAGGCGACGAACTTCGCATGGGCGAAAGCGTCGTTGACGAAGTCGATGCTTGGCTTGTCGGTGTTGTAGCGCGTAGCCGATGCTTCGCTCATGACCACGGCCACAGCGTCGTAGACCACCGAGGGACCGCCATCGATCTTCTGGTCGGCTTCCATCATTCTGCCGTCGGACAGCTTGGCACCGGCCACGTGCGGTGCGACGATTTCGACCATGCCACCAGCGCCAGTCGCGGCGTCTTTCAATGCCTTCACGACATCCGCGTCTGCGCCATCGGCAATATAGATGCCCAGCTTGCGGCCCTTGAAATTACCGGGGCCATTCTTGAGAATCGAAAGCGCGGGACTTTCTGTCAGATCTGTGATCGGGTCGCGCGCCGCCGGTACCTTTCCAGGCAATTCTGGAAGACCGATGCCGTTGGCAACCTCTTGCGCGAGGCCTTCGTCGATATGCCGCAGATGGCCTACCATCCGCTTGCGAATGCTCATTCGGCCGACCTTCGAAAGCTCGAAGGTCAGCGCATTCGCCATATGAGTCTGTTCGACCGGAGTTTGACTGACATAGAACTGGCGTGCCTGACTGTAGTGATCGGCGAAGGTTTCGCTGCGCACGCGCAGCTTGGGGCCTTCGACCGGAGCTTCATAGCTCTGGTAACCCTTCATCGGGCAGGCGCGTGGGCCGCGCTCCTCCCCGGCACCATCGCCATCGCCCCAGCTATTGGGCTCGTAATTCACGCGGCCCTTGGGATTGGCCATCGCCATGTGGCCGTCCTGCTGGAAGTGGCGCACCGGGCACTTGGGCGCGTTGATCGGCAGGTGGGTGAAGTTGGGGCCGCCGAGCCGCTTCAGCTGCGTGTCGAGATAGCTGAAATTGCGGCCCTGCAGCAGCGGATCGTCCGAATGGTCGATCCCCGGCACGAGGTTCTGCGTACAGAATGCAACCTGCTCGGTCTCGGCGAAGAAATTGTCGACATTCGCGTCGAGCGTCAGTGTCCCAATGATTTCGACCGGCACGTCTTCCTCGGGAATGATCTTTGTCGCGTCGAGCACGTCGAACTCGAACCTCTCGGCAAATTTCTCGTCAAACACCTGGATGCCCAGCTCCCACTGGGGAAAGTCGCCCGCATCGATCGCATCCCACATGTCGCGACGATGAAAATCGGGGTCCATCCCGTTGACCTTGAGCGCCTCGTTCCAGACTACCGACTGAAGACCCAGCTTCGGCTTCCAGTGGAACTTGACGAAGTGGCTCTCACCCTTCTTGTTGACCAGCCGGAAGGTATGGACTCCGAAGCCTTCCATGAACCGGAACGAGCGCGGGATCGTGCGGTCGGACATGATCCACATGACCATGTTCATCGATTCCGGACTGAGGCTGATGAAATCCCAGAAATTGTCATGCGCAGTCTGCGCTTGCGGGAAGCCGCGATCGGGCGCGGGCTTGGCAGCGTGGATCAGGTCGGGGAAATTGATCGCGTCCTGAATGAAGAACACCGGGATGTTGTTGCCAACCAGATCCCAATTGCCTTCCTGAGTGTAGAACTTGGTTGCGAATCCCCGTACGTCGCGCGCCAGATCGGGTGAGCCCTTATTGCCTGCCACGGTCGAGAAACGCGTGAAGGTCGGCGTCTTGACGCCCTCTTCGTTGAAGATGGCTGCGCGAGAATATTGCGGTATGGCTTTTGTCAGTTCGAAGTGTCCGTGGACGCCGTAGCCGCGCGCATGCACGACGCGTTCTGGAATGCGCTCGTGATCGAAGTGAAAGATTTTCTCTCGCGCAATGTGATCTTCCAGAAGTTGGGGACCACGCTCACCAGCAGTGAGCCAGTTTTGATCATCAGCGATTGGATGACCTTGGGCCGTAGTCATCACATCAGCTTCGGTCTGTGGTTTCTGATGGTTTGCACCACCATCAGAAAGTTCGAATTCATTTGCCATGGTCCCTACCTTTCACCGTCACTCTCAATCCGAGTACTGGTGAAGCCAATCGACGATCCGTCACCCAACAAAGGTTAAGCCTATTTATGAAGCATCCTTCCATCGCACTGTAGGCAAAGCTGCGATCTTTATAGCAACTGGTTAAATGCTAGTGGTAATACCTAGCGCTCGGCACTTACCCTAAACTTGAGCACGATTTGCGCCCGTTTCTTGACGGGTACAAAACGACATAAAAAAGGTTAGTTAGCGGCCAATCCCGCTAGGAATCAGGGCGTTCACGCGCAATCAGACCTGCCATTGGTGGGAGAGATGATAGTCATGTGCCCGGAACTTTATTCAGAGTGCACCTTGCGCACTGAATTAAGCGCTGAAGTCCTGAGCGCGTTAGAAGAAGCCACGAGTGACGTTGTAACGATAGAGGCTGGGAACGACCTGGTCACGTCTGGCGAGGCAGTGTCGCATATCCATTACCTCCTGCATGGAACTGTCTTGCGTTACAGAGAGGATAAAAAAGGGCATCGACAAGCGGTTGGCATCGGGCTGCATGGCGAGTTTCTCGATGTCGATAGCTTCCAGCTACGAGTGCCGAATTACAGCATGCGTTCGCTGGACAAGGCAGAGATTGCCAAAATCCCTTTTGATGGTCTCGATGCGCTTCTTTGCCGCTTTCCCGATATGGTTCACATCCTTTGGACCTCCACGGCGAGCGAGAGTATAGCACTTCAATATTGGATTTTCCGCATAGGCCGGCTGCGGGGCGAAGGGCGCATTGCGCATTTGATATGTGAATTGGCCGAGCGCCTCAGGCAGTATGGACGGTTTGAAAGCGGTGAGCTTAACCTGCCCCTGCGGCAGTGCGACTACGCAGAAGCGTGCGGCATGACGCCCATTCACGCCAATCGATGCTTTGCCTCACTTCGCGAGCGCGGCTTCGTCGATGTAAAGCGGGCTCGAACCATTCACGTTCTCGCCGAATCAGAGCTACGCAAACTTGCCATGTTTAACTCATTCCCGGTTAATAGTGGGGGGAACCCATCGGGCATTGTCGATTGACTTCGACCGGATAGACAAAATAGATGTGTTCACACCCAATACTGCCCGCGCAAGAGAGCGATCTCGCAGCGAAGTCGCAGAGACAAAATGGATCACATTGAGATAGGGAGGAATTGTAATAAATAGTCCCATTAAACGGTATGAAAATTCACATTGAACACAGACCATATGGGCAACTTTTATTAACCTTGCCGATGTTGCGCGTGTGCAGGTTAACTGTAAAAAGTGCCATCTGGCTTTTAAGGGACTCGAACTTACCGCTTTTAAGTGTCGATTTTTCGGCTTAAAATTCTCGAGAGGAACAAGCAATGCATCAATATTGCCTAATAACGAGAGATGCGGGTGGCGATCAGGTTTCTGAAATCGAATTCGAGTGCCTCTCCATAGCTGGTGCTCTTGATCAAGCTAAGGCCAGGTTGCGTGGGAGCAAGGCCGAGCTTTACGAGGATGGGCGGCCGGTTTGCTCAATGGAATTGGTGGCCCATACAGGGGCTTGGCTTATTGGCAGTCCTTAGATTTATACGAATTTTTCCAATCTCTGAATGAGTTGTCGTGCAATACGACCCGCAACTACCATGCTGCATCCCGGCAAACTGATCTGCGACTTTCTGGCCCACTGGTATAGTCCGCGTTGGTTTTTCCTGCGTCAAAACCGGACAGTCTCTTGGCGGCCAAAATTTTGCCAGACTGCAAAGCGACTGAATTACACTCGTTTAATCTGTTCCTCAGGTGACCGGAATGCTTTCGTAGGTGAGGGTATAGTTCAGCGTCATCGGAAAGTGGCATTGACGGCTATGTGAAGGTTGACCAGTATTCCTTTTTAGCAAGTTCTCGGGAGGATACGATGGCGGTTTGGATCGCGCTCGGAGTGGTTTTCATCGGCGCCTTTGCAGCGATTTTGGCTGCATCGATAGCGCGTCGCCCAAAGGCGCATGACAAACAAAACAAGGAATAAATTGCACCTCTTTTCCTCTCTTCACGTATCGTACTGCTGAGATAAACATTTCGAAGCGCGACGAAGAGCGATGCGATTTCTGCAAAGGGTTTCTACTCGCTCTGATCGGCGATGAGCTCTGTTCGCCTGCTAACCCTACTCTATCGTGCCTAGAGAAGATAAACGAGAACATAGCGGCAAACGAGCGCGATCATCACAGCCTGGCTCCAACGAGGCGCACGAACTGTCATCGCCCCTAGCATAAGCCCTACCAGAACCACGGTTAGTGCTGCCGAGAGCGGATTGAACAAATGTGCTGCCAAAGATGGGATCGTGGAATACCAGCCAAGCTGGCAAAGAAGGAGCGCGAGCAGAATGCCGATAACTATTCTCCTCACTCGGAAGAAATGTGCATCGAAGTCTACATCTGTGTCTGCATTGCGAGGAAACACCAGATGTGCGGCGAAATAGTAAGAACTGGCGAATGCGGTGACCGCCATAAGCGTTTTGCCCGACACACCGACAGTTTCGCGTACCACCCAAGCGGCTTGCCAAAAAGATAGCAGGTCCAGAATGACAAATGCCCCCAGAAGGGGCGTGAGCAAGCCGATCCGCGCAGGCGACGAGGGGCGCCGTCGATTTTCGATGGCGCGGGCAAGACCGCCGAGGACTTCTGCTAATGACAATCCCAGCAAGAGACCGAACAGCGCAAAGATAAACTCGAAATCCGACATCGGCGCCCCTCCACTACGCTGCCGGTAATATCGCCTAGCCCTAGATGAGCAATGCCGGTGACCTGACCTCTTCGAGAAAAAATTAAACTAATCATGGGCCGAGCGATAGCCATGGAAATGCCGCTAGATGGTTTGAAATAGGTGCAAGCCACCAGTCATGTCTCTAGCAGATTCGATAGTAATCGTGGGCTTTCCATACAAAATTAAATACCCCGCTGCGGGGACGTTGTTGCGAACTAAGCTTCGCCCAGTGAGGTTGGAATGTTCCTAATACGCCGATTGTCAGCATTAACTACATATCGATTAAAAAATCGATCCGGGTGTGGCTCAAGTACGTCCATTCTTTCAAGCTGCTCTCAATGTCGCCTTTTAATTGGAGCCAAGTTTCAGACGTCACCGATCTTTAGCGGACTTCTATTGCCCACGTAGAGGGGGGGGGGCGCGAAGCCCATCAACGTTGCCGGTGCTGGCGCGGCTGCGCGCTGCTGCGCTCACCCCGCCAGCTTTCTAGGCCCTCAAAATCATAAGGAACGATGTAAATGAACAATCATTCATTATTCGGTCGATAACCCGATCCTGAAACTCTTCACCATCATCTTGCGACCCGTGACGGTGCGCCCCGTCGCTTCAGTTTCCCCTGAGCGATGGGGCCCCTTTTTTATCACGCGCCCGTTTTTAAAATTCATGTCGGCGTTGTGCTGAAATCTCGCGTGTAAACTCTGTCTTTCAGTAGCTAATTGCCCACTTACTGAGTTCAGTCTCTCGAAACGCCAATGTCCAACCAATAAGTGCCGTCAGGCGGCGGTTGTGCCAAATCCTTTAACGGGAACTCGAAATTTCTCTTCGATTTCCGGGCTGATATGTCGTGAGACATGGAGAAGATCTTCTTCACTTAATTCTTGGTAAGTGGATATTCTGAAAGGCTTCTTGCCGTGCCCTTTGTACGAGCTCACTGGCTTCATTGCATCTCTTGTACGGGTCTGCGAAGCGCAAGCAATGCGCAAAAGAACGCCTCGGGGATCGGCGACTAGCTCGGCATGATTGATAAGTAAGTGACCGCGCGCACGTGACGCAGTGCTAACCCAGTTTTGCAACTTTGCGGTCCGCATGGCGATCGGATTGCAAAATGGGGCGCGGGCTTCAGGACACATTTCCTGTGTTATCGGACGACCAAAATTCGGGTGCTGACTATCCATTCCCCAAAAATCCTCATCCCAGACTGTACGCCATTCTGAGCGGATGAATTCGCTGAAGTCCATTGCCTTGAGGTCCGGATGAGCATGCCACGGTGTTGCATGAAGGCTCCGCAGCCAATGATCGGGGCGTCGCGCGATAACGATCACGAAAACGTCGTCGGGAATCTCGATTTGGGCAGGCACGAGCCAGTGTTTGAATCCGTAGTCCTCGGTGAAGTGGAGATCCTCGAGGTTCTGTTCGAGTAATTTGATCAGGGCATTGGTCCCACTGCAGCGCTGCCCGTAAACCTGAAAACGCCTAAAACAATGCCTCGACAATCTGAATCTCCGTAGTTTCGAGGCGCCATAACTCCTGACCGGTCGAAGTTCCGCTTGATCGATGTTGTATCATCGCAACGAATTGGCTGGTGCACCGTTCGATCGGTTGGTCATCTTGCAGGAGCTGCAGACCGTGCCGCATCTGGAAGATAGATCGATTTCAACATCTGGGTCCCCGGCGAAAAGTTGAGCGGGCCGATCATTACTGGTGACCCGGACGCTGTCCGGCACCTAGCGAAGACGGAAGAAACAGTTGTACAAGCCAGATGACAGGCAGAACGATAGCGATATCGACGGCTTGGGTTCCAGGGTTCTACGAGTGCTGCAAGCGATAGGCGAGCAGACAATACTATACCTCGCCAACGACGAGACCGAGGCAGAAAGTCTTGCTCTAGTACTTGACGCAATGCTTCCAGAGGCGCCGGTCGTCTATCTCCCCGCAAGTGATGCGCTGCCAGGTGACGACGCGCCAGCTTCTCCTGCAAATGTCGGGCGGCGTGTCACCGCGCTGCGCCAGTTGCGAGCGCTCTCGTCTGGAAAGAATGGTTCCGCTGCGATAGTCATAAGCAGCGGGGAGGCGGCTGCGCGTCGCTACGCGCGACCGACGGCTTTCGATGCTGCTCCCCCAATGATCCGCCCCGGCGACGCCATCGATCCGGAAGCTTTTCTCGCAGCTTCACTCGCCAGCGGTTATTTCGCTGATGACCGTATCGATGAGCCAGGGGAAATCGCCGTGCGCGGCGAGGTAATCGACCTGTACCCTGCCGATGCAGGCGGGCCTGTGCGAATTGATATTGCAGACGGACGTATAGCCGCAATTCACCACTTCGATCCGGTCACGCAAAGGCGTGAAGCCTCCTGCGATGCACTTGAGATCGGGCGCGCAGCAGAGCCCGAAAACGCATCTGATGCGACCCTGCTCGACCACCTTTCTCCCGGAACAGTATTGTTTTCCCCGCAAGCTGAAAAGCGGCGCAAGCGGTTTATCCGGCTCGCCGAGAGGGCAGCGAAAGAAATGGCGGCCGATGTCGACGCTGTTTCAAACAAGCGCTGGACTGCTTCGCTCGCGCATTGGAGAACCGAAAGCGATCTGCTTGATGAGGCAGAGATCACGATCGAAGCCGTACCGCGCTTCGCGGAAAGTAGATCTACTTCCCGCGCAGTAAAGCGCTTCATTGCCGCCGAACAGAACGAGGGGCGCTGCGTCGCCTTGATCGGCAGCGGACGAGACATCCGTTTCCTGCGAACCCGGTTGCAGGCCGTATTTTCCGACGACAAGGAGATCGCCGACATACGCGAGTTGGAAAAGCTGGATGTCAGAAAAGTCGCAACGCTTGTCGCGCCGCTAGATCGCGGGGCGCGGGACAAACGGATTACGCTCATAGCGGCAGCGGACATACTTGGTACACGCGCGCTTATCGGGCAGGGTTCGCAACTCGCAAAGCCAGCGGGGTTCGGGGGCGCAGAGATACGCATCGGCGATCTTGTCATTCATGAAAACTATGGCTTCGGCAAAGCTCTGGGCCTCGAAGCTGCGCCGGACGGCGTTGGGGAGCTAATCGTTCTGGAATATGCTGATGACGGCAGGCGCATGGTGCCCGTGCGAGACGCCGGACTGCTATGGCGCTACGGCGGCGAGAGCGATAGCGTTAAGCTCGACAAACTGGAAGGCGCAAGCTGGAACAAGCGCCGCTCGGCGATAGACGAGGCTATCGCGCAAACTGCAGCCTCGCTGATGACCCTGGCTGAGGAAAGATCAAAGTTGGAAGCTCCCGTAATGGAGCCCGATGGTGCTGCCTACGAGCGTTTTGTCTCCGGATTCCCATACAATGAAACCACCGATCAGGCACGTGCAATTGCCGAAGTGCGCGGCGATCTTGCTGCCGGCAAGCCCATGGAGCGATTGATCATCGGAGATGTAGGATATGGCAAGACCGAGGTGGCATTGCGCGCCGCGGCAATTGCTGCGCTATCGGGTCATCAGGTTATCATCGCCGCTCCGACTACAGTGCTCGCGCGCCAACATCTCGAAGAGTTTACCCGCCGTTTCGCTGAAACCGGTGTGCAGGTTGCTGGCTTGTCCCGGCTTTCCACTACTGCCGAGAAAAAGCATGTCCATGCTGGGTTGGCCAATGGTTCGATCGGCGTGGTTGTCGGGACCGCGGCGGTGGTGGGCAAGGCAATTTCCTATGCAAAGCTTGGTCTTGTCGTCATCGACGAGGAGCAGCGCTTTGGTACAGCGGACAAGGCGAAGCTGCGCGGTCATACGGGGGTGCACTTGCTGGTGATGAGCGCCACGCCAATACCGCGAACGCTGCACCGTGCCATGATCGGATTGCAGTCGGTCTCAATCTTAGCGACACCGCCAGCTCGTCGACAGCCCATCCGCACTACAGTTTGCGGCGTAGACGATACGACCATGCGCGTTGCGATGCGGCGCGAGAAGGCGCGCCGGGGACAGAGCTTCGTCGTTGTACCCCGCATTGCGGATCTCCCTCACATGAGGGCCATGCTCGAACGGCTGGTACCTGAACTCACTCTTGTCGAAGCACATGGAAAGATGCCGGCCGCCGAACTTGACGAGGCGATGATCCGTTTTGCAGGCGGGGAAGGCGACATCCTGCTTGCGACTAACATCATCGAGACCGGGCTCGACGTACCGCGGGCGAACACTATGATCATCTGGCACTCGGACCGCTTTGGCCTGTCTCAACTGCATCAACTGCGCGGCCGCGTGGGTCGCGGGCGGCGTAGAGGCCAAGTCATTCTCATGGCAGAGGGGGACGAGATAGGTAAGGCGACCGAGAAACGCTTGCGTACGCTTGCAACGTTTGACCAGCTTGGCTCCGGTTTCGCAATCGCCGGTGCTGATCTTGATCAGCGCGGCGGCGGCGATGTTCTGAGCGATGCCCAGTCTGGGCACATGAAGCTGATCGGAGTCGATCTTTACCAGCATCTGCTCGAAGGCGCGCTTCGCCGCGCGCGGGGCGAAGCGCAACGTGAGTGGCAACCCGATATTCGCACTGGGGAGCCCGGTGGATTCCCGGCCGAATGGATCCCGGAGGCGGAAATACGCCTTAATCTCTACGTCCGTCTGGCGCGGCTGCAGGATCGCTTGGAACTTGAAGCGTTCGAAGCCGAACTGATGGATCGATTTGGGCCGCTACCCGAACTTGCCGCAGCGCTCCTCGATCGCGCTCGCCTGACAATGCTGGCTATCGAGACCAATATCCGCAGCGTTCACGCCGGCCCGGCTGCGATAGCTCTCACCAACGTCGAAGGCGAGGCAGCTTCGTTCGAAGCTCTTGGGCTTGTTCGAAGTGATGAACGCTGGCTCGCCAAGGATGGTGCTCCATTCGGCAATCCGACCACTGCGGCCGTTACGACCCTGGAGGCTCTCGCTGAAATGCGTTGAACGTTTCCGTTTCGCGCGTTTGGTGATGTAGGAGTTCGATGTGAGGGCTCCTTAGGCAGCCGCACTGCCCTTTCGATCAACCCTCGGTGTCGATCACCGGTCTCCTTTCGATCCCCCTGCGCCCCGCGTCTGTCTGTCAGCACTGCAAAAATCAAAGGACTGAGCGCTTTGCCAACGGCAGGCGATCAGCTGGAAATCTTCTTCCGGCGACCGCGAAGCTGCCCGGGCTTGCGACCTAGACCGATCTTCACTGCCAGTTCGCGGCGCTTCTCTGCATAGGCTGGAGCTACCATCGGGTAATCGCTGGGCAGCCCCCAGCGTGCGCGGTATTCTTCGGGCGTTATGTTGTGATCTGTCATGAGATGCCGCTTGAGCATTTTCATCTTCTTGCCGTCTTCGAGGCAGACAATGTGGTCGTGCTTAACTGAAGCGCGCACCGTCACAGCCGGGTCGGGGCGTTCTTCTTCCGCCGAAGCGTTATCGCCTAAACAAGATAGGGCTTTATGAACATTGGTGATGAGCGAAGGCACGTCTTCGACCTTAACGTCATTATTGCTCACATGCGCCGCAACGATGTCGGACGTCAGAGTAATGAGTAACTGCGTCGTATCGTGTTCAATCTGATCCATAAAGTATCGGCCCTGTGTTCATCGCTTGAGAACCCGCCGCTACCAACTGCTAAGAGTTAGGTCCATTCTGGATCTAGATTCTATCGAGAAAGTATTTCTCACAAAATCCCCGCCATTGGAGTTTTCGCTCGTTAAATTTTCTTACCGAGAGGCGGCCGGGACTAGGATGTGAGCGGTCAAGCCCCCGCAAGGGTTTCGCGAAAACTTCAAAGAGCCATTGAACCTGGTCAGCAATATATGTGCTGTGGGAATCCCGAGGC
>NZ_JBITWB010000006.1:0-72675 GCF_044543405.1 Qipengyuania sp. NPDC077410 | reverse complement strand
GCTCTTCTGAAAACCTCGTTCTCTTCATCTCGTCCGTCCTTCTGTCAGGGCCGGACTCTAATCGAGACTGGAGGAAAATCAGGGGGTCACGTCACCGGCAAAAAAACGTAGTTCCTGCTCGCCGTCAAACGCTGGAGCGCTGGGGACGTGTTGATCGAAGCGGGCGTCCAGGACTATTAGCGGCTCGAGCGTCTCGAGTACATGCGCGCACAAAGCGCGAGCCCTCTCAACGTTGTACATGTCGAGGCCATGGCCAGACTTGAACCCATGCTCATCTTCTAAAACAAGCGAAAGAATGCTTATGGGAACGTCGAATACATTCGAAGCGAATTTGGTGATCGCGTCGTAGGCGGGTTCCGATCCCGTCCCGAACTTTTCTTTGGAAGCGGGCGCTGCCAAACGCCTCTCTTCTATTGATCCTGCGAACACTGACGTTCCTAGTTTAAATGAGATCGTCGGAGCTTAACCTGCCGCATGTTAAGAGCGCGCTACTGCAGAACCGCACCATTATACTTAAAAGTATGGTCAGGTCAGAACGTGGGTGCTCATTGAGTGGGACGGGTCCGGGTGTACGTGATCGGATGCGAGATCCAGAGGCGCCGTGACCATTTATCGGCCGAACCTTCTGGCAGCGGTCGCGAGAGAAGCTAGTGCAAGCGAGCACAGAGCAAGTAGACCGCAGGTTCCTGCCCATCCGAACGCGTCGTAAACGGCCGTGCCAGCATAGCTGCCGATGCCGCCACCGATGAACATCATGACAACGTAAACCGTGGTCAACCGCGTTCGAACACCCGGATCGAGTGCGAGGAAAGTCATTCGACCGGTTACATCGACACCCGGGCCCACGAAATTCGTGATCATGAGTGGGATTATGAGGGTCCAGAGCGAGCCGCCAAGGGGCCAGAGGAGCAAGATGCCCGCGAGTTGACAGAACGCGAAGATCGCCCGCGCCTTGCGGGCGCCAACTTCGTCGGCCCACCGGCCGAGCCGGGGCGTGGAGAAAATGCTGATCGCAGCAAGGCCTGCAAGATACCCGACCGTGTCCGTCCCATACCCCATTTCGGGTGAGGTCAAATAAAGCGCAAGGCCGAGCCATACGGCAATGAACTGACCGAAGTTCAGCGCCTGGATCGCACCCGAAAACAGTATCTCCCGATGTCTGCCTATCAATGGGAATATGGAGACTAAAAGATTCAGATAGGACTGCCGGTCTCGTGCGGATCGTTCCCCACCTTCCATAAGTCGCGGCAAGGCAAGTGTGACAGCCAACATCAGTGCCGCTGCGATCCAATAGATCATTCGCCATCCGAAATGCTCGGCAACCACACCAGCACCCACCCGTGCAATGAGGATCCCGAGAATAACGCCCGCAGCCAATTTCGCCGTCACCTGACCCAGTCGTTCCGGCGCAACACGCTTCGAAGCGTAGGCCGGCAAAAGATAGGGCGCTATGGTGAAAAAGCCGAGCATCGTGGACCCGATGACGAACAGCGTGAAACCTTGGGCGATGGCCATCAGGGCGATCGAAGCGGTCTGACCAGCAGCAAAGGTGATCGTCAGCCTGCGGTTCGAAATACGATCGCCAAGCGGAAGGAGCAGGAAAATGCCTACGGCCAGAGCGATCTGGTTGAGTGCCGGGACTAAACCGATTCGGGAATGACTGACCCCAAAATAATCGGCCACCTCGGCGATTATCGGATGGATGTAGTAGGCGTTAGCAGTGACCACTGCCGCAGCAATTGCCAGTGAAGTTTCCTGAACGCCGGTCAGTCGCGTAGGCTGGCTCACGCCCAACGTCCTGGTGCATGGGTCACCGATATTTCCCTGAATCTGACCGCGAAAGCCGGTCCTGTGTCGGTGACTTTATGGCGTCTTTTGCTTCGTGTCACCCAACTGACTGACGGGCACCGTCTCTTTAAAAGTATGCGTCACATAGGGGAAAGGAATTTCGATCCCGGCGTCATCCAGCGCGGCCTTGATCGCACGGATGACCTTGTCCTTGCTTTCCCAACCTGCACGCGGCGTCGATCCGGCCCACCATCGGACGAGAAAGTCGACGGAACTGGAATTGAATTCCTGCGCGAAGATATCAACACCCTTGCTGGCGAGTACGTCATCGACACCTTCGACCGCCCGGCGGATGATATCGGCAGCATGATCAAGCTGCGTGTCGTATGACACGCCGACTACAACCTGATGACGGCGCTGATCGACATCGGTAAAGATTTCGACCGGGTTCTTGAAAAGGATGGAGTTCGGCACGACTGTGAGTTCACCGGACAGTTTGCGCACATGCGTTTCGCGTAATGTGATGTGTTCGACCTTGCCGGTGATATCTTCGCATTCGATCACGTCGCCGATGCGCATTTTTTCCCGCAGCATGATAAGCACGCCTGCCAGGAAATTCTCGAAGATGTCCTGAAAGGCAAAACCAATCGCCACAGCTCCGATGCCAAGTCCGGCAAGCAGGCTGGCCGGCGTGAGATCAGGGATGACCACCACCGCCGCGATGAAGATGCCGAGGGTCCAGATCCCGAGCCTGACGAGCGTATCGATAAGGTTCTTCAGGCTGCTGCGTATCTCGGTGCGCCCAACGACGGCGTCGGAAATGCGCACGGCAAATCGCGCAACGATCCACGTCATAAGGATGATGAAGAATGCAATCGCGAGGCTGGGCAGCGCCTCTACAAAGCCTTTGCCCATGGTTTGCAACTGCGTGCGCAGCGTTGCGATATAATTCACGTCGCGGAAAACTCCCTTTGCGAGGCAACGGGAGGGCTGCACAAAGGGTTCCGAATTGCCGGCTATGGCCTTTTGAAAGTCTAGCTTCCGGCGTGTTCCTTGCGAGCGATTTCATGCAGCCAATCGGCGTGCCTCGGAGCTTTCTTGGTCTGACTCCATTCGTCAAGCATCATAGGGGCAACACGCTTCAATTCGGCGTACTGTTCATCGGTGCCGATATCCGTGGCTAGTTCTACCCGATGACCATTCGGATCAAAGAAGTAGATCGATTTGAAAATGCCGTGGTGAGTTGGACCCAGAACCTCGATGCCCAAGCTCTCGACATGCGTCTTGGCCGCGAGCAATTCTTCTTCGCTGCCAACTTTGAAAGCGAGATGCTGGACCCAAGCCGGGGTATTTTCGTCCCGGCCCATGTCTTTCTGATTTGGCAGTTCGAAGAAGGCTAGGATATTGCCATTACCCGCATCGAGGAAAACGTGCATGTAAGGGTCGTAATCGCCCGTGGATGGCACGTGATCCTCTGCAAAGGCCGTCGTGTAATCCATGCCGAGTACTTTGCCGTACCATTCGACCGTTTCCTTGGCATCCTTGCAGCGATAGGCCGCATGGTGGACGCCAGCGAGCTTCACGGGATGAACAGATGCTTCGCTCATTCTGCGGGCTCCGTCTCGACTGTTTTGGCATCTTCAACACTAAGCGCGCCGCGCTTGATTTGGTCGCGCTCCATGCTCTCGAACAGCGCCTTGAAGTTTCCTTCACCGAAACCTTCGTCACCCTTGCGCTGGATGAATTCGAAGAACACCGGACCGACCTGCGCTTCGGCAAAAATCTGCAGCAGCAGACGCGGGTGCCCGCCTTCTGTCGTACCATCGAGCAGGATCCCGCGGGCTTTCAATTCATCCACCGGCTCCCCGTGATCGGGCAAACGGTCGGGCAGCATTTCGTAATAGGTTTCGGGCGGGGCAGTCATGAAGGGAACGCCAAGGCTCTTCAGATTGTCCCAGGCCTGTACGAGATCGTCACAGATCAAGGCGATGTGCTGGATACCCTCTCCGTTGAATTCCTTGAGGAACTCTTCGATCTGGCCCTTGCCGCCTTCACCTTCCTCGTTGAGCGGTATGCGAATTTTGCCGTCAGGCGCGGTCAATGCCTTGGATGTCAGGCCAGTATACTCACCCTTGATGTCGAAAAAGCGGATCTCGCGGAAGTTGAAGAGCGTCTCGTAATAATCCGCCCAGTATTTCATGCGTCCATTGTAGACATTGTGTGTCAGGTGATCGATCACGTTGAAGCCCGCTCCAACTGGCCACTTTTCGACACCATCGAGATACTCGAAATCGATATCGTAGATGGAAAGGCCGTCGCCTTCTGCATCTGCATAACGGTCAATCAGATAAACGATAGCACCGCCGATGCCGCGGATGGCAGGGATACGCAGTTCCATCGGGCCGGTTTCCACCGCGACAGGTTCTGCGCCTTTATCGAGAAGTTCTTCGTAGGCCTTCTTCGCATCGCGAACTCTGAAACCCATGCCGCATGCCGAGGGGCCATGTTCGCGCGCAAAAAACCATGCTGCGCTTCGCGGTTCGTAGTTGAGGATGAGGTTGATCTGACCCTGACGCCAGAGATCCACATCCTTGGATCGGTGCGTGGCCACATGGGTAAATCCCATCGCTTTAAAGACCGGTTCGACGACGCCTTTTTCGGAAGCGCAGAATTCGACAAACTCGAATCCGTCGAGTCCGATTGGATTTTCGAAGAGATCGGTCATTTACATCCTCTGGGATTTGCTAGGTGGTTTCAAAAGTAACTAATCACAGTCGCTCGTAAGCTGTCAAGTTTTCAACGGCCGTGCATGGTGGCCAGTTCCTTTCATGCGTCAAACGGATGTCGACGATGAATTGTACTTGCGCGAAGCGGTTAACTGTGATTCTGTCGCCTTATGCGCCGCACAAATTCCCTAGCTTCGATCCGCCGAGTCAGGACCTCGCAGCATGCCGCACTTGCTGCGCTCCTGGTCATGGGCGGATTGGCGATTGCAGGTCCATCCGGACTGCTTGCCTGGAGTGAGAATTTGCGGCTGCTCGATCAGCGCGAGGCCCAGTTGGCAAAATTGCAGGCCGAACGGCATGCGCTGGAGAACCGGGTCGCCTTACTCGATCCCAACGCCGCTGATCCCGATATGGTCGGCGAGCTGCTGCGTAGTCAGCTCAATGTCGTGCATCCGAACGAAGTCGTCATAAAACTGGAAGACTGAACGGAGCGAAACCATCGCTTGCCGTAAGGGTTTTCGTATGCACATGCGCTCTGCCGTTGCGCGGGTCGCAAGCCTGTGCCTATAGGCGCAACTGACATCCTCCCCGGAAGAACAAGGACACAAGTCTTGGCCAAAGCCCCCCGGAGCAAGAAGCAGCCCACCAAATCGCCTGCAGAAGATCCCGACTTCGCTCTCCACTCCCTGCAAGAGGCATTGGAAGAGAATCGCCATTACGATGCCAGCAAGGAGCAGATGCTCCATTTTTACGAGCAGATGCTGCTCATCCGTCGCTTCGAAGAGCGCGCGGGCCAGCTGTATGGTCTCGGCCTGATCGGCGGTTTCTGTCACCTTTACATTGGACAGGAAGCTGTTGCGATCGGCCTCCAGTCCGCGCTCGATGGTGACAAGGACAGCGTCATCACCGGATACCGCGACCATGGTCACATGCTCGCCTACGGCATCGATCCCAAAGTCATCATGGCCGAACTGACCGGCAGGGAAGCCGGCATCTCGAAGGGCAAGGGCGGGTCGATGCACATGTTCTCGACCGAACATAAATTTTATGGTGGTCACGGCATCGTAGGAGCCCAGGTTTCATTGGGCGGTGGTCTCGCGCTGGCTCACCAGTACAACGACGATGGCGGTTTCTGCCTGGCCTACTTCGGCGACGGTGCGGCCAACCAGGGCCAGGTATATGAAACGATGAACATGGCGGCGCTCTGGAATTTGCCGATCGTCTTCGTGGTCGAAAACAACCAGTACGCCATGGGAACCGCCGTCGGTCGCAGCTCTGCTGAAACAGAATTCCACCGCCGCGGCACAGCCTTCCGTATTCCGGGAATGGACGTGAACGGCATGGACGTTCTTGAAGTCAGGCAGGCTGCCGAGATCGCTTTCAAGCATGTTCGCGAAGGCAAGGGTCCGGTCCTGATGGAATGCAATACCTATCGCTATCGCGGGCATTCGATGTCCGACCCGGCAAAGTACCGTACGCGCGAAGAGGTCCAGGATATTCGCGACCACAAGGATCCGATCGAAGGGATCAAGAAGCTGCTACTCGAAAACGGCTCGACCGAGGAAGAATTGAAAGCGATCGACAAGGATATTCGCAAGACCGTCACCGAAGCTGCGGATTTTGCCGAGAACTCGCCAGAGCCGGAAGCGAGCGAACTCTACACCGACGTATTGGTGGAGGAGTATTGAGCCATGGCTATCGAACTGAAAATGCCCGCGCTGTCGCCCACTATGGAAGAGGGCACATTGGCCAAGTGGCTGAAGTCCGAAGGTGACGAGATCGTTGCAGGCGACATCATAGCCGAAATCGAAACCGACAAGGCTACGATGGAATTCGAGGCAGTGGATGAAGGGACCCTCGGGAAAATCCTCATCGACGAAGGTACCGAAGGCGTGAAGGTCGGGACTGTGATCGCCATGCTGGCTGGCGAGGATGAAGATGCTTCCGATATCGAGGCGCCCGCTGAAAAGGAATCGCCAGAATCAGACAAGAGCGGCGGCAAAGAGAAATCTACCGATGCCAGCGAAGCGCAGCTTATGAAGACGCCGCGCAAGGTCGACGTGAAGGATCCGGAGGTTCCCGAAGGCACCAGCTTCACATCGGTTTCCGTCCGTGAAGCTTTGCGCGATGCCATGGCCGAAGAAATGCGCAAGGACGAACGCGTGTTCGTCATGGGCGAGGAAGTGGCCCAGTATCAGGGTGCGTACAAGGTCACACAAGGCCTGCTGGATGAGTTCGGGGCCAAGCGGGTCATCGATACTCCGATTACGGAATATGGATTTGCAGGCATCGGCACCGGCGCCGCAATGGGTGGTCTGCGCCCGATCGTCGAATTCATGACGTTCAATTTCGCCATGCAGGCGATTGATCATATCGTAAATTCCGCGGCAAAGACCAACTACATGTCCGGTGGTCAGATGCGCTGTCCGGTCGTGTTCCGCGGCCCTAACGGTGCAGCAAGCCGGGTAGGCGCACAGCATAGCCAGAATTACGGAGCATGGTACGCAAGTGTGCCCGGTTTGGTAGTTATCGCACCATACGATGCTGCAGATGCAAAGGGTCTGCTCAAGGCCGCCATACGTAGTGAAGATCCCGTCGTATTCCTCGAGAACGAGCTTGTTTACGGCCGAAGCTTCGAGGTTCCCGATCTGGATGACTACGTGCTTCCGATCGGCAAGGCGCGGATCATGCGCGAGGGTTCGGATGTAACGATCGTTTCTTATTCGATCGCCGTCGGGCTTGCACTAGAGGCAGCGGAAGAGCTTTCGAACGAAGGCATCGACGCGGAAGTCATCGATCTGCGTACCTTGCGCCCGCTCGACAAGGAAACGGTACTTACCTCGCTTTCCAAGACGAACCGACTGGTCATCGCCGAAGAAAACTGGCCGACATGTTCGATTGCTTCGGAAATTGTGGCGATCTGTATGGAAGAAGGCTTCGACCATCTCGACGCGCCGGTCACCCGCGTTTGCAATGAAGATGTTCCGCTGCCCTATGCTGCGAACCTCGAGAAGCTTGCGCTGGTCGACACGCCGCGGATCATCGAGGCCGTCAAGAAGGTCTGTTATCTCGACTGACGGGGAGTGCGCTTTCATGGAGAGTGCCGACCTGCTCGACGAATGTCCCGAAGTGTTGCGCGTCGCTCTTTCGAGCGCGAGCGCACATCGGGACATTTGGCTCGCCGCCTTTGCCCTCGATGGCCGCGTCGGTCGGATGGTTCTTGGCGCAAGCGAGCCGATGCTCGGGCAAATGCGGCTTGCATGGTGGCGCGATCAGCTCGGCAAGCCGGTCCACGATCGGCCGCGGGGCGACCAATTGCTCGATCTGATCGGGAAGAACTGGAACCAGAACGAAGCCGCGTTAGTCGATTTGATCGATGGGTGGGAAGCATTGCTCTCCCCGCGACCGCTTGCAGAAACGGCAATCCTTGAGTTCGTAGCCGGTAGGGTAAACCTGTCGCTGGGCTTGGCGAATATGGTTGGAACGATGAATCACGAGCGCGACCTGCGCCGCGCCGGAACGCTATGGGCGCTTGCTGACCTTGCCATCAATGCCCGCGACGAAGCCGAACTGTCGAGAGCGGTGAAACTGGGTGCCGCAGAGGGTACGAATGGGCTGCGGCTTTCACGCGACATGCGGCCGCTCGCTGTCATTGCCGGACTGGCCCGGCGGTCCCTTCATTTCCGTGGACGACCCATGCTGGGTGATCGCGCCAGCCCCTTGATTGCCTTGCGGTTGAGCCTGATTGGACGCTAGGCTCGCGCAGGGTTCAAGGGGGGCATTGAATGAACCGGATCGTGTTGGGGGCCTTGATCGCACTCGCGCTCACTGGATTGGGGCTGTTCTGGTGGCAGGGCAGGGCGGAAGTGGAACGCGGAGCGCCGCCACCGCAGCCTGCAGAAGCCTCGGCCAACCTTCCGGAAATTCCGGCTTCCGACCCGGGCGACATGGTGGGACCCGCGCCACCCGAGGCGACCGAGCTTACCAAGGAGCAGCGCCGCTTCTTCCGTTATGACCGTAATCGCGACTGGCGCATCACGCGCACGGAAATGCTGTCCAGTCGAACGGAGGCGTTTCGCAAGCTCGACAAGGACGGCAACAATCTGCTCGATTTCGAAGAATGGGCGGTTGCCACGGTGGAAAAATTCGAATCTGCAGATGCGAATGGCGACAACGAGCTGACCCCCGCCGAGTTCGCGACCACGGCACCCAAACCGAAGAAGAAACCGCGCTGCGCCTGCTAGGCGGGAACCGCTTCCATGCCTGCGAGCCATTCCCCGAAATCGGCCTTCGCGCGATTGGTGTAGGCTTCTTTTCGCACTTTCTTTCCCACGTCGTGCAGGGGCGGGAATAGCCCGAAATTGACGTTCATGGGCTGAAAGGTGGACGCTTCGGCATCGCCGGTGATGTGCGACAGGAGCGCGCCGAACGCCGTAGTACGCGGCGGCGGCGCCCATTCGCGCCCCGCAAGTTGGGCGGCCGTCATGAGCCCGGCCATCAAACCCACTGCCGAACTTTCGACATAGCCTTCACAGCCGGTAATCTGTCCTGCGAACCGGATGTGATCGCCACCCTTCAAACGAAGTTGACGGTCGAGAACGAGGGGTGAGTTGATGAAGGTATTGCGGTGCAATCCGCCGAGACGGGCGAATTCCGCATTCTCGAGGCCGGGTATCGTCCGGAAGAGTTCGACCTGTGCACCATATTTGAGCTTGGTCTGGAAACCGACCATGTTCCACAAGGTGCCGAGCTTGTTATCCTGACGGAGCTGGACGACGGCATAAGGCCAGCGACCCTGCGGAAACTCTTCCGATGTATCGAAGGGGTTATCGAGCCCGACCCCCTTCATCGGACCATAGCGAAGCGTTTCGACGCCGCGCGCAGCCATGACCTCGATCGGCATACAGCCGTCGAAATAGGGGGTGTCGGCTTCCCATTCGCGAAATTCGGTCTTTTCGCCGTCCATCAAGCCCTGGTGGAAGGCGAGATATTGCTCCTTCGTCATCGGGCAATTGATATAATCGCCATCTTCGTTCGATGCTTCGGTGCGTTTGTTCCACCGGCTCTGTATCCAGCATTTGGACATGTCGATGCTGTCGTGATGGACGATAGGTGCAATCGCATCGAAGAAAGCGAGGCGGTCCTGCCCGGTTGCCCCCACGATACTTTCGGCCAGCGACTGGGCCGTCAGTGGCCCGGTAGCGACGATGGTCGCACCGGAGGTGGGAAGGGCATCGACCCGTTCGCGAATGACGGTGACATTGGGATGTTCGGCGAGGGTGCGCTGAACTTCGGCAGAAAACACATCGCGATCGACTGCCATTGCTGAACCGGCAGGCACGCGCGCGACTTCGCCTGCGCGCATGATCAGGCTGTCGAGGCGGCGCATTTCATAATGGAGCAGCCCGACCGCATTCTTCGTGTCGTCATCCGAGCGGAAGCTGTTCGAGCAGACGAGTTCGGCCAGGCCGTCGGTCTGATGGGCCGGCGTCATTTCGCCGCTGCCGCGCATTTCCGACAAGCGCACCTTGAAGCCGCGCCTGGCAAGTTGCCAGGCGGCTTCGCTTCCGGCGAGGCCGCCGCCGATTATGTGGATATCATGGGTCATCGAGCGCGCCCTAATGCTTGCCAGTGGCTTCCGGCAAGGCCTAGCGTCGCCGAATGTCGCGCCGCGCCCTTTCCGAACATCGCCCATGGCTGCTTGCCAGCCTGATTGCAGGCGTCAGCTACTTCTTCGTAGCCGACGATCCCATCGGCGGAGTCTGGCTGATGCTGTGGAAAGGGGCAGGCGTCGCCTTCCTTGCGATCTATGCCGCTTTTCGAGGACGAGGGACCGATGGCCTGCTGATCGCCGCAGTCATGCTGTTCGGGGCATTGGGCGATGTTGCCCTGGAGATCAGCTATGTGGTCGGCGGCGGTCTGTTCGCCGTTGGGCACCTGATAGCCATAGCGCTTTACCTTCGGAATCGCCGAGAGAGGACAAGTTCGAGCCAGTTCATGGCGGCACTTGCCCTGCTGATTCTGACGCCGCTGATCACAGCGCTGATGACGTTTCCCCTGGATAACTGGATGCTTGCGGCGGCGTATTCTGGCGTTGTCGGCGCGATGGCTGCGACAGCATGGCTGAGCCGGTTTCCGCGTTACCGGGTCGGCCTGGGTGCCGTGCTATTCGTGGTGAGCGACCTGTTTATTTTTTCCCGCGAAGCCGGTGTCTTGCCCGAATCGATAACGAGCTGGCTGATCTGGCCGCTCTATTTCGGTGGGCAGTTCCTGATCGCGACCGGGGTTGTTCAGACGTTGCGGGGCAAGAGCTTCACGCAGCGAGGTTGACGCAAACCAGCGGTGTTTTCAAAACTGCGCGTCCTCTCTGGAGAGGGGCTGGCAGTTAGAAAAGTCTAACGATATTAGCGGTGTATGATATCGAGCACGGGCGAGGCGACGCGCTGACGTGTCACCTTTCAAATATCTTTGAAAACCGAGAGAACGGGCTTCGGTGCGATCGGTTTGGGCTGGCGACGATGTGAAAGAACCGAAGGAGCCTTAGCCCCTCCGGTTCATGTAGGAAAATCAATCCGGGCGCGAAGCGTCAGTCGCTGTCGGGTTCGCCTTCGATATTATCGTCCGAGTGGAAGGTGGTGTGCGGCGTTGTGCGATCGAGCCCACCGCGATCGGCAATCTCGTCAGCCACAGCTTCTTCTGCGGAGTTTTCGGGTTCTTCGGTTTCGTCGATCCTTGCCGCTTTGACGATCTGTTCGCCCTTGGCGACATTGAAGATCCGCACGCCCGACGATCCGCGACCGGAGATCGAGAAGCCGGTGTGGCTGTCGAACCCGCCATCAATCAGATGTCGGAACTGCAGCGGCATACGGATAAGCTTGGCCTGATCGGTGACCAGCATGAGCTGCATGCCGTGCCGTACAGGGAAGCTGGCGACGACATGGCCGTTGCGGTTCGGATTGCTGGACGGTTCGCCGATATTGGTGAGGCCCTGACCGCCGCGGCCAGTGGTCCGATATTCGTATGCCGACGAGATCTTGCCATACCCATTGGCTGTGAGCGTCAGAATGAACTCTTCCGCTTCGGCCAGTTCGGCAACCTTTTCGGCATCGAGCGTCGGTTCGTTATCGTTGTTCTTCCATTCGGCGGCTCGAAGATACTGGTCGCGCACTTCCGTATCGCGCTCCCCAGCGTCAAGAACAGCCATGGACACGACCTTCTGATCATCCCGAAGCTTCATGCCGCGAACGCCGATACCGGTGCGGCTTTTCGTTTCGCGGGCATCGCTGGCAGCGAAACGGATTGCCTTGCCGCTATCCGAAGCGAGGAAGATTTCCTGCCCTTCGCTGAGGAGGCGCACGCCGATCAGACGGTCGCCACTGCCTTCGACAAAACCCATCGCGTATTTGCCGTTGCTCGGCACGTTAGTGAAGGCATCCATGGAATTGCGGCGGACCATGCCCTGTTCCGTGGCGAACACGATGTTGAGCTTGGACCATTCGCCTTCATCCTCCGGCAGAGGCAGGACGTTGGTGACACGCTCATCATCGCCCAGCGGAAGGAGGTTCACCATCGGGCGTCCCTTGGTCTGCGGGCCACCTTCGGGCAGCTTCCAGACCTTCATGCGATAGACGCGGCCGGTATTGGTGAAGAACAGCACGGGATTATGCGTCGAGGTGACGAACATCTCGACGACGGCGTCTTCATCCTTCGTCGCCATGCCGCTGCGGCCCTTGCCGCCGCGTGCCTGGGCGCGGAAGGCATCGAGCGGGGTGCGCTTGATATAGCCACCATGAGTCACCGTAACGACCATTTCTTCGCGTTCGATGAGGTCTTCGTCTTCGATACCATCCCAGGCCGGCGCGATTTCGCTGATGCGGGGCGTGGCATAGGTATTGCGGATTTCCTCGAGCTCTTCGCGCATGACGCGATAGAGCTTCACGCGGTCTGCCAGGATCGAGAGATATTCCTCGATCGCGAGGCTGAGTTCTTTAAGCTCGTCGCCGATTTCGTCGCGACCGAGAGCCGTAAGGCGGTGCAGGCGGAGTTCGAGAATCGCCTTCACCTGACGTTCGGACAGGCGGTAGGTGCCGCCAGTCTGTTCGTCCGTCGGTTCGATCGCTTCGACCAGCGCGATATATTGCGCAATGTCGCCAATCGCCCATTCCTTGGCGAGCAGTTTTGCGCGCGCGGCAGCAGGATTGGACGAGCCCCGGATCATCGCCACGACTTCGTCGAGGTTCGAGACGGCGACCACGAGGCCGAGCAAGATATGAGCGCGCTCACGCGCCTTGTTCAGTTCGAACTTGGTCCGGCGCGTGATGACTTCTTCGCGGAAACCGATGAAGGCCTGGATGAAGTCACGCAGGGTGAGCACTTCGGGGCGGCCGCCGCGGATCGCCAGCATATTGGCCGGGAAGCTGGCCTGTGCCGGCGTATAGCGCCAGATCTGGTTGAGCACGACTTCCGGTGAGGCATCCCGCTTGAGATCGACGACGACGCGCACACCTTCACGCGATGATTCATCGCGGATGTCGGAGACGCCTTCGATCCGTTTTTCTTTTGCGGCTTCCGCGATCTTTTCGACCAGCCCGCTCTTGCCGACCTGATAGGGAATGGAAGACAGGACGATCGACTGGCGATTGCCCTTCGTCTCGACCTCGTGGCGCGCGCGCATGAGAATCGAGCCGCGACCCACCGTATAGGCCGCGCGTGCCCCGGATTTGCCGAGGATGAGCGGTGCGGTCGGGAAATCCGGACCGGGAATGATTTCGAACAGTTCTTCCGACGTGATCGCCGGGTTGTCCATGAACGCGAAGCAGCCGTCGATCACTTCGCCAAGGTTGTGCGGCGGAATGTTGGTCGCCATGCCGACCGCGATACCGCCTGCGCCGTTGACCAGCAGGTTGGGGAAACGGGCCGGAAGCACGGTCGGTTCGCGGCGCGACCCGTCGTAGTTGTCGGTGAAGTCGACCGTATCCTTGTCGAGATCGTCGAGCAGGGCATTGGCGACACGTGCAAGCCGCGCTTCGGTGTAACGCATGGACGCCGGCGGATCCGGGTCCATCGAGCCGAAGTTACCCTGACCATCGATCAGCGGCACGCGTAGCGACCAGTCCTGAGTCATCCGGGCGAGGGCATCGTAAATCGCGGCATCGCCGTGAGGGTGATAGTTACCCATGACGTCGCCGACGATCTTGGCGCTCTTGCGATAGGGGCGGCCAGCAACGAAGCCGCCCTCGTTGCTGGCGAAAAGGATGCGCCGGTGAACAGGTTTCAGACCGTCACGCACATCTGGCAGGGCGCGGCTGACGATCACGCTCATCGCGTAATCGAGGTAGCTGGTCTTCATTTCATCGACGATGTCGATGCGGGCGTATTCTTCACCGCCGGGGGCGGGGGTATCCAGAATTTCAATATCGTCGGACAAAACGTATTTCCGTACTGCCAAAGGCTTTATGTTCTAGGTGTGCAGAGCCTAGGGGAAAGGGTTGGGGAGCGCCACTCGCGCCGGGAACCAAAGCCCGGTTTCGAGCGCTTTTTCCACATATGGGTACTGCAAGCGAGGATGGTAACCATGAACGGTGAGCCAGACAGGCATTCAATACCCATTCAGCCCACTTTCCGTAGAAGAATTTGCAATGAGTGCCCACACGCGGCATGTGCCGCCAAGCCAAATCTGAACAGGCGCAGAGGCGCTCAGCCCCCTATCCACTCTTGGGAGTTTATCATATGATTTTCACTCGTCTTGCCCGCAAGAACAACGCGGCCTCGACCCTGGCTCTGGCAGTTTCGATCGCCGCAGGCGGCATGGTCGCAGCCAGCGCATTCGAAGCGCCGGCGTTTGCCCAGAAGGAAAAGAAGAGCCAGCCGAAATATTCGAAGGCATTCATCGAAGCGTACAAGCCGCTTGAAACGATGGCATCGGCCGAACCGGTCGATTACGCAGCGATCAAGGCGGCTGTCCCGGGCTTGGTAGCCGCGGCTGAAAACAACGACGATCGCTTCGCCGCAGGTAGCTTCATCTATGCGACGGCCGTGAAGGCAGAAGATCAGCCAACCGCGCTGCAGGGCATGGAAATGATGCTGCAGAGCGGCAACGTTCCGGCTGAAAACCTTGGCCAGTACAACTTCGTGGCTGGCCAGCTCGCCTATGCGGCGAATGATTACGCCAAGGCGCGCCCCTATTTCGAAGCGGCAGCCGAAGCAGGTTATACGGAACGTGATCCGTTGATCTTCGTGGCGGAAAGCTACTTTGCCGAAGATCAGGCCCAGCAGGGACTGAACTATCTGAGCCAGATCATTGAAAGCAAGGTCGCTGCTGGCGAGCCGGTCGATGAAGCGTGGCTGAAGCGCGGTCTTGCACAGGCTTACAACAACAACCTCAAGGAAGAAGCCAACAAGTATTCGACCTGGTATGTCAGCCAGTATCCGAGCGATCAAAGCTGGGGCGATGCGGTGGCGATCCAGTTGAACACTGGTGGCTACCAGCAGCCGGAAACGCTCGATCTGCTGCGCCTCGGTCAGCGCGCGGGGGCCCTGCGTGATGGCAATGTGTACCGCGAATATGTCGATGCGGCAGACTATCGTCGTCTCCCTGCCGAAGTGGTTGCCGTGATTGATGAAGGTTATGCCAAGGGCTCGCTCGACAAGACCGACCCGTACATCACCGACACGCGCGAGCAGGCCGCTAGCCGTGCTGAGGCCGACCGTGCCGATGCGGACAAGCTGATCGCGGATGCGAACAAGTCCGGCGCCACGCTTTCGACGGTCATGGCTGCTGGCGACACCATGCTCGGCCTCAAGCGCCCGGCCGATGCGGAAGCGATGTATACCAAGGCTCTGTCCATGCCGAGCGCTGACAAGGGCATGGTTTCGACCCGCCTCGGCATCGCGCAGTTCGACCAGGGCAAGTTTGCCGAGGCCGAAACGACCTTCAAGTCGGTCAATGGCACGCGCAAGCCGATCGCCGATCTTTGGGCTGCCTATGCAAGCCAGAAGGCAAGCGGCGGAGCGTAACACTCCGATCCAGCAGATTAAGAGAGGGCGCGAATTTCGGTTCGCGCCCTTTTTCGTCAGCGGAGCCGTTTCACATAGAGATGATTGTTCTCGCGCCGTTCGACCTGGAACTGGTCGATGGACTGGAACAGGTCCGATAGCCGCTTGAACCCATAGTTGCGGACATCGAAACTGGATCGGTTGCCGGCGATATTGCCGACCTCGCTAAGCGACGCGAAGCCGTTCTCGTCGCGTTTCGCGGCTTTCCATGCAGTCCCGAGAAGCTCGACGAGTTCATCGTCAATCCCCGATTTGCCCGGAGCGGCCTCCGACTTGGGCGCATCCGGTTCGTCCGAGGCGCTTTTGATCAACGCATCGATGTCGATGAAGCGGGTGCACGCGCTCTTGAATGCGGCGGGCGTTTTGCTGGTACTGCCGAAACCGTAGACGATCAGGCCGTCCTGCCTGAGCCGGGTGACCAGCGGGGTAAAGTCGCTGTCCGAGCTCATGATGCCGAAGCCATCGACCTTGCCCTGATAGAGAAGGTCGATCGCGTCGATCGTCATGGCCATGTCGGTAGCGTTCTTGCCTGCCGTCAGGTCGAACTGCTGCTGCGGGCGAATTCCGTATTTGTGGGTAATCTTGTCCCAGTTGGCGAGGTTGTTTTTGGCAAAATTGCCATAGGCTCGCTTGATATTGACCTGCCCGAGTTCCGCCATGACGGTAAGGACGGGATCGATCCCCTTGGGACTGGTGTTGTCCGCGTCGATGAGCAGGGCGATATTCTTGAGGCCGGAATCTGACATGGCGCACACATGGCCGCCACCGGTGCCGGGCGCAAGTCAGGAG
Organism: Qipengyuania sp. NPDC077410; assembly: GCF_044543405.1. NCBI lineage: Bacteria > Pseudomonadati > Pseudomonadota > Alphaproteobacteria > Sphingomonadales > Erythrobacteraceae > Qipengyuania > Qipengyuania sp. NPDC077410. Next base: position 56,317 of record NZ_JBITWB010000006.1, on the reverse strand, counting down.
GCGGGAAGAAATTCCCCACGTCTCTCGTCGAGCAGATGCAGCACGCCATCGGAAATTGCGAAATAGGCTCCGCGCAGTCTGAGGCTGCCGTCCGCTTCCTTTTCCTGCACGCAAGGGAAGGTCCGCAGATTGGCAAGACTCACCTTGACGGCAGCCATTTCCATCGCGCGCTCGGCGTCGCGTCCGACGGTACCCTTTTCCGCCGCGATCGGTTCACGCACGTCGTCCAGCATGTCGATCCAGTGCGCCACGAAGCCGCCTTCGCCAAGGCGGTTGCCATGCAGATTCTGTGTCAGCGCCGCCTGACAGCCGCCGCACATGCCGTGACCCATCACGACGACTTCGCGGACCTTGAGGAACTGGACGGCAAATTCGAGCGCGGCAGAAACACCGTGCTGGCCGGGCGTCGTTTCGAACGGCGGCACCAGAGCGGCGACATTGCGCACCACGAAAATCTCGCCCGGATCGACATCGAATATCTGCGCCGGATCGACCCGGCTATCCGAACAGGCAATCACCATAACCTGGGGGGACTGGCCTTCCTTGAGCTGTTCCCACCGCTCGTGCTGACGCTTCCAGTCGCCGCTGCGGAAGCGGCCGTAGCCGTCGATCATTTCATCGAAAGTCTTCATATCGCTCCGCTGCCCCGAATTCGTGAGCGATGCAAGAGGCCTCGCGCATAGCTATGCGGGTTGCGGGAGAGGGGGAGGGAGCCTAGATGGGCGCCGATATGAACGACCTTTCTTCCGCACCCCAGCCCGAGGGCGAACGCCCCAAAATGCAGCGCAAGCCCGATTGGATTCGGGTGAAGGCTCCTGTCAGCAAGGGCTATCAGGAAACGCGCAAGCTGATGCGAGAGCTCAACTTGCATACGGTTTGCGAAGAAGCGGCCTGCCCGAATATCGGCGAATGCTGGACCAAGAAGCACGCGACGGTGATGATCCTGGGCGACACCTGCACGCGCGCCTGCCGGTTCTGCAACATCAAGACCGGCATGCCGATGCCGGTCGACCCGCTCGAACCGGAACATACCGCCACTGCAGCGGCGGCGATGGGGCTCGAGCATATCGTGATCACCAGCGTGGATCGCGACGATCTGCCGGACAGAGGCGCGGGCCAGTTCGTCAAGGTGATCAACGCGCTGCGTCGGGAGACGCCGAATACCACGATCGAAATCCTGACCCCAGATTTCAAAGGGCGCATGAAGCAGTCGATCGAGGAAATCTGCGAGGCCGGGCCAGACGTGTTCAATCACAATCTGGAAACGGTGCCGCGCCTTTATCCGACCATCCGGCCTGGAGCGCGATATTACGCCTCTCTTCGTTTGCTCGAAGAGGTGAAAGCGCATAATCCGCTGATCTTCACAAAATCGGGTATCATGCTCGGCCTCGGCGAAGCGCGTCTCGAGGTGCATCAGGTGATGGACGACATGCGCAGCGCCGATATCGATTTCATTACCATGGGCCAGTATCTCCAACCCACGCCCAAGCATGCCAAGGTCGAGGAATTCGTAACGCCGAAGCAATTCGCCGCTTATGGCTCGATCGCCCGGGCCAAGGGCTTCCTGCAGGTGGCATCGAGCCCGCTTACGCGGTCCAGCTATCATGCCGGTGACGACTTCGCCCAAATGCGCGCGGCGCGGGAAGCGAAGCTGGCCAAGCAGAGTGCGTGATGCCCGGCATTCGCGAAAAGCGGCGACTGCCGTATAGCCAGGAGCAGATGTTCGATCTGGTTGCCGACGTCGGCAACTATGGGAAGTTTCTTCCGTGGGTAGTCGCAACGCGGGTACGCAGCGACAGCGAAACGGAAATGGTTGCGGACATGCTCGTCGGCTTCAAGGCCATTCGCGAAAAGTTCACCTCGCGCGTGCTGAAGCAGCGCCCTGATCACATCGAAGTGATTTACGTCGACGGTCCGCTGAAGGATCTGGATAACAACTGGACGTTCAGCCCGACCGAAGACGGCGGGTGCGAGATAGACTTCTGCGTCGATTTCACGTTCCGAAATGCCGTGTTCGAAGCACTGGCCGGTCAGTATTTCGACCGTGCGTTCCGCAAGATGGTGCAGGCTTTCGAAGACCGGGCGGACGAACTCTACGGACGCGAGAACGCGGCGGCCAATCTCTAGGGTAGCAGCAGGTCCAGAGCGCAGAGTGTCGCTTCGCGGCGGATGCTGGCGCGTGAGATCGGTTCGAAAAGTTTAAGTTCGCCCTCGGGCTCGCTTTCCGTGCCGCGTACGACTCGCGCGAACACGACCGTGCCCACCGGCTTGAGGTCGGTACCTCCATCCGGCCCGGCAACTCCGCTGATGGCGACAGCGATATTCGCGTGAGAGCGTTCGAGAGCGCCTTTTGCCATGGCCCATGCGCATGCGATCGAAACCGCGCCGAACGTTTCGATTATTTCAAGCGGGACGCCCAGGCTTTCCTGCTTGGCTTCGTTCGAATAGGTGACGAAACCGCGATCCAGCACGGCTGACGATCCCGGTATTTCAGTAAGTGCGGCTGCGACCAGCCCACCGGTGCAGCTTTCCGCCAGCACGACTTTACGGTTGGCAGCCCTGTTTTCTTCGACAACCCTGCGCGCCAGGCTTTCGATTTCTTCGGGGAGGAGCGCCGAAGACATTACCCGTCCACGTCGCATACTGCCGGCTGCCTGTTACCGGTGATATCCATCACAAACGTCAGCAGTCCGCCGAGATTTTCCGGCGGAAGGGGCGAAAGCAGTTCCATTGCCCGTTCGATCTTGCCGCAGTCAGCCGGCTTGATGGATTCGCCCAACTTCTGTGCCAGGATCGCATCGACGAAGGGACGCAGCGCTTCCGGCGGCAGATCCTGCACCATTTCACGCATGCCGGCATCGTCTACCTGCTCCTTGCCGCTGGTGGCAAAAATCATGACGGCGCGCATGGCACCCGGCCAGCGCTCTGCCTGCATGGCTTCATAAGGGGCGACGAAAGCTTGGCCCTGGGTAGCGAAGAACCCATTGGGTGACAGCTGGGCTGAACATGATGCACGAAAGCCATTCGCAATGACCGGCACGGCGTAGATGGCAGCGTCAGTCAGATCCTGCGGAGCAATGCATTCCTGAGCCGAGGCTGCCGGAGCCTGTAGTAATGCGAGGCTGGCCACGGCCGCGGTGATCATTTTTCTGCCGGTCGCACTCTTCATGTTCTTATTCCTTGATGACTGTCGCTATTGCCTGCGCCGCTATTCCTTCGCCGCGACCCGTAAGACCGAGACGTTCCGTCGTCGTGGCCTTTACCGATACGAGCGCGATGTCAACGCCAAGCAGATCGGCAATTCGTGTTCGCATGGCGTCGCGGTGCGGGCCGATCTTCGGTGCTTCGCAGATAATCGTCAGATCGACATTGCCGACACCATAACCGGCTTCCCGAACAAGCCTGGCCGCGTGTTCTAAAAACCGGTCACTGCTGGCGCCTTTCCACCGGGGATCGCTGGGAGGGAAATGGCTGCCGATATCGCCATTCGCCACTGCTCCGAGCAGTGCATCGACGATGGCATGCAGGGCGACATCGGCATCACTATGGCCGGAAAGCCCTTTGGAATGATCGAGGCGGATGCCGCCGAGCCAGAGTTCCTCACCTTCGACGAGGCGGTGGACGTCGAAGCCCATACCGATCCGAATGCTCGGCTGTTGAACCATGAAATCCTCCGCGAAGGTCAGTTTAGCGAGACGGTCATCGCCCTGAACATGAGCCACAATGCCACCATTTGCACGCAGGACCTGCGCGTCATCACCGGCACTGGCTTCGTCCTGCCAGGCCTGATGTGCACGGAAAATTGCATCAAAGCGAAATGCCTGCGGGGTCTGTACGCGCCGAAGCTGTTCACGTGGAGCGGTGCCGCTCATCACGCCGTCGTTCTCGACTGAGAGGCTGTCGATCACCGGCAGAACGGGTATTGCACCGGGGTGGTGCTCAAGCGCGGCGAGCAGGCGTTCGATCACCGGTAGGGGCAGATCCGGCCGGGCTGCATCGTGGATCAGGATTCGTTCGGCGCTGTCGACGGCGGCGAGAGCCTTCTTCACGGATTGCTGACGCGTCGTGCCGCCCGCTACCAGTGCAAACCCTTCCAATCCCGCCAACGCGTCCAGCACCGCCTGTTCGCCATCCGGCGGGACAGCGATTACCAGCGGACGAGCCCCTGCATCGAGCAGCGTTTCGACAGAATGGCGCAAAACCGGTTTGCCCCGCCACATCGCGAACTGTTTGGGAAGCGGCTGACCGGCGCGCAGTCCCTTGCCGGCGGCAACGACTATCGCGGCGAACGAGGGAAGGGTGGGGGCGTCGTCCATAGGCAGCAGCGCGCTAGCGGCTTGCTGTTTGAGCTGCAACGCACTATGTGCCTGCCCAATATTTAGGCAATGATTTCCGGCATGACGATGACCCCTCTTCCCCCGGCTCCGCCGAAGCCCATTTTTGTCGGCGACGTGTCGATCGACACGCCGGTCGTGCTTGCGCCAATGACGGGCGTCACCGACTTGCCGTTCCGCAAGTTGGTGCGCCGTTATGGTTCAGGTCTCAACGTGACCGAAATGATCGCAAGCGAAGCGGCGATCCGCGAAACCCGGCAGAGCGTTCAGAAGGCTGCCTGGGACGCGACCGAAGAACCTGTTTCGATGCAGCTTGTCGGGTGCGATCCGGTCAGCATGTCAGAGGCAGCCAAACTTCAGCAGGACAACGGCGCTGCGATAATCGACATCAACTTCGGTTGTCCGGTAAGAAAGGTCGTCGGACAGTTGGCGGGCTCCGCCTTGATGCGTGAAGTGCCGCTGGCGACGAAGCTTATGGAAGCGACGGTCAAGGCGGTGGACGTCCCGGTTACGGTGAAAATGCGCATGGGTTGGGATCATGCTGACCTCAATGCCCCGGAACTCGCGCGCATTGCCCAGGATCTCGGCGTCAAAATGATCACCGTGCACGGCCGCACGCGCAATCAGATGTACAAGGGCAGCGCAGACTGGGCGTTCATTCGCAAGGTCAAGGATGCGGTTTCAATTCCAGTAATTGCCAATGGCGACATCTGCACCATCGAAGATGCGGCGAAGGCGCTCGATCAATCCGGCGCGGACGGTATCATGATCGGTCGCGGCGCCTATGGGAAACCCTGGCTGCTGGGTCAGGTAATGCATTGGTGGCGCACCGGCGAAGTGCTGGAAAGCCCGAGTGTGGACGAACAGTTTGAAACGCTGATCGAACACTATCGTATGATGCTGGACCATTATGGCGAAGATGTCGGCACCAAGATCGCCCGCAAGCACCTTGGCTGGTACACCAAGGGACTGCACGGTTCCGCCGAGTTCAGGAATTTCGTCAACTTCATCGACGACCCCATGAAGGTTCTCGAGGAGATCGAACGGTTCTACGAACCCATGTTGCAGCGAAGGGCCGCGTGAGCACGCCCGCTGGTGCGCCCGACGCGCGCGACCAGCTAGCGTCGCTAATCTTTGCAGTCCTGTTACTCGAAGAAGACGACAAGATCGTCGAAGCCAACCATGCTGCCGAAGAAATGCTCGGTCGCAGTGCTCGCAAATTGTCCGAGAAACGCTTCTGGGACGTAGTGGGAATTTCCGATCAACGCCTGAGCGATCGGTTACAGTCCAACGATGCGCAGATCGTGGCGCGTGGTGCGACCATCGCCACTGCGATCGGCGATCGCCGGGTGAATATCAGCAGTTCGCCGATGCCTGGCGAGAACGGATGGCGGGTCCTTACCCTGTCGGATGCCGGGCAGCCGGAAAATGACGAAGACGAAACCGAACGCGTCGAATTGCGTGCCCCGGCAGTGCTGGCCCATGAAATCAAGAACCCGCTTTCCGCGATCCGCGGGGCAAGCCAATTGCTGGCGCGGCGGGTTGCGGGCAAGGACAAGCCGCTGGCGCAAATGATTTCTACAGAAGTGGATCGGATTGCGCAGCTCATCGACCGCATGCAGCAATTGGGCGCAAAGCCGGTAGAGATCACGGGGCCGTGCAATCTTCACGCTGCGATCCGCAATGCCATGGCTACGGTCAGGGCAGCGCGCACCACGGCATGCGAACTGGAAGAAGAATTCGATCCCTCTTTGCCACCCGTCGCTGCCGATCAGGGCGCGCTGGAGCAGGTCCTGATCAATCTGATCGCGAATGCCTGCGACGCGTGTGCCGGAGTGGCAGAGCCGAAGGTTCGCGTACGTACCCGGTTCGTCAGCGGGCTCGTTTTCAATACGATACGCTTCGGCAAGGCGACCAGGCTGCCGATCGAGATAACCGTGACCGACGGTGGCCCAGGGATCGATCCTGCGCTGCGCGATCATGTTTTCGAGCCTTTCGTATCGAGCAAGCCGCATGGTCAGGGACTTGGACTGGCCCTTGTCCGCAAGCTTCTTCGCGACATGGGGGGGCGCATTTCACACGAGCGGGATGAGCGCGCGAGTGAAACGCATTTCCGCATCAATTTGCCGATAGCGGCAGGGTAGGGGACCGATGAGCCACGCAGTTCTGCTGGTCGAAGACGACAAGAGCATCGCCACGGTCATTACCGAGGCGCTGCGCGAGGACGGGTTCGAGGTTACCGCCTGCGAAAGCATCGAGCGGCGCGATGTGCTGCTCGGTTATGGTCGGTTCGATGTCATGCTGACAGATGTAATCCTGCAGGATGGCGATGGCCTGGCGTCCATCGACGCGGTCCGGCGCGCCGCCCCCGACATGCCCGTGATCGTTCTGTCGGCTCAGAATACGCTGGATACAGCAGTCCGCGCCAGCGACAGCGACGCGTTCGAGTATTTTCCCAAGCCGTTCGATCTCGATGAACTTATGCAGGCGGTTGCGCAGGCGGTTGCAAACCGTCCGTCGGTAGAGGGCGTCGAGGAGCCGGAAGATAGCGCGTTGCCACTGATCGGACGCAGTCCCGCCATGCAGGGCGTGTTCCGAATGATCACGCGCGTCCTGAGGAACGATCTAACGGTCCTGATCACCGGCGAGAGTGGTACAGGCAAGGAACTGGTGGCGGAAGCCATCCACGAGCTCGGTTCGCGCAAAACGGGGCCGTTCGTGGCGGTCAACATGGCAGCCATTCCGCACGATCTTCTTGAAAGCGAGCTTTTCGGTCACGAGCGCGGAGCCTTCACCGGAGCTGTCAGCCAACAGATCGGCAAGTTCGAGCAGGCCAATGGCGGGACGCTGTTCCTCGACGAAATCGGGGACATGCCGGCCGAAGCACAAACGCGGCTGTTGCGCGCATTGCAATCCGGCAGGATCCGCCGCGTCGGAGGGCGGCAGGAAATCGGCGTGGATGTGCGCATCGTCGCGGCGACCAATCGTGATCTGGTGCCGATGATCGGCGAAGGGCGCTTTCGCGAGGACCTCTATTATCGCCTGAACGTGGTTCCCATCCATCTGCCGCCGTTGCGGGAGCGACCGGAGGATGTCGGCGCGCTGGTTCGCCATTTCCTGGGACAGGCCGCGAGCGAGGGTCTGCCTAACCGACTAGCGAGCCTGGGAGCGATCGAAGCCCTCGAGGCACGCGAATGGCGGGGAAACGTGCGCGAACTGCGTAATGCGATCTTTCGTCTTGCCCTGATGGCGCGCGAGGACGTGATCGATCGTTCTGCCGTCGACGATTTATTGCCAGCGGTTCGAAAGCCCGAGGGTGAAAGCGCCAAACATGGTCTTGAAGCGGCGCTCGAAGCATGGTTCGACGAAGCACGTCCGGTGGATGGCGGTGTGTATCATGCGGCGCTCGCTGCTTTCGAAAAGCCGCTGTTCGAGCACACGCTCCAGCGGACGCAGGGAAACCAGTTACGCGCAGCACGCATGCTAGGCATAAATCGCAACACCTTGCGAAAACGCCTTTCGGAGCTTGATATTACACCGGAAAATTTCGCGCGCCGGAGTTGATGCCGCGCGAACTGGCGACAGCCGGCCACAATTTGTCGAATTTATACTTGCAAATGTGCAACACTCCCGTTGTATGCCCGCCACGATGGCGTCAGGCGTAGAAGTACCAAGGAATCAGACTCCTCGCTGGTGGCGCAGATTCATTGTGACGTCGCGCCGCAAGAATATATTCGCCTATATCGAAATCGCTGCCGCGATCGCTATTGTGGTCATCGGGGCCAGCACTTGGGCCACTTTCACCAATGCGCCGCCCGACGGCGCCTTGCTGCCGTCCCGGCAGGTCGCCGGGCTTCTTATCGGCATGCTGATCCCTTCGATGGCACTGCTGGTTCTGGCAGGCCGCAGGATTGCGTTGCGGCGAGCGGCGGGAAGTACCGCGCGGCTTCACGTGCGGCTGGTGTTCTTTTTCTCGATGATTGCCGCCGTTCCGACATTGATGGTCGCCGGCTTCGCCGCGTTCCTGTTCCAATCGGGTGCGGATTTCTGGTTTTCGGACGATTCCCGTGGCCTGATGGAAAACGCCAATAGGCTCGCCGACAGCTACTATGAGGAAAACCAGCTTGATCTGGCCAATGAAACGATTTCGATGGCCATGGACATGCGCTCCATTCTTGGACGCGTCGAATTGACAGATCCGAATTTCGCCTTGGTTTATCAGTACCAGGCGGAACCTCGCGATGTGATGGAAAGCGCAATTCTGCAGGCGATGCCCGACAGGTCGATGCGGACTGCGGTTGTCTACGGACTAAATGAGGACAGCGACCCTCGAGCGTTTGCGCAGCAATCGTTCGCTCGACTTAACGCCGGAGAACAGGTTGCGGTCCGGGGAAGTCCTCAACGGATCGAAGCAGTTGCACCGATCGATCGCGACACGGGTATCTATCTCTATACCGCGCGCAATGCCGAAGCCGGGACCTTTCGCAGTTGGCAGACCGCTCGCTCGATTTCTAGCAAGTACAACGAACTGACGAAGCGGGCCCGGGCCCTTCAACTGCGCTTTAATCTCGCGCTGTTTTTCGTGTCCCTTGCCCTGGTGGGCCTCGCCGTCTGGTTCGCGCTTCGCTTTGCCGACCGACAGGTCGAGCCGCTTACCGATCTGGTGGCGGCCGCGCGCAAGGTCGGGGCGGGTAATTTCGCGCTTCGCGTCGAAGGACGGACGGGCGCCGATGAGATCGGGTTGCTGAACCGCGCCTTCAACCGGATGACCGCTCAGTTGGAAAAGCAGACCGATGCGCTGCTCTCTGCAAATACCGAGCTGGAAGAGCGGCGTAGCTTCATTGAAGCGGTTCTTGAATCTGTGAGTGCGGGCGTGATTTCAGTCGATACCGACCTGAATGTGCTCCTGATGAACGCACCGGCGCAGGCTATGCTGGAAAACGATGCCTCACCGCAGGAGTTGCCCAGCACGCTCGATGATCTTGCACCGCAGATTGGCGCAATGGTCAGGGCCGGCCTGACCAGAGGCGTCGTGTCGCATAACCGCAGGGGCGAATTGCTGACGCTGGCGGTCAAGATCGGTCGCGAAAGTGACGGACACGTCATTACGTTTGAAGACATTACCCGGCAGCTTCTCGATCAACGGCAGGCCGCATGGTCCGATGTTGCCCGCAGGATTGCTCACGAAATCAAGAACCCGTTGACCCCCATTCAGCTCGCGACGGAGCGATTGAAGCGCAGATACCGCAAACAGATCGCACAAGATGGCGAGTTGTTCGATGAATTGACCAGCACGATCGTTCGGCAGGTGGGTGATCTGCGGAAGATGGTGGATGAATTCTCCAGCTTTGCGCGACTGCCCAAACCAAGTTTCCGCCCTGAGGACATGCTCGATCTGGTCAGGCAGTCGCTGTTCCTCCAGGAAGTCGCGCACCCCGATGTCGATTACCGGTTGGAAGCGCCACATGATGGCCCGATACGCATGCAATGCGACAGGCACCAATTGGGCCAGGCGCTGACCAATACGCTCAAGAATGCTTACGAAGCGATTGAAACCAAACTCCAGTCGTCCGACGTCGATTACCGCGGCAAGATCCTGATCGCGGTCGAGCCGGGCGAAGATTCGGTAATCGTCTCGGTGCAGGATAACGGAATTGGGTTGCCGCAGGACCGGGTCAACATTCTCGAACCTTATGTGACCACGCGCGAAAAAGGCACCGGTCTGGGTTTGGCGATCGTCAACAAGATCGTCGAGGAACATGGCGGTGAAATGACGTTCACCTCGGTCGAGACCGGCGGCACGCGCGTAACGATGCGATTTGCACGCGATCCGCTCGCCAAGAACGGCGACGGACAGCACACAGGATAGATGAAGGATAAGGCCGCATGGCGTTAGACATTCTGATCGTCGATGACGAACGCGACATCCGCGAACTGGTCGCGGGGGTCCTGAGTGATGAGGGCTACGAGTGCCGCACCGCGGCCGATAGCACATCCGCTCTCGAAGCGGTCGACACGAAGCGACCCAGCCTGGTGCTGCTGGACGTATGGCTACACGGTAGCCAGATGGATGGGCTCGAGGTTCTCGATGCCATCAAGGTACGTGAACCCGATTTGCCCGTCATCATCTTCTCCGGTCACGGCAATATCGACACGGCCGTCAGTGCCGTCAGTCGCGGCGCCGTCGACTTTATCGAGAAGCCATTCGAAGCGGAACGTCTGCTTTACCTGGTAGAGCGAGCAACGGAGACGGAAAGACTTCGCCGCGAGAATACGCGGTTGCGCGAGAACGAGTCGCAGATCGACGAGTTCACTGGGAATTCGGCAGTCATAAATGCTGTGCGGGCCACGCTGAAGCGCGTCGCAAGCACTGGCAGTCGTGTTCTGGTGACCGGACCTGCAGGGGCCGGCAAAGAAGTGGCTGCACGGCTCTTACACAGCTGGAGCCCGCGGGCGGACAAGGCCTTTGTCATCGTCAATTCCGCGCGCATCACCCCCGAACGGTTTGAAGAGGAACTGTTCGGGGAAGAGGCAGATGGCAAGCTGGTGCGCCCAGGCCTGTTGGAGACTGCCGACGGAGGCACGCTCTATCTGGATGAAGTCGCGGACATGCCGCTTTCCACACAGGCGCGCATTCTACGTGTTCTGACAGAACAGAGTTTCGTGCGGGTCGGGGGGACTCGACAAATCGGTGTAGACGTCCGCGTCGTCTCATCGACGTCGCGCGACCTTGCAAACGAAATGGAAGAGAAGCGGTTTCGCGAAGACCTCTTCTATCGTTTGAACGTGGTGCCGGTGGAAGTCCCATCTCTGGCCGAGCGCCGGGACGACATCCCGTCGTTGGCCGACGGGTTTTTCGCGCGTTATGCAACTGAACAAGGATTGCGCCCGCCGACAATCAGCGAAGAGGCCATGGCGGCTCTGCAAGCATACGACTGGCCGGGCAATGTGCGCCAATTACGCAATGTAGTCGAGCGGACAATCATCCTGACACCGCGGGAAAACCTGGAGCAGATCGAGGTCGATATGCTTCCGGAAGAAGTACTCGGCGGAAAAATTGGCGCTAACGGCGGTGTCGGAGCAATGATGGGCGCCCCATTGCGCGAGGCGCGCGAAAACTTCGAGAGAGAATATCTCACCGTCCAGATCCGTAGATTTTCCGGCAATATCTCTAAAACGGCGACTTTCATCGGGATGGAACGGTCTGCTCTGCACCGGAAACTGAAGCTGCTTGGTATGGTCGAGCGCAAGGGATCCGATCGTAAGACTTGAGCAGGATCGCAAAGTTGCGCGATTTTATTCGAAACTAGGATTGCATTGCGTTGTTATGAGTATTCAACCACATTAGGTTCGTTCGCGAAGAACTTGCGGACACCCCGGGCGTGGTGGGCGCCCAGATTGCGGTTCTAAGACGGGCCGCCAAAAAACGGGAAAGAATATGTCCGGCGAACGAACACTCTCTGCGCGGCCACGACCCAAGCCGCCTCAGCCCGAACAGCGGGCGCGTCCGCAAAACCTGCAGGACGCCTTTTTGAACCTCCTGCGAAAGAACAAGTCTCCCGTGACCATGTTTCTGGTCAAGGGTGTCAAGCTTCAGGGCATCGTCACGTGGTTCGATAATTTCTCCATCCTGCTTCGTCGGGATGGGCAGTCGCAACTGGTCTACAAGCATGCGATCAGCACGATCATGCCAGCACAGCCGGTTGATACGGAACAGTTCGGCAGCCAGAGTTCTGGTGCGAAGCAGCGTCTGCTTCAGGATGTTTTCCTTAGCCGCGTCAGCCAGGCCGAAGCGCAGGTAACGATGTTTCTGGTCAATGGCGTGATGCTGCAGGGCAGGATTGCCGCCTACGATCTGTTCTGCATGCTGTTAGAACGCGACGGGTATGTTCAACTCGCGTATAAGCATGCCGTGTCGACGATCCAGCCGGCTACGGCGGTCGATCTGACGGAAGATTGGGAAGAGGACGACTCCTGAGTTTCGACGATGATCTGATGGGCGAGGTATCTCGCGGGGCGCGGGCACTCGTGGTGTGCCCGGATATCCGTGGGATGGCCTACGATTTGGATGCCCAATCCCGGTTGGCCGAGGCTGAAGGTCTTGCTCTTGCGATCGGTATTACGATCGCGGAAAGCTTCGTGCTGCCTGTAAGGGACGTGCGACCCAATTTGTTGTTCGGGGCCGGGCAGGTCGACAACATCGCCATTGCTTGCGAACAGAACGAAGCCGAACTGGTGGTGGTGGACGGGGCCCTTACCCCGATCCAGCAGCGTAATCTCGAAGACAAGCTTTCTCGCAAGGTCATCGATCGAACCGGACTGATTCTCGAAATATTCGGGGAGCGTGCTGCGACTGCCGAAGGGCGCTTGCAGGTAGAGCTGGCGCATCTGGACTATCAGCAGAGCCGGCTCGTACGTAGCTGGACTCACCTCGAACGCCAGCGCGGTGGCTTCGGTTTTCTCGGCGGTCCGGGCGAGACGCAGATCGAAGCCGACCGCCGAATGATCCGCCAGCGTATGGGCCGCTTGCGCAAGGAACTCGAGCAGGTTCGCAAGACCCGCGGTTTGCATCGCGAAAGGCGCGAACGGGCTCCTTGGCCAGTGGTCGCCCTTGTCGGATACACAAACGCCGGCAAATCGACGCTCTTCAACTACCTCACCGGCGCCACAGTCATGGCGGAAGATCTGCTGTTCGCAACACTCGATCCGACAATGCGGGCAATAGCCTTACCGGGCGTCGAAAAAGCGATCCTGTCGGATACAGTGGGCTTCATATCCGATCTTCCGACACAGTTGGTCGCCGCCTTCCGCGCTACGCTGGAGGAAGTGACGTCGGCCGACGTCATCTGCCATGTTCGGGATATCTCGAACCCCTCGACGGGCGCGCAGAAAGCGCAGGTCCTTGATGTATTGCGCGATCTTGGCGTAATCGATGGGGAAGGAGATACGTCGATCCCGATCTTGGAGGTCTGGAACAAGTGGGACCTGCTGAGCGTCGACGACGCGGACGAACTGGGCGAGCAGGTCGAAGCTGACGACGAGATTGTCGCCATGTCTGCGTTGACTGGAGACGGTGTCGATACTTTGCTCGATCGTCTCGGAAGCATGTTGACCCGCAACGCTACTCTCCGAAGCTTCGAGGTGCCCGCTAGCGACGGCCGCCGCATTGCCTGGCTGCATGCGCATGGCGAAGTGCTTGAAGATGTCGAAGCGGAAACCGACGGTTCTAACCGCCTCATCACTGTTCGGCTCAATCCCAAGGAAATGGGGCAGTACGAGGCGCTGGATTAACCGATCTGTGCTTTTGCGCGTTGCCAGTAAAGCTCCTGCGTATCGAGATCGAGTTCGGCAAAATCCTTGCCGTCGCTTCGAGCCAGTTCTTCCATCTTCTTGAAGCGACGTTCGAACTTGCCGTTCGATGCGCGGAGAGCCTGTTCCGGATCGACCCCGTATCGGCGCACGATGTTGACCGCTACGAACAGCACGTCGCCGGCTTCCATAAGCCTGTCCCCTTCGGTTTCGGCATGCGCCAGTTCGCCCAGTTCTTCATGAAGTTTCTGGATCGGACCCTCGATATCGGGCCATTCGAACCCGACACGCGCCGCCCGCTTCTGAAGCTTGTCCGAGCGGAGTAGCGCGGGCAGGGCAAGCGCCACGCCGTCCATCGCGCTAGTCGATCCGGCAGCAGCGCGTTCCGCCGCTTTGATCTCTTCCCAGCGGCTGTCTTCCATGATCCCGCCTTCGTCACCGAAGATGTGGGGATGACGTGCCTCCATCTTGTCGGAGATGTCACGCGCGACATCTTCAAAAGAAAAGTCGCCCGATTCCTCGGCCATTCGCGCGTGGAAGACGACTTGAAACAGCAGATCGCCGAGTTCGCCCCGCAGCTCGTCCATGTCGGCCCGCTCGATGGCGTCGGCGACCTCGTAAGCCTCTTCGATGGTATAAGGCGCTATCGTCGAGAAGGTCTGCGCTCTATCCCACTCACAGCCGGCCTTCGGGTCGCGCAGTCGCGCCATGATCCTCAATAGTCGGTCGGTCTGATGGGACATGGGCCAATCCAAAGGCTAGGGTTTTGGGCTGATCGATCCTGCGGACCGGACCCGCGGGTTTACGCGTCGATCATCTCGCGATCGAATTCGCCGGCGTTGTTCTGGATGAAATTGAACCGGTGTTCTGGGTTACGCCCCATCAACTGATCGACGAGTTCCTTCACCACCGCACGCTGTTCGAATTCGACGGGCAGGGTAATGCGGATCAGGCTCCGGCTTTCAGGGTTCATGGTCGTTTCGCGCAACTGGGCCGGATTCATCTCGCCTAGACCCTTGAAGCGACCGACTTCGACTTTCTTGCCCTTGAAAACAGTTTCTTCCAATTCCTTGCGATGCGCATCGTCGCGTGCATACCGACTCTCCTTACCGGCTGTCAGGCGATAAAGCGGAGGCTGCGCAAGGTAGAGGTGCCCATTGCGCACGACATCGGGCATTTCCTGGAAAAAGAACGTCATGAGCAACGTGGCGATGTGTGCGCCGTCGACGTCGGCATCGGTCATGATGATGATGCGATCGTACCGTAGTTGTTCGGGATCGCAATCCTTGCGTGTGCCGCACCCCATGGCGAGGGAGAGATCGGCGATTTCGCTGTTGGCACGGATCTTGTCGGCAGTGGCGGATGCGACGTTCAGAATTTTACCGCGGATCGGAAGGATTGCCTGAGTCTTGCGATTGCGCGCCTGCTTGGCGCTGCCGCCTGCGCTGTCGCCTTCGACGATAAAAAGTTCGGTCTCACCATCACCTTCGCCCGAACAGTCGGTGAGCTTGCCCGGAAGGCGCAGCTTCTTGGCATTGGTCGCGGTCTTGCGCTTGATCTCGCGCTCCTGCTTGCGACGCAGGCGCTCGTCCATTCGCTCCATGACCTGCCCGAGCAGGGCTTTGCCTCGATCCATATTGTCGGAGAGGAAATGGTCGAAATGATCGCGAACGGCGTTTTCCACCAGTCGCGCGGCCTCGGGCGAGGTAAGCCGGTCCTTGGTCTGGCTCTGGAACTGGGGGTCGCGAATGAAGACACTGAGCATGACCTCGGCGCCGGTCATCACATCGTCGGCAGTAAGATCCTTGGCCTTTTTCGCCCCTGTCAGTTCGCCGAAGCCACGCAGTCCCTTGGTGAGCGCCGCGCGGAGCCCCTGTTCATGCGTTCCGCCATCGGGGGTGGGAACGGTGTTGCAGTACCAGCTTGTCGATCCGTCCGAATAGAGCGGCCATGCAATGGCCCATTCGACACGGCCAGCCTCGTCGGGGAAATCCTGATTACCCGCGAAAGGCTGCGTAGTAACGCATTCGCGTCCGCCGAGTTGTTCGGCAAGATGATCGGCCAGACCGCCCGGAAACTTGAACACGGCTTCTGCCGGCACGTCTTCGCTGGCCAGACTTTCGGCACATTTCCAGCGGATTTCGACGCCTGCAAAGAGATAGGCCTTCGAACGGGCGAGCTTGAACAGGCGCTTGGGACTGAACTGGCGGTCGCCGAAGATTTCGACATCTGGGACGAAGCTGACTGTCGTCCCACGCCGATTGGGAGTGGGGCCGAGTTCTTCCAGCGCGCCCAAGGTCTGCCCCTTGGAAAAGCTCTGCGCGTAAAGCTGCTTGTCACGCGCGACCTCGACCCGCGTATCGCTGGACAGGGCGTTCACGACCGAAACGCCGACGCCGTGCAGGCCGCCGCTGGTGGCGTAGGCCTTGCCAGAGAATTTGCCTCCGGAGTGCAGCGTGGAGAGGATGACCTCGAGCGTGGATTTGCCCGGGAATTTGGGGTGTTCGCCAACCGGCATGCCGCGTCCGTTGTCCGACACGGTTACGCGATTGCCTTCGTCGAGCCGCACCTCGATCCGCGTGGCATGCCCGGCCACTGCCTCATCCATCGAATTGTCGAGTACTTCGGCGACAAGATGGTGCAGCGCGCGGTCGTCGGTCCCGCCGATATACATGCCGGGTCTGCGGCGAACGGGTTCGAGGCCTTCCAGAACCTCGATCGAGGAAGCGTCGTAATCGCCGCTGGAGGTGGGCGTGTTTTCGAACAGATCGTCGGACATGGCTGCTGCTATATCGCGCCGATCTGTCCGCCTACAAGCGCCGCGGACAGGTTATCCGCCCTGCTTAGAACCGGGCAGGCGCGTTATCGACCACGACGACCGAGCCATTGCGTACTTCGCGTACTTCAAAAGCACGTTCGACCATTCCGTTGCGACCGAAGCGGAATGCGCCATCGAGCCCCAGAAAACCGTCCGACGCGAGCAACTCGTTTTCGGGGAAA
Source organism: Qipengyuania sp. NPDC077410 (assembly GCF_044543405.1). Taxonomy (NCBI): domain Bacteria; kingdom Pseudomonadati; phylum Pseudomonadota; class Alphaproteobacteria; order Sphingomonadales; family Erythrobacteraceae; genus Qipengyuania; species Qipengyuania sp. NPDC077410. The sequence continues at coordinate 39,674 of NZ_JBITWB010000006.1, read as the reverse complement.
TCCCGCCCGACACGCCAGTCGCGAGCAACACGCAAGGTCAGTAGAACGGCATCGTACCCAAGTGTTGCGATGCGATATGGCTGGCTACCGAAGCGCGCCTCGTAACTGTCCACAAACCGTTTGTACCGCGTGTCCGATATGGCCGAGAACCATGCGCCGCCCAATGCCGAGGCTCGAGTGACCGCGCTTTCGCCGCTCCACAATTCGGTGCCGAGAAGGCGGGTCTTGTCGCCGCCACCGGAAGGATTGAGCACACCAGCCGCCTGTGCCGCGAGACGCGCGCCATCTGCGATCAGGACCGCATCATAGCCCCCATGCGATTTGAGGCGCTGGGCCGCGCTGACGATGGAGGTATTGCCGCGGGCATACCGTTCGGTCCACACCACTTCTCCGCCAAAGGCGGACACGGCCTGGCGCATGGCATTCTCTGCTCGGGCGCCATATTCTCCATCGGGAGCGATAACGGCAAACCTCTGGGCGCCCTTGCTGCGCGCGTACTGGATAGTACGCATGATCGACTGGTCAGGAATCTGGCCCATGATGAACACGTCGGGGCCCGCAGCGCTGATATCGTTGGAAAAAGATATGACCGGCACATCAGCCGCGCGGGCAGAGGTAACGACCGACCGGATGTTCGAACCGAGTAGTGGGCCGAGGATCAGCTTGTTGCCTTCCGCAATAGCCTGCTGCGCGGCGGCCTCCGGGCCTTTCGCTGTATCATAGGTCGTGATGCGAAGGTTGTCGGCGTTCGTGTCGAGCAGCGCCATGGTGGTCGCATTGGCAATCGACTGGCCGACCGGGCCGTTCTGGCCGGTCATTGGCACGAGCAATGCGATGCGGTGCCGCGTTTCATCGCTTGGCAGGCTTTCGGTCGGTTCCGGTGCGGGCGTCTGGGCCACGGGGCCGGGGCGTTCTGCACCCTTTGGAATCACCGCGCAGGCGCCCAGCAATGCTGCCAGCCCCACGGTAACCATTGCCCGACGGTCGATAGTCCAGCGCTTCATCTTGCCGCATCCCTCATTCTTGGTTCATGGGTGAACGGTGTCCGATGCAACTTCACCCGAAAACCGATCCCTTACACCGGGGCTCTATATCGTCTCCACCCCGATCGGCAATCTCGGCGATATTACGCTGAGAGCGGTCGAAGTGTTGCGACAATGCGACGGCGTCGCGTGCGAGGATACCCGCGTAACGGGCAAGCTGCTAAAACATCTGGGTATTTCGAAACCGATGTGGCGCTATGACGATCATAGCGAACATCGCGACCGAACGCGCCTGGTCGAATCCATGCGATCGAAAGCGGTCGCACTGGTCAGCGATGCAGGCACGCCGATGGTATCGGATCCGGGCTATCGCCTCGTCAACGACTGCCGGGCCGAGGGCATTCCGGTGACCGCCCTTCCCGGGGCTTGCGCTGCTATCAGTGGCCTAGCCCTGTCCGGATTGCCGAACGACCGGTTCCTGTTCGCCGGTTTCCTGCCGAGCAAGGAAAAGGCGAGGCGAGAGACCTTGGACGAGCTTGCGGCAGTAGACGCCACACTGATATTCTACGAAACCGCGCCGCGACTGACGAAATCGTTAGCGGCGATCGAAGCGGCATTGCCCGATCGTGAAGTTGCCGTGGCCCGCGAAATAACCAAGCTTCACGAAGAACTGCGCCGCGGGCTGCCGTCCGGTTTGCTGGCATATTATGATGCCAACCCGCCCAAAGGCGAAATCGTGTTGTTGGTCGGCCCCCCGCCGGAAAGCATTGCCAGCGAAGAAGATGCCGATGCTATGCTTCGGAATGCGTTGAGGACGATGAAAGCCTCGCAGGCCGCGGCTCAGGTGGCCAAAGCAACCGGGATGGACCGCAAGACGTTATATGCCCGCGCGATGGAACTCCGCTCGGCATGAAGCGCCAATCGGCGGAGAAGAATGGCCGTGACGGTGAAGCGCGAGCAGCCCTCTGGCTCCGGGCGAAAGGATGGCAGATCCTCGACCAGCGGGTCAAAACGCCCGTCGGCGAGATCGATCTGGTCGCCAAGCGCGGCTCAATCATCGCCTTTGTGGAGGTGAAATGGCGCAAACGGGGCGTCGATCTCGATCATGCGATCGACGAATATCGTCTTTCCCGCGTCGCCGCAGCGGTCGAAGCGGCGGCGCATCGTTATGCCGTGAATGGTGAAGACATCCGGATCGACGTAATCCTCCTTGCGCCCGGTAGCTTCCCTCGCCACATCGCCAATGCCTGGCAGCCCTGATCGCTGATGGGCGCCAGATGATCGGAGAATAAAATGTCGCTACGCGTCGCCGTCCAGATGGACCCGCTCGAGAACATCAACATTGCGGGCGACAGTTCCTTCGCCCTGATGCTGTCGGCGCAGGCGCGAGGGCACGAACTCTGGCATTATGATGTGACCAGCCTTGCCTACGAAAGCGATGGGACACCCCATGGCCGGATTACTGCGCATGCCGCGCCGGTAACAGTGCAGCGCGATGCAGGAAATCATTTCAGCGCGGGAGAGCGCCGACGCATCGACCTGGCGCAAGACATCGACGTAATCCTGATGCGCCAGGATCCGCCCTTTCATCTCGGCTATATCAGTGCGGCGCTGCTGCTCGATCGCCTGAAGGGAAAGACGCTCGTTGCCAACGACCCGCGAGAAGTCGTGAACGCCCCCGAGAAGATGTTCGTGCTGGACTATGCGCAATATATGCCGCCGACGCTCGTCGCACGTCACGTGGATGATCTGCGAGCATTCCAGAAAAAACACGGATCGGTCGTGGTGAAGCCTCTTCACGGCAACGGTGGCAAGGCGATCTTCAGGATCGACGAGTCCGGTACGAATCTTTCGGCCTTGTCCGAAGTCTTCGATCAAACCTGGCCGGAACCGCACATGGTGCAGCCCTTCCTTCCTGAAGTGAGTGAAGGCGACAAACGCATCGTACTGGTCGACGGCGAATTTGCCGGCGCAATCAACCGCTTCCCAGGCGAAGGCGAGTTTCGCTCAAATCTTGCTCAGGGCGGTCATGCCGAAGCGACTAAGCTGACCGCGCGGGAAGAGGAAATATGCGCGGCGATGGGGCCTGAACTCAAGCGGCGCGGGCTCGTCTTCGTTGGCATTGATGTGATCGGAGGCAAGTGGCTGACGGAGATAAATGTCACCTCGCCTACGGGAATCGTTGCGATTGACAGATTCAACGGCACGGATACGGCCGGGCTCATATGGGATGCGATCGAACGCCGTCATGCCGCAATGTAGGACCATCCGACAGAGTTGATCGTTAGCGGTCCATGCACGAACTTATCATCCGCGCGATAGAGCAGGGCGGCCTCGTCGGCATCTTCCTTCTCATGGCGCTGGAGAACATTTTCCCGCCGATCCCTTCCGAAGTCATCATGGGGCTTGGCGGGGTGGCGGTGTCCCGCGGCACGATGGATTTCTGGCCATTGATGATCTCCGGGACGGTCGGATCGACTCTCGGCAATTACGCCTGGTATTGGCTGGGAGACCATTGGGGCAAAACGAGGCTCGAACCCTTTGTCGAGAGATGGGGGCGCTGGCTGACCATGGAATGGGAAGATGTCGAAAAGGCTCGCGGATTTTTTCGCCGGCATGGACCATGGGTGGTGTTCGTCTTCCGCTTTACGCCGATCTTCCGGACCATGATTTCTCTTCCGGCAGGCTTGGCTCACATGGGCGTCTGGCGGTTTCTTGCATTTACCTTTGCGGGGGCGTTCATCTGGAACCTTCTCCTGGTCGAAGGCGGGCGGAGGCTCGCTGACTGGCTGGAAGAATCGCAGCACATACTTGGCTGGATCATCCTCGGATTCATCGGTCTCGCGCTGGTGGGATATCTGTGGCGGGTGGTTACATGGAAACCGCGGGACAAGCGCTAGCTGCCTTCGCGTGGGTGGGCTTTGCGATAAATATCCAGCAGGCTAGCGGCGTCGACCTTCGTATAAATCTGCGTGGATCCGAGGCTGGCATGGCCGAGCAATTCCTGCAGGCTGCGTAGATCGGCGCCTGCGCCCAGAAGATGGGTCGCGAAGCTGTGGCGCAGTGCGTGGGGTGTTGCCGTGTCAGGCAGCCCTAAGGCCTTTCTAGCCCGAGCAGTCGCCTTCTGCACGACACCTTGGGTCAATGGTCCGCCCTTGGCTCCCCGGAATAGGGGCTCATCTCTGCTCAGCGTCCAAGGACATTGAGCGACGTAATCAGCCACCGCTTCCCGCACGACGGGCAGGATAGGCACAACGCGCTGTTTGCCGCCCTTGCCGGTGACGGTCAGTCGTTCACCCAGGGGGATCGCATCCCCTGAAACAGAGAGTGCCTCGGCTATACGCATGCCCGCGCCATAAAGCAGGAGGAGAACCGCACGGTCCCGCGCGCCAATCCAGTCTTCGCCTGCGATAGCCTCCACGGTATCGGCAAGCCCTATCGCATCGTCAGGCGTGACGGGGCGGGGCAAACCCTTGCGGATTTTGGGTCCTCGCATTCGGGGAGGGTCAGAAAGTTCATGGCCTGCCTGTGCCCGGGCGAAAGCGATAAACCCCTTGAGCGCGGACAACTCACGCGCCGCAGAAGCATTCGATAATCCGTCCGAACGCCGCGAGGCGAGATGGGACCGCAGTTGTGCAGCCGTGATATCGGCCACCTGGTCCCAAGAATTGAGGTTGAGCCGAGCGAGAAGGTTTGATGCGGCCTTGTCGTAAGCCCGAACCGTATGCGGCGAACGCCTGAGCCCCAAAGCGAGGTGATCGTGCCAAGGACTCAGCAGCTCAGCCCGGCTCATGATGCCACCAGATCTGCCTGAACCAATTCGCCCAGCAGCGCATCCAGTAATGGCATGCCTTGCGGAGTGACGCCGATCTTTTCCTCCCTCGACCACACGAGGCCGAGATCCCGATAAAGGGCCATCTTGCTGACATCGATCAGACTAGAGGTTGTAACATCGAACCGGCCACCGATCGCAGCGAGGTCGATCCCTTCGTCAAGTCGAAGGCCCATCAGGAGTGCTTCGGAAGCCTGTTCGCGCCGATCGAGCATGCATGCTTCGGCAATTCCGTGCGAGTGATCCGCGACTGCCGAAAGAAAGTTTTCCGGTTTCTTATGCCTAACTGTTGCCTCATTTCGACGCCGCCCATGGGCGCCGGGTCCGATGCCGATATAATCCTGATACCGCCAGTATGTGAGGTTGTGCCTGCTTTCCTGTCCGGGGCGGGCATGGTTGCTGACCTCATATGCCGGTAGCCCCGCTGCGTCTGTCATGCTGCGCGTGAGAGCGAAGAGATCTGCGGCATTGTCGTCGTCCAGCGGGTCGAAAATGCCGCGACGGACATCGGTCGCGAACCGGGTCGTCGGTTCGATAGTGAGCTGGTAAAGCGACATGTGATCGGTGCCCAGCGCGAGAGCTTCGGCCAGTTCCATGCTCCAGTCATTTTCCGATTGCTCCGGGCGTGCGTAGATAAGATCGATCGACACGCGCGAGAAATGGCTTTGCGCCACCTCGACAGCTTTTACCGCTTCGTCCGCGCCGTGAAGGCGGCCGAGGAAGCGCAGTACGTCGTCGCGCAGGCTCTGCACACCGAGCGAAACCCGGTTAACTCCGGCAAGGGCAAGATCGGCGAATGTGGCAGCTTCTACCGAACTGGGATTGGCTTCCAGCGTGATTTCGATTCCGGGTTCGAAACCCCAGAGGCGTTCGGCCTCGCCTAGAAGGGTCGAGACCAACGCTGGGGGCATCAGGGAAGGGGTTCCACCACCGAAAAAGATGCTCGTCAGCGGTTCATCGGAACAGGCTTCGCCGTGCTCATGACGCATGTCTGCAAGCAGGGCTGTTTCCCACAACGTGACATCCGTGGTCTGCCGTACATGACTGTTGAAATCGCAATAGGGGCATTTCGCAAGGCAGAACGGCCAATGAATGTATAATGCGCGGGCCAATATCTTCAGCTTATCTTAACTGTGGATGCGGAATCTGCCCGCCATGGACGGGTCAGGAAAATGGACTGCGCCTATCGTCGGCGCTTTAGCGGTGCTTTGTGCCACGGGGACTGCCGTGGCTGCAAGCGGATCGTCTAACTCAAGCTATGCGATGCCTGGGGAGCGAACGGCGCCATCAGGTTCCAGGGTCCAGGTCGCGGCACGCATTCTCGGCATGCACAATGCAGAACGAAATCGCCTCAGCCTCGAGCCGCTGAAATGGAATGTCCATCTCGAACGCGAAGCAGAACAATGGGCTCGCGTTCTCTCCGAAAAAGGCGTTTTACAACACGCCGATCGTTCCACACGCAACGGTACGGGCGAGAACCTCTGGATGGGAACAGCCGGCAATTGGCCCATCGAAACCATGGTGGGCATGTTTCTCGAAGAGAAAAAACATTACCGGCATGACAGCTTTCCAAACATCTCGCGCACCGGCAGTTGGAGCGACGTGGGCCATTACACTCAGATAGTGTGGCGTGACACGAAAGAGGTTGGATGCGCGGTGGTTACGGCGCGCGGCAATGATGTCCTTGTCTGCCGGTACTGGCCTGCCGGGAATGTCTGGGGCCGAAAGGCCTACTGAGATTCAGCCGAACTGCTCGGCGACCAGCTTTGCAAAGGCATCCGCGCGGTGGCTGATGGCGTGCTTATCTGAAGGATCGAGTTCAGCAAAAGTCTGTTCGTGTCCCTCGGGTACGAAAACCGGATCGTATCCGAATCCAAGAGTGCCCCGCGGAGGCCAGGTGAGCGTGCCTTTTGCGGTCCCTTCGTAGATGGCCTGTTCCCCATCGGGCCACGCCAGAGCGAGCACGCAATGAAAGGCGCTGGAACGATCGACATTCGCCCCTTTCTGTTGAAGCATGCCTTCCACCTTGCCCATGGCCATGAACCAGTCACGACCGGGATCGCCTTCGAACCACTGCCGTTCCGCCCAATCCGCGGTATAGACGCCGGGTCGCCCGTCGAGTGCGTCAACCGACAGGCCGCTATCGTCTGCCAGAGCCACCAGACCCGAAGCCTCCGCTGCCGCCCGCGCTTTCAGAAGCGCATTTTGGACGAACGTGGTGCCGGTTTCTGCAGGTTCAGGTAGCCCGAGAGAGCCCGCCGAGATGCATTTGACACCATACGGTTCGAGCAGCGCGGAAATCTCCTTGAGTTTTCCCGCGTTATGCGTGGCAATCACCAGCGTGCTCGAACCGATACGGCGTGTCATTTGCGCGTTGCCTCTTCCTGAGCCTTGAAGATCTGCGCGCAGCCGATCTGGGCAAGGCGCAAGAGCCGCAGGAAGCCCTCCTCGTCGTAGGGCGCGCCTTCGGCGGTGGCTTGCGCCTCGGCAATCTTGCCGCCTTCGATGAGGACGAAATTAGCATCGGCATCGGCGCTGCTGTCCTCGGGATAGTCGAGGTCGAGAACAGGTGTGCCCTTGTAGATACCGCAGGAGATCGCGGCAATTTTCGCCGAAATCGGATCCTGCGTAATAGCGCCCGATTTCATCAGGCCGTCGACTGCCAGGCGAAGGGCGACCCAAGCGCCGGAGATAGAGGCCGTGCGAGTACCGCCGTCGGCCTGCAAAACGTCGCAATCAAGCGTGATCTGATGCTCGCCCAGCTTCTTCAGGTCCACGACCGAGCGCAGGCTGCGGCCGATCAAACGCTGGATTTCCTGCGTCCGGCCGCTCTGCTTGCCTTTGGCCGCTTCGCGCTGGCCGCGGGTATGCGTCGCGCGCGGGAGCATTGAATACTCACCAGTGACCCAGCCTTCGCCCTTGCCGCGAAGCCAAGGCGGGATTCGATCTTCGACCGAAGCGGTGCACAGGACACGCGTTTCACCGAAACTGATCAGGCAGCTGCCCTCAGCATGCTTGGTGTAGCCGGTTTCGATGGTGATAGCGCGCATTTCGTCGGGCGCACGGCCGGAAGGTCGCATAGGTTTCTCCATTGCAGTCGAATCTCGGGGATGCCTGTGGCGCAAGGGTCTTGAGGCCGCAAGGGGAGTGGTTAGATAGGGAACATGAATTCACCGCCACTCACAGATTTGTCCGATCGCGCACGGGACATCTTCCGGCTCGTGGTCGAAGGGTATCTGGAAAGCGGCACACCCATGGGTTCCAAGGCGCTGGCGGGGGAGGGGAGAGTGAACCTTTCTCCGGCGTCGATACGTTCGGTGCTGGCCGAACTCGAGCAGCGCGGACTGTTGGCGGCACCGCATACCAGCGCGGGTAGAATGCCGACGGAAACGGGCCTTCGTCTTTTCGTCGATGCGATGATGCAAGTCGCCGAGCCGACCCGCGAAGAACGTGCCGCAATCGAGCAGCGCCTTGCGGAGCCGGGACCGATCGAGCGAGCATTGGAAGAAACCAGCGCCTTGCTGTCCGATCTTTCGGGCGCGGCAGGCATGGTGATGGTGCCGACACGCGAACCCAAGCTGGCACAGATATCCCTCACCGCGTTGGATGCAAACCGCGTGCTGGCTGTTTTGGTGGGCGAAGACGGACATATCGAGAACCGGATTATCGCCCTTCCGGTCGAGGCGCTCGGCACGTCACTCGAGCAGGCGAGCAACTATCTCACCGCACGAAGCGCCGGACGGACCTTGGCGCAGGCCGCGAGCATGGTCGAAAAGGAGATTGCCAGCGGCAAATCTGCCCTCGATGAAGCCAGTCGCGATTTGGTCCAGCGGGGGCTCGCGGTGTGGAGTGAAGATGCCAGCAATCGCCCGGTCCTGATCGTCCGGGGGCAGGCCAACCTGCTCGACGAGACCGCACTGGGCGATATCGAACGGGTTCGCTCGCTGCTCGACGACTTGGAAAGCAAGCAATCGGTGGCCGGCTTGCTGGAACGTGCCCGGAGAGCTGACGCGATGCGCATATTCATCGGCAGCGAGAACCGGCTTTTCTCGCTTTCGGGCTCTTCCGTGATCGCTTCGCCCTACCGGGACCGGGAGGGTAAGGTTGTCGGTGTGCTGGGCGTCATTGGTCCAACTCGGTTGAATTACGCGCGAGTCGTCCCCATGGTGGATTTCACCGCCCGATCCTTGGGTAAACGAATTGGCTGACAGGGTTTTCCAGTGAACGACGAGAACAAGAACGAACCGCACGAAAAAGCGGTCGATGCAGATCTGGCACGTGAGATGGAAGGTGTACCCGAACATCTTCGCGACGATTCAGATGACGACACAGATACTCCGATCGATGACGCGCTCGCGAAACTGAAGAGCGATCTCGAAACGGCGATGCAGGACGTGCTTTATGCGCGTGCGGAAACGCAGAATGTGCGTCGCCGGCTCGAAAAGGATGTTCAGGACGCCCGCAATTATGCAGCAACGGGTTTCGCACGCGATATTCTCAGTGTTGCCGATAACCTGGCGAGGGCGCTCGACCACGTTCCCGAAGAACTACGCGAACACGAAAAGGCGAAGAATTTCATCGCTGGCATCGAAGCCACTCAGCGTGAGTTGGAGAAAGTCTTCAACAGCAATGGCATCACGCGCATTGCCGCCAAGGGCATGCCGCTCGACCCGAACCAGCATCAGGCAATGATGGAAGTGCCGACCGATGATGCAGAGCCCGGCACGATCGTGCAGGAAATGCAGGCCGGGTATATGATCAAGGATCGCCTGCTGCGTCCAGCCATGGTCGGCGTGGCCAAGAAGCCCGATTAACTCCGTCAAAGCAGGGGAATGACGATGAGGACTGCCATTTTCGGAGCGGCGGTTCTTGTCGCCTCCGCCTTCGCTACACCGCTTGCTGCTCAGGATAGCGCCGACGATGAACTGTCGGCGCTGGCTGATGCATATTACGACTACCAGCTCGAACAGTTCGGCATGAGCGAGGCGGCGAACGGTAGCACCGAGCAGGGCGATACTTTGTGGTCGGTTACCCCCGACGCGCAGCGTCAGCGCGCCGCGCAATACAAGTCCTATCTGTCACGCCTCGACCAGATCGATCGCGAAGCATTGAGCGAGAAGGCAAGGACCAATGCTCTAGTGCTCCGGTCGTTGCTGGAATCTGATATCGGCGATGCGCAGTTCGCCGAATGGGAAATGCCGTTCGACAGCGATTCCAATTTCTGGTCGTACCTCGCGCCCTCGCGGGGTTTCGCCACGGTAGAGGAATACGAAAACTACATCGGCCGGATGCAGGACATTCCGCGGTATTTCGCCGAGCAGACCGCCAACGCAAAAGCAGGCCTCGCGCGCGGGTTCTCGGTGCCGCGGGTTACGCTGGAAGGCCGCGATGTCTCCATCGCCTCCTATGTCGTGGAAAAGCCGGAAGACAGCCCGTTCTGGAAGCCATTTGCCGACATGCCGCGCAGCATTCCCGAAGCCGAACAGGAACGTCTAAGGGCAGCCGGCCGTGCCGCGATCCGCGACGATGTCACGCCGGCCTATGCCGACTGGCTCGCCTTCTTTCGCAACGAATATCTCCCGCAGACCCGCACCACCCTCGGCGCCAGCGAATTTCCCGATGGCGAGGCCTATTACGCGCAGCAGATCCGGCAATATACGACGCTCGACCTGTCGGCAGAGGAAATCCACCGCATCGGTCTCGACGAGGTGGCGCGCATTACCGCCGAGATGGAAAAGGTAAAGGAGAGCTCCGACTTCGACGGCACGCTGGCGGAGTTCGTGAACTTTCTGCGCACCGATCCGCAATTCGTTGCGCGCACGCCCGATGAACTGATGGGCGTATCTGCCTATGCCGCAAAGCGTGTCGATGGGCGGCTGGCCGACTATTTCGGGTTCCTGCCCCGGCACCGGTTCACCATCCGGCCGGTCGATCCTGCCATTGCTCCGTTCTATACGGCGGGACGGGGCGGGCTCGATGCCTGCCAGATGAATACCTACGATCTGGCGTCCCGACCACTCTACAATATCCCTGCACTGACACTGCACGAATGCGTCCCGGGCCACAGCTTTCAAGGTGCCGTCGCGTTGGAGCAGGAAGAGGCGCCGCGCTTCCGCCGCCAGACCTATTTCTCCGGTTTCGGCGAAGGCTGGGGTCTCTATGTGGAATATCTCGGGGAAGAGATGGGCATCTATCGCACGCCCTACGAGAAGTTCGGCCGACTGTCCTACGAGATGTGGCGCGCTGCGCGGCTGGTCATCGATACCGGTATCCATCACTACGGCTGGAGCCGGGAGCAGGCGGTCGACTATCTTGCGAGCCATACTGCGCTGTCCGAGCGGGAAGTGGGCACCGAAATCGACCGCTACATCAGCTGGCCGGGGCAGGCGCTGGCCTACAAGCTGGGGGAACTGACCATCCGCCGGGTGCGCGAGAAGGCCGAGACAGAACTCGGTTCCGCCTTCGACATTCGCAAGTTCCACGATGTGGTGCTGTCGCTCGGCTCGGTTCCGCTTCCCGCACTCGAAGCGCGGATCGACGCATTTATCGCCGATGGCGGGCAGGGGTTGGCCGGGGTAACCTACGACTGACGACTTCCGAAAACGTGGCGCGGGATACGGTGCGGGCAGCGGGTGCCAAGGAACAACATCCGGCGCCGCCCGTAGATGGCCAACGCTAACAATTTCGGAGAATCGCGATGAACGCCAAGCTATTTCTTGCACCTGCCCTGGCCGTTTCCACCCTCGGACTCGGGGCCTGTGCGCAGAACTATGGCGTTGAAGGCGCCGGGCTCGGTGCCGCAGCCGGTGCGGGTCTGGGCGCCATTCTGGGCGATGACATCACCACCTACGCGCTGGCCGGCGCAGCCATCGGCGGCGTGGTCGGTTATGCCACGGACAAGAACGACGAGTGCGACGGCTATTATGGCGATGGCCGTTATGTCGACGATGATTGCCGTTATGACGACCGTTACGCCCGATACTGGTAAGCAGGCTTCGTACCCCGGTGCCGGATCAGCTTTCGGCGCCGGGGAAGCGGACCAGTATTTCGTAAGCAGCCGGATCGGCGACGCCGGCGATCTTCATGCCCCGGCGCAGCCAGAAAGCATGTTTCACGATCTCCGCCTGTTGCTCGATACCATATCGTTCGAGTGGCCAACCGGGCTTGAGTGAATAATCGTAACGCGCCCACGGCATGCGCCGCGTTACCAGAAACCATTCGCCCTTCGCCTGGACCTGCCAGACATGAACCAATTCGTGGATGAAAAGGCCTTGGCGCCGTAGATCGACCTTCGAGAAATCATCGCAGTACGTTTCCCCGCGAGGATGAAAATGCAGGTGGCCGCGCGGAGCCATGGTGACCTGCCGAGGTTGAAACGGAAACCATTTTTTCCGCCTGATCATAATTCGGCTGTAATCGATTGCGTGACCGAAAACGGTTCGCGCAAGCTTTATCTCGCCTGAGGTCAGGGGCCGCTCGCCCCCAATCGGACATCCGGGCACGAAACCATCCTCCATGATTTTCGCGCCCGGCACTTGCTGCCCGTCGCTCAGCGCTCGTCACCTGCGGCGCGGACTTCGACGGGGAAAGTCTTCTTCTTGCCGCCAACGACGGTGAGCGTCATGTCGGTCGAGGTGCCAGCCTGCACCGAAGGGTCGAGATCGAAAACCATCACGTGGAAGCCGCCGGGCTGAAAGCTCTGCGTACCACCCGATTCGACAAGCACCTGTCCGACGCTGTCCATCATCATCTGGCCATCGACCTCCAGCGAACCGTGAAGTTCCGCATTGCCGGCCCCTTTCACATCTGCGCGACGGATTGCGTAATTGCGATCACTGGTGTTCTCGACATCGAAATAGATGGCACCCGGGTTGCCGGAGACTGCCGGTAGCATCAGTCGCGCATTGCTGACTTCGAGGGCCACTTCATCCGCTGCAGGCGCAGTGGTTTCTTCGGCAGGGCTCGAACATCCCGCCAACGTGAGCGCCGTCAAAGTCAGGGCGGCCGGTGCTAAATGTGTAAGTTTCATCAATTTGTCCCCTCTACGTACTGGCCGAAAAACTAGCCGACCCCCTCCCTTGTGCCAAGAAAAACCACACCTATATCGCCCGAGTAATACACCACCGGATAGAGCCGCCGACCGGTTTCGCCAGGATCGGGGAACCAATGATGCGGTGTCCAACGACTTGAAACAGATGGGGAAACCATGAGCAAAGTTATCGGTATCGACCTTGGCACAACCAACAGCTGCGTCGCCGTTATGGACGGCGGAAAGCCCAAGGTTATCGAAAATTCGGAAGGCGCGCGCACGACGCCTTCGATTGTCGCCTTCACTAAGGACGGCGAGCGCCTGATTGGTCAGCCGGCCAAGCGGCAGGCGGTAACCAATCCTGACAATACCCTTTTCGCGATCAAGCGCCTTATCGGTCGCCGGTTCGATGATCCGCTGACCAAGAAGGACATGGGTCTCGTCCCTTACGACATCGTCAAGGGCAAGAACGGTGACGCGTGGGTTGAAGCCGGCGGCGAAGATTATTCGCCCAGTCAGGTATCCGCCTTCATCCTGCAGAAGATGAAAGAAACGGCAGAGGGCTATCTTGGCGAAACCGTCACGCAGGCAGTCATCACCGTTCCCGCATATTTCAACGACGCGCAGCGTCAGGCAACCAAGGATGCCGGTCAGATTGCCGGCCTCGAAGTGCTGCGCATCATCAACGAGCCGACGGCTGCAGCACTTGCCTACGGCATGGACAAGGAAGACGGCAAGACCATCGCCGTCTATGACCTTGGCGGCGGTACGTTCGACGTTTCGGTTCTCGAAATCGGCGATGGCGTCTTCGAAGTGAAGTCGACCAATGGCGACACTTTCCTGGGCGGCGAAGACTTCGACAGCGCGATCGTCGAATATCTCGCGGACGAGTTCAAGAAGAAGGAGAACATGGATCTCCGGACCGACAAGCTCGCTCTGCAGCGTCTGAAGGAAGCTGCCGAAAAGGCGAAGATCGAACTGTCGAGCTCGGCACAGACCGAAGTCAACCTGCCCTTCATCACCGCACGCATGGAAGGCGGCAGCTCTACCCCTCTGCACCTCGTCGAAACAATCAGCCGTTCGAAGCTCGAACAGCTCGTCGGCGATCTGATCAAGCGCACGCTCGAACCGTGCAAGAAGGCGCTGGCCGATGCTGGCGTGTCCAAGAACGAGATCGACGAAGTGATCCTGGTCGGCGGCATGACCCGCATGCCCAAGGTTCGCGAAGTGGTGGAAGAATTCTTCGGCTCGAAGCCGCACACCGGCGTGAACCCCGATGAAGTCGTTGCAATGGGTGCCGCCATCCAGGCCGGCGTTCTTCAGGGCGACGTCAAGGATGTGCTGCTGCTCGACGTGACCCCGCTTTCGCTGGGCATCGAAACGCTCGGCGGCATCATGACCAAGATGATCGATCGCAACACGACGATCCCGACCAAGAAGACGCAGACCTACTCGACCGCGGAAGACAACCAGAATGCGGTTACCATCCGCGTCTTCCAGGGCGAGCGTGAAATGGCGCAGGACAACAAGATGCTGGGCCAGTTCGACCTGGTCGGTATCCCTGCCGCACCGCGCGGTGTGCCGCAGATCGAAGTTACCTTCGACATCGATGCCAACGGCATCGTGAACGTGTCCGCCAAAGACAAGGGCACGGGCAAGGAACAGCAGATCCGCATCCAGGCGTCGGGCGGTCTGTCCGACGACGACATCGAAAAGATGGTTCAGGACGCGGAGAAGTTCGCCGACGAGGACAAGAAGCGTCGTGAAGGTGCGGAAGCGCGCAATCAGGCCGACAGTCTCGTTCACGCAACCGAAAAGCAGCTTGAAGAACATGCCGACAAGATCGACGCTTCGTTGAAGAGCGAAGTTGAAGAGAAGGTTGCCGCCCTCAAGACGGCGCTCGAAGGCGACGATGCAGCCGACATCAACGCCAAGGCTCAGGACCTGTCGCAGAGCGCGATGAAGATGGGCCAGTCGATTTACGAGCAGGAGCAAGCCAAGGCCGCTTCCGACGCTCCGACCGACGGCGCGGCTGCCGGTAGTGAAGGCGGCTCGGAAGAAGAAGTCGTCGACGCCGAATTCTCCGAAGTCGACGAAGACGCAAAGAACTGATCGGACGATGAGAAACCAGTCGCCGCCGGTGCCGCAATGCACCGGTGGCGACTGAGTATTGGGAAGCCATGTCAGCGACCGAAATTGATTTTTACGAACTCCTCGGAGTGAGCCGCGATGCCGATGGGGCGACGATCAAGTCGGCCTATCGCAAACTGGCGATGAAGCACCATCCGGATCGCAATCCTGGATGCGGGGAAAGCGAAGGCAAGTTCAAGGCCGTTAGCGCCGCCTATGAGGTTCTCAAGGATCCTCAAAAACGTGCCGCTTACGATCGTTATGGCCACGCAGCTTTTCAGCAAGGCGGACCGGGCGGTGGTCAACCTGGTGCCGACTTCGGCGACATCGGAGATATATTCGAGACCATCTTTGGTGGTGCATTCGGCGGCGGAGGACGTGCACGTCCCAGGCGCGGTGCGGATCTGCGGTACGATATGCAGATCGATCTCGAAGAAGCCTTTCACGGTAAATCGACCGAGATCGAGATCGAAGTTTCACAGAATTGCGAAACCTGCCACGGGTCCGGCGCTACGCCAGGTACTCGCGCGCGAACTTGCAACCTTTGCCACGGGCAGGGACAAGTTCGGGCCAAGCAAGGTTTTTTCGTGGTCGAGCGACCATGCCCCAATTGTCATGGCAGCGGCGAAGTCATCACCTCGCCCTGTCGCGACTGCCGCGGGGAAGGGCGCATAGACGTTCCTCAGGCGCTTGCCGTCGAAATTCCGCCGGGCGTCGATACCGGAACTCGCATTCGGCTTTCGGGCAAGGGGGAGGCTGGGCCGCGTGGAGCTCCTCCCGGTGACCTTTATATTTTCGTGCATGTGAAGCCGCACGAGATTTTTCAGCGCGAAGGGACAGCTCTTGCAACGCGCGTCCCGATTAGCTTCACGACTGCTTCGTTGGGCGGGTCGATCGACATTCCCAATCTGGATGGCGAAGATGTCACGATCGAAATTCCCGCAGGCATCCAGTCGGGCAAGCAGCTGCGACAGCGTGGTGCGGGCATGCCTGTTCTGCAAGGGCGGGGCCGCGGCGATCTTGTTGTCGAAATTGCCGTGGAAACTCCGACCAGGTTGAGCAAGGAACAGCGTGCATTGCTGGAACAGTTCCGCGAACTGGAAACCGGTGACGAATGCCCTGAAAGCCGTGGTTTCTTCGATAAGCTGAAAGGTGCCTTCGGCGGGTGATCCCGTTTGCTAGTCAGGCAAACGCTCCGACACTTCTCGGCGAATTTCCTCGATCAGCTTTTTCGAACAGCGCTTGGCACCCTGCTCTTCGTCCAGGATGGCATTGAAGGCTTCTCGCTTGAAGCTGCGGCGGGTATCCTCCGCAAAGGGCTTGCTTACGGTTGAGCACACGAGGTCGATCATACGTTCGGCCCCGTGCAGTCGTCCCCATAAGTAATCGTTCTCGCGGTAAGCCCGGCTGAAGAACGCCCCGAAGCTGTAAAACTCGATTCCGCGCAAGGTGGCCCGTGTCCCACCTTCGCGAATGCTACGCGCGTCATCAGGGCTTATGCGGTCCACTTTGACCGGGTCGAACTCGGTCAGCCCTTCATTACGCAGGAGCGGCAGGGTCGCCACGTCGTAAAACGGGAATCCCAAGTAGGTTAGCAGCATCCGACGCCGCAGATTCTTTGGCATCTGCTCAAGCGCAGCGGCAAGCATCTCCTCCGCCCGTTCGTCGAGGTCTGGCAACAGACGTTTCGCCTCGATCATGTCGAGTAGGCTTCCGGGATCTTGCAGGACACTTTCGGCCAGTGGCTCAAATGACGAGCCGAGCGCCGCGACGCCTTCCTTTTCGAAATAAAGGGCAAGTATCTCGAACACCGCATCGCGCCCCTTTTCCAGTGCATCGTCCGGGATGTCGGGATCTGCCTCCCAGTCGCGCGCGAGGCGCCGGGCCAGCAACCGCAGACGGCGAATGCGAAATCCGATGTCGTGTTCTCTCAGAAACGCGATTGCTTCGGGCGATGCACCCCCGCCCGGCGCAGAAAGAGTGTCCAAACCGCGCTGCGCCAATTCGGCCCGCAGCACCGCTTCGATAGGAGACGTATCGTCGACAGCGAGTTTTGGCGCAGCCTCGATGGCGAGCCTGGCCAATCTCGTAATGATCCCGGCAAACTTGGCCTGCGCATAAGCGTGGAAAGCATATCCAGCCCTTTCAGCCGCCGCCTGCTGGGCTTTCTGCCGCCACGCATTCAACCGCGCTGGAGTGGGGCGATCCAGAAACAATGTGCGTCCAAACAGTTTGTCGACGGCTGCATCCACTTCTGGCCGCAGAGCGCTGACGATCCGCCTCAACCTTTCAGCCTCGCGGCTCTGTTCTTCGAGCTGTTCCAGATTGTCACGAATGGGCTGTTCGCGCGGAATGGTCGACAAGGATCCGAAGATCGCGGAGAAGAAACCAACCGGCTCGTTCTTTTCCGACGTGCGATTGCTCGACCTGTCCGGGCGGGGATCGACATATACGAAACGGCGATCCACCTCGCGCTGAGCGGGACGACCCTGAAGAGCGGAAATGGCGCCGGCGAACGGTTTGTTGACGAGTACCGATCCGTCGATAAGCGACACGTTTTCAATACTATCCCGCGCAGCATGAACGGGCATTATGCGTTGGATAAAATCATCGCGCCCAGCCCACGTACGTTCGGTGAGATTGGAAAGCTGATCGATCTCTTCGACGCGCAAGGGTGGGAAGGCGCCCGGAAAACTGGCTGTCGCTCGGGCCGCAAATACCAGTTCGAGCGGATTGGCCAGATCGCGTCCACCCGCCGCGGGCGTGCGCGTTCTGAACGATATGGGCATGCGGTGTTCGGTGTCTTCGACGACAGGCGGGCTGTGAAGCCGCAGGAGTTCCAGATATCCATGAAAATCCGTCGTGGTGACATACAGGTCCAGCGGGTGGCCCGGTGGGAGGAGCGGCTTTTCTATTTTGCTTTCGGCCATTGCCGAAAACGCCCGTTCCAGCAGACGCGAAAAACCGATGCCGGAAAATGGCGGTTCGAACCACCGCCCGCGTACGAGGTGCGAGACCTTGCGTTCGACCTCTGCCCGCGTTTCCGGTGCGACGGCATCGGCGAGATCACCGCCCGGGCGGTTCAGTAGCCAGGTCGCGAAGGGCTGTGCCCACATTTTCGAAAAGCGCCATTTGAGCCGCGCCTTGGGATCGACCAGTTCGTCCACATCGGCGACCTCCAGCCAGAGATCGGTCAACGGCTCCAGTGACTGGCCCGAATGAACAGCTTGGGCCAGAAAGACGGTGTTGATCCCGCCCGCGCTCGCGCCGCTCATGATGTCGGGCAGGACCCGGACATGCAGGTCCTGTTCTGCCGCAATCCGCTCAAGCAGATCGCGATAGACCCTGCCTACGCCGTCGGGGGATGAACTTGTCGAATGGAAATCGCGGCTAGCCCTGGCGAGCTGCCACAATTCGCGTGTAACCCCGTGCATATAGACCGCCAGGCTGACTCCGCCATAGCATACCAGCGCGATCCTCAGTTCCTTGTGCCGCATCGCCCGATGCTGTGCACGGATAAACGGCGCAAGGCAATTGCGTTCATCAAATGTTCTGGCTAGCTGGGCGCATGGCAAAGCCGAAGAAACGCTATGTCTGCCAGGCCTGTGGCAGTGTCTCCCATCGCTGGCAGGGGCAATGTGCCGACTGCGCAGAATGGAATACGCTGGTGGAAGATGCCCCGGCGACAGTCTTCTCGATGAAACACGATCTTTCGAGTGGGGGGAGGGCCGTCGAGTTTGTCGAATTGGACAAGCCGGGACCCCTTCCCGTGCGGCAGCCCACCGGCCTGGCCGAATTCGACCGGGCTCTGGGTGGCGGGCTCGTTCCGGGTTCGGCGATCCTGCTCGGCGGGGATCCGGGCATCGGAAAGTCCACCCTTCTGCTGCAGGCGGCAGCACGGATCGCCCGCGAAGGGCGCGGGGTCGTCTACGTCAGCGGCGAAGAAGCATCGGGTCAGGTGCGCATGCGCGCGGCGAGGCTGGGTCTCTCCGATGCCCCGGTAAAGCTGGCAGCGGCGACCGGTGTGCGCGATATTCTCACGACATTGGGTTCTATGGATGCACCGGGTCTGCTGGTGATCGATTCGATCCAGACGATGCATTCCGACACGATCGAAGGGGCGCCGGGAACGGTCAGCCAGGTCCGTGGCTGTGCATTCGAACTGATCCGCTACGCGAAGGAAAACGGTGTCGCGCTTGTGCTCGTCGGTCATGTGACGAAGGATGGCAGCATCGCGGGGCCCCGCGTGCTCGAACACATGGTCGATGTGGTGATGAGTTTCGAAGGGGAGCGCAGCCATCAGTACCGGATTTTGCGCGCGCTCAAGAACCGCTTTGGCGCCGTCGACGAAATCGGTGTCTTCGCCATGGCGGGGGAAGGGCTGGAAGAGGTGGACAATCCTTCCATGCTGTTCCTCTCTGGCCGCGACGAACCGATGGCCGGCAGTGCCGTTTTCCCGGCCATCGAAGGCACGCGGCCGGTGCTCGTGGAAATTCAGGCGCTGATCGTAAGGCTGCAATCCGGGGCGACGCCTCGCCGTGCCGTCGTCGGTTGGGACACGGGCCGGCTTGCGATGCTCCTTGCCGTACTGGAATCGCGATGTGGGCTCAACTTCAGTTCGGCAGAAGTCTATCTGAACGTGGCTGGCGGTTATCGGCTATCCGACCCAGCGGCGGATCTTGCCGTCGCTGCGGCTCTCGTCAGCGCGATGTCGGACAAGGCTCTGCCCGCGCGCAGCATCTGGCTGGGCGAGGTCTCGCTCGCGGGCGAAATCCGCCCGGTCGCGCATGGCGGTCTGCGCCTGCGGGAAGCGGCCAAGCTCGGCTTCGATCGGGGGTTCGGACCGCTGGATGTGAAGGGGGGAGCGTCGGCGCTCGCTTACGATGGTTTGGGACAACTGGCGAACCTCGTTGACCGCGTAATCGGTAATTCATAAGTCACGACCAAGGAAGGGTCATGACCGGTTTCGATTATATCGTCCTGTTGATCGTCGGCATCGCTGCTGCGGGCGGCTTCATGCGTGGTTTCCTCCAGGAAATACTTTCGCTTGCAGCCTGGGTACTGGCCGCGTTCGCCATCCGCTTTTTGCACACGCCTCTGACCCTGTCGCTGCAGGATTTTCTCGGCGACGATATCACGACATCGCTGCTCGCATTCACCCTGCTGCTGCTCATTCCCTATGCCGCGATGAAGGTCATCGCCAACAATGTGGGGATGGCATCGCGCAATTCGCTGCTTGGGCCGATCGACCGGGTTCTCGGCTTCGGGTTCGGCGCGCTGAAGGGCATGCTCATCGTCGTGATCGCCTTTTCGCTGCTCGTACTCGGTTACGATACGGTATGGAGCTACAAGGGGCGGCCCAACTGGATCACCACGGCGCGCAGCTATGAGTTGGTGGATTCCAGCTCGCGTGCCCTTGTTCAGGTTCTGGCGGAGCGGCGAGCCACTTTGCGCGATCAGTCTGACGAAAGCGAGTGATGGCTTCCTCACGCGCGCCTGCGCTCTACTCGACCGAACTGCTGGCTCTGGCTATCGAACTGGCTGATTATCCCTTTGACGCTGCAGCGCCCGCGATAGGCCATGCCCGCTCGCGCAGCTGCGGAAGCGTAATCGATCTGTCGTCCTCTGGCGGATCACTCGAGGATCTTGGCCTCAGGGTTTCCGCTTGCGCTGTCGGCCAGGCGTCTGCTGCGATCTTCGCGCGCGAGTCGTCCGGGATGAACGCTGCGGCGATCGCGGCCATGGTCGAAAACCTCGGCGAATGGCTGCGAGACAAGGCACCCAGCTCCATTCTTCCCCGACTTGAACTGCTTGAACCCGCCCGGCCGCATCTGGGGCGCCACGAAGCAATTCTCCTGCCGTGGAGAGCGGCGCTGGATGCGCTTTCCAAGACTGAAGCGGCCCGCTAGCTTCCCGACGCAAAGAATATTCGCGGGGGGAGGAAGCGCGAGATGGTCGAGACTGTGGCGGCGGTTAACCGGGAGCCCACGGACAAGGAAATCCGCCTTGTCATAGCTGCGAGCAGCGCCGGTACGATCTTCGAATGGTACGACTTCTTCATTTACGGCACGCTTGCCGCATTGATCGGCGCGGCCTTCTTCCCGAGCGACAACGAGACACTCGAAATCCTGCTCGTATGGGCAGGATTTGCAGTCGGCTTCGGTTTTCGCCCCCTTGGTGCGATCCTGTTCGGCTTTCTCGGCGACAGGCTGGGGCGCAAATACACTTTCCTGGTGACTGTCACCCTGATGGGGATTGCCACTGCCGGTGTCGGGCTCATCCCCAGTGCATCGAGCATCGGCCTGGCGGCTCCGATCATCGTCATAGGCTTGCGCATTCTGCAAGGGCTGGCGCTCGGCGGCGAATATGGCGGAGCGGCTATCTATGTCGCCGAGCACGCACCGCCTGAGAAACGGGGGTTCTACACCAGTTTTATTCAAGCCAGCGTCGTCGGCGGGTTCGTCCTGTCGATCCTGGTGGTCATCGCGTGCCGGACATTGATCTCCCCGGAAGACTTTGCGGCTTGGGGGTGGCGTATCCCATTCCTCCTTTCGATTGTCCTCCTCGGGATTTCGCTGTGGATGCGGTTGAAGCTGTCTGAAAGCCCCGTCTTTCAAGCGATGAAAGCGGCCGGCGAGACCAGCACCAACCCGTTCAAGGAAAGTCTGACCTACCCCGGCAATCCCAAGAGGATATTTGTCGCTCTGTTCGGCATAACCGGTGTGCTGACCACGATCTGGTACACGGCGTTCTTTTCGGGCCTGTCGTTCCTACGCGGTCCCATGCGGGTGGACGAAACCCTGGTCGAATGGATGCTGCTGATCGCCGGGGCGATCGCCATGAGCTTCTATCTTGTCGTTGGGAAATGGTCCGACAGGGTGGGGAGAAAAAAGCCCATCGTCATCGGCGCGGCAGCAGCGCTGGCGCTTCTGTTTCCGATCTTCTGGGGGATCGGCGCACTGGCCAATCCGGGGCTTCAGGCAAGTGCGCAGGCAGCGCCGATCACAGTCACCGGGCCGCGCTGCGAATACGATCCTTTCGCGGAAATCCAGGCAAGCCCGTGTGGGCGCGTCCTGCAGGATCTGACAGCTCTCGGAGTTCCCTATACCATCGATAACGAACCGGCCTCTGGCCTGTCGATCGGTTCTGCGACTTACGTCTATAAAGATATTCCGGACAACACCCGGCGGGCGATCGTGCAGGGCTGGCTCGAAACCAACGGCTACGATTTCACGCGGCAATTCCCGCCCCTGGTCAACATCGTGGGGATCATCGGGCTGCTGCTGGTGCTGGGCATGTTGTCGGCCCTGACATTCGGTTCGGTTGCCGCCCTGCTTTCGGAAATGTTTCCGGCCAAGATCCGCTACAGTTCGATGTCGATACCTTACCACATCGGCGCGGGCTATCTGGGCGGGTTCCTGCCGCTGATTGCGGGCTATATTGTGGCGATGACGGGTGACGCATATGCGGGGCTCTGGTACACGATGGCGGTGATCGGATTCGGCCTGATCGTTGCGTGGTGGGGTCTTCCCGATGGGCCTCCGCGAGATTTCGAAGATGGCGAACAGACGCCGCCGGTTACGCCTTCCTTTCCGTGAGTACTCCATGACAGACTGTCCGCCGCCGACTTTGCGGCTGAGCATCGATAGCGACGCTTTGACGCAAAACTGGCAGGCGCTGGATGCGATGTCCGGCAGTGGCCGCGCAGGCGCCGCGGTCAAGGCAAACTGTTACGGGCTCGGTGTCGATCGCTGTGTGCCGAAACTGCGTGATGCAGGCTGCCAGGATTTCTTCGTTGCCCACTGGAGCGAAGCTCCTGCCGTTCTTCGCTACGTCCCTGCGACGCAGGTCAGCGTGCTTCACGGCGTCCTCAGTGCAGAAGAGGCAGCGTATGCCCGCGCTACAGGCGTCAGCCCGGTAATCGACAATCTCAGGCAGGCAAGGATCTGGCAGGATGGCGGCGGGGGATCATGCCACCTGATGGTCGATACGGGGATAAACCGGCTCGGCGTTTCGCCTGCCGACATCGCCGATCCTGTCATTCAGGCGCTCGATGTCGATATTCTCATGAGCCACCTCGCCTGCGCGGACGAAGACAGTCCCATGAACGCACAACAGATGGAAGACTTTCGCGCCTGCATTCCAGCCATTCGGCACCAGCGGACAAGTCTGGCCAACAGCGCAGGCATCGCTCTTGGCGCGGATTATGCCTTCGATCTGACGCGTCCGGGCCTGTCGCTCTATGGCGGGGTCCCGCGCGCCGAACTGAACGGACCGATACGGCAGGTTGCCCGTCCGGAAGCTTCGCTCATTCAGGTGAAGGAGCTGCAGGCCGGGGAAAAGGTCGGCTATAATGCGACATTCACTGCGCCTGCCCGCATGAAAGCGGGGGTTGTCTCCCTCGGTTATGCAGACGGCATCCTGCGCAGCTGGGCCGGCGCGCATTTCCGGTCGGGCGGAACACCGCTTCCGATACTCGGCAAAGTTTCCATGGACATGATAGTGATCGACCTGACCACGGCGCCGGAACTGGGCGAAGGGGACTGGGTAGAATTGCCCTATTGGTTGCCCGATGCTGCGCAGCAAACCTCTCTTTCGCAATATGAATTGCTCACGGTTCTGGGGCAGCGTTTCGGTTGACGTTTAGGTGACGTTGCGCTGCACATTTTGCACGTGCTAAGTATCTCGCAATGCACAATCTGGGAGCATGCTGGCATGGCCAAGAGGACCGCCGAGGGCGAAGCGATCATCATCAAGAAGTACGCCAACCGGCGGCTCTATAATACCGATACGAGCAGTTACATCACGTTGGACGATCTTGCGAAGATGGTCCGCGAGAATGTGGATTTCCACGTGCTCGACGCAAAGACCGGTGACGACATCACTCATACGATCCTGACGCAGATCATCGTAGAGGAAGAAAGCCACGGTACGCAGATGCTGCCGGTCAGCTTCCTGCGCGATCTCATTTCCATGTATGGCAATTCCATGCAGGCGATGATGCCAAGCTATCTTGAAGCGAGCATGACGAACCTGCGCAAGAATCGCGAACAGCTCCAGGCGGCCTTCGCGAAGGGTATTGAAACCAATCCGCTAGCCAAGATGGCCGAAGCCAATTTCAAGATGATGCAGAACGCTGCGGAAGCCTTCATTCCGGCAACGCGCAAGCCTGCGCGGGACGATCAGTCGGATGACCTGGCTCAGATGCGCCGGCAAATGGCCGAAATGCAGAAGAAGCTGGACGAGATGAGCAAATAGCGGCATCGGCCCGCCCGCCGATCCGACCAGCAATTACGGGAATATAACGTGGCCCAGATACGCCATGCCTTGAACACCAAGCGCGACCATGATTTTGCAGCCTGGTACCAGGAAGTCATCAGCGCTGCCGAAATGGCCGAAGAATCGGGTGTGCGTGGGTGCATGGTCATCCGACCCTGGGGCTACGGCATATGGGAGCGCATGCAGCGCTTGCTGGACGACCGGATCAAGGCAACCGGCCACGCCAACGCCTATTTCCCGATCTTCATACCGCTCTCCAATTTCGAGCGTGAGGCAGAGCATGTCGAAGGCTTTGCCAAGGAAATGGCCGTGGTCACGCATCACCGCTTGATTGCTGGAAAGGATGGCGGCCTTATTCCGGATCCGGAGGCCAAGCTTGAAGAACCGCTGGTTGTACGGCCGACCTCGGAGACGATTATTGGCGATGCCATGGCGCGCTGGGTCCAGAGCTGGCGCGATCTTCCGCTGAAGCTCAATCAGTGGGCCAATGTCGTGCGCTGGGAAATGCGCACGCGCATGTTCCTGCGCACCAGCGAATTTCTCTGGCAGGAAGGCCATACCGCCCATGCCGATGAGGCCGAGGCGAAGGACCACACCCTCACCATGCTGGAGGTCTATCGCGCCTTCGCGGACGAAGATCTCGCGCTTGCAGTCATTGCCGGTGAAAAGCCCGAGAACGAACGGTTTCCCGGAGCAGTCGAAACCTGGTCCATCGAAGCGATGATGCAGGATGGCAAGGCATTGCAGGCCGGAACCAGCCATTATCTCGGTACCAATTTCGCCAAGGCCAGCGGCATCAAGTTCCAGAACAAAGAAGGCAGCGAAAGCCTCGCCCACACTACCAGTTGGGGCGTCTCTACCCGCATGGTCGGCGGCGTCATCATGACGCATGGCGACGACGATGGCCTGCGCCTCCCGCCCAAGATCGCCCCGCAGCAGGTCGTGATCCTGCCGATGTTGCGCGAGAAGCCGGAAGACGATGCGCTGATCGAATATTGCGAAGCCTTGCGCGCCACCCTCGCCGGGCAGAGCGCATTCGGCGAACCGCTGCGCGTCCTTCTCGACACGCGGCCCGGCAAGGCTGCCCAAAAGCGGTGGGATTACGTGCGCAAGGGCGCTCCGATCATCGTCGAGGTCGGCGGCCGCGACATGGAAAACGGCGTTGTCAGCATGCTTCGCCGTGACCGCCTGTGGGACAGCGAAACCGGCAAGGTCGATTTCCAGAACCCGACCCGCGAAGTTGCCGGGCAGACCATCCCCGACGTTCTCGCCGATATGCAGAGCGCGCTGCTCACGCAGGCTGCCGAGCGGCGCGATGCCAACGTGACCCGCGGCATCACCGATTTTGCAGCGGTGGAAGATCACTTCGGCGCCTCCCGCTACCCGGGCTGGGTCGAAGTCCAGTGGTCCAAGCCCACGGGTGACGCTCTCGAAAAGGTCGTCGAACGCTTGAAAGAGCACAAGCTCACGATCCGCAATGTCCCGATGGACGCAGCGCCGGTTGACGGCGCCTGCATCTTCACCGGCGAACCGGCGGTAGAGCGCGTGCTTCTCGCCAAGGCGTATTGATCCACACCGTGACATGGGGGCGGATCGTCCCCATATCGCGCGCATGACAAAACAGAACAAGCACCGGCAGCCCAAGGGACTGCCGAATAAAGAACAGATTCTCGAATTCATCCAGACCTCCGACACACCTGCGGGCAAGCGCGAAATCGCGAAGGCCTTCGGGCTCAAGGGGCAGGAAAAGATCGCGCTGAAAAAGCGCCTCAAGGACATGGCCGAAGAAGGCCTGATCGATGGCAAGCGCACGGCCTATCACCGCATGGGCGGCGTGCCCAAGGTGACCGTCCTCAAGATCATCGCGATCGAGGATGGGGAGCCTGTTGCCGAGCCCGAAAACTGGTCGCCCGACACCAAGGAAAAGCCGCCTCGCCTGATGGTGAAGGAAAGCAAGAAGATGGCCGCGCTCAAACGCGGCGATCGCATCCTTGCGCGGAACGAGGAAACCGAACGCGGGTGGCGCGCCACACCGATCAAGAAACTGCCTGCGCGCACCGAAGGTCTGATGGGTGTGGTCGAGAAGGACGGTAGCGGCAATTACTGGCTGGCCCCTGTCGACAAGCGCGTGCGCGATTCCGCCCCCATCGGCGATGTCGGCGAGGCCGCGGTAGGCGAACTGGTACTGGCCGAGCGCATGGGCAAATCCGCCCGCTCTAAGGTCAAGGTCGTCGAAGTGATCGGCGATCCGCTGGCCCCCAAGGCCTTCAGCCTGATCGCGATTGCCAAGCATGGCATCCCGCATGTCTTCCCGCAGGAAACCATCGCCGAAGCGGAACGCGCAGTCGACCTGCCGCTTTCGAGCGACCACCGCGAAGACCTGCGCGATGTGCCCATCGTCGCCATCGACCCGGCCGATGCCCGCGATCATGACGATGCCATCTGGGCCGAGCCGGACGGGAAGGGCGGTTATCACGCCATCATCGCGATTGCCGATGTCAGCTATTACGTCCGCCCGGGCGGCGCGCTCGATCGCGAAGCGCGCAAACGCGGCAATTCGGTCTATTTCCCCGACCGCGTCGTCCCCATGCTGCCCGAGGTGCTGAGCGCCGACGTCTGCAGTCTCAAGGAAGACGTGGATCGTGCGGCCATGGCCTGTCACATCCGCATCGACGCGGAAGGCAGGATCAGCGACTGGCGCTTTACCCGCGCCATTGTCCGTCTGGCCCGCAACATCGCCTATGAAGACGCGCAGGCGGCGATCGATGCAGGCGACGCGCCCGAATATCTGCAGAACCTGTGGGGCGCGTGGAAACTGCTGTTCAAGGCCCGCCAGGCGCGCGACCCGCTCGACCTCGAACTGCCGGAGCGGCAGGTCCGGCTTAACGACGAAGGCGTGATCGAGGAAATCGCCATACGCGAACGGCTCGACGCGCACCGCGTGGTGGAGGATTTCATGATCGCCGCCAATGTCGCTGCCGCCAAGGCGCTGGAGGCCAAGGCTGCGCCGGTCGTCTACCGTATCCACGAGACGCCGAGCCGCGAAAAGCTGATGGCGTTCAAGGAATATCTCGCCAGTCAGGGGCGCAAGTTCGCGTTGGGTCAGGTCATCACGCCGGGCCTGTTCAACCGCATGCTCAACGACGTGTCGGATCCCGCCGAAAAGGCGCTGATCATGGAAGCCGTGCTGCGCAGCCAGACGCAGGCCTATTACGGCCCGGCCAATGCAGGGCACTTCGGCCTGTCGCTCGGCAGCTACGCCCACTTCACATCGCCGATCCGCCGTTATGCCGATCTTCTCGTGCACCGCGCGCTGGTGGACGCCTACAAGCTGGAACAACCCAAGCCCAAGATCGATCTGCCGGACGGTACCGGTCTATCCGACCGTGACAGGGATGCGCTGCATCAGATCACCGATGCGATCAGCCAGACCGAACGGCGCGCGATGGAGGCGGAGCGCGATACGATCGATCGCTATGTCGCTGCGTGGCTGTCAGGCCGTGTGGGCGAGACATTCGACACCCGCATCACCGGCGTTCAGGGCTTTGGCTTCTTCGCCACCATCGACAAGCTGGGCGGTGACGGCCTCGTCCCCGTCAGCACGCTGGGCCGCGAATATTTCACCTATGACGAAAAGGCGCAGAAGCTCGTCGGGGAAAAGACCGGTACCGAATATGCGACGGGCGATCGGCTGAAGCTGAAGCTGGCAGAAGCCAACGCGCTGACCGGCGCGCTCAAATTCGAAGTGCCGGACAGCGATGGTAAAGGCATCGAACCGCGCGGCAACCGTCCTCCGCCCAAGAAGCGCACCCATCAGAAGAAGGGTGCGGGCGCACCGCGTCAGACGCACGATCAGGGCAAGCGCGGACGACCGGGCAATATCCGCCATCAAGGCCGCCGCAAGTAGCGGCCGCCACCCTTATCGCGAGCAACCCCGCAGGGCCTGGGCGGCAACCCCCTTGGGGCGTCCGCACGGCCTGCGGCTGCTCGCAATGATCCGTGAAGACGAAGCGCCTCAGGCCAGTTCGTCGATCCGTTCGCGGCTCAGCCCGCCGGGCACGAGATAGAGCGGGCAGGGCAGGTGGCCCGCATGGCCTGCGAAATGCGTCACCAGCGGGCCGGAGCCCCCTTCGGCGCTCGTCGCCAGCACCAGCGCGGCGATGTTGCCATGCTCCTCGATATATTTGCGGATGACATCCGCCGGCGGGCCGGGACGAACGGCGATGGTGGGCATCTTGCCCATTTCGCCGAAAATATTTCCGGCTGCGCTGTTGGCCATGACCTCGGCGCGTTCGCGCGCTTCCTGTTCGATGGTCGCCTGGACCCCGCCGAATGCGTTGAAGGTCTGCTGCGGGACAAGGGCGAGGATGTGGACCGAACCGTCGGTTTTCTGCGCCCGCAGCGATGCAAAGCGCAAGGCCTGCTTCGCTTCGTCCGTTTCATCCATCACGACTAGATAAGTACGCATATCTGCTCCCCGTCTCCCTCGGCTGCGGATTACTCGCTAATTCGTATTCTGCGCAAGGACCTTGCGAGGACCGCACCTTTTCGCCAGAGGTGCGGGCGCACAATCTCCCCAGCGAGGACGTAACGTAAACAGCCATGCCAACGCCGATCAAGATGCCCGCCCTTTCGCCCACCATGGAGGAGGGCACGCTCGCCAAATGGCTTGTGAAGCCGGGTGATACGGTCAGCGCCGGCGACATCATGGCCGAAATCGAAACCGACAAGGCGACGATGGAATTCGAAGCTGTGGACGAAGGCACTATTGCCTCGATCGCAGTGGAAGCAGGGACCGAAGGCGTAAAGGTCGGCACGGTGATCGCCATTCTCGCCGAAGAAGGCGAAGATGTGGACGAGGCGGCAGCCGCCGCTCCATCCGGCGATGAAGAGCCTGCCGAAGCAAAACCTTCCAAGGGCGAATCCGAGGACAAATCGGAACCGGCCAAGGCCGCACCGCGCGAAAGCGCCAAGCCCGCGCGCGCATCGGTGGAAACCGATACCAAGGCACCCGCCGCGCCCAAGGACGACAGCGGCGAACGCATCATTGCATCGCCCCTGGCTCGCCGCATCGCCGAGCAGAACGGCGTCGATCTTTCCACCATAACCGGCTCCGGTCCGCGTGGCAGGATCGTGAAGGCAGATGTCGAAAGCGCAGAAGGCGGCTCGGCCAAATCCGCTGCCGATACCTCCGCTACCAAGGACAAGGACGAAGCGAAATCTTCTGCAAAGGCACCCGCCAGCGATCACGGCGCGCCTTTCGAGGAAGAAAAGCTCTCCAATGTGCGCAAGGTCATTGCGCGCCGCCTCACCGAGAGCAAGCAGCAGGTCCCGCATTATTACCTTGCCGTCGACATCCGTCTCGATGCACTGCTCGACCTGCGCAAACAGCTCAATGCCGGTCTGGAAGCGGACGGGGTCAAGCTGTCGGTCAACGATCTGCTGATCAAGGCGCTGGCCCGCGCGCTGATGCGCGTGCCCGATTGCAACGTCAGCTATCAGGGCGATACGCTGCACCGTTACAGCCGTGCCGATGTCTCGGTCGCGGTGGCTGCCCCCAGCGGCCTCATCACGCCGATCATCACGGAAGCCGATACGCGCGGTCTTGCCTCGATCAGTACCAATATGAAGGAACTGGCCGAGAAGGCCCGTGAAGGCAAATTGCAGCCGCATGAATATCAGGGCGGCACTGCCAGCCTGTCGAACCTCGGCATGTTCGGCATCAAGCAGTTCGACGCGGTCATCAACCCGCCGCAGGGCATGATCATGGCCGTGGGTGCTGGCGAACAGCGCCCCTATGTCGTCGACGGCGCATTGCAGGTCGCCACGGTGATGACCGCCAGCGGCAGCTTCGATCACCGCGCCATCGATGGTGCTACCGGCGCGCAACTGATGGAAGCGTTCAAGAACCTGATCGAAAACCCGATGGGACTGGTTGTATGAAAATGTTGAAGCACATCGCACCGCTGGCCTCCCTTGCGCTGGTCGCTGCCTGCTCCAATGGCGGCGACGTGGACGAACAGGCAGCGGTGACGCCCGATCAGCCTGCTTCCAGCGCACCGGCGGATACAGCGACGGAGCCGACCGAAACGACCGCCCCGACCACCACGCCCGGATCGGATGCGGCCGCTCCGCTTGCTTCCGGAACCTGGCAGGTAGTCGATACGCGTTTGACCAGACCTGGCGGCGTCCAGGCGATCGGCGACGCCGAACTCGAAGCCGCGCGTTCGCTCCAACTGGTGGTGTCCGACGATGACGTGCGGTGGCGGGGAGATGCCATCGGGACGACGTTGAAGGCATATAGTTTCGGGGACAATTGTTCATCGCCGGAACGCGTTACCGCGTCGGACGGCCGCTTCGCCCTGCGTTGCTCCGATGGCCAGTTCTTCGGTCCGTCGAGCGCGGATGAGCCATCCTTTGCCACTCAGTCCGATGGCACTGTGACGGTGAACTGGTACGACGGCATCACCCTGATCCTCCGCCAGCGCTGATGACCGGGGACAGTCGCACCCCGTTCATTCGCGTCACGGCCATGCCGACCGACCTCAACCCCTATGGCGGGGTGTTCGGCGGGTGGCTGATGAGCCAGATGGCGCTTGGCGCCGGCAGCCTCGCCAGTCGCGAGGGGCGGGGCAAGGCCGTGGTCGTCTCGGCCACTGACTTCGCCTTTCCCGGCGCGATGTCGGTGGGGGACGAACTGTCGGTCTATTGCGCAATCGAAGCCACCGGAAACACCTCGCTCACCATCTCCGCCGAAGCCATCGCGCGCGAGCGGAATGGCGATGCGGAAACCAGGGTCGGACAGGGCACGTTCAAATTCGTCCTGCTCGATGAAAACGACCGGCCCCGTGCAGTGGCGGAGCGGTGGGCATGATCGCTGTCCTACAGGACTGCGAATATGCGATGGGTGCGATCATGACCCCGATATCGCCCATCGACGCTGCCCCTTGCGCAGCCGCGTCGCAAGCCGACACCCGGCTGCACCAAGCCGACATTTTCACCGTGCAAGCCGACAGGCGCGCGGCGCAAAGCGACACGTCGAAGGCGCAAGCCGACACCAAATCCCGGCAAGCTGACGCCTTTGCGCACAAGCCGACTTCTTTTGCCTCTGGACTGTGTAACACCCGGTCCATGTCTCGGGCGAACACACAACTGACAGGTACGAATCATGGCTGACAAATACGACGTAATCGTGCTCGGCAGCGGACCCGGCGGCTATGTCGCGGCTATCCGCTGCGCGCAGCTCGGGCTCAAAACCGCCATCGTGGAACGCGAACTGCTGGGCGGCATCTGCCTCAACTGGGGCTGTATCCCGACCAAGGCGCTGCTGCGCTCGGCGGAGATCCTGCATTACGCGCAGCACGCGAAGGATTACGGCCTCAAGATCGCGGGCGAGATCGAGGCCGATCTGGACGCGGTCGTGAAGCGCAGCCGCGGCGTCGCCAAACAGCTCAATCAGGGCGTCACGCATCTGATGAAGAAGAACAAGATCGCCGTGCACATGGGCGAGGGCACGCTGACCGGTCCGACCAGCCTCACGGTCAAGGGCGATAAGGGCGACGAAAAGCTCACCGCCAAACACATCATCGTTGCCACCGGCGCCCGGGCGCGCGACCTGCCCTTCGCCAAGGCGAACGGCAAGCGCGTGTGGACCTATCGCCATGCCATGACGCCCAAGGAAATGCCCAAGAAGCTGCTCGTCATCGGCAGCGGGGCGATCGGCATCGAGTTCGCCAGCTTCTACAACGACATGGGCTGCGATGTGACCGTGGTCGAAATGCTCGACCGGATCGTGCCGGTGGAAGACAAGGACGTCTCGGCCTTCCTCGAAAAGAGCCTGTCCAAGCAGGGCATGACCATCATGACCGGCGCCGGCGTCGAAGATCTCAAGGTTTCGGACAAGGGCGTGAAGGCCAAGATCAAGGACAGCAAGGGCAAGGTCACCGAAACCGAATTCAGCCACTGCATCACCGCTATCGGCATCGTGCCGAACACGGAAGACATCGGCCTCGACAAGCTGGCGGATATGGAAAAGGGCTTCATCCAGATCGACGGTTATGGCCGCACGAAGTCCAAGGGCCTGTGGGCCATCGGCGACTGCACGCCCGGCCCCTGGCTGGCGCACAAGGCGAGCCATGAAGGCGTCACCACTGCCGAAGCGATTGCGAAAGAGCTTGGCAACAAGGATGTCCATCCCCACCCGCTCGACCGCAACAACATCCCGGGCTGCACCTATTGCCATCCGCAGATCGCCAGTGTCGGCCTGACCGAAGCCAAGGCGAAGGAAGCAGGCCACGAGGTGAAGGCGGGGACCTTCCCCTTCATCGGCAACGGTAAGGCCATCGCGCTGGGCGAGGCGGAAGGCTTCGTGAAGACCGTGTTCGATGCGAAGACCGGCGAACTGCTCGGCGCGCACATGGTCGGCGCCGAAGTGACCGAGATGATCCAGGGCTTCGTCGTCGGCAAGACGCTCGAGACGACCGAAGCGGAACTGATGCAGACGGTGTTCCCGCACCCGACGATCAGCGAAAGCATGCACGAGAGCGTGCTTGCGAGTTACGGGCGCGCGCTGCATATCTAGCCTGCGCTGTACATAGGGGGAGGGCGAGATGACCGGTTTCCTGACACTCGCCTTCCTCATCCTCGTGGCGATGGTCGTGTCCGTACCGCTCGCCACGCGGTTCGGGCTGGGCTCCGTGCTCGGTTACCTGCTGGCTGGCATGGCGATTGCGCCTCTGTTGGCCGCCCTCAACGTCGATGTCGTGGCCCTGCAGGTCTTCGCCGAATTCGGCGTCGTGATGATGCTCTTCATCATCGGCCTCGAAATGGAACCGCGCCGCCTGTGGGACATGCGCGGCAAGCTGTTGGGGCTGGGTGGCGGGCAGGTCATCCTGACGACTGCGGTCATTACCGGCATCGCCCTGCTAGATGCCCGGCCATGGCAGACAGCGGTGGCGATCGGCATGATCCTGGCCCTGTCGTCCACTGCGATCATCGTCCAGTCGCTGACCGAGAAGAAACTCATGCGCACCGAAGGCGGTGAAGCAAGCTTCTCCGTCCTATTGGTCCAGGACGTCGCGGTCATCCCCATCCTCGCTCTCCTCCCGCTGCTGGCGATGCCCGATCTCTATGCATCGAGTGGCGGCCCCGTCGGCGCAGGCGCGCATCACGGAATTGACCTCACCGCCTCCATGCCGATGTGGCTCGCCGCCATCGCCCGCATCGGCGCGGTCGCCGCGGTGGTGGTCATCGGCATCTACGCGATCCGCCCCCTGTTCCGCTTCATTGCCGCCGCCCGCTTGCGTGAACTGTTCACCGGCGCTGCCCTGCTGGTCGTGATCGGCATCGCCCTGCTGATGTCGCTTGTCGGCCTGTCTCCAGCGCTCGGCGCCTTCGTGGCGGGTGTCGTTCTTGCGACCAGCGAATATCGGCACGAACTGGAAAGCGATATCGATCCCATCAAGGGTCTGCTGCTGGGCCTCTTCTTCATCACCGTCGGCGCTGGCATCGATTTCGACCTTGCTGCGCAGATATGGCAGGAAGTCGTGTTCTGGGCAGCAGTCGTAATCGCTGCGAAGTTCATCGTGCTGGCTGCTGTCGGGTGGTTTTACGGGCTGCGCAAACAGGCGCTCTGGCTCTTCTGCCTCAGCCTTCCACAGGCCGGCGAATTCGCCTTCGTGCTGATTGCCTTCGCGCTTGCCAATTTCGTCATCGACAGCGCCCTGGCCGATCTCATGCTGCTGGTCGTGGCCCTGACCATGCTGGTCACGCCGCTGCTCTTCATTCTCTACGACAAGGTCATTGCCCATTCTTACTGCAAGGGGATGGAACGCGAACCGGACGCCATCGATGAAGAGAACGAGATCATTATCGCCGGTCGCGGCCGGGTTGGCGGGATCGTCGATCGCATGCTCCAGACGGCCGGTTACACCACGACCGTGGTCGATTACGACAGCAGCCATCTGGAGATCCTGCAGAAGTTCGGCGTCCGCACCTATTACGGTGATGCGACACGCCCCGATCTGCTCCACGCGGCAGGCATCGCCCGCGCGAAGCTGCTCGTCGTCGCACTGGATGAGCGCGAACAGATCGACAAGCTCGTGAAATACGCCGTGCAGACCTTCCCGGAGCTGCATGTCATAGCCCGGGCGAAAGATCGCAACCATGTCTACGAACTGTGGGCTTATGGCTGCCGCGACGTCATCCGCGAAACCTACGATGCCAGCATTCGTATCGGGCGATCCGCATATGAGGCGCTGGGCGTAGACCGCCAGAATGCCATCGCGATGGCCGGCGCCTTCGAGGAAATGGACCGAAGTTCGATGCTCGAAATCGCCGAGGTCTACGACATGGACATACCGCCGATGGAAAACGAAGCACTGGTGGCGAAGATCAGGGAATTGCGTGCAAGATGGGATCCCGTCCTGCGTGAACAGATGGATGAGATCGTCAAGAGAGGTCAATGACACAAGGCACCCACAATTACGTAGCTGATGATCGCAACGCATCGGTCGTCATCGATATCAACGGGGACCACTTCCCGCGACCGGATGCGAAGATCAGCGTTTTCGACAGCGGCTTCATGCTGGGCGACGGCGTATGGGAAGGCATTCGCCTGCATCATGGCCGCCTCGCCTTTCTGGATCGGCACCTCGACCGCCTGTGGCGCGGGGCGAAGGCCATCCACATGGATATCGGCGTCTCGCGCGAAGAACTCGAACGCCGCCTCTACGCCGTACTCGATGCAAACGGCATGCATGGCGATGGCGTCCATATCCGCCTGATGGTGACGAGGGGCATCCGTTCGACGCCATATCAGGACCCGCGCGTGGTGGTGACGCCCGCTACGATCGTGGTCATCCCGGAATGGAAGGAGCCTGCGCCCGAAACCGCCACGCGTATGCTCAAGCTTGCGACCGTCCACGTGCGTCGTGGCTATCCCGACGTTCAGGATCCGATGCTGAATTCGCACAGCAAGCTCAACTGCATAACGGCATGTATTCAGGCGGCACAGGCTGGTGCCGACGAGGGGTTGATGCTCGACCCTCACGGGTTTGTCGCGACCTGCAATTCCACGCATTTCTTCATCGTCAAGGATGGGGAGGTGTGGACCTCCAGCGGCGACTACTGCCTCGACGGGATCACGCGCGGGGTCGTCATCGAGATCGCGCGGAATGCCGGTATTACCGTGCGCGAACGCAATTTCTCGCTGACCCATGTCTATGGCGCGGACGAGGCCTTCACCACCGGCACCTTCGCCGGCGTAGCGCCCATCGGCTCGATCGACGGACGGATGCTTGGCGAAGAACGCGGCCCCATGGTTGAGCGGCTCCAGCAGCTCTATCTGGCGCGGCTTGCTGACGACGTGAGCGGAAAGAGCCGTCCATGACCATTCGCATCGCCATGTGGTCCGGCCCGCGCAACATCTCGACCGCGATGATGCGCAGTTTCGGTGCGCGCCACGACTGTGCGGTTTCGGACGAGCCATTCTACGGTGCCTTCCTGCAGGCGACCGGAGAACCGCATCCGCTGGCAGCCGAAACGATCGCCGATATGGATTGCGACTGGCATTCGGTGCTGGCCACCCAATCCGGGCACCCGCCCGGTGGCGAACCGGTCTGGTATCAGAAGCACATGCCGCACCACATGGTCGGCCCGGTGTCGATCGCCGACATGCCCGACCACCGGCACGCCTTCCTGATCAGGGCACCGGAGCGGGTTGTCGCAAGTTACCAGCAGAAGAATGAACTGCGCCGTCCCGATCTGCTTGGTTTCTCCCGTTTGCGGCGGTATTTCGATTATGAGCGGGAGCGTAAGGGGACCGTCCCGCCCGTCGTGGACTCAGATGCCATCCTCAATGATCCGCCGATGATGCTTGAAAAGCTTTGTACGGCTTTGGGCATTGGTTGGGACACTTCGATGCTGCATTGGCAAACCGGTCCACACCCCGAAGACGGCGTGTGGGGTCGGCATTGGTACGACAAGGTCAACGCGTCGACTGGCTTCGGTAAACCACCCGCAGACCTGCCAAAACTGGAGGGGGCCTATGCCGATGTGGCGGCCGAATGCCGTGAGGATTACGAGGCCTTATTGCAACACACCTTGTGATGCATCCTGTCGCAAAGTAAAATCGTTTCATCGCAACCGCTTGCGCCGGATTTCGCACCGTTCGTTTCCTTTCCAGAGGAGACAAAGATGGAATATGAAATCAGGGATGACCCGCAAGGCCTTGAAGAGAGGGATCATGCCAACCGGGACGGCGGACTGGTCGAAGACCATGTCGCTCTGGAAAGGCAGCGAAGCACGCGCCAGGCAGGCTATCGGGAGCATGATCGCAGCGGCACCTCTTCGGGCGCGCCATTGCAGGCGGAGTAGCTGGATTCTTATGGAGCAGAAAAACCAGATCCCCTAGCTCTGCTAGATATCTGCCTTGTCATTTTCTCGCTGCGCTTCGCTATTTTTTCGGTTGTCAGGCACCAGGATACCGTAAACTACGAAAGAAACTGTCCATGCCATAAGAAAAGATATCTCGATTGGATTTTCTTGAAAGTAATTCAGACAGCTATAAACTGCGATTCCTAAAATCCAAAATAGCAGAGGCGGAAATAGTTTGTGCTTCATTGCTTTCTGGAAGCCTTTCGTTGGTAATACCATGTTCCCGCTAGCGCGCCATCTATTGCGGACGCACTGCCACCGAATCCTTCTCCGTCGAACAAATTCGCATAAGTATCATAGTGGCCACGCCTCCAAGAAAGCCGAAGATTACAGCTTGAACCCAACCATAATATCAATCTTTGGTGCCATTTTTGCGAGCATCGAGAAAAACGAGTTCAACAATAAGTGCAATTACAAGGCTCTCTAAAATTATTCCTAAATCGATATAAAAACTCTCACTGTCGACGATTGAGACTATCACACCTTTTAGGATAGAAAAAAACAAGGTCAAAATACCAATCTCGATGGCAGGTCGCAGTAACTTACTCACCGTTAGTTCGCCTTCTTATATATTTCGGTTGTTGGCATGAACGCTTCTCCATCGAATCCGTCATTGGTCTACCGAGCCCCTTTTCCTTTTGCGAGAGCCTGCGCACCGCGTTTTCGTCCTGCTTCCTCGACGGTCTGGGGAATCTGTAATAGCTCAACCCCCAGCGCTTGCATGCACTGCATGAAGAACACGGCAGTAAACCGACCGCGACTCACCTTGTTGCGAAGGTTGAGTTCGTTGTCCTCAATCCCGTGTTCTTGGAGACGCTCGGCGAGGCCAGCGTAGGACACGCCGCGCCGCATCATTTCGGCGCGCAGAATGTTCTTCACCATTTCTTCCCAGACCTTTTCTTCAACTGGCATCACGTCACATCCCTCTGAGGTTCACGCCACCTTGTAGGATTGAACGGACGGGTATGCCAAGTGGGTTGTAGCCAATTTGCGTGATCGGCGTCATCACAAACGATGATAAGTTTGATAGACAATGCGATAACGTCACCATATATGATGATGCAGGACGTGACATACAGTGGCTCAGCATTATCTCCTCTCACCAGCGGCATGCACGCTGCCCTTGCGGGAAGTAACCCGCATGACGGAGGATGAAGCCTATTCGATGTTCAAGTCGATCAAGTGGCCCGATGGTATTCCGACCTGTCCAGAATGCGGCTGCAAGGATTCGTGGACACTGATTCCAGATCGAAAATGGAAATGCCGCGGGAAGGTCATCGATCTGAATACCGGCGTTACCAGTCGTTGCTATCTGCAATATACGGTCACGAGCCGCACGCCGCTCCACAGCCGTAAAAAGCCGTTCGTTGAAATCTTGGAAGCCATCTTAAACTTCGTCGATGGCGCTCTCGGGCTTGCCGCCCTTAAGGGTAGGCGCCTGCTCGGCTATTCATATAAGACACCCTTCGTCTTCCAGAGTAAGATCCGCGAGGCCCTTAAAGTCGATTACGATCAGAAGCTCGAAGGAGTGGTCGAAGTCGATGGCCTCTTCGTGGGAAGCAGTAAAGTGAAACCTCCATTTCCAATTACGAATGAAGCTGAGCTGGAAAAAATTCTACGACATCTATCGACGCAAGCAGACATCGCTGGTTGTCGTGAGCGAGCGACCTTCACCTGACGGGACAAAGCCTGGTCGGCTTCGAGTCGTTCATCGTGAGAGCGAAGCTGCATCGGTCAGCTTTGTGAAGTCTGTTTTGAAGCCCGGGACGATCGTGCATGTGGATTATGGCTCGCAGTGGATGCGTCTCAATATCCACTTCGAATTGAAGCGGGTGAACCACTCAGTGACCTATAAGCAGGATGATGCCTGCACAAATTGGGCAGAGAGCTTCTTCTCTCGCGTTCGGGCGGCCGAACGCGGGGTCTACCGATATTGGTGGCCCAAATACGCCGAGCAATATGGCGTAGAACTAGCCTGGAGAGAGGAAAACAGGTTTGTAGATAACGGTGCTCAGGTTCGATTGATTATCAGTTGCCTGATGCGTTCCGGACTCTCTACTTGGACGGGATACTGGCAGCGCCACAAAAACAGGTTTCCGTTTTAGCTCTGGTCACCAACCTCAACGATCGGGATGATCTCCCAGCGGGTTGGACGCCGACTGACAATGCGAACTTCCTCGCTTGCCGAACGCAAGCTGGCATCAATTGCGGATTTCACTGCATCCCGAAGGTCCTCGTCATCCGAGTTGCCACCGAGACGCTCAATAACCATCGGAGCGAGTTCAGCGGGATTAGTGCCTCGACCTAGCTCACGCATTATTGCGAAGGCAGTTACGGTCGTTGCTCCATGCTCGAATGGAATACGCTGCGCTTTGGGAAGCTTAGGGGGTGTATCGCCAGGTTTCCACTTAGGGTCGATTTCGCCCATGATCGTTATGGATGCCTGTCGGAGCTCGTCTAATTTACCCACCCTCTGGCGTTTCTCCTCGAGGGTTTCATATTCGGCTTCGAATTTGGCGATCTTCTTTTGCAATTGGATGCGTTCGCCGCACCAAGCAGCGTATTTGCGCAATAAGCCAGTTTTTAGATTGGTGACCCCCATCCTGAAACCTGGGATAGCGCGCCGAAATCGATTATGGAACCGCTATGTATTTGGTTTTTTTAATCCATAAGGATCAGTAGCTGGCGGACAGGGTGGACTTATTAAGTCTCAATCTAATGATTTGAAATCATTTTTTAGTTAATTGGCCGCCAAATCCGAACCCACATTCTACCCCACACACCTGCTATATCGCGTGTCTGGACCAAAGAATACTGCTCCATCTTACGCCACATTGTCCAGCTGTTTTCTGTAGCATTCCCAGTTGGGCGTA
Source organism: Qipengyuania sp. NPDC077410 (assembly GCF_044543405.1). Lineage (NCBI taxonomy): Bacteria > Pseudomonadati > Pseudomonadota > Alphaproteobacteria > Sphingomonadales > Erythrobacteraceae > Qipengyuania > Qipengyuania sp. NPDC077410. The sequence goes on along the minus strand of NZ_JBITWB010000006.1, from coordinate 113 downwards.
GAGGCTATCTCTCCCGATTGACGTGACCCCCAGCTTTCCTCCAGCTGGGATTAGAGCCGAGCCGTTTTGTTGCGCATGAGCGCGGTTGAAGCAATGGGCTGCGTAGCGGAGCC
>NZ_JBITWB010000005.1:0-84556 GCF_044543405.1 Qipengyuania sp. NPDC077410 | reverse complement strand
ATCGGCTCCTACTTCCTGCGCCTCTTCTCGCCCGGCAAGATCCTCGCCTTCAACGCGACCGGTTCGATCCTGCTGATCCTGATCAGCGCCAACAGCTCCGGTACGCTGGCCGCCTACAGCCTCCTTGCCGTGGGCCTGATGAACTCGATCATGTTCCCGACCATCTTCTCGCTCGCCTGCGAGAAGCTCGGCTCGCGCGCGGCGGACGGATCGGGCATCATCAATGTCGCGATCTTCGGCGGCGCGGTCGTCCCGCTGCTGTTCGGCGTCCTCGCCGATACCACCGGCAGCCTCCCCCTCGCCCTCACCCTCCCCGCCATCTGCTACGCCATCATCGCCAGCTTCGGCCTCTTCGCGCGAAAACCCGCAACTGCGTGACAGGGAGGGGGCGGCGGTGCGGCGCCCCCTCCGGAAAAACAGGTAGCGGCCGCCTGCCTGGCCGTTAACCAAAGTGAGGCACAGCAGCCGGAATTCTACCGATGGAATTTCCGGAATATGGCCAGACCCAATCGCAATGACCTGATTGCCATCATCGCCGTCGCATTCCTGTTCGCGATGCTGGCATATCTGGGCATGACGCTGATGCGCGCAAGCGAACGCATTGCGCTGCTGTGGATTCCAAACGCCGTGGTGGCAGCCCTGCTGATCCGCAGCCGGTCGGACAGCCGTGACTATTTCATCCTGGCCTGCGCCGCGGCGGATCTGGCGGTGAACCGGATGATCGGGGACGGATGGAGCATTGCCATGGCCCTGTCGGTGGCGAATGCCGCCGAGATCGCCGTGATCGTCTGGGCGATGCAGACATGCTGCGGCAAACATCCCGACGTCAACGATATCAGGACGCATGGCTGGTTGCTTGTATCCGCGCTGAGCGGCGCCGGCATTTCGGCCACCATTGCCGCGCTGGCATTATCCGGGGGCGATGCAGCGACGTTTTTCCAGCAATGGGAGAGATGGGTGCTGGCCGACGGGCTGAGCCTGCTGATCATTCTGCCGCTTGCCCTGATCGGGATCGACGCGTGGCGTGAACGCCGTTTGCCGCCCAAGCATCGCCCGGCCGAATGGGCTTCGATGATTGCGATCGTCATCTGCGGCAGCATCGTCGTCTTCGCCCAGTCGCAATATCCGTTCCTGTTCCTGGCCTGTCCGCTGGTCCTTTATGCAGCTTTCCGGACCGGGATGAACGGAACGGCCATTGCCGTGCTAATCGTGACCGCAATCGCATCGATTGCCACGTCCCTGGATACCGGGCCGATCACGCTGGTGCGCGGGTCCATCGAAGACAAGCTGTTCGCTTTCCAGATATTCCTCGCCAGCAATTTTGCGATCGGCCTGCCGGTCGCCGCCATGCTGGAAGGGCGCATCCGCGACCGGGACCTGATCCGCCAGAGCCGGGACGACAAGCAGGAAATCCTCGATCACATCCGCGAAATCATCTTCCGCACGGATGAGAACGGACGGTGGACCTCGCTCAACCCCGCATGGGAAGCGCTGACGGGCTACACTGTCGAGGAGTCGCTGGGCTGGCCCACCACGAAATTGCTGGTGCCCGAGGATTTTGCAGCGGCAGGTGAGATCTACCCCGCCCTCGTGAGCGGAGAGCTTCGGGAGACGACCCTGACCCAGCGTTTCATCGATAAATGGGGCGCCTGCAGACATATCGAGGTCAGCATCCGGCGGGCAACCGACGAGCGCGGACGATTTTCCGGGACGATCGGAAATATCCGCGATGTGACCGAGCAGATACGTCAGGAAAAGGCCCTGTCGGATAGCGAGAAGCGATTCCGCACCCTTGCCGAATCCGCCCCCATCGGGATTTTCCAGGCGAACGGTCAGGGGCAATTGACCTTCATCAATCCTTCCTGGGCGAACAAGGTCGGCAAAACCGTCGACGAAATGCTTGGGCGTGGATGGGTCGATGCGCTGGCATCGCTCGAGGCGATACAGGCCGACCCGCCTTTCAGGGGCTTCGAACCTGGCATGGTCCGGCGGCGTACGCTGGAATTTCGGGCGCCGGACGGGTCGAGCCTGTGGATGGATACCTATAATACGGCCGAGTTCGACGAGAATGGTGCCGTGACCGGATATTACGGCGCGGCTGTCGATATCACCGAGCAGAAAGAGGCGAGCGAAAAGCTGGAGGCCAGCGAAAGCCGCTTTCAGGCCCTGGCCAATCTGGCACCTGCGGGCATATTCCGCACCGATACCGAAGGCCGCTGCACCTATGTCAACGCGGCGTGGCTGCGTCTTTCCGGGCTGGAACCCGATGAATGGCAGGGCGACGGCTGGGCCCGCGCAGTACATCCCGAGGATCGCGACAGGGTGCATGCGGAATGGACCGGTGCGGTCGAAAGCCGGACGGAATGCCGTCTGGAGTTCCGCTGGCTTCACGGCGACGGGTCGATCGTGTGGGTCGACACCATCGGACGGCCCGAATTCGACCAGACCGGACAGGTCACCGGCTTCATCGGCGTGAACATCGACGTGACCGAGCATCATGAAGCCATCGCCGCCCTGGCCCGGCGAGACGAGCAACTGACCCTGATCACCGAAAACATCACCGATGCGGTGGTGCGTCTCGACCTGAGGGGGACCTGCGTTTACGCCTCGCCATCGGCGAGGGATCTGTTCGAACTGCCGCTGAGTGCGCTGATCGGATCCAACCTGCTGACCGGATTCCATCCCGACGACGATGCGAGCGTTCATGACGCTTTCGCCGCATTGGCAGATGGCAGCCGGAAACGTGCGCTGATCGCGTTTCGCGCGGCTTCGGTCGACGAGCCCGATACGTATCGCTGGATGGAAGCCAATTGCGCGCCCGTGCACGATCATCGCACCGGGCGGCCGGTCGAAATCATCGCCTCCATCCGCGATGTATCGCACACCAAGAAACTCGAAGCCGAACTTCGCGCAGCCAGGTTGGCGGCGGAAGATGCCGCCACGGCCAAATCCGCGTTCCTGGCGAACATGAGCCACGACATTCGCACGCCGATGAACGGCCTGCTCGGCTTCACCGAGCTGCTGAAAAAGACCGATCTGAGCGACCGGCAGACGGATTACGTGCGCCTGATCGACGAATCCGGACGCGGCATGATGCAGTTGCTCAACGACATCCTCGACATATCGAAGATCGAGGCGGGGCTGATGCGCGTGGCGCAGGAACCGGTGGACGTGCGCCACAAGCTGACCGGCGTGGTGCGGCTGATGGAAGCCGTAGCCAGGGAAAAGCAGGTCGCTCTGGAACTGGATATTGCCGACGACCTTCCGAAATGGGTGGTCGGCGACCGCCTTCGCTTGCGGCAGATCGCGCTCAATCTGGTGGGCAATGCGATAAAGTTCACGGCGCACGGTACGGTCAGCGTACGCGTCGCGCCCAGTGCGTGCGGCACCAGGTTCGAGCTGTCGGTCGCGGACACCGGTATCGGCATCGCGCCCGATCATCTGGAAACCATCTTCCATCAGTTCACGCAGGCCGATGGATCGACCGCCCGCAAATATGGCGGTTCCGGCCTTGGCCTGTCCATCACCAGCCAGCTTGCCGAACTGCTGGGCGGCGAGGTGACGGTGGAAAGCGAAGTGGGCAAAGGCTCCACCTTCCGCGTGACAATGCCGCTGGTGCCATGTGACGCGCCGCGACACGAAGAGGATGTGGCGGGTGAATGCGAAGACCGGGCAGATGCGGCGCATTCCCCCATTCGCCTGCTGATCGCCGAGGACAATTCGATCAATCAGGAGCTGATCGCGGCCATGGTGCGACAGGCCGGATACGATGCCACCATTGTTGAGGATGGCAGTATTGCCATCGAACGCGTGATCGCCGCGGCGCATAACGAAAAGCCGTACGATCTGGTTCTGATGGACGTGCAGATGCCGGGAACGGACGGACTAACTGCAACCCGCGAGTTGCGTAATCGAGGGTTTGGCCCGCAGGACCTGCCGATCATCGCGCTGACCGCCAATGCCTATCCCGACGATATCGCCCGGTGCCGGGCGGCCGGAATGCAGGCGCATATCGCAAAGCCGTTCTCGTATCGCGACCTCACCAGCAATGTGGAACGGTTTGCAGACAAGGCGGGGCGGATGGCGGCCGAGCCCGGCGTTTCGATCGATCCCGGTGTCTCGAACACGGCGCGGCTTCGCGATCGTTATATCAAGCGCAAGAACGACCTGCGTGAACTGATAAGCGCCATCGACGACAGCAATGTCGAGGAGCGCTGGCCCGAACTGGCGAGTGCCCTGCACCAGATTGCCGGTGTGGCCGCCTATTTCGGTGATGCGCATTTCGGCTCACTGGCGTCGCAAATCGAGCATGAGCTGGGCGAGGCCGGCGAAGCGGAAAGCCGCCTGGTGCTCGTCTCGCGCAGCCTGTCGGTTCTGGACGAAGCGGCCTGAAGGTACGGGGGCAGGCCCGCCCTGCCCCGAATGTCTGATAATGGGATCAGATGGCGCGGGCGCCGGCCGGCCTTTTTTCGAGCGCCTTGCGATCAAGTGCTTCGGTCAACAGCACGTCGACCGTTGCGAGGAGTTTCTTGGGATCGAAGGGCTTGCGCATATATTCGTCGGCCCCGGCATACATGGCGAGGTCTTCATCGGATGCGCTGACGCGCGCGGTGAGCATCAGGGCCGGGATTTCCCAGAGATCATAGTCGATGCGCATCTGGCGAACGATCTGGACCCCGGTCATGCTGGGCAGGCTGCAATCGAGGATGACCATGTCCGGGCGCTTGGCCCGGATGACGTCGAGCGCAGCCGCCCCATCCTGAACCACACCCACGGCGTGTCCAGCCTGAATGAGAGTGTCCCGCACGATCTCGGCGACGATCTCGTCATCTTCAGCGACGATTATCCTGGGCATGCAGCATCTCCTTACTTGCGTAAGCGCTAGCAACAATATGGTATAGCAGATGCTTAGGCGCCCTACGGGAATACACGTGCAGGTGCGGTAAAGCCGCGCTCAGCGGACCGAGGCCGGGCGCGAAACGCCTTGAAAACCCGCGCGCATTTTCTATACTCTACGGTATGGAAAAAGTCGCAAGCCGAGGACGTCCCAGAGAATTCGATACCGAGCTGGCCCTTGGCGCGGCGCTGCGCGTGTTCTGGGCCAAGGGGTACGAGGGCGCTTCGCTTTCCGATCTCACCGACGAAATGGGCATAACGCGGCCCAGCCTCTATGCCGCTTTCGGCAACAAGGAAGCGCTGTTCCGGCAGGCGCTCGACCTCTACGAACGCGACAAGCTGACCTATATCGGCGATGCGATCGAGGCGCCGACGGCGCGCGACGTTGCCGAGCGCCTGTTGATGGGCTCGGTGGATGCCGCAACCACGGGCGACTGCAAGGGCTGCATGGGCGTGATCGCCTCGGTTGCCTGCCAGAGCGTGGAGCCTTCGATCAGGGACGATGTGAACGCACGGGCGGAATCCTCCCGGCGGGCGATCATCGCGCGCATGCAGCAGGCGATCGACGCCGGCGAATTCCGCGTGGCGACCGAGGCGGAGGCGATCACGCGCTATCTGCTGGCCATTATGCAAGGCATCTCGGTCCAGGCCCAATCGGGTGCGAGCCGCGACGAGCTTTTGCAAGTTGCTGATTCTGCATTACTTTCCTGGCCGTCTGCCTGACGGACATCCAGATCTGCGAAAATAATATCGGTCGGTACAGAAAAATACCTTGACCTGAACGCAGCATTACATACTTATCGGTACAGATTGTTGGTCGGGCCGACTCCCGTCGGTCACGCGTGATGATATGGGCACGCCCGATCCCGGAATAACTGCGAGTTCAATTTCGAAAGCCGCGCTTTCGAAAGCGATGTCGTGCGGCATAACAAGATCAGGGAACAGCGTATGTTCGATACCCCCTTCGACAGGTACCATGACGAAGCAGCGGCAGAGCGCCGCGAGCAGGAGCAGTTCGACGAGCGCGAACAGGACGGCGGCTACGATCCGGCCGAGGTGACGGCACGCCAGCCGAAGTCGCGGTTGATGCGCGTGTGGATCGGCGTGCTGATCGTCCTCGCCGCGATCACCGCTTGGTGGGTCCTGGGCGGCGGCGCACCTGCGCCTGCAGCAGCCCCCCTGCCCGTGGTCACCGTGGCGACACCGCTGCAGAAGGAAATTACCGAATGGGACGAATTCGTCGGCCGCTTCGAAGCGAGCCGCCGTGTCGAAGTCCGCCCGCAGGTGTCGGGGCAGATAACCGCCATCCACTTTACCGACGGCCAGTTCGTCCGGCAGGGTGCGCCGCTGTTCACGATCGATGCGCGAACCTATCGCGCCTCGCTGGCGCAGGCACAGGCACAGGTCGCTCAAGCTACTACTGCGCTTGCCCTCTCGCGCGACAATCTGGCCCGTGCGCAGCGGCTGGTCGAGGACGACGCGGTTGCCGCCAACGAAATCGACCGGCTGAAAGCGGAGGTGCGCGATAACGAGGCCGGCCTCGCCGCGGCACGGGCGCTGGTATCGGCCCGCGCACTGGACGTGGGATTCACTACGGTCCGCGCGCCGATCTCCGGGCGGATTTCCGATCGCCGGGTCGATGCAGGCAATCTGGTGTCGGGCAGCGGCGGTTCGCAGGCCACCCTGCTGACGATCATCAACGCCGTCGATCCGGTCTATTTCGAATTCACCGGATCGGAAGCCTTGTTCCTGAAAGCCCAGCGCGAAGGGCTGGACAAGGGTACGCCCGTGGAAATCCGCCTGCAGGACGAGACCGAATATACCTGGTACGGCAAGCTCGATTTCACCGACAACGGGCTCGACGATGAATCGGGTACGATCCGCGCGCGCGCACTGGTCGACAATCCCGACGGGTTCCTGACGCCCGGCCTGTTCGGCCAGATGCGGCTGGCCACTGGCGGCACGCACAAGGCGATGCTGGTTCCAGATACCGCCATCACGACCGACCAGACACGCAAGCTGGTTCTGGTGGTGCAAAAGGATGGAAAGGTCGCTGCACGTTCAGTCGAGTTGGGGCCCCAGATCGGCAATCTGCGGGTGATCGAGAGCGGCCTGAAGCCGACCGAGAAGGTGGTGATCAAGGGCGTCCAGATGGCCATGCCCGGTCAGCAGGTTTCCGCGCAGCAGGGGACCATTGCCCCCGCCCATGCCGAGACACGCATGGCCAAATCGCCACCGGCAAAATTCCGCGCTGGGGCTGCGACCTTCGCCGAATAACCGGCCCGGTTCCCGCCTGACCAATCCGCAATTCACACCCGAGGTGCGTCCATGCGACTGTCACGTTTCTTCATCGATCGACCGATCTTCGCCAGTGTACTGGCCGTCCTGATCACGCTGGTCGGAGCCATTTCATATTTCTTCCTGCCGATCAGCCAATATCCGGACATCGTCCCGCCGACGGTGACGGTCACAGCCGTCTATCCCGGCGCATCGGCGGAAACGGTTGCCGATACGGTCGCCAATCCGATCGAGCAGGAAATCAACGGCGTCGATGGGATGCTGTACCAGTCCAGCGAATCCACGGGCGATGGACGCATGACGATTACCGTCACCTTCGCGCCCGGAACCGATCTGGATGATGCGCAGGTGCTGGTTCAGAACCGCGTCGCCATTGCCGAGGCCCGGCTACCCGAAGAAGTCCAGCGGCTCGGCATCGTGACCCGCAAGACGACGCCCGACTTCCTCATGGTTGTCAATCTGGTGTCGCCGGACGGGTCGCTCGATCGCGAATATATCTCGAACTACGCCCAGACGCGGATCAAGGATCAGCTCGCCCGGCTCGAAGGGGTCGGCGATGTGCAATTGTTCGGCCAACGCGAACTGGCGATGCGCGTCTGGATTGACCCGGGCCGCGCCGCCGCCCGCGGACTGACCGGCAGCGACATCGTGCGCGCACTGCGGGCGCAGAACGTGCAGGTCGCAGCCGGCACGCTGGGGCAGCAGCCAAGCCCTGAAAGCGCCTTTCAGCTCAACGTTGAAACGCAAGGCCGCTTCACCGATCCATCGCAGTTCGGTCAGGTCGTCATCCGCACGGATGCGCAAGGACGCCAGATCCGCGTCAGCGATGTCGCCCGCGTCGAAATCGGCGCGACCGACTATGCCACGTCGGCCTATCTGAACGACATGGATTCGGTCATCTTGCCCGTATTCCAGAAGCCGGGTTCCAACGCTTTGGAGGCGGCCGAGGGGGTCAAGGAAACGATGACCCGCCTTTCGGAATCCTTCCCGCAGGGGATGGAATACCGCATTGTCTACAATCCCACCGAGTTCATATCGCAGAGCATCGACGCCGTCCTGCACACATTGCTGGAAGCGATCGTGCTGGTAGTCCTGGTGATTGTGGTGTTCCTGCAGAAGGCCCGCGCATCGATCATTCCGGTGCTGGCGATACCGATATCGCTGGTGGGGACTTTCGCCGTGCTCGCCATGCTGGGCTATTCGCTCAACAATCTGTCGCTTTTCGGACTGGTGCTCGCGATCGGAATTGTCGTCGACGATGCCATCGTCGTGGTCGAGAATGTCGAGCGCAATCTGGAACAGGGGTATTCCCCTCTCGAAGCGGCCCGCCGATCCATGGACGAGGTCGGGACCGCCCTGATCGCCATCGTCCTGGTGCTGTGCGCCGTGTTCGTCCCCACACTGTTCATGGGCGGATTGTCGGGCGAATTCTACAAGCAGTTCGCGGTTACGATTTCGGCTGCGACAGCCATTTCCCTGTTCGTGTCGCTGACGCTCTCGCCGGCCCTTTCGGCCCTGCTGTTGCGTCCACATGAAGATCTGCCCGCCGATGCGCCGCGCTGGCGGCAGGGGCTGGCCCGTGCCGGGCAGCGGTTCAACAATGCATTCGAACGGTTCAGCGACTGGTACGGCCGCCTGACGGCGCGGCTGGTCGCCATGCCGCGCAGGATGATGGCGGCCTATGCGCTGCTGATCGGCCTTACCGCCCTAACGCTCAGCGCGACGCCAACCGGCTTCATTCCGCAGCAGGATCAGGGCTATTTCGTGTCCGTCATCCAGCTCCCGCCCGGGTCGTCGACCACGCGAACAGATGCCGTGATGAAGCAGGTGGCCGAGCGCGTCCTGCCGATCGAAGGCATCAAGGGCACCGTCATGCTGTCGGGCTTCGACGGCACGACGCAAACGCAGTCCGCAAGTTCGGCGGCCGCCTATTGGGTGCTCGACGAATTCGAGAACCGCAAGGGTAGCGGCAAATCGATCGACGAACTTATCGCTGCCGCGCAAGCCGCCACTGCGGACATCAACGAAGCATGCCTGATGATCGTCAAACCGCCCGTGATCCAGGGGATCGGTTCGGCGGGGGGCTTTCGCATGATGCTGAAAGCGGATTCCGGCCAGGACTATCGCGGCATGCAGCAGGTCGCCAATGAGGTCATTGCCAAGGCGAATGGTCAGGAAGGTCTGGCCGGTGTCTATACCTTCTTCGACACGGGCACGCCCCGCGTGAAGACCGATATCGACCGCGACAAGGCCCAGATGCTGGGCGTGGCCCCGGCAGACATTTTCGATACGCTTTCGGTCTATCTCGGCAGCGCCTTCGTCAACGATTTCAACCTGCTGGGCCGCACGTACCGAGTGACCGCACAGGCGGAGGCGGACTATCGCGACGATGTGAGCGACATTGCCGGGCTCCATGCCCGTTCAGCCAATGGATCGATGGTTCCGCTCGGCTCGCTTGCGACGTTTACGGACACCACCGGGCCGTACCGCGTATCGCGCTACAACCTCGCCCCTGCCGTGGCCATCGATGGCGATACGGCGCCGGGCGGATCGACCGGTCATTCGCTGATGACCATGGAAAAGGTCGCGTCGACGACGGTTCCGCAAGGCTATTCGACCGAGTGGACGGGCATTGCATATCAGCAGGCCACCACCGGCAATACGGCGGCCTATGTCTTCGGACTGGCGGTCCTGCTCGTCTTCCTGGTGCTGGCCGCACAGTACGAGAGCCTGATCATGCCGCTGTCGATCATCCTGATCGTGCCGATGTGTCTGCTGGCGGCAATGGCCGGGGTGAACCTGATGGGCATGGACAACAATGTGCTTACACAGATCGGCCTTGTCGTCCTGATCGCCCTGTCCGCGAAGAACGCCATCCTGATCGTTGAATTCGCCCGCCAGGGTGAGAAGCTGCACGGCCTTTCGCCCGCGGCTGCCGCAGTGGAAGCGGCACGCACCCGCCTGCGGCCGATCCTGATGACCAGCTTCGCGTTCATTCTGGGATCCGTCCCGCTGGTAATTGCCACCGGAGCCGGAGCGGAACTGCGCGAGGCGCTGGGTACGGCGGTATGTTTCGGCATGCTCGGCGTCACCGGGTTCGGACTGGTTTTCACTCCCACTTTCTATGTGGTCTGCCGCGTATTGGGCGACCGCGTGGCCGAGCTTCGCAGCCGCTGGAGCCGAAAGGCACCCGGCCTGACCGTGCAGCCAGCCGAATAGGACATTTCATCATGGCATATCGCACCTTCATCCTTTCCGCCGTTTCCGCGCTTGCCCTTTCGGGCTGCGCGGTGGGGCCGGATCGCGTCTCTCCCTCCCCCCCGTCCCCGAGCGCGATTTCCGGCCCCTTCCTTTCCGCCCAAACCGATATCGTGACCGCCAATCCGCTGCCGCAGGACTGGTGGCGGCTTTACGAAGACCCCGTACTGGACGGACTGGTTGCAGATGCGCTGGGCGCGAATACCGACATCCGGCAGGCGGTAGCGCGGATGGACCGCGCCCGCGCAGCCCTGCGCGGTGCGCGATCGGACCGACTGCCGACCGTGGGCCTGACCGCATCAGCCGCCTATTCCAGAACACCGGAATTGGAGACACCCCCCGGAGCCGACCGGACGGGTACCGGCATTTCGCTAGGTGCTGATGTGTCTTATGAAGTCGATCTGTTCGGGCGGGTCAGCGGTCAGATAAGCGCGTCTCGTAACGATCTGGCTGCGGCGCAAGCGGACGCCGATGCGGTGCGAGTCATGGTCGTAGCGGATACGACGCTGGCCTATGCCAATGCCGCCAGCGCTGCCGCGCGGATCGACGTGGCGCGATCGATTGTCGCCCTGCTCGACGACAGCCTTCGTCTGACACGGCGACGCCACGAGGTGGGCATGGCAGACGGGCTGGCAGTCGCCCGTATCCAGAGCCTTCGCGACCAGCGGGCCGCCACCATCCCGGAAATCGAGGCGCAGCGCAGCGCCGCCCTGTTCGCGCTGGCGACGCTTACCGGACGCACGCCTGCTGAATTGCCCGCCATTTCGGGCGAGCGCTCGATTCCGCTCGAGATAGCTGCCCCCTTGCCCGTTGGCGACGGCACACAATTGCTGGCACGCAGGCCGGATGTCCGCGCGGCAGAGCAGCGGTTGCTTGCCGATACCGACAGGATCGGGGTTGCCCGCGCCGATCTCTATCCGCGCATAACGCTGGGCAGTTCCGTCGGATCGTCAGCATCCAGCGTGAGCAATTTGTTTTCCGGCGGTCCGCTCGGCTTCATCCTGGGACCGTTGATCGATTGGGTCTTCCCCAACCGGGAACCGGTATTCGCGCGCATCGATGCCGCCAGAGCGGACGCGCGCGGGTCGCTCGCAGCATTCGACGGGGCGATCCTCAATGCCTTGCAGGAAACCGAAACCGCCCTGTCCCGATATGCCGGGGCAATCGAGCGGCGGCGGTCTCTGGAGCAGGCGATGCAGGCAGCGACCAAGGCGGTACGCATTACCCGCGCCCAGAACCGCGAGGGCGTTATCGATTCGCTGGATTTGCTCGATGCGGAGCGCACGCTTGCCGAAACGCGGGCCGAACTGGCCGATCAGGACGCGCTCGTCTCGAGCCGCCAGATCGATCTGTTCCGCGCTCTGGGCGGTTCATGGTCGGCCGAGCGGGAGACGGCATCTTGAACCTGAAGGCATTGCTGCGCGTGCATGCGGACGCTTTTCGGGCAGGCGCCGTGGGTTTCGGGGCGACCACCATCATCCTGCTGGTGACGTTGCTGTAGGGTTGGTGAGCGCCGGGCAAAGGTAATCACTGCTGCCCAGCGATCATTGCCTTGCCCCGATCTGAAAACTAGGTATGCTTGCAGGCGAACGCGCAAAAGTGCGTCGGTTGGGAGTATGTTTGCATGGCCTGGGATTTCGAGACCGATCCTGAATTCCAAGAAAAGCTCGACTGGATGGACGAATTCGTCCGCGAGAAGGTCGAACCGCTGGGCCTGCTGGGCATCCATCCCTATGACGTGAAGAACCCGCGCCGCAACAAGCTGGTCCGCCCTCTTCAGGAAGAGGTGAAGGCCCGGGGACTGTGGGCGTGTCACCTCGGCCCGGAGCTCGGCGGTCAGGGTTATGGTCAGGTCAAGCTGGGCCTGATGAACGAGATCCTCGGTGGTGCGAGTTTCGCCCCGATCGTGTTCGGCTGCCAGGCGCCCGATACCGGCAATGCAGAGATCATCGCTCATTACGGAACGCCCGAACAGAAAACACGGTATCTGCAGCCGCTGCTCGAAAACGAAATCGTTTCGGCATTCTCCATGACCGAACCGCAGGGCGGATCCGATCCGACCAATTTCATCACCAAGGCCGAACTCGACGGCAACCACTGGAAGATCAACGGCGAGAAATGGTTTTCGACCAACGGTCGCTGGGCGGAATTCCTCATCGTCATGGCGGTGACCGATCCCGATGCTCCCCGTCACGAACGGATGAGCATGTTCATCGTGCCGGTCGATACGCCGGGGGTCGAAATTGTCCGCAACGTCGGCGTCTATGGCCAGGAAGACGGTTCGGAAAGCTATGTGCGCTACACCGACGTGCGTGTGCCGGCGGATCATCTTCTGGGTGAACAGGGCGGTGCTTTCGCCATTTCGTAGACACGCTTGGGCGGTGGGCGCGTGCACCACGCCATGCGCACCGTCGGCAACTGCCGCCGCCTGCTCGATGCGATGAGCCGGCGCGCTGTCAGTCGCAAGACGCGGACCGGCACGATCGCCGATTACCAGGCGGTCCAGATGCAGATTGCCGACAGCTATATCGAGCTAGAACAGTTCAAGCTGTTCGTCCTGAAAACCGCGTGGATGATCGATAAATATCAGGATTACCGCAAGGTCCGCAAAGACATAGCCGCGATCAAGGCGCTGATGCCCAAGGTCTATCACGACATCGCGCACCGCTGCATCCACATCCACGGATCGCTGGGCGTATCCAATGAAATGCCGTTCGTCGGCAGCCTCATCGGTTCGATGGTCATGGGCATCGCCGATGGGCCGACGGAAGTGCACAAGGTCACCGTCGCCAAGCAGCACCTGCGCAAATATCGCGACGTCGCCGATCCGATGTTCCCCGATTATTCGCTCATAGAGCGCCGGGCCAAGGCGCGGGACATGTACGACCCGCTCGAAGAACTGGTGGAGGCGGCGGAGTAAGCCGGTGCCGACGCCAGCGATGACGCGCGGACAGCGCCTGAGCTATGGTTTCGGGGCAGTGGCGAACGGCGTCAAGAACGCCGCTTTTTCCACCTATCTGCTGCTGTTCTACAATCAGGTGCTGGGGGTCCCGGCATCCATCGTTTCGACCGCGATCGCGCTGACGTTGCTGGTCGATGCCGTGGCCGATCCCTTCATCGGCCGCTGGTCGGACATGACCCGATCGCGGATCGGCCGCCGGCATCCGTTCATTCTCGGATCTGCGCTTCCGACGGCAGTATTTTTCATCCTGGCATGGTTTCCGCCCACCGGGCTGACCGACATCCAGATGGGCGTCTGGGTATTCGCCATCGCGGCCCTGACGCGCACCTCGATCAGCGCGTTCGAAATCTCCTCCAGCGCCATGAATCCCGAACTGACCGACGATTATGCCGAGCGCACGAAGCTGTTCGGCCTTCGCTACTGGTTCGGATATGTCGGGACCTTCGGCTTCACCGCCTTTTCCCTTGCCGTGTTCTTCGTTGCCACGCCCGAATACGCCCGTGGCCAGCTCAATCCCGAAGGCTATGTGAAGTTCGCATGGCTCGGCGGCGCACTCATTTTCGCGGCCATTCTGGTGTGCGGCTTTGGCACGCTCAGCCGCGTGCCGTATCTGCGCCAGCGCGACGAACCCGGCGAAGGCGCCACGCCGACGTCCCATTTCAAGGAGATGTTCAGCGCGTTCAGCAATCGCGGCTTCCTCGCGATCTTCGCATTCGGCGTATGCAAATACACTGCGATCGGGCTCTACGCCGCAACGACGCTGTATTTCGGCACCTATGTATTCAAGTTGGGTGCAGGACAGCTGGCCCTGCTGACGTTCGACAGTCTGGTCGCTGCAACGATCGCTGCGCCGTTCGCCCCGAAATTCTCGCGCTGGCTGGGCAAGCGCAACACATCGATGTTCATGGCGATAGGCGGCATTCTGCTCGGCCTTTCGCCGCTACTGCTGACTTACCTCGACCTGTTCTTCCAGCCGGGCGATCCGATGCTGCTGCCCACGCTCTTCATCATCGGCGCAGTCTACGGTGCCATGATCGCGACCTCGCTGATCAACACCTCTTCCATGCTGGCGGATGTGGTGGAAGATCACGCCGTGCGGACCGGCCAGCATACCGCAGGGGTGTTCTTCGCCGCGTCCAGTTTCATGCAGCAATGTTCGACCGGGCTCGGCATCATGATGGCAGGGATCGTGCTCGAACTGTCCGATTTCCCGACCGGGGTGGACGTCGACCAGGTGACGGTGGCGATGCAGAAGAGCCTGCTGATCCACTACATACCGGCCTCCGGCGGTTTGTGGATCATCGGCGCGCTGTTCCTGCTGCTCTATCCCATCACCGAGGCCAGCCATCGTGAGAACGTCGATCGCCTGAAGTCGCGCGAGGCGCAGGCCCGAGAGCAAGCCATCCGCGATGGCGCATTTGGCTCCCCCGCCAGGTAAGGATAATAATGATCGCAGATCGCTCAGCCCCCAAACTCGGGCTATGGACCAAACTGTTCTACGGCTTCGGTTCGGTTGGCTACGGCGTCAAGGACGTCGCCTTCCGCTCGTTTCTTCTTCTGTACTACAATCAGGTCATCGGCATCCGCGCCGATCTGGTGTCATTCGCAATCCTCGTCGCATTGTGCGTCGATGCGATTTCCGATCCGATCGTGGGGCAGTGGTCGGACACGGTCCGGACCAAATGGGGCCGACGCCACCCCTTCATGTTCCTGAGCGCGATCCCGGCCGCGGGCAGCCTGCTATTCCTGTTCTTCCCGCCCGAAGGGATGAGCGAGATGCAGACCTTCTGGTACATTCTCGTGGTCGGCTGCTGCGTCAGGACCTTCATAACCTTCTTCGAAATTCCGAGCAGCGCTCTCGCGCCTGAACTGACCAGCGATTACGACCAACGCACTTCGATCGCCAGTTTCCGCTATTTCTTCGCCTATCTCGGCGGCGTCGGCATGGCGTTCCTGACCTTGCTGGTCTTCCTCGCGCCGACCGCGGAATATCCGGTCGGCCAGCTCAATCCCGAAGGCTATCGCCTTTTCGCGATTGTCGGTGCGGCCATCATGTTTGCCGCAATCCTCATCTCCAGCCTGGGAACGCTGCACCGGGTCAAATACTTCCGCATGCCGCCTGCGCGTGAGAAGATCGGCCCCATCCGCACTTTGGTGCAGATGAAGAGCACCTTCGCGCACAAGGGGTTTTTGGCAATCGTCGCCTTCGGGGTGCTAAAATACACCTCCGTCGGCATGACCTCTGCGCTGAATATCTATTTCGGCACCTACCTGTGGGGTCTCAATTCGGCCCAACTGGCCGTGCTGACCATAGATTCGCTCACCGGGGCATTCCTTGCCCTGTTCATCGCGCCATGGGCTTCGCGTAAAATCGGCAAGCGGAACGCGGCGTTCGGCCTTGCCATCATCGCCGTGATATTCGGCAGCGCGCCCTACGTCCTTCGTCTTACCGGCCATTTCTTCGACAATGGCGATCCCCTGCTGGTGCCCGCCCTCTTTGCATTTTCGACCGTGTTTCAGATGTGCGGCGTTTCGTCGGCAGTCCTGACCCACGCGATGGTCGGCGATGTTGTCGAAGAAAGCCAACTGGCGACGGGGCGCCGCAGCGAAGGCCTGTTCTACGCGGCGAACACGCTCATGCAAAAAAGCACGTCCGGGATCGGCGTGTTCGCTGCGGGCATGCTGGTTGCGTTCGTTGGCATCGTACCGGGAATGGAACCGGCCACCATCGATCCTGCCATCCCGCGACTTCTGGCCACCGTCTACGTGCCCACATTGATCGTGCTTTATATCGGCGGGGCCGGGTTCCTGTTCGCCTACCGCATCGACAGGACCACGCACGAAGCGAGCTTGGCCGAACTCGAGAAACGCGACCGCGCCGCTGCGAGCAATGCCGACGACATTCCGGATCCATCGTGAGGGTCGGGCAGATGGCCGGCACAGGCATTTCGCTCCAGGGTGAGTACTGACACTGGACCCGCTGGAAAATCCCGAAGGGCTGGAAGATCTGCGCACCGTGCAGCAGCGCGCGATGGCGGATCACGCGCGGTTCGTAGACGATAACCTCAAGCGTAATTACCGCGCCAATTTCATTCACGGCGTTCTGGGGATGACCGGCTTTCGCCTGATCTATGCGCCCACCATCATTCCCGCCTATTTGTTGCTGCTCACGGGCAGCACAGCTGCAGTCGGCCTTGGCTCGGCGCTGCTGCAACTGGGCGCCACCATCAGCCCGATCGCCAGCGGCGCCCGGATAGAGCATCGCAGCCACATCCTGCCCTACGCCATCCGCGTCGGTTCCATGATGCGACTGATGATCCTGGGCCTTGCGCTCACGGGATATTTTCTGACCGGCAATGTCCTGCTCTTCGCGACCTTTGCATGTTTCCTGATGCTGGGCTTTTTCACCGGTGCACAGCGGGTCGCGTTCCAGATGCTCATGAGCAAGCTGATACCGATACGGCAACGCGGGCGATTGCAGGGGTACCGCAATTTCGCGGGCGGCCTGATCGCGGCCGTTCTCGCCTGGGCGGCAGGCAATTATCTGATCGCCGACGAATGGCTGGGTAATGGTTACGCCACGACCTTCCTGTTTGCCTTCCTGCTGACCAGTGCAGGGCTCATCGTGCTCAAGACCATGATCCGCGAACCTGCCGCACCGGCATCGCGCCCTCAGATGCCGATGAGAGAGCGCATCCGGCAGTTCCCAGAACTGTTGCACGACCGCGATTTCGCGTGGTTTCTCGTCGTCCAGTGCTTTGCCACCATGGCCCGTGTCGGCGCGCCTTTCTGGACGATCTATGCCGGGACCCAGCTCGGCCTCGATGGGGCGCTGATCGGAGGGCTCAGCTTTGTATTCCTCGGGTCGGATACGGTATCCAACATCTTCTGGGGGCCGCTGGGCGATCGCTGGGGCTTCAAGATCATCTACGTTTTTGCTCTGGCAAGCTCGATCCTCGGGGTCACCACCCTCATTATCGGCAATTCCGCCGTTCCTATCTATGCGGCCTTCGTCCTCCTCGGCGTTGGCGGGTCGGGCTGGATGCTCGCGTCAACGACGATGGTTCTGGAATTCGGCAATGTCGAAGATATCCCCATGCGGCTCGCATTCGTGACGACGCTGGAAGGCGTAATCGCAGCGATCGGCCCCGTCCTTGCCGGAGTGCTCGTAGCAACCAGCGGCTTCAAGCCCCTGTTCGCCATTGTCCTAGCCGCGGTGATAGCGGCCCTGATATTTCTGATCTGGAAAGTACGGGAGCCCCGCCACCGGGAGCCCGCGATCTAGGCCGCGTCAAAATTGGCGAGGAGCAGACTTTCCATCGCTCTGCGCCGCCCCCGACTTAGTCGGACTGCTCACCTGCTGCATCGTCGGAATTGGTCATTTTCTCGATGATGGACCGTCTTTGTAGCGGACCCGTTGCATCCGTCCGGCTTGTGTAAAGACCGGTAAGATAGGCGTGAGCAGGAAAGGCTTATCTTCGCGCTCTACTGATCGATTAAGAACTTCCCGCCAGCATCCCTTCGCTGAGCACGGACAGGTAGGTTTTTATCGCCTCCGCTCGATCCTCGAAACGCGATGCCCAGCGGCGCGCCTCATAGGCGCCGTTGAGTGTCGACATGATGATCTGGCTGGCCACCAGCGGATCGATCGCCCTGACGGAGCCGTCTTCGAAGCCATCGATCAGGAAGCCCGCGAAGCGCCGGGCCAGACGGTTCGAGCGCATCACCACGTCCGTCTTGTGATCGCTATCCAGCGCCTGAAGCGCAGTCGTTCGCAGCAGCGGCATGGGATCGAAGAATTGAAGGTCCATCAATTCGTTGAGGACACTGCACAGCTTCGTCCAATATGTTCCGGGCACCTCGTGACCGGCCATCTGAACCTTCGACAGGCGGTCATAGCTGCGCTGGAAGCAATCCATCACCAGATCGTCCTTCGCATCGTGATGATGGTAGAAACTGCCCTTTGTCACGTTCAGCGCTTCGGCAATCCTGTTGACCGATGCCCCGCGATACCCGCGCTCGTTGATCATCAGCGTTGCAACGCGCAGAAATTCATCGTTTTGCGATGGCGCGGCATCTCCATCGCTGCGCCAGCCGCCATCGGGTAGCGAAGACGGTGCCCATTCGCCTTTGCTAGCCGGAATGCCGTTGCAGAGGATTTCGACAATCTTCTGTTCGACGCGCGGGAAGTCGAGCACGGAATATCGCCGCGACCAGACGGGCCACCACAGCATCGCCTCGATCAGGATGTGCGAACGCGCGGAATAGAGTGCCCGTTCGGCTTCCGTAGCCGGGTCATCGAAGAACATCCTGACATCCTGCACGACATCGCGATATTTCTGGAGGAGTTCGTCCTGCTGTTCCTGATCGAGCGAGCGGATTTCCGACAAGGCCGCGATGAGACCGTGTTCCCCGCGGCGGATGCGGTCCCGAAGCTGCACGTGGAGCTTCACGAACTTGGCGATCCGCTCTCGCGGCGTAGCCTCCGCCAGTGCCTCTTCTGCCGTCGCCTTCATCAAGGCGATGGTTTCGGCATAAACCGCAACGATCAGCTGGTCCTTGCGCGGAAAATAATAGGTAACGCTGGTCGCGTTGAGCCCGATTGCCCGCGCAACCTTGGTCAGGGTGGTCGCCTGGACGCCGGTTTCGTTGATGAGCACAGATGCCGCGTGAACGATCGCGCTGCGTTTTTCGCCAAACTTCTTCGTCACATCGGGCTTCTTTGCCATCCAATTCCCCACCCCAACCGCTTACAGCAGGTACCGCTGCCCGTCCAATGGGGCAGGCGCGGCAATCCTCAGCGAATGTTACCTATGTCTCGAAGAAGCTTGAGAGTTCCTTTTTGAGTATCTTTCCGTTCGCGTTGCGAGGCAGCGTGTCAGGCGTGAACGCGATCCTGACCGGGACTTTGAACTTGGCGAGGCGTTCTGCCACCCACTCCTGCAATTCGGCCTCGCTCGCCTGCATTCCCGGCGCTAGGTGGACGACGGCCGCCGGCTCTTCGCCGAGTTGCTGATGCGGCAAGCCGATCAGGGCCGCGTCGGTCACGGCCGGGTGGTCGTAGAGCACATTCTCCACTTCTGATGAGTAGATGTTCTCGCCTCCGCGGATGATCATGTCCTTCGCGCGGTCTGCGATGTAGCACCAGCCTTCTTCGTCGAGGCGGGCAAGGTCGCCGGTCTTCACCCAACCGTCGACGAAGGTTTCGGCGGTGGCTTCGGGATTGTTCCAATAGCCTTTGACCACCATCGGCCCCCGGGCCCACAATTCGCCGATTTCGCCTGTCGGCAGTTCGCGGGAGCCGTCTTCGCTCATGATCTTCAGATCGGCCACTGCTACCGGCGGGCCGCAACTGTCCGGACGGTTGAGATAGTCTTCCGACGAATGGCCGGTCACCGTGGCCATTGTCTCGGTCATGCCCCAGCCATTGCCGGGCAAGGCTCCGAATACTTCCCGGATCTTGCGAACCAGTTCAGGCGCGGCGGGCGCCCCGCCATAGGCGATCGCCTCGATACTCGAGAGGTCGTAATTCTTGCGTTCGGGATGTTCCAGCAATTGCCATGCGATTGTCGGCACACCGCCAGTCGAACTGACTTTCTCGCGTTCGATTATCTTGAACGCTTCGACCGGATCCCACTTGTACATGTAGACCATCGTATTGCCCGCAGCGATATTGCCCATCAGCCCGGCAGAACATGCGGTGACGTGGAACAGCGGAATGACGGTCAGACCGGTCTTTGGCTGCGGTTCGGGCAATGGCTCGCCGCGCCTCAGAACCGCGCAACCGGCATTGTAACCGCTCGACAGGATATTGGTGCAAAGGTTGCGATGCGTACCCAGTGCTCCCTTGGGCCGCCCCGTCGTGCCGCTGGTGTAAAAAATGGTCGCATCGTCTTCAGGCAGGATGTCGACGTCCGGGAGGGTCGTTTCTGGCAGGGAAGCGTATTGCTTGGGTGTCCCGATCACGGATTCCAGCGTGTCGGCCCCGTTCAGTGGGTGTTCGGCACGCGTAACAAACGTATGATTGACACAGGAAAAGTCGTTCCGCCGGTCCTTCAGGCGGTCCCAGCGCTCTTCATCGCACACAAGCAGCTTGGTACCGGAGTTGGAAAGGCCGAAAGCCAGTTCATCACCGGTCCACCAGGCATTCAGTGGCACGCAGATCGCGCCGATCGTTACGGCAGCAAAGAAAACCACCGGCCATTCCGGCAGGTTGCGCATCGCCAGCGCAACCCGATCGCCCTTCTTCACGCCCCTCGCCTGGAATTCGTGCGCCAATCTTGCGACAGCACGAAACCAGGCATCGTATGTCATGCGCTCGTCTTCATAGATGACGAATTCGCGCGCACCATGCGACTGTCCAAGTAGAGCTATCGCGCGCAGATTGGGCGGCGCGTTCTTCCATGTGCGAAGCCGTACGCCGCGGATGTCGACCTCCTCCATTTCGAAGCGCATGCCCGGCGCAGTAAGGATCGCCTTGCATTCCGCCCTGCTGCGTGCCGGCCAGTTTGCCGGTGGAACCCAGCCGATCGCCGACGCGAGGTCCTGCTTTGCTTCCGTCGCCATCACAGCACCTCGAACAGGCCGGCTGCGCCCATGCCGCCGCCGACGCACATCGTCACAACAACATATTTGACGCCCCGCCGTTTGCCTTCGATCAGCGCATGGCCGACACAGCGTGCGCCGGTCATGCCGAACGGATGGCCAATCGAGATCGACCCGCCATTCACATTGAGCCGATCGTCCGGAATGCCGAGCTTGTCGCGGCAGTAGAGCACCTGCACGGCGAAGGCCTCGTTAAGCTCCCACAGGCCGATATCCTCGATCGATAGATCGAAGCGTTTCAGCAGCTTGGGGATCGCGAATACCGGGCCGATGCCCATCTCATCGGGTTTCGTGCCCGCCACTGCCATGCCGACATACCGCCCCATGGGTGTGAGCCCCCTCGCCTTGGCGACTTCCGCTTCCATCAGCACACTTGCAGCGGAACCGTCGGCCAGCTGGCTCGCATTGCCAGCCGTGATCGAATAGCCCTCGCCCATGACGGGGTCGAGCTTTGCCAATCCTTCGATGGTGGTATTGGGGCGGTTGCAATCGTCCATCGCAATGGTGACGTCCTGTTGCGACACCTCACCCGTTTCGCGGTCCTTCACGTCCATCGTAGTCGACACTTCGATGATCTCGTCGTTGAACTTGCCCGAAGTCTGCGCTGCGGCCGTCCGCTGTTGGGATTGCAGAGAATAGGCATCCTGATCCTCGCGCGAGATGCCATACCTTTTGGCAACCACTTCGGCAGTGCCGATCATTGGCATGAAAATATCCGGATGCATGCGCAGCAACTCTTCATCGCGCGCTGGCTTGGCGGTGTTGTTCCGTATGGCAGTGATCGATTCAATGCCGCCCGCAACGCAGACATCCATCCGATCCACGATGATCTGCTTTGCTGCAGTAGCAATTGCCATCAGGCCGCTGGAGCATTGGCGATCGATCGTCATACCCGCGACATCGACCGGAAGGCCCGCGCGAAGGGCAATCTGGCGTCCGATATTGAACCCCTGCGCCCCACCCTGGCTGGCCGCTCCCATGACTACGTCTTCGATCTCGTCGCCATTGATCCCCGCGCGCGCGACTGCGGCCTCCACGCTCCAGGCACCGAGCTGGACCGGATGGGTTGCGTTGAAGGCACCGCGGATGGATTTTGCAAGAGGAGTACGTGCGGTAGACACAATGACAGCATCGCGCATTTTTCAGATTCCTTTCCCGTTATAGCCATGAGGCAATTTTCAAACGGGATAGCCGCATTTACCCGCCGGACGCAAGCGCACACCGCCAATGTCTAAAATATTGGTATGGGCTCTTTTGAACCAAGTGCCTGAGGCGCGATCTTAACGGTAGAATATGTGGTACGCATTGAAGTTTGAGCATTTGCTTAGGCACGATGGCCAACAGCCTGCCTTCCGGCTCTGCCAAATAAAAAGGGGCGGACAGCCTCAAGGCCACCCACCCCTTTCCGAATTTTCGCTTCTGGGAGAGAAGGATCAGAAGCGAACTTTTGTCCCAAGCCTGAATGTGCGTCCGATCGCAGATCCGATGAATGGATCGTATCCGTATTCCAGACGCGCGCCTGCGGGATCACGATCGAAGACGTTCTCGATGCCCCCGTTGAGCGTGACGTCGAGGCCGCCAAGGTCGAGTTCAACCGATGCGAGCAGATCGTGCTGCATGAAGCTGCCGATGCGACGGCCGAAGTTGGTGCCCCCGAACTCTGTGACAGCACAGGGATCGATCAGCGCACCCGTATCCCGGTTATAACAGCGGTTATCGTCGACACCGCTGATATAATTCACATTGTATGTCAGGGTGACCGGTTCGAAACCGAGCGAGGCGAAAGCGTTGCCGCGCCATTTCGAGACCGTCCCGGGGTCGCGGCCGTAATTGGCCCAGCCGGATGCCTCGTAACCGTTATCGAACTGCAATCCGTTGAACTCGAATGCGTCGAACTTGTATTCGAGCAGATAAGTCGCGTTCGCGCCGAAATTGAATACAACGTCACCGAAATACCGCTGATAGTTCAGCGTGAAATCCAGACCGCGGGTCGTCACATCGGGCCCATTGACCGTTTGCGTGCGAATCCGGGCGATATCCCGAGCAATGGTCACCCCCTGGGTGCACTGACCGCCCTGGAACGTGATATATTGAGTGAACGGGCTTGAGCAGTCGACCAACTGAGTGCCCGACGTACCGGGCGCGACCGCATTGGCAATCTGCTGGAACGGCAGATCGGCGAATTGGCCTTCGAACTCGTAAGTCCAGAAGTCGACGCTGAAAGTCAGGTCTCCAGCCGACAACACGGCTCCGATGTTATATGTGAGCGCTGTTTCCGGGTCGAGGTCCGGATTGCCGCCGGAATCGGTTGCGCGATATTCGTTATTGATCGCGTTGATACCGGTGACAAAGCTCGCTCCGGATGGGCTCAGATCGCCAGGCAACGGCCCACGGAAGGTCGTTCCGATAGAACCGCGGAATGCGAGAAAATCGGTTGCCTGCACCCTTGCGGAGAATTTTGGATTGATGGTCGATCCAACCGGATTGCCGTAATCTTCAAACCGCACCGCACCGACAAGTTCGATGTCGGGCGTGGGGTTGACCTTCACTTCCGCAAATAGCGCGTTGATCGATTGCGTCAGATTGGCGGACGGATAATTGCCCAGGAACGAGAATGCACCAACGGGCACCAGATTGTCCGTCGGATCATCGAGACAGCTGCGATCCCCGTCGACAGCGCAGGGATAGGCATCCGGGTCGCTGAAGCGATTGATCGGCTGCGAAACGAAGGTGCTCTGCCTGTGCTGGCCGCCGAATGCGTAACCGACATCCATACCGCCAATCTGGGTCTCGCCGCTTACGACGAGGTCAGCGGTCCAGAGTTCCTCGAACCCGTTGGTTCCGTTTCTCTGACGCACCCAGTTGATCAGTTCTTCGCTGTTTTCCGATCCGGGAACATAGGCTGGGTTATTCAAGCCAAGCGCAGCGTTCCCTGGCGACTGGCTGATAAAGGGGTTCCAATATTGGCAGCCGTTCGTACCCGGTGTGAGGGTGTTGCAGTTGGGCCCGCCGAGACCGTTGAGGGCCCGCTGCAGACGGTCGCTGACAAAGTCCATGGAATGGGCGGTTCGGTTGCTACGCAGGAACAACCCGTTGAGGTTGACCCGCATATTGTCGGACAGTTCCTTTTCGAAACCGCCCGAAATGCGCCAAGCATCGTTGAACGCGCCGCCTTCTCCGGCACCGCGTGGATCCAGCGGGTTGCCGCCCGATCCGAACGGGCGCCACAGCACGATTACCGAATAAGCAGATGCGAGATCCGGCAGCGAACCGGGGCCAAATGTCGTATCGATGAAATTCTGATAATTCGGATTGCTGCGCGGTACGATGAAACGTGAACTCGTGCCCGGCCCACGTGGACTCTGCGTTACCGGATAGCTTGGCGAATAACCGAGTTCAGGTAATTCGGTATGCGAATACAGAGCGTCTGCGCGGAAGCTCAGCGTGTCCGAAAGATCGACAGTAAGCTGTCCGAAGACCTGATACCGGTCTTCCTTCTCGATCAGGTTCACGAAGGGGATGTAGGAATACCGGCAGGTCTGGAAGGACGAAATCGGCACCTCGATACCGCCAAGACTGTTGCAGGCATCCAGCAAATTACCGTCGATCCCCGGCTGTGCCAGCGAAATTCCCGTTGCCGTCTGCGGCAGATACACGCCCGGATTGTTCAGCGGTGACCAGCCTGACGGGTTCACTTCATAGGGACGCTGCGTGAAATCGCGTTCGGTTGCTGGAAGTTCGGATCGGTGCTGATATCCGGCACCGACCATGATGTTGGCCGATCCGAAATTCTTTCCGACCAGAATGCTGGCCTGGTAATTATCGTCCGACCCGTCGACGAACTGCCAGTTTCCGGCAACTTCGACCCCTTCGAAATTGGTGCGGGTGATGAAATTGGCCACGCCCGCAATGGCGTCCGATCCATAGGTGGATGCGGCGCCATCCTTCAGTACTTCCACGCGCTGGAGGGCGAACATCGGGATGAGATTGGTATCCGCAGCACCATCGCCTGGTTCGGGGAAGAAGCGCTGCCCGTTCATCAGGACGAGTGTACGTTCACGGCCGAGGCTGCGCAGGTTGATCGAGCCGACGCCCTGGCTGCCGCCGGCGGCATACTGGTTCGAATCGCCGAGCACCGGACCGACCGAAGGCAGGGTCTTGATGAATTCGAGCGGACTGTCGATGCCCCGCTGGCTGAGTTCATCGACGCCGAAGACGTCGACCGGGAGAACACCTTCTTCGGACGTACCGCGGATGAAGGACCCGGTCACCACAATCGTGCTGGCGTCCTGCGTCGCGGCGGGCTGATCCGCCTCAGCCGGAGCCGCGGCATCCTGCGCGCTGACCACATTTGCTGCAAGCAAGGCCGGGACCGCCAGCGTCGTTCCCAAGAGGTATCGTGTCTTCCGATTCATCGTTCTCTCCCAATCGCTTTTTTGTTTGATCTTATTCTGTTTTTCCCGGTCCATCCGGCAATGCGCCTGCCGGAGCCATGCGGAGCCCGTCCGTTTCGATGAGGGCTGCCTGTTCGCCTTTTTCGTATGGCTCCCAGACGAAACCGTCGGCACATTCGAAGCTTTGCGCGTCGGCCGGCATCTTGATGAAGGCCACCCAGCAGCCGTTGACCTTCTTCGCCAGTGCGCGGTCGGCGGCGTCGGCCCGCTCCCCGCCCCAGCTCGACTGATCGATGGAATCGAATGCGAACATGAGCTCCGCCGAATGCACCGGGCCGTTGGTCCATTCCTGTGCGCGGAAGGCGGGCGTATGGTCGAAGCGGTACAGGAAGGCCGGCGCGCCCTCATCGCCTGCCAGTGTCGCAAAGCTGCGCGCAGCGCCAAAGCCGCCCTCGCCCCTGTTCGTCCCCACCAGCAGGGGCACATCGGTTTCTTCTCCCGCGCGCAAAGCATCGATCGCCGCTTTCGGCTTGAATTTCGCGTCGGGCGTGAAGAAGAAGCCGGCCCGCAGATCGTTGGACGCGGCAAAGGTCTGAGCAGAGACACTGCGCAGGTCCTCAGCGGTAGCATCCGCCCCGATGCCGATGCCAGCCAGGGCATCCACGGCCATTTCCTCCGCCTTTTCGCGCGGACGGTCAGGAAGCAGCAGGCTGCCCGATTCCACGATGGCCTTGTCGAACAGACCCTTGGCGGATGGCAGGGCGAGCAGATTGGTGACGATACCGCCACCTGCCGACTGCCCGGCAATCGTCACGCGGGAAGCATCGCCGCCGAACGCAGCGATGTTGTTCTTCACCCATTCGAGCGCCGCGACGCTGTCCTGAAGGGCATAATTACCCTGAGGCTCTTCCGGATGCTGGGCCGCAAGCGCCGGGTGAACGAAATTCGCCAGCGCGCCCAACCGGTAATTTACGCTCACGGTGATCACACCCTGCCGCGCATTCGCCGTCCCGTCATACGATCCAAGGCTGCCCGCACCCAGGAAGAAGGCCCCGCCGTGAAACCAGACCAGCACCGGCGCTCCGCTGGCATTCTCCGGCGCAGTGATCGTCAGATACAGGCAGTCCTCCGCCTGCGCGCCGTTGACCCCGCCGAAATTGGCGACGGTCGTGTCGAGATCGACAGGCTGCGTGCAGGCCGGTTCGTGCGCAGTGGCCGAACGTACGCCCGACCATGGCTTGACCGGCTGCGGCGGACGCCAGCGATATTCCCCGGTTGGCGGGCTGGCATAAGGCACGCCTCGAAAAACCAGTACGCCATTTTCGCGTGACCCCTGCAGGGCTCCGGCGGTCACATCGACAGTAACCGCATCGATCGGTTCGGGCATTTGCGCGCGAATTGCAGGTGCCTGGAATGCCGTTATCAGCATTACACCCACGAGCGCAGCCGGAGTCCCCCGCATGTCTCTCTCCCATTTCCTCACCATCTGCTTAGCGCGATATTTACGATCTAACAACAAAGATTTTAGAAGATCGGGTACGAAATGAAAACTGGCTGCTGAAACCACGGTCCCGGCGGTAGACAGACCGACCGGATCGGGCATATCTTTCCCTCATGGAAGTCACTCGCGCAGAGCTGTTCAACTCGGTCTGGTCGGAACCGTTGGGGAATGTGGCATCGCGTTACGGCCTGACCGGGAATGGGCTTGCGAAGATTTGCGATCGGCTGGCCATTCCGCGTCCGCCCAGATCACACTGGACCAGGAGCGTCGAAGCACGCGACGCCCAGCCCCCTTTGCCCCCGGCACCGCTTGGCCTGAGCGACACATTCGCTTTGGGGAGCCGCCAGCCTCGCCAGTCGCCCGGCACCCGCACGCGAATGTCTGCGGAAGCCCGGCGGCAGCAATTGCTCGATGCCGCTGGGGAGATCGCCGTTCGCAACGGAATATCGGCGGTCACCATGCGCTCGGTCGCCGGCAGCGTCGGGATCAGCGAAACCCAGGTTCACAACTGCTTTGGCGGACGGACGGATCTTCTGGCAGCCCTCGCGCGCCGGGAAATCGATGCGCAGGAAAGCCATCGACGCAGGAATATATCGCGCGGATCGTCGCATCACACCCGGGTGATGCTGTCGACGATCGGCTATCTCCATGAAGCCCATCGCCGCGGGCCGCTGATGCAGATGCTTCTGCATCTGCCGGAGGTGCGCGAAGCATTGAAGCACGAACGCGCCTCCAAGGGCGAAGCGGCTCGTGAGCCCATCCTGAAGCAACTCGTCGCGAGTGGCAGCATGGATCTTGCCAGCGCGAAGGCGTCAACGGCCGCCCTGACAGCGGTTTCGTTGAAGGCGGGTGGTATCGTCGCCAGTCGCCGGGCGCCTTTTGCGACGGTGGAAGCGATTTGCCTTCATATCGTCATGGCGGGCACCGAGAGCGACGAAAGGATAGCGTCCGGCGCCGGTTAGTGCGTCGGCCTCAGGGCGAAGGATTGCAGCGATGCCGCTATCAGTCGCTCGCAGGTCTGTGCGGCAGTTTCTTGATCGATCTCTCCACTGCGCACGAGACGGGCCAGCGCTTCCGGGATGGCCCCATTCAGCTCTATGAGGACGAATGCTTCGCGCGGCTCCAGTGCGAGCGCATGGCAGGTTTGAGTGGCCAATGAACGCGCCAGGCGCATGAACCGTTTGCGGCTTTCCTGTCCCAGCGGGCTATCCTGATTGCGTTCCCTCAGGATCAGCTGGAGCACCGGCCCTGCTTCCACCAGATAGTGAAAATATGCCAGATTGGCGCCGATCGCCCTGCGCTCGAAGGCCTCGCCATCATCACCTTGCAGGGGCAGGTGTTCTTCCAGCCGGCCAAGATGAACCTGGAAGATCGCATCGAGTATGGCGGGAACCCCGTCGTAATAGACGTACAGAAGGCTGCGGCTCACTCCGATACGGTCGGCAATATCATTTAGCGTCAGGCTGACCGATCGCGTTTCGAGCATGATTGCCTCGGCCACCTCCAGCACCTGACCGGCCCGATCGCCACCATCCTCGAATTCCGTCATGCGGAGGGTGTGAAACCAGCGGCCATCGAAGGCAAGGACCTTTCTCCAATCGCGCCGGAAATCCTTACTGGTTTGACTGTCAGGCGACCCTGGGGCACCCTCGTTGCTGAACAAGATGGGAGAAAACCGTGGCGCTGGATTTCACGAGAAGAGGTTTGATGAAGACCGGGTATGTTGCAGCCACGGTATTGGCGACCAAGGCATCGATTGTCAGCGCACAGTCCGACGAGGGCGAGAAAACGATGGAATCTCCCGGTGATAGTGGCTGGCAGGAAATCACGCCGGACCTGACGAACTACATTTCAGGCGCGGCGACACACACCGTTCCCGCGGCCATCCGGGAGCGCGCAAGACTGCACATTCTCGATACGCTGGCCTCGATCATTGCCTGCAATTCTCTGGAAGCGGCAACGCTGGGCCGCGCCTATGCCGCTGCAATGTCTCCCGATGGACAGAGCCCCATCCTCGGCTCGCGTCAGGCGGCTTCGCCCGTCGATGCAGTCTTTGCGTCCGCCATGACTGCGCACGCAGCAGAAATAAACGACTTCATTCCTTCCGCCTATGTGCAGCCGGGCCCGGCGATCGTACCTGTTTCGATCGAAGCAGCACGCGCAAACGGTCGAACCGGTTCGGATCTGGTCGGCGCGGTGATTGCCGGATACGAGATCGCCGGTCGCCTGCCCAAGGCTATCGGGACCCGCAATCTCTACCTTGCCGGGCTCGCCAATCATGGCATCGCGCCAACCTTTGCCGCAGCATCTGCCGCGGCAAGCCTGATGGCCCTGTCACCGGAACAGGTCGATCACATGCTCGCCTACTGCTCGCAGCAGGCGTCGGGCTCCTGGCAATGGCTGCTCGATGTTCGCCACATCGAAAAAGCCTTCGTTTTCGGCGGCATGGGAGCGCGTAACGGATTACAGGCCGCTTATATGGCGCAGCTAGGCTTTACCGGCGTGCCCGAAAGCTTCGACAATGAAAACGCATGGTTCCGCTGGCGCGCATTTCAGGGCGAAGGCAAGGACCATGCATCGCTGGTCGATGGTTTGCACGAACGGTACGAACTCTCGCTCGCAGCGATGAAACGCTATCCGGTGGGCGGCCCGACGCAGCCCGCCGTGCGCGCGCTGCTCGATTTACGCGAAACCATCGCTCCCGATCAGGTGGAAAAGATCGTGGTCGCCATGCCGGGTGAAGCGGCCACTTTCGAACGCGCGAACATGCCCGCGCTCAATATCCCCTATCTCGCTGCGATCATCATGATCGATGGCCGGCTCGATTTCGTGGACGCGCAGTCCCTGAGCAGGCAGGAAACGGACGAGCAGGCGAGAGCTTTTGCCCGCAAGGTAACCGTAGTCCGCGATGAAGCGCAGGAAATGGGCGAAGGCGAGGACCGGACGGAAAGCGCGCGCGTAACCGTCACCCTCAAGGATGGCAGAACGGAAGAACGTTATGTCGCTTATGTCCCCGGCTTCCCCACGCATCCCCTCGGCAAGGCGGAGGTAGAGGAAAAGGCCAACGAATTGATCGAGCCGGTGCTGGGCCGGTCGAAAGCAGATCGGCTGGTCGCTCTGTGCGACGGTCTCGACGATGCGCCGAGCATCGAACCGATCATCGATCTTATGCGCTTCGACGGAGATGCCGCCCGCAGTTGAGGCGGATTAAATAAAGGGGGCATCTTCCGATGCCCCCTGAATTCACATTCCACTCTGTTCGTGGTTACTCGGCTGCTTCGGCGAGCGGCTGGCTCTCACGAAACATCATGTGATCGTAATTCGTCCGGTAGAACATGTCCTTCACGTCCTCGTCGAACCCTTCGAGCGACGTCTCGAACTTCCCGTAGGGATCGCGCGTTCCTTCGGGGTGCGGATAGTCGCTGGAGAACATGTAAAGCTCCGGCGAACTGTCGCGTATCATACGTCCGACATCTTCGTTCGGGAACGGCGTGAACCGGACGGCGCGCTTGAGATATTCCGACGGCATCAGATCCATATCCTTCAGGTACTGATCAGTCTTGCTGAAAGAATGCCATCCGTGGTCGAGCATGCGGAGAAACTCCGGAACCCAGCCGGCCCCGCTTTCGATAACGCCGCCGCGCAGTTCCGGGAAGCGCATGAATACGCCGTCATAGACCATGGCCGTAAGGAATTCCTGCGGTGCGAACCACAGGCACAGGAAATCCGGGAAGCGGAGGTTCTCGCCGCCGCCGTGGAGATCTGCCGCCCGGTCACGTCCATTGTTCTTGAACTTGGGCGGCTGGGTTTTCGTGCCGGGCCCGATATGCAGCATGAACGGGATACGGCTATCCTGCAGGAACTGCCAGAACGGGTCCAGATCTGGATGGCCCGGGCTCTTGTCGCCCGCCGGACCCGCACTGAACATTACGGCCTTAGCGCCAGCGCCGACCGCCCGCTTTGCTTCCGCCAAGGCCCGATCGGGATCGTCAAGCGGCGCGAAGGCGACACAGTCCATCCTGGCATCGGCATCGCAGAAATCCTGCTGCGCCTTGTTGAGGGCGGTTGCCGCGGCATATCGCTGATCGTCATCCGTGGCCTTGGTGATAGCTCCCAGGCCGAATGTCGGAAATACGAGCTGGCTGTTGAACCCGAGCCAGTCGAGCGCCTCGACACGCTCATCCTTGTCGAAACCGCCGTAGCCCAGCCAGCCCTTGGCTCCTTCGATGGGATTTTCCAGCGCCTTTGCCCGCGCTGCGGGATCGTTCTTACGGGCCTTGGCCGCGTCGATCATCTTGACGATGCGGTCGCCGCCTTCCCGCTTGGAATATACCTGCGAATACATCTCCTTGTACTCGCCTTCCAGATAGGGGACCAGCCAGTCCTGGGTTTCCATGGTGTGGGCATCGGCGTCGTTGACGATTCGTCCGGCGGTGTACGTCATGCTTGTCTCCTGAACATCTGGCACGCTTATCTCACACTATTTGTTAGTTCGTCAAACGCATTGTGGAAATTGATGTCACGGAGGAGTCCGAAGATGCCCGGCGAATTCCGAGCTTGAAGGTCGGACATTGTTCGAATATCGGGTATGCAGAGGACGGGAGAGGTCTAATTATTCACCTACCGACGATACTCGGCGTCGAGCAGATCGCTGCCGACGCCTATGAAGGCGGGATCGGGCCTGCCATCGGGCCGCGCCTTTTCGGCGGACAGGCTATCGCCCAGGGACTGCTGGCGGCGTGCGAAGCGGAAAGCGAAGGGCGTCTTCCCCACTCGCTCCACGCCTATTTTCTGAAAGCCGGGTCCAGCGCGCATCCCGTTCGTTATCGTGTCACCACGCTTTCGGAAGGCCGCAGCTTCGCAACGCGCCGCGTGGAAGGATCGCAGGGTGACACGCTGATTTTCTCGATGATCGCGTCCTTCCATGTGACCGAGCAGGGGTTCACCCATTCCGCCTCTGCCCCCGCCGACATGGATGTATCCGCAGCGCTCGACGCGCTGGAAAGCTGGCGCCGACATAATAGCGAAGCCAGCAGTTCGCCGATCATCGACCGTTTGCAGAACCGACCGATCGAAATCGTCCCGCTCGATCCGGGCTCGCTCTTCGGCGCGCGTTCGCGAGAACCCAAAACGGGCGTGTGGATGCGCCTGCGCGATACGGCGGGCACCGATCCGCTGCTGCAACGCGCCCTGCTCGCTTACGCCTCCGACATGATGTTCCTGCGCAACGCCATGCTGCCCCATGCCGTGCGTCCGGGAAGCACTTCGGTTCAGGCGGCCTCTCTCGACCACGCGATCTGGTTCCACGAAACGCCCGACTTCAACCAGTGGCATCTCTTCGCGACCGACAGCCCCTGGGCGGGCCACGCACGCGGCTTGAACCACGGTCATTTCTTCGATGAAACCGGGCGCATGGTGGCAACGGTCAGCCAGGAAAGCCTGATGCGCCCCAAGGGGGACGTGCTCGACAGACTCCGGGAAGGCAAAACTCCATGAGCAATGACGACACCGCCCCCGATTTCGACATCGTCGCGCTGGAGCGATGGATGGCGCAGAACGTCCCCGCTCCTTCCCCGGTCGAGCGGATCGAGAAATTCCCCGGCGGGCAATCCAATCCCACCTATCGCGTGCTGACGCGCGAAGGCGAGATGGTCCTGCGCCGCAAGCCCTTCGGCAAACTGCTACCTTCCGCCCATGCGGTGGACCGGGAATATCGCCTCATCGAGGCCCTGCACCCGACCCCGGTGCCCGTCGCGCGCCCGATCGCGCTGTGCGAGGATCCCGCCATCATCGGTGCCCCCTTCTACCTGATGGAAATGGTGGAGGGCCGCACCTTCTGGAAGGGCGAGCTGCCGGACTGCGATCCGCAGGAACGGCGCGCCATCTACAATGCCATGATCGATGCCCTCGCCGCGCTGCATGCGGTCGACCATCAGGCCGTGGGCCTCGGGGATTACGGCGCGCCGGGCAATTACTTCGCCCGCCAGGTCGGCCGCTGGACGAAACAGTACCGCGCCGCACAGACCGACGACATCCCCGAGGTCGAACGGCTGATCGAATGGCTGCCCCGGACCCTTCCGCAGCAGGATCGCACCTCGATCATCCACGGCGATTACCGCATCGACAACATGATCTACGCGCCCGACCGGCCCGCCATCCTGGCGATCATCGACTGGGAACTGTCCACCCTCGGCGATCCCCTGGCCGATTTCGCCTATCTGGCGATGAACTGGGCGATGCCGCATGGCGGGCGCGGCGCGCAGCTCGGCGGGCTCGACCTGCCCGCGCTCGGCATCCCCACGCTGGAGGAGATGGCCCAGCGCTACTGCGCCGCCACCGGTCGCGACAGCGTTCCCGATCTCAACTGGTTCTTCGCCTACAATCTGTTCCGCCTCGTCGGCATCATCCAGGGCATCAAGAAACGCACGCTCGACGGCAATGCGTCCAGCGCCAATGCCGAGGCGGCAACCGCCCGCATCGTTCCGCTGGCGCAGCAGGCCTGGGCGTTCGCACAGCAGGCACAACACTGACATGCAAGGGAGAGCACCATGTCGCTATTCGATCTGACCGGTAAGGTCGCCATCATCACCGGCTCCAGCCGCGGCATCGGCAAGGCTATCGCCCAGCAGCTTGCCGCGCACGGCGCAAAGGTCGTCATTTCCAGCCGCAAGCAGGATGCCTGCGACGAAGTGGCTGCCGCCATCAATGCCGAATACGGCGAAGGCAGCGCCATCGCCATCGCGGCGAGCATTTCGGAAAAGGCGCAGCTGCAGGACCTTTTCGCGCGCACGAAGGAACAGCTCGGCGCTGTCGACATCCTCGTCTGCAACGCCGCGTCCAACCCCTATTACGGGTCGATGGACGGGATCGAGGACGAACAGTTCCGCAAGGTACTCGATAACAACATCCTCTCCAACCACTGGCTCATCCAGCTGGCCCTGCCCGATATGCGCGAAAAGCAGGACGGGGCGATCATCGTGATCAGTTCGATCGGCGGCCTGCGCGGGTCGACCACCATCGGCGCCTACAATGTGTCCAAGGCGGCGGATTTCCAGCTCGTGCGCAATTACGCCGTCGAAAACGGCCAGCACGGCGTGCGCATCAATGCGATCGCGCCGGGTCTGGTGAAGACCGATTTCGCCAAGGCGCTATGGGAAAATCCCAAGGCGCGTGAACGGGTGGAAGGCCAGCTTCCCATGCGCCGTATCGGCGAACCGGAAGATATCGCCGGGGGCGCGGTCTATCTCGCCTCGCCTGCCGCCAGATGGACCACCGGCCAGATGGTCGTGATCGACGGCGGCGCCACGATATGAGCGGCCGGCTCGAAGGCAGGGTCGCCGCTATCACCGGCGCGGGTTCGGGCATCGGCCGGGCCAGCGCACGGCTCTTCGCTGCCGAAGGCGCACGCCTCGTGCTGTTCGACAAGACCGACGCGGTGGAAGAAACCGCGGCCATGGTCGAATCCGCAGGCGGCCGTGCGCTGGCGATGGTCGGCGATGCCGGCGAAGAAAGCGATGTCGCGGCGCTCGTCGCCAGGGCAACCGACAGCTTCGGCGCCCTGCACGTCATGTTCGCCAATGCCGGTATCACCGGCGGAGTGCGCGGCGGCTTTTTCGATGCCACGCCGGAAGTCTGGGCGGAAGTGCTCCGCGTCAATCTTATCGGCCCCTTCCTCGCGGTGAAACACGCCGCGCCCGTCATTC
Organism: Qipengyuania sp. NPDC077410; assembly: GCF_044543405.1. Taxonomy (NCBI): domain Bacteria; kingdom Pseudomonadati; phylum Pseudomonadota; class Alphaproteobacteria; order Sphingomonadales; family Erythrobacteraceae; genus Qipengyuania; species Qipengyuania sp. NPDC077410. The sequence goes on along the minus strand of NZ_JBITWB010000005.1, from coordinate 49,939 downwards.
GCGATTGCGGCGGCGGATCGATCGTGTGCACCGCTTCGGTCGCCGGCCTGCGCAGCGGTGCCGGCCCGGCGCAATATTCCGCCAGCAAGGCAGGCGTCGTGAACATGGTCCAGACCGCGGCGCAACAGCTTGCGGGCACCAATGTCCGCGTCAACGCGGTGCTGCCCGGCCTTACCGAAACCGGCATGACCCAGCCGATGTTCGACGGCGCGCGCGCTGCGGGCAAGGAACACAAGATCGGCCAGCTCAACCCGCTGCTGCGCGGCGGTCGCCCGGAAGAGATCGCGCATGCCGCACTGTTCCTCGCCAGCGACGAGGCAAGCTATGTCAACGGTCAGGCGCTGGCCGTGGATGGCGGCTTGTCCAGCTCGCACCCGACCTCGCGCCCGCCGGGCGATCCCGCCCGCCCCACTTCGTGAAGGACAAATCCTTGGACGACACCGATCCCGCCCTCTTCTCTTTCGTCAAGCTGACCGTATCCGATATCGATGCGGCGACCCGCTTCTTCGTCGATGCATTCGGCATGACCCATGCCGATACGGTCGATACCCCCGCGTTCCGCGAACACATGATGACGGGCCGGCAAGGTTCGGCAACCATCGTGCTGTTCCACTGGAAGGATGGGCGCGCCATCGAAACCGGCAATGGCTATGGCCCTGTCGGCATGCTGACCCGCGACCTCGATGCCGATCTGGCGCGCGCGGTGAAGGCAGGGGCAAAACAGAAGGGCGAAACCGTCAGCTTCGGCCCCGCCCGGATCGCTTTCGTCCTCACGCCCGACGGGCATGAAATCGAAATGATGCAGATGGCGGCAAAATCCGCCGCCTGATCGCTCGGTAAGTCGCCGTCCCGGACTATTGCCTGGACGGCGTCGATCCAGGGGACCTAAAGCGAACGTCCTTCAGGCAGCAGGCGCTGAAGCAGTTCGCGCTCTGCACTGTCCGGGTCATTCACCACTTCGGGGTCGACATCGAAGATCATCGTCGCGCGCTGCTGGACATTGTAGGCCGGCCATTGCGGCAATGCGGCCGTGTTCGGATTGCCCGTACGCGCAAAGGCGATCCAGGCATCCGCCATCAGATCCGCCATGCGCTTCGTTTGCGCGGTTTCCGGCCCGGTATAGCTCAGCGAACGCGCCACATTGTCGAACACGAACGCGATATCCAGTGCGTGGGGCGTTTCCAGCCGGCCGCCTTCCACGGGCGTCTTCCAGTCCAGCCGGTACATGTAGACCGGCGCCGCCTGCGCGCTCTTGCGCTCCGCCTGGCGCAGCGCCGTGTTCCGGTAATTGCGGAACGTGGCCACCTGGAAGAACACGTCGCTCGCATCGTAATCGGGGTGGGCCTTACGCATCCCGGCGATGATTTCTTCGACATCGGCATCGTCCACGAATGGGGTCAGTTTCGCGGGCAACTGCTCCCATGTCAGGGCGAAGTTTTCCGGACTGCCCAGCCCGCCCTGCAACCGCATCTCGTTATTGTTCGTCCCCACCAGCAGCGGAATGTCCCCGGAAACCGGGTTGGCGTCGGGCGCATAGGGCTGCCGGGTCAACGACCGTCCATCGACCACCGGGCGATAGAAGGCCGCCTTGCTGCGCGATTTCATCATCGCTTCCACGAAATCATCGATCGGCATGGCCGCAAGTTCTTCCACGCTCGACACGCCGGCCGTGGCCATCAGATCCTTTGCCAGCGGCGTGGCCAGACGCGGCGTGAAGCCGGCCAGCGACATCGATCCCGATTGGGCGATGGCGCGCTGGAACAGCCCCTTGGCCTGCTCCATGCCCATCAGCGTCGATACCTTGGCTGCCCCGCCGCTCTCGCCGAAAATGGTCACGTTCCCGGCATCGCCGCCGATCTCGTCCGCATGGTCGCGCACCCATTCCAGCGCCTTCACGATGTCCAGGCTGCCAAGGTTGCCGCTATCGGCATATTTTGGATCGTCCGACAGGCCGGCCAGATAGCTGTACCCCAGCCCGTTCAGCCGGTGGTTCAGCGTGACGACCACCACATCTCCGCGCTCGGCAAGGCGCGATCCGTCATAACCATTGCTGGATCCCGATCCCGTGACGTAACCGCCGCCGTGCAGCCAGACCATGATCGGGCGTTTCTTCCCGTCTCTCAGGCCGCGCGTCCACACGTTCAGGAACAGGCAGTCTTCGCTGGTCCCGACCGAATTTTCCCATGATTTGAACACGGGCACATCGCCCGATGGACGCTGCGGGCATTCGCTGCCGAATTCCGTCGCGGGGCGCGCAGTCGTCCACGGTTCCGGATCGGCGGCCAGCTGGAAGCGCCGCCCTTCGGTCGTGGCGGCATAACGGATACCGCGAAATACGTTCACGTCGTTCGCTGCGCCTTCGCGCGTTCCCGTCACCGCTCCGTATGCGGTTTGCAGTTGCGGCACATTGCCGGCCGATGCCGTTGCCCCTGCCCCGTCCATGGTGGTGCAGGCGGAAAGGCTCAGTGCAGCGGCAGCCACTCCGATCATTGCAGCACGTAATCTCATGTTTCTCCCCTTCGATTTATTGTTCGGAATAATATGGCAGATCGCTCAGATCGCTGGCCCGCACACCGCGTGCCCAGGCGGCCCTGCCGACCACGAATTGTTCTTCCGGCGCTTCGGTGGGCTCCAGTCCGGATGCGACGAAGGCCGCGCGCATGCCTTCGCGTGCCCTGGCGTCCAGCACCGGGATCGCACCTTCGGGTGCGTGGCTGTCCCGCGGCAGCAGGCCGCCGTTTCCGCCTGCCAGCCATTGATAATAGCGATTGTGCTGCCAGGGATGTGCCCCCTTCCGGATCACCGGGGCCTGCACGGCGAAGAAATGCGACAGCGCTGGCTCTATCTGCTGTGCCAGCGCATCGATCTGCGCCGCCTCGCCTGCGGCACAGGCCTCCAGCAGCCGATTGCCGAGCTGTTGCTGCGGGGTCTGCACCGCCTCGGCGTTCCATTGACCGCTCCAGCCGATCCGGAAATGGCGCGCCAGCAGCGGCAGGAAATCGAGATTGACCGGCCCCATTGACAGCCGATCGCCCAATCGCTCGCACAGCTGCATGGTCGATGTCAGCGATACGGGCTGCGAAATTTTCACCGCCACGACATTCTCGAGATCGGCGATGCGGTCGTAAACGTCCAGCGGCTGACCAGCCGGGCCGAGATGGGGAAACGCACGCCTGCCCGTTGCCGCATACAGCATGACGGGCAGCCCGGTCGCCGAAATGCGCTGTGCCATCAGATCGTACAACTGATCCGCGCTGCTATCCGCGGGATAGGTCGATGCCAGCAGCACCAGGCTGGTCCCGATCTCTTCCAGCGTCCCCAGCAGGGCCTTGTCGTTCTCCACCTCCCGGCTGGCGATAATGCCATGGACAGGCAGATCGGTGCCCGCCTCGTCGATGACGATGCGATAGAATTCGCGCCAGTTCGGATCGCCGGGAAGCGTCCAGTTAATCATCGGCATGGTGCCGGAAAACCCCTGCGCGATCGCATGGCGGACATCGTGACGGATCGCTTCTTCGTCCAGCGTCCGCCCGTCTTCGCGAAATGTCGGCAGGAACAGGTTCATCAGTCCACGAAGATGGCTTTGCCCCCAGACCCGCTGGCTGGAATTGGCAGCGGGCGCGATGCGGTCGGCAACCGGGATACGGGCCGCAAGTCCAGGCGCCGCCATCAGCGCGGCACCCCCGCAAAGCGCCGCTCGGCGCGAAAAGCCCAAACCCTGCAAATTTCCGCTCTCCCGCTTTGTCCGGCACGCTCGACGACCGAACCTGCCTTTCAGAGATACAGCTTCATATCCTTGGCTTTGGATATTTCACCCATACTCGAAATACGAAAAAGGCTTAACACGCACCCACAATTGGTTCTAGTGTCAATCGGCAGGACAAGGGAGAATTTGACATGATGACTCGGCGGCAGACTTTGGGATCGGCTTTGGCTCTTGGCGCAGCGGTAATGGCCAAACCCGCTCTGGGGGCCACGATGTTCCCGGTGGTCGAAACGGCCCGCGGCAAGCTTCGCGGTCTGGAATCGGGTGGTGTCTCGATCTTCCGCGGGGTCAGCTATGCGGCCGATACCTCGGGCAAGAACCGCTTCATGCCGCCGCAACCGGTCGAACCGTGGTCGGGTGTTCGCGATGCGCTCCACTGGACCGATGTCGCCCCGCAAATCCCGGGCGACCGGCGCCATGTCTATGCCGATCTCATCATGGTCGATCGCAATCCTTCGGGAATGGGGGAAGACAATCTCTCGCTCAATCTGTGGACACCCAAGATCGATCCGAATGCGAAAAAGCCGGTCATCGTGGTCCTGCACGGCGGCGGCTTCTATTCGGGGTCGGGCAATTCGGTCGGCATGGACGGCGAACAGATGGCGCGTTTTTCCGACAGCGTGGTCATCGCCATCAACCATCGCCTCGGCGCGTTCGGCTTCCTCCATCTGGCCGAATTCGGCGGGGATGACTTTGCCACCTCGGGCACGGTGGGCATGCAGGATATCGTCGCCGCGCTCGGCTGGGTGCGGGAAAATGTCGCGGCCTTCGGCGGCGATCCGGATCGCGTCCTCGTCTACGGCCAGTCGGGCGGCGGCGCCAAGACCAGCGTGTTGATGGCGATGCCGGGCGGCAAGGGGCTGTTCCAGCGCGCCGGCGTCATGAGCGGGTCTGCGCTAAAGATGATGCCTCCCGAAATGGCATCTGCCACGGCAAAGCGGCTGCTCGACGCGCTGGAAATCGCGCCCGGCGATGTGCGCAAGCTGCAACAGGTGCCCTGGACCACCCTGCTCGAAACGCAGGCCGGGCTCGAAGCGGCCGACCGTGCGCGCGGGGAAGCGCCTCGCAGCTTCGCCCCCGTCGTGGACGGCATTACCCTGCCGCGCCATCCGTGGGACCCGGACGCGCCCTCCATCTCGGCCGACGTGCCGATGATCGTCTCCTCCGTGCTGGACGAACGCTCCTATCGGATGGGGGATTTCGCGATGGACGAAGCGGGCCTCCTCGCCTTCGCGAAGGAACGCCTTGGCGAACGGGCGGCAGATGCGGTCGCCGCCTACCGGGCGGAAGATCCCGACGCCAAGCCCTTCCTCCTTGCCGCGCGCATGGATTCCGATCTCACCTTCCGCAAGGGCGCTTTCGCGCAGGCCGAACTCAAGGCCCGGCAGGGCGGTGCCCCGGTCTGGACCTATCTGTGGACCGAACCCAGCCCCGCGGTCGATGGCCGGTTCGGCGCGGTGCACGGCATCGATGTCGCGCCCAGCCTCTACAACACGCGCGGCGCTCTCAACGGGTCCAGCCCGCCCGCCAACGAACTGGCCGCCGCCATCGCCGGAAGCTGGGCCGCCTTTGCCGCCAATGGCGATCCCAACAACGAACGCGTGCCCGAATGGAGACCCTATTCCGCGCCCCAGCGCACGACCATGATCTTCGATCAAGACCTGCGGGTCGAAGATGATCCGCGCGCCGAATTCCGTAAATACTGGCGCTGAACCCATGATCCCGAAATCTGCCGGACACTGCCGTTTCGGCGGTGTTCGGCAGCCGGATCATACGTATGATTGACATGCTTTCGGGGTGTTTCTTGCTCGCCCCCGGACCCTTCGCGCGCGACCGCAGTTAGGTTAGCAAGGAGGCCCTTTGTGAGCAAAACCATCACCGTCAACGGAACCGAGCGTCCGATCCCCAGCGACCCTCGCGTGTCCCTTCTCGATTTTCTCCGCGAAAATGAAGGGCTTACCGGCACCAAGAAAGGCTGCGACCATGGCCAGTGCGGGGCCTGCACCGTCATCGTCAACGGCATGCGGATCAATAGCTGCCTGACCCTTGCCGCCATGCACGATGGCGACAGCGTCACCACCATCGAAGGCCTCGGCACCCCCACCTCCCCCTCCCCCCTGCAGTCCGCATTCGTCGAACATGATGGATTTCAATGCGGCTATTGCACACCGGGCCAGATCTGTTCCGCCACCGCGATGCTCGATGAAATCGCCGCCGGCTTCGCCAGCGATGCGAGCGAGGACCTGCTCGGCGAAATGCAGGCGAGCCCCGAAGAAATCCGCGAACGCATGAGCGGCAACCTCTGCCGCTGCGGTGCCTACGCCAATATCGTCACCGCCATCCGCGAAGTCGCGCAGGGAGACGCCTGATGAGACCATTCGACTTCCAGCGTCCCGATAGTCTTGCCCACGCGCATGAACTCACCGCGCCCCAAGACGCCACCGCCGTAGCCGGAGGGACGAACCTCCTCGACCTGATGAAGCTCCAGGTCGAAACGCCCGAAAGACTGGTCGACATCAATCGCCTAGGCATGACCGAGATACAGGAAACCGCTGACGGCGGCCTGCGCATCGGCGCGCTGGCGACCAATACCGCGACCGCCAATGATGACCGGGTCCGGGCGGACTATCCGGTCCTTGCCCGCGCTATTCTGGCTGGTGCAACCCAGCAGTTGCGCAACCGCGCCACGACCGGCGGTAATTTGTGTCAGCGCACGCGCTGTTATTATTTCACCAATATCGATCAGCCCTGCAACAAGCGCGAGCCGGGATCGGGTTGCGGTGCCATCGACGGTATCGCCCATTTGCATGCCGTTCTGGGCACGAGTCCAAGCTGCATCGCGACCTATCCGGGCGACATGGCTGTGGCCCTGAGCGCGCTCGATGCGACGGTGGAGATCGCGCGCCCAGAAAACGATGAGCGTTCCGTTCCCGTCCGCGACTTCCACCTTCTGCCTGGCGACACCCCATGGCGCGATAACGTACTCGAACGCGGCGAGATCATCACGGCGGTTACCCTTCCTCGTCCCGTCAAAGCCAAACACCTTTACCGCAAGGTACGCGAGAGATCGTCCTACGCCTTCGCCTTGGTGTCGGTCGCCGCCGTCGTGGCTGTCGAGGACGGCGTCATCGCCCGAGCCGATCTTGCATTTGGCGGGCTGGCGCACAAGCCCTGGCACGACGCTCGTCTGTCCGAACTTCTGGTCGGCGAGGCGCCATCTGCTGCGCTGTTCGACAAAGCGGGCGACCTGCTGCTCGAAGGCGCGCGCGGGTACGGCGAGAATGACTTCAAGATACCGCTTGCCCGCCGCACCCTTGCCGCGGTGATGGCAGAAGCGACGGAGACCGAGATATGAGCGCGCATCTGAAGCAGGATGAACCTGTCACGTCGAACCGGCTGGATGGGATGAAGCAGGGTATCGTCGGCCAACCCCTTTCCCGTGTCGACGGTCTGGCCAAGGTTACCGGCACCGCCCCGTATGCGGCAGAATACAAGATCGATAATGTGGCCGAAGGTGTTCTGGTCACTGCGCCGATAACCCGGGGTGAAGTCGCATCCATCGACAAGGACAGCGTCCTGTCGATGCCCGGCGTCCTGGCGGTCCTGAACGATGAGCGCCTTACAACACGCGCGGCGCAAGGCACGGCTAACGAGGCGCCGCAACAAGACCCGGCCACGGTTTGCTATTGGGGTCAGCCGATCGCGGTAGTAGTCGCAGAAACGTTCGAACAGGCGCGCGATGCGGCGAAGCATCTCAAGGTGGAATACCGCGTCCACGAAGGAGCGCCGCTCGATCCCCAACAGGTCACGCCAGAAGAGCAGGATGACGAGACCGTCAATCAGGGCGATCTTGATGCCGCCATGGCTCGGGCCGCGCATACGGTCGATGTGGAAATTGCGACCGAGGGGCATGCGTCCGCAGCCATGGAACCACATGCAGCCATCGCCGAATGGAGAGACGATAAGCTCACTGTCCATGCATCTCTCCAAATGCCAAATTACAATATCGCCGAACTGGCCGACAGTCTGGGGATGGAAGAAAGCGATATCCGCCTCGTATCCCGGTATGTCGGTGGAGGGTTCGGCTCGAAACTCGGCATCAGCGAGGAGACCGTTGCCGCAGCGATCGCTGCACGCGAGCTCGGCCGCCCGGTCCGGGTGGTAATGAGCCGCCAGCAGGTATTTCAATGCATCATGCGCCGCTCCGAAACGACGCAGCAGCTACGATTGGCAAGTGACGAGGAAGGGAAACTCGACGGCTTTGCGCATCGTGCGCTGGTGTCCAATCTCCCGGGCGAGGAATTTGCCGAACCCGTGCTGCAATCATCGCACTTTCTGTACGGCGGCGAGAACCGGCAACTGAAGCTCGAAGTTGCCCGCATTCATCGAATGACTGCTGGCTCGGTCCGTGCACCGGGCGAAGCCGTTGGCATGCCCGCTCTCGAAGTGGCGATGGACATGCTCGCCGAAAAGTCGGGTGTGGACCCTGTCGAACTGCGGCTGCGCAATATTCCGGATCGCAACCCGGAAGAAGATTTGCCCTTTTCATCGCATAAGCTGGCCGATTGTTTGCGGCAGGGAGCAGAAAAATTCGGCTGGGACAGCGGTCCCAGAAAACCGCGTCAGCAGCGCGAGGGCGAATGGTGGATCGGCACCGGCATGGCGAGTGCGGCGCGCGTCCATAATGTCGGCGAAGCAAAGGCACGTGTGACCCTCAAGAGCGATGGGACTGCCGTGGTCCAGAGCGATATGACCGATATCGGTACGGGTACCTATACGATCGTGGCGCAGATTGCTGGCGAGATGCTCGGCATCCCGATCGAAAAAGTGCTGGTAGAACTGGGTGATACGAAACATCCCCGAGGCCCGGGTTCCGGTGGCAGCTGGGGCGCGGCGTCGATCGGATCGGCCGTGTACGTCGCCTGCGAAGCGCTGCGCGAAAAGCTCGCCCATCGAGCCGGAACAAGCGAAACCGAGCTGGACCTGCGCGACGGCTCTGTCGTCGGAGGCAATTTGCTTGTTGAACTGCTGGATGGCGAAGACATCTCCGAAGTCGGTCATTACGAACCCGGCGAGATCGCGGACAGCCACACCGCATCAGGCTTCGGCGCATTTTTCGCTAAGGTTCGGGTGAACCGCTTCACCGGAGAAACACGCGTCGATCGTATGCTCGGCGCCTTTGGTTTCGGCCGCGTACTCAACGAAAAAACGGCGAGGTCCCAGTGCCTGGGCGGCATCACCTGGAGCATCGGAGTCGCATTGACGGAAGCCCTGCTGTTCGATCCTGTCGACGGACATCTCGTCAACTGCGATCTGGCCGAATACCACGTACCCGTAAATCGAGATGTGCCGGATGTAGATGTCCTGATGCTGGAAGAACGCGATCCCGTTGCCAGCCCCATTCAGGCCAAAGGCATCGGCGAACTTGGAATGTGCGGGGGCGCGGCGGCAATCGCCAATGCAATCTATAATGCATGTGGCGCGCGGCTCTTCCAATATCCCATGACACCGGATCGCGTATTGGCTGCCTTGCCGGATTGAATTGCTGACAATTGGAGTGGCCAAGGTCCTCGACCGGCACTGTCACTGCCGACCATGCTTATTCCCAGCAATCCCAGAGCCTGACTACACTGCGCAGGAGAAATTTACGCGATTGATCAACGGTTTCGGCGCCAGTGCCAGGGATCGCCTTCTACCGGCGCCAGAAAACGTCCGTCACTTCGCACCCTGATTGCAGCCTTTGCCAGCAAAGTGTCGAGATCGATCGGTTCGAACGCATGGATTGCAAAGCGGCGATGCGCCGTACGCACCACCTCACCGCGAATGGAAAGACTGCGATGCCGGATCTCAACGCAATCGCCCAAGGCCGGCGTGATCTCGGCCTTCAACAACAAGCCGCTTTCCGACACGTTCACAATCAGAATATCCTGCCATCCATCACCGGATCGCATCTTGACTGGCATGGACACCATCTTGCGCTGGGACCTCTCGGTCTCTTTCGGAGTGCGATCCCAAAGCCAAGCCATGATTGCCCTGTAATCTTGGCTGGTTAGGCGCGGCCTAGCGGTAGCCTAAGCAATTATGCCTACCCTCTGGCATTGAATGCTCCCAGTTCCGGGCGCCAACTCCGCCGCGGACCGTTTGATTGGAACTTAACCAACTTCCCAATCGCTCTTCAGCTAGAGAGCAATCGGAGAAAGGAAAGATCATGGGCGAGTATGAACCCAACGATTCCCGCAATGTCACACAGACGAAATCGAATGTGCCGGGCGAGCCCGAACGAACGGGGCCGCGCGAAGGCGAGACGCGGGATTCACGCAAGGACGCGGACGAGGGCCAGATCCAGCGAAGCGGACACACGCCGGGCGGCAAGGACCTGTCACGAGGTTCGGAGCCGGCGACCGGCGCTGCCAGCAGACACCGCCGTTGACGAGCGACATTGAGCGGGCGCCCTGATGGGTGCCCGCTTTACCGTTGAAGGTAGATAGACAAGGCGGAGAGCAAAGCATGGGTCAGGATAATCGCAAGCATCCCGATGAGGGTGGCGCAAAAGAACGACATCCCGATAATGAACAGACCGACAAGAACCCGGCACTGAAAGAGGAAGACCGGCAAGCTCTAAAGAACCAGAGCAAGGCTGATCCGGAAGATTATCCGGACCGAGGCATCAAACCAGCCTGATCCGATTTCGGCCTGCACCAGCCGAAGACCTTCGGGTGCCACACCAGCGTGGCAGAAATGGACAAGGGTGCATGTTCAATTGGCGCGCCCGGCAGGACTCGAACCTGCAACTCCAAGCTTAGAAGGCTCGTGCTCTATCCAGTTGAACTACGGGCGCGCTCGCGGTTCCCCATAACGTCACTTTCGCGCCAGGCCAATCGGCACTAATCGTCTTTCATGGAAAAAACGCGATCGGCCTCGTCCCAGACGCAGTTCCGCTATTACGACCTCGTAATGGCGGCATTCGTCACGATCCTGCTGCTGTCGAACCTCATCGGCGCATCGAAGCCGAGTTATGTGACGCTGCCCTTTATTGGCGAATGGTCGTTCGGCGCAGGCGTACTGTTCTTTCCGGTCAGCTATATCATCGGCGACGTGCTTACCGAGGTATACGGATATGCCCGCGCCCGCAGGGTCATCTGGACAGGTTTTGCAGCGCTATTGTTCATGGCCTTCATGGCCTGGGTCGTGGTGAAATTGCCACCTGCTGCTGGCTGGCCGGGGCAGGCTTCATATGAATTCGTGTTCGGCAACAGCTGGCGGATCGTGCTCGCATCCATGATCGCTTTCTGGGCTGGCGAGTTCGCCAACAGCTATGTGCTCGCGAAAATGAAGATCTGGACGCGCGGCCGCCACCTGTGGATGCGCACGATCGGCTCGACCGTAGTCGGCCAGGGGCTCGACAGTCTGATCTTCTATCCCTTGGCTTTCTGGGGTCTGGCGGGCTGGCCCGTTGAACTGCTGTGGCAGGTTGTCCTGTCCCAATGGGCCGTCAAGACAGCATGGGAAGCCCTGCTTACCCCCGTGACCTATGCAGTTGTCGGTTCTCTCAAAAAAGCAGAGGGCGTGGAAGTCTTCGATACCGATACCGATTTTTCTCCGTTCTCTGCTTCAAGGAACAGATAGCGACGAAAAAGGGGCGACCCGCAGGCCGCCCCTCCCCTCTCCCCCAATTTATGGGTGGTCTTAGAACTTCGCGCCGACCGCGATGCCGTAGCGCCGCGGATCAAGCGTAAAGATGTTGGTGAAATTACCCGATGAAGCATCCGTCACATACAACCCGGTGACGGAATTGCTGTTGAAGATGTTCTGGACGAAGCCGCGAACGAACCAGCCATTATCGCTTCCATTCAACTGGATCGATGCATTCGACTGGACGAATGGTTTGATGCGGTTGACCCGACCGTTGAACACATTGCCAAACTGCTCGCCGGTAAGCGCGAGGTCAAACCGCGGCACGAGCGACATGCCGTCCCCGAACTCAGCAGTATATTGAACACCGACCGAGGCCTTGTATTCGGGCGCCTGCGGCAATCTGTTCCCACGCAGATTAACCTCTACGCCCGGGCTTAAGACATTGATGGGTCCGAGCGCCGCGAAGGCGGGATTGGCAGCCTGAGCGCTCAGCACACTACAGATGCTGAACGCGCCGTTGGACGCTATGCCGCCATCTGCCGGAAATGGTCCAGGCCCCTGAAGGCCGAGCCCGCCATTGACCAGGCCAACGAACGTATTAGCACCAGCACCCGTTACGGCACACAGGGAGCCGTTCGAGATGTCCTTGATGATGACGGCCAGCGGATCGCCGCCCCCTGGATCGCGGGGATTGCTGAAGAACTGGTCACCGGCCACCTTCGCGTTGAGGTAGCTGAGGTTCATGTTGATCACCCAATTGTAACTCGGGCGCAAAATGCTTTCGAGTTCGAGTCCCCAGATGTTGGCATCGATCGTATCGTTGACGGACGTCCGAGCGACGATACGGCTGAGTTGCAGGTCCTTGTACTTATAATAGAAGCCCGTGAGATTGATCTGCGCCGCCCCATCGAGGAAGGTGTTCTTCGAGCCAATTTCGAAAGCGTCGATCTTTTCCGAACCGAAACTTTCTGACACGGCAAAGACCGGCGAGAGCGGCGGATTGATACCGCCCGATTTATACCCGCGCGAATAAGAGAAATAGAGGCTGTTGTCGGGCGAGATCGCATAATCGAGCACCGCGCGTCCGGTAATCGCATCGAAACTGACGTCCCGCTGTTGCAGTAACTGGTTACCGTCCAGCCCGGCATCGGCATCGAAGCTTCCGACGAAGGGCGAGGTAAACGGATCACCATTCCCGAACGGATTCAGGAAGTTTGCAAGAGTTGTGCGTGCAGATACCGACTTCGTATCGTCATTGTAACGAATACCTCCGGTAAGGGTCAGGCTGTCGGTTATATCGAAATAGACTTCACCAAAGATCCCGAAGCTCTTCAGTTTGAAGTCGGTCGTATTGTTGCGATACATCGACGTGGCGAGGTAGGACGGCGGGGCACCTGCCGCGAAGGCGGAAAACGTCCCGAGTATCCCGGTCGCATAATCGAGACCAAATGAGTTTACGTAATAACTGTTCTCGCTGACATCGGTCTGCGCATAAATCCCGCCAACAAGGAAGTTGAACGGCCCGTCGAAATCGCTCGACAGGATCGCTTCGCCAGACCACGCCGTCTGGTACTGGACTGACCGGTCGAATGCCAAAGGCGCATCAGAGCAAATCGAATTGCCTTCGTAAGCTCCCAGATTACCATCGTCATTGTCCGACGTGCACAGCTGACCATTGGGACCATTTGGAATGAGGGCTGCGGCGATTGGCGCAAAATAAGCGCTCGATCCGGGAATGAAAGCAGGGGCCGGCGCCGGCAGGCCAGTCGGCAGACCATTGGCAGCGAAGAACGCCAGCGTATTGAGCCCGGTAGCATAACCCGACCGGTCGAGAACGCCGAGGTTGTAATCCTGGCGCGAGTCGACGGTCGTTTCCTGATAGATGCCGGTCAGCGACAGGTTCATCGAACCGAAGCCTTGGCTAAGATGGCCCTGCAACTGCAGTTCATCGGCAAAGTATTCAGGATCGAAGGATGTATTCACGGTACGAACGTCGTTCGGTTCGTCGAAGTTCGCATAACCATCGGTGCCGTATACGCTGCCGAGGGCAAGCGCTTCGGGAATGCCCTGAATGCGGAAGAGTTCGACCGACGACAGTACGGTCGCGAGTGTAGAATTCGCGTTAGTCTTGTCGAAATCAAGGCGATTGTTGAGGCAGCCCAGCACCCCTGTCGGATCACGTTGGCAGGCCTGCTTCTGGATCCGCAGACGGTCGTCCTTTTCACGGAAATAGAACGCCATCAGATCGAGAGTGGTCGACGCGGTCGGCTCGAAGCGCAATGAACCGCGGACCGCGTACATGTCGCGCCCATCGATATCGCTGTTATCGTAAAGGTTGGTCGTATAACCGTCCCGGTTCAGATAGAACCCGGCAGCACGCAATGCGAGCGTGTCGCCGATCGGCACGTTGATCATGCCACGGGTTTTGATGCTGTTGTAATTTCCGTATTCGAAGTCGCCCGCCGCGGCGAAAGTGCCGAGCTCCGGCTTGGCGGTGACTACGTTTACGACGCCCGAAGTGGCATTGCGGCCGAACAGTGTACCCTGCGGTCCGCGAAGCACCTCAACCCGCTCAAGATCGAAATATTCGGTTTCGAAGAGTCGGGTACCGAAGAGCGGCGAGCCATTGGTGTGGATGGCTGTCGCGCTGTCACAGGTAACGCCAACGCAAAGGTCGCCGATACCGCGAATGGTAAAACTTGAACTGGTGAAGTTCGATTTCGTGAAAGAGACGTTGGGCAGCGTAAGCTGCAAGTCGCTCGCGTTCTCGATCTGCTGGGCTTCCAGAGCTTCGGCATCGAAGGCGCTGACGGCGATGGGGACTTCTTGTAGCGACTGGTTTTGGCGCTGGGCGGTTACGATAATGACATTCGGACCGATACGGCGGCTATCAAGATCGTCATCTGGTGTTTCCTGTGCGAAAGCCGGAAACGAAATCGCGCTCGCGCAAATTCCCGCGAGCAGGGAAGCCCTTACCCTCATAAACCCTCTCCTCTCCACATGGCCGTCTAATGCGGCCTATGGTCTCATAGTTATCACACATTCGTATGCACGCAAGCGATTGCGCACGATTGTTGCGCATATGCCCACATATTTTTGTCGAGTGTTGTTTTGGAGATCAGACGTGGCGATGCGCTTACGCTACGGAATGCTTGATTCCGCGCGATGCCAACAGCCGATTTTTCAGACCAGCGTCGCGCTCTCGGCTATCTGGGTGATACCGCGCCTGCCGGCTTCGTCGCGACCGAGCTGCACGAATACGTCGATCACACTTGCCGAATAGGCGATCGTATCGCTTCGAGTGAGGCCGATTCCAGTCTGCATGACCATCAGCGACAATTGCTCCAGCGCGCCGCGCAGACTGTTCGCGTGAATGGTCGAAAAGCTTCCCGGGTGCCCGGTGTTGATCGCTCGCAGGAAGCTGACGCTCTCGGCACCGCGAAGTTCGCCCAGCACGATGCGGTCGGGACGAAGGCGCAGCGCAGCCTGGAGCAGTTCGTTGGCAGTCACCTTGGCTTCGCCCAGCTCACCCTTCACGGCCACCAGACCGATACCGTTCTTGCCCGGCAACTTGAGCTCCGGGGTATCCTCCACCAGTACCACGCGCTCGTGTTTCGGGATTTCGCCCAGCATGGCGTTGAGGAATGTGGTCTTGCCGGTACTCGTTCCACCCGAAACCAGAATGGTACGGCGCTGCCGGATCGCTTCGCGCAGAAAGGCGATCGGTTCGGCCTGCGCATCGGGCATGGGCCCCCGCTGCGACGGTGCGAGCGGCCCCGTGTCGTAGGCATCGAGAGGCAGGTCGAGGCGGCGGTGGCGGCGGATCGCCATCGCCCAGTGCTTGCGCGCCGCGGGCGGACCGCAGAACTGGACGCGCGCGCCACCGGGCAAAGTCGCGCCGAGTAGGGGGTGTTCGCGGTTGATTCCTTGGTGACTGACGCGGGCGACCTGTTCGGCAAGGCGCTGGATCAGCCGGTCGTCGATGTCGGGGCGAACGATGCGCTGCATGCCCCCGACACTGGCATCTTCTACCCAAACCTCGCCCGGACCGTTCACAAGGATTTCGGTTACCGTATCCCGTTCAAGCCATTCCCGGAACGGCGCAAGGTAAGCATCGAGATAGACGCTCCGTTCCCCGTGCAGATCGACGGGCGGCGCGTCCTCTGCCGGGTTGTCGTCCGGATGGAAGGGATGGATATCGGCGCTCACGATCGTGTCCGGCTCAGCTTACTGCCGAGAAGTCCAGATCACGCGCTGTGAAGATACGAATGGGTTCGCCCTGCCGGACGCGCACAGTCGGCCCACGCTGTCCGTCCTGCTGTGCCGCTGTTGCCGCTGCAGAGGAACTTGCGCCGCCGATCAGGACGCCTGCAGCACCGCCGGTGGCCAGCGATCCCACGCCCCCCACGACGGACAGCAACATTGCCGAACCGAAGCGTTTGAAAAAACTGGCGCCCGAAACCTTACCGGCGAGGCCGGTGGTTCCGTCGAAGCCTACAGCCGGCGAGGCGAGATTGACCGATGCCCCGTCGGGACGGATCAATCGTGTCCAGATGACATAGGCGCGCCTCTGGCCGTTCTGCAGTCCCGATTGATACTGCCCGATCAATCGGCTGGATCGCGGTACGAGTACTTTGGTGCCATCGAAGCTGCGCACATCCTGGCTGACAACCGCCCGGACATATCCCGGCACATTCGTGTCGATCGCGGTTTCGAGGATAGCGGGGATTAGCGTACCCTGCGTGACTGTTGTCGTTGGATTGACCATCGCCCTGGCCTGGGCGGGTGCCCCGCCCACGCCGCCGATCCGGCTGGCGAAATCGTTTGCCGAACCGCCGGAGGTCCCCGCAGCCGCCAGTTCGCCGGCGACGGTCGGCTCCGCGGCCGCCAGCGTAGCGGGGGAGTTGCCCGCGTCGTAGACAACCGTCGGATTGGAATAGGGATTGCTGGCCAGACCGGGTTCGGGCTGCGCTGCCAGCACAGGTTGAGGTGCCGGGTCGGGCCGCGGTGTGGCAGCAAGCTGCTCGGTCGGCTGATTTGTCGCTGCGGCAGGGGCTGCTGCGGGCGGAGGCGGCGCTTGCACGGCCGCTGCCTGACCGCCTATCCCTTCCGGTGGGGCAACACGGGCGGAATTCATACTCCACAGCGTGACAAGGCCAAGGCCCGCGACCACTGCAATACCTGCAACGAGACCGAGCGCATCGGATTTGCCCGCCGGCCGGGCGACTGCAGGAAACGAATTGCGCTGCGCAAGATCGATGATCTCTGCATCGGTGTCGTCCCGCGGATCGACATCGTTGGCAATATTTTCATTGCCCGGCTTCTTTTCGGGCAGTCGCATGGCAAGACGCATCGGTTACTTCCCTTTCGAAGCGAGGGCCGGGTTAACACTCGCTGTGGCTGCAGGCCGTTCGGGCCCGGTATTCGTGAGCTGGGCACTATCTTCGCCCGCTCGCAGAACGAGCGTGCGCGGAACACCGTCGACAACGATGGTATCGCCGCGAACGGTAAAGTTGACGGGGCCTTCGACACCCTTGCTGTTGACGACCAGAATTGCCGGAACGTCTTTTCCAACCGGCCAGGTCAGGAATGTCGCTGTGCCGTCGTCATAGGTGTTCTCGGGAAGGAGCTCGGGATCGCCCGAAGCACGCCAGGCGAAATTGAGATCTGCCGGATCAACCACAGCATATGGGTCATTCGCCGCCTGCTGCTCCACGGCATTTGGGGCTGCGGCCAGTTGCACTTGCTCTTCCTCGGGCTCGTCCGGGTAAGCGAAGCGCATGAGGTAGAGCGGCTTTGCGTTAGGCGTGGCAACAAGATCGAAAAGATAGGTTCGTTTGCTCGTCACGACCGTGAGATTGGTCGAGGCACGCGGTTCGAGCGGTTTCACAAACAGGATGTTGGCCCGTTTGTTCGGGGTTACCTGCCATGTCGCACTGTCGCCGATGGCGACATTCTCGATGACCTCGTCATCGTTGAACATGATGCTCGCCTGCACCGATACGCGGCCATCGATCCGAACCACTTTTGCTTCGTCATACATCACTTCGACGAGGCGGGAATCCTGCGCCGCAACGGGCGCGGCAATCAGGGCGAGAGCGAGCGCGGGAATAATCGCGCGGGTCATGCGTGTTTCTCCATCGAACGGTCGAGGGCTTTTGGTGTGGCGGATTTGAACCTGCTGCCGATGCCGGAACCGCGCGCGCGGGCCTTGCTGGCGATCGATTGCTGACCGGATCCTGAAGACGTCGCGTAAACTTTGGTAACGCGGGAACCACCGCTGCTACCGGACGCCCCGCTATCGTTCGCCGCATAGGCAGTGGGGACGGCGGACACGTCTATCCTGCGGGCCTGCGAACTGGCCTGATTGGCAGCCTGTGCCTGGGCAAGTGCGGCAGCGCTCGGTGCGGCTGCTTGTGAATGCTGGGCGACCGCAGGTTTCTCGTCCTTTTCGGATACCAGCCCGAAAACCGTCCAGCCGGACACCATCGCCCCGGCGACCTTCAGCACCAATATCATCAACGCTACGTGGACAGCGCCGATCATGAAGAAGCCCATAGCTGCTTGTGGATCGACTTGCCCGGGCGTGGCTGTCAACGCACCGAGTATGGGAACAGCCAGTTCGAGCATGACGCTCCCGCCCAGCACGGCAAAAAGCGGGGCCAGCGCGCACATCGTGAGCCCTTTTATCCAGCCCGTGAAGAGACCGCGGCTGCCATTGAACAGCGCCATCACGACGAAAAGCGGACCCAAGGCGACGAGGACACCGAGTGCAATCTTGGTCGTTACCAGCAGACCGACCGTACCCAGCATGAACAACATCGCACCGAGCCACATCATCCCTTCGGGCGAAAATGCTGAGAAGTCCTCGTTACCCCCGCTTGCTTCCTGAATGGCGATGAACACCACATCGATCTTCTGGGCGAACACATCGGTGGCAGAGCCACTGGTTCCGGTAAGAAGGCCTGCGAGATAGTCCGGCGTCAGCACCGCAAGGTTCCAGACCACGCTCTGGTACGCAATCCAGCTGGTTGCGAAAGTCAGCACAAGGCCGAGCGTCATCATGCGGGGAACTAGCGAACGCACGCCGATATTGGCGCGCCCGGTGAGCAGGGCGAATGCGAAGAGCGCAATGAACAGAGTGAGGACTAGCGTCAGCACCATGCTGAGCTGTCCACCGGAAGCGAACAATCGGTTGAACGCGGCGGCACTTGCCTCGCCCGCTACGCAATCCACACCGCGCAGCGCGGCGGCTACGCCATTGCCGACCTGTTCGGCAGCCTGCTGGCAATTGGCGCTCATTCCGCGGCCAGACCGAGGGCTTCGATCCCGGCATCTCCATGATCATTCGCCCCGCCCGGCCATTTCGTGCCGGTTAGTGCAGGGAACCATTCGCGCGGCGCATCGCCCAGCGCTTCGCGCAGCAGATCTAGCCGGCGGACGGAACTCTCGCGGCCTGAAAGCAGTGTCAGCACTTCGGGCGCGCCCGACAGATCGAGCCGGACCACCACACTCGCATCGGGCTGGCGAACGAGGAAGCAGCGGCTGTGTGCCGGCAACGTACGGATCAGAGCAAGCTCGTGTTCGGTCAGGCCGAAGCCATCGCAATAATCCTCTGGCCGCGCGCGGCTATTTGGCATGAACACCATGGTCGCGGTCTGCTCGACCAATGCGGTCGAAATGCGGCTTTCCAGCGCGTCCCGGGCCGATTGGGTGGCGAAACCGACCAGCGCGTTGCGTTTGCGCAACGTCTTGAGCCAGTCACGGATGCGTGCAGCAAAGACTTCGTCATCGAGCGCTTTCCAGCCTTCGTCGATGAGGATCATGGTCGGCTTGCCGTCCAGCCGCTCCTCGATCCGGTGGAACAGGTACATCATGGTGGGCGTGCGTAGGCGCGGATTTTCGAGCAGCGCCGTCATGTCGAAACCAAGAACGCGGGCGGTCAAATCTAGCCGGTCTTCGGCATTGTCGAACATCCAGGCATGTTCGCCTTCGCCGATCCAGGCTCCCAGCCGATCCGCCAGATCGCCCGGTTGCGGGCGACGACTGCCGGAAAGCAGTTCCTTGAAGTGACGCAAGCGGCGCAGCGACGCATCGTTGGCATAGGTGGCATCCACCGCTGCAGCGATGGTCTGTTCCTCTTCGGGACCTTCGGCCTTCAGCAGCACGCCAAGCCAATCGCGCAGGAAAGCCTTGTTGCCTGCCGTGTCCGGCAGAGCGAGAGGATTGAAGCCGGTCGGTTCTCCGGCACGGATGCTGTCGTACCGGCCCCCAATACCGCGCACGAACAGTTCGGCGCCGCGATCCTTGTCGAACAGGATCGTGCGCGGGCTGAACTTCTGCGCCTGCGCAGCGAGGAAATTCATGACCACGGTCTTGCCCGACCCGGAAGGACCGATGACCGAGAAGTTACCAAGATCGCCGTGATGGAAGTTGAAAAAGAACGGCGTCGCGCTGGTCGTTTCCAGCAGCGTTACGGCTTCGCCCCAATGGTTGCCCTGCGCCTGACCGAGCGCAAAGCCATGCATGCTGCCAAAGCTCGCCATATTGGCGCTGGATATAAGCGCGCGGCGCACAAGATAGCTCTCGTTGCCCGGGAACTGCCCCCAGAAGGCGGGTTCGAGATTGGTGTCCTCGCGTACGGCTATCGCACCGGTATCCGCAAGAGCTGCGGCGCAGGCTGCCATGGCATCGTCCAGTCGACCGAGATCGCGTTCCTTGACCATGACGGTGAGGTGATGGTCGCCAAACCCGACCGCGCCATTGCCAAGCGCATCGCGCGCAGCCAGCATATCGGCGCGTTCTGCAGCCGCTTCTTCATCCGCACTTTTCAACCGGCGAATGGCCAGATCCATGCGTTCGCGGGCAGTCTGCCTTTCGGTCGGGGCATAGCTTTCACTCACCACCATTTCGAACGGCAAGCGCAAAAGGCTGTCGAGCAGACCCGGGCTCGTCGCTTCTGGATAATCCTTGAGCCCTAGCACTGCAGCGAAGTCGGGCGAGCCGGAGCCGCGCATCTCGATAGCATCGAGACCGAAGCTGACGCGGCGGTATGGCAGCATGTACCCGACATCGACATCGTCCGCCGGTTTGCGCACCGGGCGCATCTCGCCATTATACAGCGCGCTCAGCAGCTCGAGCATTTCCGAATTGATATTGCCCTGCGGCCCGACGTAATCGGCCAGCGGTGTTGCGCCATACGCCTGCAAAGCAGCAACCAGCCCTTGCGATGCAGCGCGCAGGCTCCGCAGATCCTTCGGATCGGCCTCCAGCCTGTCGCCATCCTTGCGCCGAAATTTCTTGCCGACACGTTCCACGAGCCCCGCCTTGCCGCGGGCAGGACGACGGATAAGCGTAATGAACTGATCGTTCACGAACAGCTGTCCCGAACCGAGCCGCTCGCTCCAGCGTTCATCGATATGACGACTGATCGGATCGGGAAATTCAGCTTCAAGCTCAACGGACACGCGGCGACGGATGACGTGGTGATACATTACGAACCGCGCATCGAGGGTCGAACGCAATACGACCTCGCGTGTGGCGGCATGCGCGTTCAGCGCTTCACTGTCCTCTGTCTCGAACAGTAGGCCCGGAACCTGGATCGCGGTCATGACCGATCCGTCGCGCAACAGCAGCGTGTTTTCGTCGATCAGGCGAACATAGGGCAGACGGTCGCCGGCTCGCGCTTCCTTTGCGCTCCAGGCAGCGGCGCCCTTCCATTTGTCGTTACGCGGCATAGGAATTGCACCCCCAGCGCTTGTAATTCTTCACCCGCGGGCATTTGCTGACCTTCGTAATCCAGAGGTCGAAAATACGCGGTTCGCGCAGGCAGGCGAAATAGCCGATGCCATGCATCACAGCGAAGACCAGCAGCGCAAGCCAGCTGCCGGTGATCAGAAAAGCTTCGGTCGTCACCATCCCGTTGATGATGAAATAGTTGTACGTCACGCCCGCAAACATCTGCGGGCGCGTCAACGCGCGGTGAACGGGATGGCGGACGAGCGCGGTCATCCTAGCTGGCCGCGCCCTGAATACCGGCGACAATCGACGCTGCACCGAACAGGATGAAGACGCCGATGATGACGGTGGCGCCGAAACGCCAGTTGAGGCGGCCGGTCAGCATCATGAAGCCGACGGCAGCAACAGCCATGACTGCCACGGCCGTAGCGACATTGCCGAGCAAAGTGCCCTGCAACCAACCGAGTGCTGCCACGATCGGGCCCGATCCGGCCGGATCGGCAGCCTGTGCAAACGCTGCACTCGGCGTCAACAGGGCGGCAAGAGCTGCCGGAACGATGAACTTGCGATTCAAGTAACTACTCCCGTGAGTGGTCAGAAAGACGACCCATGATGGCCGCCACATAATGCTGGGTTTCGCGGATGCGCGGAATGCCGTTGGCGCGGATAACGCGTCCGGGTCCGGCATTATAGGCCGCCAGTGCCTTTTCCAGATCGCCGTCGAACCGGTCGAGTTGTTCGCGCAGGTAACGTGCCCCACCCTCGAGATTGGCGAACGGATCGTTCGGGTCCACACCCAGGTCGCGTGCAGTGCCCGGCATCAATTGCGCAAGCCCGCGCGCGCCGACAGGCGACACCGCGTTCGCACGCCAGCGACTTTCCTGCCAGACGAGAGCTTCTATCAATGTCGGGCTAAGATCGAAGCGCGCTGCAAGCTCGTCGACCTTAGCCTGATAACCTTGGGGAACAAGGCGCGCATGCTCGCCGGGATCGGCGACCGCAATATCGGGAACGAACAGATCGGCCGGGACTTCTGAAATGGGTTCGGCGGAGATGAGTTCGGTTGGCGCAGCAGGAAGCGCGGTGCTTCCGCCGGTTACCCAGCGCGCTCCGTCCGCGTTAATCTCCATGACATCCGCCTTCACCGGGAAAGCGATCAGCGCCGCGCAGGACAAACCTGTCACCAGCGCCAAGCGTGCTAGAATCATTGCACCCTCCGTCCGGCCCCCATGAGCATACTACATGACAGGCGAGTGACACAAAACTGAATATCCGGGAATGTGTCGACGGGACGAAAGAATAAAGGCCCGTGCTCCCCGGAGCGCGGGCCTAAACAGCTTTTCGGCTTCTGTAAAAGTTAGCGCAACGACAGGGCGTAATAACGGGCGAACTCGCCTTTATCGAGCATGGCCAGCGCTTTGCGCGCGAGATGGCGCGAATCGACCCAGGCACCGCCCGCGGTCTGCAGTTCGACACTGTCGCGGGCCATGGCGGCGGTTTTAAACTCCGCCCGCGCGGCATCGTATTCGCCTGTCCGCGCAAGCGCGATGCCATGATTGATCAACCGGGCCGGATCGTTTTCGGCCAGCTCATCGCAGTTCTCGATAGCTTTGCGGGCAGCGGCATTCTCGTTCGAAACCAGCTCTTCATACCCGACATCGTAATCGGCCTGCGGGCCTGTGACGACTTCGACAGGGCCCTGCGCTAAAAGGGCCAGCGCAATGCTCGTGATAATTGCCATGACAGCTCTCCCTACTCTCTTTGCCAGAGCAGGAATGCCTCACCGCATGGACAATCGCAACAAAACTGTAACATTGTCATATTTCTGCAATCATCGCGGCGCCCGCGGGATTTTCACAGCGTGCTTCGATGCGTCGCATTATCTGTTGAAACTGCAACATAACGGTCATCTACCGACACAAACTGTCACACAGCGTCCGTAGCGGACGAGTCGCGATCAAGAGTTCGCAACTCGATTCTTCCGGTTTTTGAGGGGACCGCTACCCGTGACAAATCTCCAACGTTCGCTCGTACTCGGCTGCTCGGCTCTGGCTCTGGCCAGCTGCGGCGCCGACGAAATCGTCTCGCCCGGCACTGGCGGTGACATCATCATCAACCCACCTGCTACCCCTGCGCCCACCCCGGCACCGACGCCGACACCGACTTCGGGCCCGGTAACCGCTGCGGCGGAATGCCCAACGATTTCCAATCCAGCGGGTCTCGCCGATGACGGCACGGAAACCGGTCCAACCGGCGAATACCGCGTCTGCATTTTGCCAGCAGTGTTCAGCGCCAGCACCACGCTGCCCTTCGTGGAAGGCCTGGTATATCGCATGAACGGCCGGGTCGATGTCGGCACCGACGGTGGCCCCACTGCTACGGCGAATGATACGAATGTCGAACTGACGATCGAACCCGGCGCAATCATTGTTGCTTCGGGATCGAGCTTCCTGAACGTCAACCGCGGCAACACCATCCAGGCCAACGGCACGGCTTCGCGCCCCATCATCTTCACGTCGACTAACAACGTGACCGGCGTAGATCTGAACCAGGATACTTCGGGTCGTTGGGGCGGCGTTGTCCTGTCCGGCCGCGCTCCCGTCACCGATTGTATTGCTCCTGGGGCGACGCCTGGCACCACAGCTTGCGAACGTCAGGTCGAGGGTGCAGCGCAGCCGGCTCTGTTCGGCGGCGCCACTGCAGATGACAGTTCCGGCAGCATGACTTTCGTCCAGATCCGCTATTCGGGCTTCGTCCTCTCCGGCGATAACGAACTGCAGTCGCTTACCACCGGCGGCGTCGGCTCCGGAACCACGCTCAACAACATCATGAGCTACAACAGCTCGGACGACGGTGTCGAATTCTTCGGCGGCGTTATGAATGTTTCGAACCTGATCGTTGTCGGTGCGGAAGACGACAGCATCGACACCGATACCGGCGTGAAGGCCAATCTGCAGAACGTGATCGCCATCCAGCGCCCTGGATTCGGTGACACGATCATCGAAGCGGACTCTTCCAATGGCCTCGAAGAAGACACACCGCGTCAGAATGTGAAGATCTCGAACGCGACCTTCATTGCCAACAGCGGTGTTGGTGATCAGGCCATCCGCATTCGCGGCTTTGCCGATTTCACCATCGTCAACTCGGTTCTCATCGATCAATCGGGCAACACGCCGTGCCTGCGGGTCGACAACCCCGAAACGCTCAACCGCGCTGCCAATGCCAGCATCGACGAAGCCGGCCCGGTCGTCTTCAATTCGTTCGTCCTCGATTGCGCAACGGACTTCCGCGATGGATCGGGCGGTGTCACCGCAGCCGACGTTCAGACCCGCTTCAATGCTGGTTCGAACAACAATGCAGGCTTCACCAACACGCTGTCGATGACCTTCATCAATGGCGCGAACGAAAACGGTGTTGCGGTATTCGATCCGACTTCGCTTGGTTCCTTCTTCACGCTTCCGACCAATATCGGCGCCGTTTATCCCGGTAACAATACCTGGTTCCAGGGGTGGACCTGCAACTCGGCAACGGTGACCTTCGACACCGCGGTGTCCGATTGCACCAGCCTGCCGATCTACTGATCTGAACACATGGCGGCCGGGCAAACGCATTCGAGCGTCCCCGGCCGCCTACGCTTTTCAAGTGGGGCGATCGCTTCGCCCACTCCAGTTTCAAAGGCCTGAATATGAGGGGGTCTCGAACCATGTCGACCGGCAAGCAGCTTACTTCGCTGCTCCTGTTCACCACCGCGCTCACCCTGCCCGCAGCGGCATTCGCTCAGGATGCGGGTGTCGGCACCGGTGCCGAAGGCGTACCCGCAGATGAAGATGCCGCTACCGATGCCCTTCAGGCACAGCAAGCCCAGGGCATCGACAACACGCCGCAGGAAGAAGAGTTCGAAGAACCCGATATTTCGGTGCCCGGCGGTTCTATCGTTGTTACCGGTCGCCGCAGGCAGGACGTCACCCGCGCGTCCTCGCAGGTCGTGTCCGTGCTCGACAGTGCCAGCATCGCCCGCTCCGGCGAAGGCGACATTGCGGGCGCCCTTACCCGCGTGACAGGTCTTTCCACCGTGGGGAACGGTCTCGTCTTCGTTCGCGGCCTTGGCGATCGTTATTCGCTCGCCCTGCTCAATGGTCTTCCCCTGCCCTCGCCGCAGCCGCTGAGCCGTGTCGTCCCGCTCGACATCTTCCCGACCAGCGTCATCGCGTCCAGCCTCGTGCAGAAAACCTACTCGGCCAACTTCCCGGGCGAATTCGGCGGCGGCGTGATCAATCTCACGACCCGCGCGGTACCGGACGAAAGCTTCGTCAAGGTCAGCGCCGGCATCTCCGGCGACACCGAAACCACATTTGGGACCGGATACAGCTATTACGGCTCGGATTATGACTGGTTCGGTTTCGACGACGGTCGCCGCGAACCTGGTCCCAACCTGCAGTCCTTCCTTAACAGTGGCCTCCAGATTACCGACCCGCAGGTCGATCAGCAGGCGATCCTGCTCGAACTGGGCGATCCCAATCAGATCCTCCTCCAGAGCACCGATGAACTGCCGGTCAACTGGTCGGCAGGCATCACGGCAGGCACGAGCTTCGACGTTTTTGCCGACGGACGGTTCGGCATCATCGCCACCGCCTCGCTCAGCAACAAATGGCGCAACCGCTTCATCACCCGCCAGGTCGCGGTGAACGGCGCGCTCGATCTCGATCAGGACGGCACGCAGTTCCAGACCGACCAGCGCATTCTCGCAAATGCGATGCTCGGCCTCGGTCTCGAGGTGGGCGAGCACCGGTTCCGCCTGACAAATCTCTTTATCCGGGACTCGCTCAAGCGCGCATCGCTGGCACAGATCAACGATCTGACCGACGATGATGACGACCTGTTCCAGAATACCGGCTGGTACGAACGCCAGCTGTTCGATACGCAGTTTGTCGGTGAACTCGAATTCGGCGATCTTTCGGTCGATCTGCGGGCCGGTTATGCGCAAACGCAGCGCGAAGCGCCCAATGAATGGGAATTCGTCTATACCCGCGACCTTACGCCCACGACCCAGCTCGACGAAATCTATCTGAACCTCCAGAACGGTGGCCAGCGCGGGCGCACCACGGTGGCCTTTTCCGATCTGACTGAAGATCTCTATTACGGCGGTCTCGATCTCAGCTATCAGTTCGCCGACTGGGTTACGCTGACGGTTGGCGGTGCCTATACCGACACGACCCGCCTCTCGCGCCGCCGGGAATTCGATATCCGCGCCACGGGCGCATATCCGCTCGTTTTCGGCGCATTCCGCCCCGACAATCTGCTTGGCGATGCCCTGATCAATCTCGGCTACGATACGGCGGCGCAGGCTGCTGGCGGCATCGGCCCCTTCGGCTATCAGATCATCGACACGACCGCATCCGACCCGGCCTTTTCCGCCGGGCTGGAGATCAAGGCGGGGTACGTGCAGGCCAATCTGACGCAATCCGATGCCCTGTCCCTCGACCTTGGCATCCGCTACGAAGACGCCACGCAGGAAGTGGTACCGCTCGGGCTCGACGGGCGTCCGAACGGCTCGGCCAATGCCACCCTGCTGAACAACGATTACTTCCTCCCTGGCGCCACGCTCACATGGGAAGTGATGGATAGCGTCCAGCTGCGCCTCAACGCGTCCAAGACCATTGCCCGCCCGCAGTTCCGCGAACTGATCCTGCAAACCTATTACGATCCGGAAACGAACCGGCAATTCACCGGTAACCCCGGCCTGATCGACAGCCGCCTAACCAATTACGAAGCCCGCCTCGAGCATTATTGGGGATCGAACAGCCGGGCCAGCGTGGCAGGCTTCTACAAGGATATCGAAAACCCGATCGAAATCTTCTCGAGCTTCAACGACAACGCGGTCGTCAGCCGCTTCGCCAACGCCCCGTCGGCCAAGCTCTACGGTGCCGAAGTCGAGTTGCAGTGGAACAAGGACCTCTACGACCTCGGCGAATGGTGGGACAGCAAGCGCTTCGTCGCCATCGCCAACTACACCTACACCAAATCCGACATCAGTGTTCAGGATGGCGATCTCGTCAACATCCCGGAACTTGGCGGGCTTCAGCCGGCGTCGAACTTCTTCGAAGACGGCACGGCGCTGACCGGCCAGTCCGATCACATCGCCAATGTGCAGCTCGGCCTCGAGGATCTCGACCGCGTCAGCCAGCTTACCGTGCTGTTCAATTACGGCAGCAAGCGTGTGATCAGCCGCAGCACCCTCTCGCGTCCAGACATCATCGAAGACCCGGGCCTGACGATCGACCTCGTCGCTCGGCAGGGGTTCCAGCTGGCAGGCGCCGAGCTGGAACTGAAACTCGAAGCGCGCAACCTGACCGGACGCGATCATTTCGAATACCAGACGGCCGGCGACGCCCGGATCGAGAACAACAGCTACCGCGTGGGCCGCAACTTCGCAGTCTCGCTATCGGCTGAATTCTAAGCTTCTGCCAACACTTGGCTGGGGGCCGCTTTCGGGCGGCCCCTCGTCATCCTCAAGTCGATCGTCCCGGGTCGTAACCGCGTCCCTCTTTCCGATCAGCGCGTTTGCACCCAACCCGACCGGCTGCAGGCTGGCACCCAGCAGCGCCGCCGAAACTAGCGCCACGATCAATGGCGCGCTTCACCGCGCCAGCGAATAGACCTGCGTCAGATCGCCGGCATTGCAAGACACTATCATAAAGTACTGATAACCCACATGCAGGCCTATCCCCGCCAATAGCAGTATGTAGCTGGAAAGGTCCGGCGCCGCCAATAAAACCAAGGCTACGCCCAAGTACATCACAGGCAGCATTATTCCTTCCGTCGCACCGGCCGCCCCTTCTATCGCTAAAAGCCGGCAGCCGCGAGCTGGAATGCCGGAATTTCTGTTTGGACTGTGACGCTTTGAAAGGGTCTTCATGCGCATAGCCCAAATCGCTCCGCTTGCGGAAAGTTGCCCCCCAAAATTATACGGTGGAACCGAAAGGATCGTGCACTTCCTGACCGAAGAACTGGTCGGCATGGGGCATGATGTCACCCTTTTCGCCTCGGGCGATTCCCTTACCAGCGCCGAGCTGGTGCCGTGCGTCCCTCAGGCGCTCAGGCTGGTCGACGGGGCGCAGAACCTCGTACCGCATCATCTCAGCATGGTGGAACGCGTGCGGCGGCGGCTCGGCGATTTCGACATCGTGCATTTTCACATCGACCTGTTTCACTATCCCGCCATCCTCACCTGGGACACGCCGACGGTCACGACGTTGCATGGGCGGCTGGACATTCCGGATCTGCAGACCTGCTATCGTACATTCTCGCAGGTTCCTCTCGTATCCATCTCGCAGAACCAGCGCATGCCGATGCCGCCGGTAAACTGGATCGACACCGTCTATCATGGTCTCCCGGACCAGATGCTGCCCTACGACAAGGACGGCGGCGACTATCTGGTATTCCTCGGTCGAATTTCGCCGGAAAAGCGCCCCGATCGGGCGATCGAGATAGCGGTGCGAAGCGGTCGGCCACTCAAGATGGCGGCCAAGATCGACGCGGTGGACCAGGCCTATTGGGACGCGGAAATCCGCCCTCTGGTCGAAGCGCACGACAACATCGAATATATCGGCGAAGTGAACGAAGCGCAGAAGGCGGAATTGCTGGGCGGCGCAGGCGCGCTGCTGTTCCCGATCGACTGGCCCGAACCCTTCGGTCTGGTGATGATCGAAGCCATGTCCTGCGGCACGCCCGTTATCGCCTGGAGAAACGGGTCGGTACCCGAAGTGATGCAGGACAAGGTGAGCGGCCGGATCGTCGACACGATGGACGATGCCGTTGCAGCCGTGGACGAGGTGTTCGGTTTCGACCGGGCGAAGGTTCGGGACTATTTCGAACGACGCTTCACGGTTCGCCGCATGGCCGACGATTACGTGCAGATGTTCGAACAGCAGATCGCCAGGCACCAGAATTTGCGCGCCATCGATACCGTCGATGTTTTTCCGGATGCGCTGCGCCAGGGTTCCTTCCGCACAGGGCGGCCGCCTGCGCTGGATACGGCTGCCTGAATTGAAAAGGAGGGCAGGAAAATCTTGTTAGAAAACGGGACGGTCGTTCTCGATGGGCAGCACCAGGTGCAATCATCGACGTCGATTCAGGAACAGGAACTTCGCGCCGTAAAACACGGCGATTCCTTTGCGCTATTCGATACCCACGGCGACGTCGTCGGCGCCGAAGCCACGCCCGAAGGGGTCTACTTTCGCGATACGCGGCAACTTTCTTTCTGGCGCCTCACGATCTGCGGCACCTACCCCATGCTTCTGGGATCGGCGCTGGATGACCGGGTCGATGCCCTGATCGTCGATCTGACCAATTCCAGCCTGACCAACCGAACCGGCCAACGCATCCCCAATGATGTCCTTCATTTCGGGCGGGTCAAGTTTCTGCACGAAGGCAGCGCGTTCGAACGGCTTTCGGTACGAAACTTCGACCAGTGTGCGCACAGTTTCAGCATCGAACTGACCCTGGGCGCGGATTTTCGCGACATGTTCGAAGTGCGCGGCGACAAGCGCGAGCGGCGCGGAACCCATGCTCAACCCCGCTGCACCCCGGATGGGGTCGAATATCGTTATACCGGGCTCGACGATATCGAGCGTCGGACCGCGATCAGTTTCGCTCCCAAGCCGGACTTCATCAGCGACCACAAGGTGCGTTTCGATGTAAGCCTTGCGCCGGGCGAGCGGAAGGTTTTCTACACCCAGATCGCCTTTACCGACAATGAGAACGAAAACCCCACGCGCGCGTATCTCGAAGGTTATCGTGCACTGCGCCGGGGGCGCCGCGATGCGCTGGTCGGACGTCCCTCGATCGTCTCTTCCAATACCTCTTTCGATGCGATGATGGCGCGCAGCATCGCAGATGTGACGACGCTGACCACCCAGACGCCGCAGGGGCCTGCGGCATATGCCGGCATTCCGTGGTATTGCACCCTGTTCGGGAGGGATTCCCTCGTGACCGCGCTGGAAATGCTCTGGTACGATCCTTCCCTGGCTCGTGGGACCCTGCTCCGCCTGGCCGAATTGCAGGCAGTTGCAGATGACCCGGCAGCCGATGCGGAGCCGGGTAAAATCCTGCACGAAACCAGGCTCAACGAAATGGCCAATACCGGCGAAGTTCCCTTTCGCCATTATTACGGCAGCGTCGATTCCACCCCCTTGTTCATCTTCCTTGCGGGCGAGTATTTTCGCCGCACGGGCGACAGGGAAAGCATCGAAACGCTGTGGCCCCACCTCGAGTCAGCTTGCGCATGGATCGAAAATGCAGGCGATCGCGATGGTGACGGCTTCTTCGAATATGGCCGTCGAAACCAGAATGGCTTGCGCAACCAGGGCTGGAAGGACAGCCACGATGCGATCTCTCATGCCGATGGAAGGCTGGCCGAAGGCCCGATCGCGCTCGTCGAAATGCAGGCCTATGTCTATGGCGCCTGGCGGGCCATGGCCGACATCTCGAAGGCCCGTGGCGACCGTGCGGCGGCAAGGGAATGGCGCGCGAAGGCAGCCGATCTGAAGCAGCGCTTCAATGCCACATTTTTCGATGAGGAGCTTGGATGCTATATCCTTGCGCTCGATGGCGACAAGCAACCATGCCGCGTCGTTTCCTCCAACGCGGGCCATGCTCTCCTGACCGGCATTGCCACGCAGCGCCACGCGGAAGCGGTGGCGGCGCGTCTGCTGGAGCCTGATTGCTTCTCCGGTTGGGGCATCAGGACGCTCGCGCGCGGGGAAAGCCGCTACAATCCGATAAGTTATCACAACGGTTCTATCTGGCCGCATGACAACGCCCTGATCGCAGCGGGTTTTTCCCGTTACGGCTTGCAGGATGCGGTCGCCAGGGTCTTCGGTGCCCTGTTCGAAGCGACCTTCTATTTCGACCAGCAGCGCTTTCCCGAACTGTTCTGCGGCTTCGGTCGCCGCCATGGCCGCGGACCCACGCTCTACCCCGTGGCCTGCGCACCGCAGGCCTGGGCAAGCGGCGCACCGATGTACATGATCCAGGCGGCACTCGGGCTTAACGTTTGCGCGCCTGACGCGGTCCGGTTCGACAAGCCGAGCCTGCCCGCCTTTTTGTCCAACCTGTCGCTCGACGGGCTGGCCTGCGGCGAAGCAAGCGTTGACCTTGACGTCCAGCAGATCGGTCCGGCGACCAGCGTTTTCGTGCGCCGCGCAGGTAAGAACGTTAAAGTGGCAATTGGAATTTAATCGGTCAAAGCTGGTTCTTCAAAGCGCAGTCGGCGGGCAGTCTTCCCGTCATCGCTCCGGAAATTCCTCACGTCGCTGGCTCACCAGCCCGCTTCATTCGTAGCTGTCGTAAACATAGCCCAGCGAACGGACGGTGCGTACCCGCTCGCCTGCCCCGACGATCCGCAGGGCGCGGCGCAGGCGACCGATCCAGACGTCCACGGTGCGCTCGTCGATCGGCGGTTCCTGTTTGCCGAGGGCTTCGATCAGATCGGTGCGGGTCAGCACGCGGTCGGGATGCTGGGCGAAGAAATGCAGCAGGCGGAATTCGTTCGGCCGCAGGTTCAATGGCTGTCCCGCCCAGCGCGCCTGCAGGGCTGCAAGATCGACCAGCAGCGCGCCCAGTTCCAGCCGTTCGTTGATCCGCGGCTGCCCGATACCGCCCTGCAACGCCATGACCCGGTCCAGGATCGTTGTGCGATCGACCGGGCCGACCAGATAGTCGTCCGCCCCAGCGCGCAGGGCGCGGCGTTTGTCGTCTGCATCATCCTGTTCGAGCACGATGGTGATATGCGCTTCGTCGAGACGCGGGTCGCCTCGCAGACGGCGACACATCTCCAGACCCGAAAGGTCTTCCATCACCCAGTCGACGAAAGCGCAGACCGGCCCTTCGACCAGCCGTCTCGGCCCATCGGAATACAGACGGGCGAATGCATAGCGCATCTCGCCATTTTCGAAATCGGGAAGCTCCCCAGCAATCGGATCGGTCAGGAAAATATTGATCGTGCGCACGCGGTTTTCATCCCACCCTGTCGGGGCTGCGATGGCGCACTCATGTGACTGGTTTGTGACCCGTTCGGCGCGATTGTAACACTTTGCGCCGGTTACGCTTCCTACGTGTCCGCGACCGATAGCGACCAGTTGCGCGGGACCGTGGTTTCGACGCCGACGGGGCTCTTGGGCAGATATGGCGCTTCAAGCCGCGCGACCTCGTCTTCGGTCAGGCCCAGGTCCATGGCCGCTACTGCGGCGGCGATATGGCCCTCCTTGGTCGCCCCGACGATCGGCGCCGTCACGCCCTTGGCGAAATGCCAGGCCAGCGCCACCGTCGCGCGAGAGACACCGCGCTCCTCTGCAATTGCACCCACGGCCTCCACGATGGCGCGGTCCGCTTCTTCCTGCTGGCGATAGAGCGTCTTGCCGAAACCGTCAGTTTCGCTGCGTACGGTCGTCTCGTCCCAGCTGCGCGCAAGCTTGCCGCGCGCCAGCGGGCTCCATGGAATGATCCCGACGCCCTGATCTGCGCATAGCGGCAGCATCTCGCGCTCTTCCTCGCGGTAGAGCAGATTGACGTGGTTCTGCATGGAGATGAAGCGTGTCCAGCCATTCGCCCTGGCGACCTCCTGCGCCTTGGCGAATTGCCATGCCCACATGGACGACGCGCCGATATAGCGCGCTTTGCCGGCCTTCACGATGTCGTGGAGCGCCTCCATCGTTTCCTCGATCGGCGTGTCCTTGTCCCAGCGATGGATCTGGAACAGGTCGACGTAATCCATATTCAACCGGGTCAGGCTGTCGTCGATTGCCTGCATCAACGCCTTGCGAGACAGGCCGCCGGCATTGGGTGCCTGCCGCCAGGGCATGAAGGCCTTGGTTGCCAGCACGATCTCGTCCCGCTTGGCAAATTCGGGCAGCAGCTTGCCGACCACTTCTTCCGATGCGCCGAGCGAATACATGTTGGCGGTGTCGAAGAAGTTGATCCCGGCTTCCATCGCCTCGCGAATGAAGGGACGCGACTGGTCCTGGTCGAGCACCCAGTCCCCATGCCAGCCGCGGCTGGTATCGCCATAGCTCATGCAGCCGAGGCAGAGGCGCGAAACCTTGAGGCCCGAGGGGCCGAGATTGACGTATTCCATAATCCTTCTTCCTTTCAGGAAAGCGTCATGCCGCCATCCACGCGGATGGTCTGGCCGACGATGTAATCTGCCAGCGGCGAGGCGAGAAACAGCGCTGCGCCAGCCATGTCCTGCGGCGTGCCCATGCGGCCGGCGGGTATCCGCGCGACGGCACCTGCTACCCGCTCCTCATTGTCGGTGGTGACCTTGGTCAGCTTGGTGGGCACCAGGCCGGGCGCGATACCGTTTACGCGAATGCCCTCGCCAGCCCACGCCTGCGCCAGGCTGCCGACCAGGCTCACCGCACCGGCCTTGCTCGCGGCATAGGCAGGGTTGCCGATCATCGCGTGATAGGCCCCCACCGAACTCACGACGATCAGCGATCCGCCGCGCTCGGCCAGCATGGGCCGCACCATGCGCGCGCAGTCCATCAGCGAATTGAGATTGACTGCCATCACCACGTCCCAGCCCTCGCGCTCGAACTCTTCGCGGCCGTACCGAACGGTACCCTGACACAGGACCACCACATCGAGTGTTCGGGGCAGTGTTCGGCTCAAATCATACGTATGATTGACATGCTTTGTGGCGTCGAAGCGATGGAAATGGAGCCCGCGAAGATCGCTGCCCTCCTCGGCCGAATACTCCTGTGCCGCGCGTGTGCCGGTGACATGGACATGCCCGCCGCGGCTTAGGAAGCCATGCGCAATGCCATTTCCGATACCACTCGACCCGCCTACGACAAGAATGGTCTTACCCGTGAAATCAAGCGGTTCGGACACTCTTCACTCCTCAGATCGACCGGCTGATCACTTCCTTCATGATCTCGTTCGTACCCCCGAAAATGCGCGTCACGCGCGCATCGCGCCACAGGCGGGCGATGGCGTATTCGTTCATGTACCCCGCCCCGCCGTGCAGTTGCAGCGCCTTGTCGCAAGCCTCCCACTGCAAGTCGGTATGCCACAATTTCGCCGCGCTCGCCTCGTCCGTCGTCAGCTCGCCGGCGAGGTGTTTCCTGATCGCCCAGTCGAGATGCGCCCAGCCGACTTGCAGCTTGGCCTTGAGATCTGCGAGAACGAATTTGGTGTTCTGGAATTCGAACACGGTCTTGCCGAAAGCCTTGCGATCCTTGGTGAATTTCACCGCCTCGTCGAAAGCGCGCTGTGCCGCCGCCTGTGCGCCGACGGCGATCCCGAGGCGTTCCTGCGGAAGCTCTTCCATCAGGTGCACGAAGCCTCTTCCTTCACCGCCCAAGATATTGGTCATCGGCACGCGGCAGTCGTTAAAGAACAGCTCGGACGTATCTGCAGAATGCTGCCCGATCTTGTCGAGATTGCGCCCACGCTCGAAGCCCGGAGTGTCGGCGTCCACCAACACCAGCGTGGTGCCCCTCGCGCCCTGCGAGGGATCGGTCTTGGCGACCACAATGATCACATCGGCATTCTGCCCGTTGGTGATGTAAGTTTTGGACCCGTTGACGACCAGATGGTTGCCATCCTTGATCGCAGTCGTGCGAATGCCCTGCAGATCGCTCCCGGCCCCCGGTTCGGTCATGGCAATTGCGGAAATGACGTCGCCCGACACCATGCCAGGCAGATACTTGGCGCGCTGTTCATCCGTGCCGAGGCGTTCGATATAATTGGCGGTGATGTCGTTCTGAAGGGTAAAGCCGGCCGAACTGCCGAGATAGGACAGCTCCTCGCACAACACACAGTTGAAGCCGAAATCGAGACCCAGGCCGCCATTTTCTTCCTTGACGGTCGGGCACAGCATCCCCGCCTCGCCCAAGGCCTTCCATGCTGAGCGGGGAACAATTCCCTCTTCCTCATGCTGGTCGAGATTGGGGGTCATGTGTTCTGCAAAGACCTTGCGCACAGTATCGCGAAAGGCCTCGTGATCTTCGTTATACGCGGTGCGCTGGCTTGTATCGAGCATTGTCGTTTTCCCCTTCAGGCGGCCAGCAAGCCAGTGAGGCGCTGGCGGATCAGGCTCTCCGCTTCCGCCATGATGCCGTCGATCAGTTCCTTGCAGGTCGGAATATCGTCGATCAGTCCCGCCACCATGCCGCATGACCATGCGCCAGCGTCCATGTCTCCTTCGGTCATGATGCGCGGGTAGACCCCCGCCACTTCTTCGATGATGTCTTCGAATTTCAGATCCGCGCCCAGCTTCCGTTCTTTCTCCAGCAGCCGTTCGACAGCATCGTTGGTCATCACCCGCTCGGTATTGCGCAACGGCCGCATGACGAGGCGCGTGTCGAGCTCGCTCGCAGCAACAATCGCCTTTTTTACATTCTCATGCACCGGCGCTTCTTTCGTCGCGATGAAGCGCGTGCCCATGTTCATCCCATCGGCACCCATGGCCAGGCTGGCGACGAGACTGCGCGCATCGGCCATACCGCCACTGGCCACGAAGGGAATTTCCAGTTCGTCCGCCGCGCGCGGAAGCAGGATCATGTTCGGAATGTCGTCCTCGCCAGGGTGACCACCGCATTCGAACCCGTCGACCGAAACAGCATCGCATCCGATCGACTGTGCCTTGAGGCTATGCCGCACGCTGGTGCATTTATGGATAACCTTGACGCCTGCATCCTTGAAGAAGGGAAGCACCTGCTGCGGATTGTTGCCCGCGGTCTCGACGATTTTTACGCCGCCCTCGATGATGACCCGAACGAGCCCAGGGTAATCCGGGGCATTCACGGTGGGGAGAAATGTCAGATTCACACCGAAGGGCTTGTCCGTCATGTCTTTGCAGCGGGCTATCTCGTTGGCGAGCTTTTCGGGCGTGCCCTGTGTCAAACCCGTGATTATGCCGAGCCCACCGGCGTTCGATACAGCCGCTGCCATCTCTGCCAAGCCAACGTAGTGCATCCCGCCCTGGATGATCGGGTGTTCGATTCCGAACATTTCAGTAATACGGGTTTTCATAGCCTGCATCTTCCCTAGTTGCTTTTCGCAACGGGTATCGGTGTGCAGCCGATGAGTCTAGCGCTTCGCCAAGGCTTCGAGAGCCTCGAGCAATTCCTTGCCGCTCGTCGTAAGGGAAAGCTCACCACCCAGCCTTTCGGCCAGGCCTTCCCTCTCCAGATCGTCACCGGTCGGCGAACGCATCACTCTTCCGTACTGGCCGCCGTGATAGATCAGTGGTTCGGCCTCACGCCGGTCGAAATCCACCACTTCGCCAAGAAAGATCGCATGATCGCCGCCTTCATATTCGAACCGCGCGCGGCAACCGAAACGTGCGGCATAGCCATTCAAGAGCGGCGCGCCTTCCGGCCCATCGGCACTATCCATGCCGGCGAACTTGTCTTCGCCCGGGCGCGCAAACCGGTCTGACATGGATTGCTGGTCTGCGGCAAGAACGTGAACCGCCCAGCTTTCGGCATCGCGAAATACCGGCAGTGAGCCCGACTTGAGCGACAGGCTCCACAGCACCATCGGGGGATCGAGGCTCACCGAATTAAAACTGTTCGCCGTCAGGCCGAAAGGCCGCCCTTCCGCGTCTCTCGCAGTCACGATCGTTACGCCGGTAACGAAGCTACCTAATGCGTCGCGGAAAGCCTTGGGTTCGAACATCGTCGCTCAGCTAACCTTGCACTGCCTCTTCGGCAACAGCTGAAGCCGATATCCGCGTAAATTCCATCCCATGAAAGCTGCAACATCTTTGCAACATTTCCGCCTTTTTCCAGCGCCGCCTTCGTAGAAGAATTGACCAAGTGAACGTTATCAAATAGGTGAACGTTCACATAAGAGTGTTTCGTGCGTGGCATGCGCACGAATTGGGAGGAGAATCAGCATGAATTTGAAGCGCAAGCCTTCGCTCGTCCAATTTCTGGCCGGCGCCTCGGTTGCCGCAATGGGCGCCAGCGCTCCGCTCGCCATGGCGCAGGATGCGACCGCTGGCGACGAAACTTCGGATGAAATTTCGCAAGACGAGGGCGATGTCATCATCGTTTCGGGCATTCGTGCCAGTTTGCAAGATGCGATGAACATCAAGCGCAATGCCGTCGGCGTGGTCGACGCGATCAGCGCTGAAGACATCGGTAAATTCCCCGATACGAACCTGGCTGAATCGCTCCAGCGCATCACCGGTGTTTCGATCGACCGTCAAAATGGCGAAGGTTCGCGAGTGACCGTCCGTGGTTTCGGACCGGATTTCAACCTCGTGCTTCTCAATGGTCGCCAGATGCCCGCCTCCACGCTGGGCGATTGCTGCTCTGCGCCGGCATCGCGTTCCTTCGATTTCGCGAACCTCGCATCTGAAGGCGTCGCAGGTGTGGAGGTCTACAAATCGGGGCGCGCGTCCCTGCCAACCGGCGGGATTGGCTCGGTCATCAATATCAAGACGCCGCGTCCTCTGGACCGTCCTGGCTTCCAGGGAAGCATCGGCGTCAAGGGTGTGCTGGACTACACGTTCGAGGACACGAAAATCACTCCGGAAGTTTCCGGCATCATCAGCAAGACCTTTGCAGACGATACAATCGGCGTTCTGGTGACCGGCTCATATCAGCGCCGCAAGGCGAGCCTGTCGCAATTCTCGGTCGGTGAATGGCGCGAAGGCTATCTCGCCACCGAAGGAAACTGGGGCTCGCTCGCGATGCCGGGCGACCCACGTTTCGATAATATCGAAAACCGTCCCGAAGGCGACGATATCTATCAGGTCCCGCAGAACGCGGCTTACGACTTCACCGACATCGATCGTGAACGCATCAACGGCCAGGCCGTGCTGCAATTCCAGCCATCCGACCAGTTCACGGCAACCCTCGACTATACATTCTCTCAGAACACCATCGATGCGCGTACGAGCAGTATCGGTGTATGGTTCAACCATGGCGAGACCAGCAGCAGCTGGACCGACGGCCCGGTCGCCGGTCCAAACTTCTATTCGGAAGTCTTTCCGGCTCCGGATCCGGGAAGAAACGATGCGGGAAAAGACCTTGCGATAACCGGGGCTGTGGCGGCCAACCGCAACATCAATCATTCAATCGGCACCAATCTCGAATGGAATCATCCGAGCGGCATGCGGTGGGTGTTGGATGCGCACTATTCGACGGCTGAATCGAAGCCGACCTCCCCTTACGGCAGCAACGTTGCCGTGGGCACATCGATCTTTGGCGTGCAGAGCCAGACTGTCGATTTCACCACCGACCTGCCGGTGATCTCCGTTAACATGTATCCGGGATCGGAGATCGATGCCTCGAACATTCGTCCTTCCGGCAACGCATTCCGCAATGCCTATATGAAGGACCGGATCATCGAGGCGTCCCTGCGTGGTGGATATGACTTCGACGACAGCTTCATCGAAAGCCTCGACTTTGGCGTCACCTTCACCGACAACAAGGTTCGCACGGCTTACGGCTTCCTCCAGAATGAAACCTGGGGCGGAACGCTGAGCGCAGACGAAACGCCGGACGATTTCTTCACTCCGCGCAGCACGTCAGAAGACCTTCAAGGGATGAACGGTGCGGACAGTCCGAACATCATCCCTACCTATTACAATATCGCCACCGAACAACTGATCGATCTGCTCGAATCCAGCATCGGTATCTGTTCCGATCCGTTCGTAGGCGTTCCACTTGGGGAGGGATGTCTCGCCGAGTATTCGGTCGATCGTCGCCTGCGTGAAAAGACGCTCGCTCCGTTCGTCCAGTCCCTTCACACTTTCGACCTCATGGCGGACGAAGCGCATCTCCGTCTGGGATTGCGGTATGAAACAACCGACGTGAAGTCGTCGGCGCTCGTTCCCATTCCTACCGGTACCGAGCAGTCGTCGGAAAATGAGATTGCTATTAGAACTGATGACGACGTCGTGGGCTTTACGACATTTGCCGGGAGTTACAACAATTGGCTCCCTGCTGTTGATTTCGATATTTCGCCGATCAACGACGTCGTGCTCAGGGCATCATACAGCCATACGATTACGCGCCCGGACTATGCGAGTCTAAATGGTGGTCTGACGATTAACTCGCCGGCGCGACCCGACGGTTTTGGCTCTGGCCAATCCGGCAACCCGAACCTGCTCCCGTATAAATCGAAGAATATCGATATATCGGCCGAGTGGTTCTATGCTCCTGCCAGCTACGTTTCGGCCGGCTACTTCAGAAAGAACGTAAGCAATTTCATCGCGAACGCGACCACCCAGACCCCCGCATTTGACCTTACGAACCCTAGCCAGGGCGCCGCGGCACAAGCTGCCCGTGCAGCACTGGGTGAAGATGCCACTTTCGCTGAAATTCTGGCCTACGCCGCTGCGAACAATCCGGAAGTGGTCACCTTCGATGCAGATGGCAATCCAGTAGGCTTGGTGGGTCAACCGGGCGATCCTGAACTCGTGTTCACCTTGACCCAGCCGTTCAACAGTGATCAGTCCGCTACGCTCGACGGGTTCGAATTCGCGCTGCAGCACAGCTTCTGGGAAACGGGCTTCGGCGTTATCCTGAACTACACAATCGTGAACAGCGATACGGACTACGACAATACACTGCAGTATACCACCTCGCAGTTCGCCGTGACCGGCGTGTCGGATAGCGCCAACGCTGTCCTGTATTATGACAAGGGCGGCCTCCAGGCCCGCGTAGCTTACAACTGGCGCGACGAATTCCTGTCCGGATACGGCCTCGATCCGTTCTATATCGAAGCCTACGGTCAAGTCGACGCCAGCGCGAGCTACGAGTTCAGCAATGGCGTGACGATTTTCGGCGAGGCGATCAACTTGCTCAATGAAGATCGCCGCGGTCATCGCCGCGCCGATCAGGCGGTTTACTTTGCCGCTCCGGGCCACGCCCGCTATACCGCTGGCCTGCGCTTTACGTGGTAATCGAAAGCGGAGGCGACGTCCTTCGTATTCGAATGTTAGGAGAGCCGCACTGCCAGCAAGCAGTGCGGCTCTTTTGGCACGGCAGATAAGCAAGGCTATGGACCAGATCGATGTCAGGCGAATTTACTAATCTGGTGATTGTAGGCGGGGGAACGGCCGGATGGCTGTCCGCTTGCATCCTGGCTGCCAGGCGGCCGGAACTCGCAATTACTTTGATCGAAGCGCCGGACATCCCGACGGTCGGTGTGGGCGAGGGAAGCTGGCCAACGCTACGCGAGACATTGGCCGTTATCGGGATCGATGAGACCGAGTTCCTCACGGAATGCGACGCTTCGTTCAAGCAAGGCTCCCGCTTCGACGGATGGGTCGATGGCTCCGAGCGCGACTGCTATTACCATCCCTTCTCCGCCCCGCTTTCGGGCTCCATGCCGGACATTCTGACGGCCTGGAAGATGCAGAATGACGGGCAACCCTATGCCGAGGCGGTGAGCCCGCAAGCCGCAATCTGCAACCGCGACCTCGCCCCCCGGCAGCGAACTATGCCTCCCTTCGCCGGAGCGCTCAATTACGGCTACCACCTCGACGCTGGCAAGTTCGGTGCGTTGCTTGCCAGTCACGGCGTAAAGAGGCTTGGTGTTCGTCATGTGCATGGGAAGGTGACGGGTACCGAGCGGTCAGTAGATGGGCTATTTACTCGGTTGCTGCTTGATAACGGCTTAGCAATCGAGGGCGACTTCTTCATCGATTGCACCGGAATGGCCAGCAAGTTGATCGGCGAAGAACTCGAGATTGGATGGGTCGACCGGTCCGACGTTTCGTTCAACGATCGCGCTCTTGCAGTTCAGGTCCCAGTCGTGCCTGATAGCGCGATCGCATCACAAACAATCGGCACGGCGCATCGGGCCGGTTGGTTATGGGATATCGGCTTGCCGACCCGCCGCGGTGTGGGCTGTGTCTACTCGTCTCGTTTTCTCTCAGATGACGAGGCCCAAGCCATTTTGATGAACTATGTCGGTGCCAAGATAGCCGGCGCCGAGCAGGCGGCTCTTACTCCGCGCGGGCTCAAGTTCTCCACCGGCTATCGCGAGAAGTTCTGGGCAGGCAACTGCTTGGCAATTGGTCTTTCGGCAGGGTTTATCGAACCGCTCGAAGCCTCGGCCATCGTACTGATCGAATTGTCGCTGAAAGCCTTGGCCGACGGCTATCCGCAAAGCCGCGCAGCGCTTCCCCGGCTCGCAGATCGCTTCAACAGCCTGTTCCGTTATCGCTGGGAGCGGATCGTGGACTTTCTCAAGCTCCACTATGTTCTCAGTACCCGGACGGAACCATATTGGCAGGCTCACCGCGATCCCGCTACCATACCCTCCTCCCTTGCTGCCCACCTCGATCTGTGGCGTGATCATGCGCCATCCAGCGGCGACTTCCCACAGATCGACGAGATTTTCTCAGCGACGAGCCACCAATATGTGCTTTACGGCATGCGCTTCCCGCAGCCAGCGGACATCAGCAGTGCGCCGAGCAGCGAGGTACAACGACAGTTCGCGAAGGTCGCCGAACGTAGTCGTGCGCTAAGCGCGGCGCTGCCTTCCAACCGGGCCTATTTCGATGCACTGTGCTCATCGATGGACAAGAATTCGGCACGAGGGGTACCGACCAGACAATGACTAGCCACGAAGTTCTGAACACTGCCGATCATGCGGAACTGCGCGTGCGTACCGAAGCAGGCAGTACGCTCGGCGATGCTGTCATGGCCGCCCTTGTTGTTCCTCAGGAGTTTCGGCAAGTTCAGGCGCATTATCCGATTGTGTTCCGCCGCGATGCGGAAAGCGACGAGTTCAGTGCGTTAGCCCTCTTCGGTTTTGAAAATGGCGAGAACCTGTTCCTTGGCGAGGACGCCTGGGACGCCCGGTACATCCCGCTATCAATCTCCGTCCGCCCTTTTCTCATAGGTCGCAGTCGGGATGAGGGCGGTGACGCGCAGGTTCACATCGATATGGACCATCCCCGCATAGCAATCGGCGAGGAAGGAACGCGGGTTTTCGACGAGCACGGACAGGCGACGCCTTTACTGGATGATATGTCGGAAAAGCTGGGTTTGCTTCACGCTGGCTATGAAACGTCCAAACACTTCTTTGAAGCGCTGACGCGATATGACTTGGTCGAACCGTTCGTCTTTGAGGTGCCTCTTTCAAACGGATCGAAACAGTCGCTTGTCGGCTTCCACATGATAAATGAAGATAAGCTGCGTTCGATGGACGCCGATGCGCTTGGAGCACTTCAAGCCGACGGACATCTAATGCCGATATTCATGGCTGTCGCATCCCTCTCCAACCTGACCGAACTGGTCGTCCGGAAGAATGCAAAGGAGGATCGTGGCTGAAGCCGCTCCCTCTATTTTCGCGCAGATGAAGCACGTCGAGAGCCGCGAGGCAGCAGACGCTGCCGCGCTTTCGGCCCTGCTTGACGACGACCCGCAGCCATTTGTCGTGCGAGGGCTGGTAAAGGATTGGCCTCTCGTAACTCGCGGGCTGAACTCTGCGCACGAGGCGCGTGAATATCTGCTCGAACGGGCCCGCCCCGTACCGTTCACGGTCACGATCGGACAACCTGGGCGTGACGGTCGCCTCTTCTACGACGACGATTTCGAGATGAACTTCCGCACCGCACGTGGGAAATTACCTGATATTTTCCGCGGCTTTGACGACAACGAAGGTCGCTCGGACGCTCCTGCGATCTATCTCACGTCGGTCGACATGAAGCTGTTTTTCGACGGTCTCGTTGAAGACAACCTGTCGCCAGTCGATGACCGCGACCCGCTCCACAGCATTTGGATAGGCACTGCCACGAGAATTGCCGCCCACAACGACTTCCCGCGCAACCTTGCGTGTTGCGCAGTTGGCCGGCGACGTTTTACCATCTTTCCGCCGGAGCAGTTTGAGAACCTTTACGTCGGTCCACTTGAAAACACACCCGCAGGGCGGGCGGTCAGCATGGTGGATTTTCACGGGCCCGATTTCGATGCTCATCCTCGGTTCGCAGAAGCTTTAAGACATGCTCAAGTCGTCGAACTTGAAGCCGGCGATGCAGTCTACATACCCTCGATGTGGTGGCATCATGTAGAGGGCCTCGATCCATTCAATGTTCTGGTGAATTATTGGTGGCGCGATACGCCCGCGTTCCTGGGTCAGCCACAAGAGGCCCTTAACCACGCAATTCTTGCGATCCGGGACCTACCACCCGAAGAACGAAATTTCTGGCGGAAGTTGTTCGATCATTATGTGTTCGAGAATCCCGCCGAAGTAACAGATCACATACCCGAACAAGCCCGAGGCATCTTGTCGCCGCTGACATCCAGAACAGCTGGTCAGATCCGGGCGTTTCTTTTGAGGACCCTCAATCGATGAGCAGCGACTATAAGCCCCGGCGCATCGTAGTGGCTGGCGGCGGCACCGCAGGCTGGATGACTGCGGCCGCGCTGGCAAAGACGATGGGAGATGCGATCGATCTGACGCTCGTCGAAAGCGATGCGATCGGAACAGTCGGAGTGGGCGAAGCAACCATCCCGCCACTCATCAACTTTAACCGTCTGCTTGGCATCAACGAAGCCGAGTTCATGCGCGAGACGCAGGCGACGTTCAAACTCGGCATCGAGTTCGAGAACTGGAAGCGCGACGGCGAGAAATACTTCCATTCTTTCGGTTCGACAGGACGCGACCACTGGTCGGCCGGGTTCCAGCATTTCTGGGGCGAAGGGCTACTGCGCGGGCACGACTACAGTTATGATGACTATTGCCTCGAACTGTGCGCGGCATATGCCGGAAAGTTCGCGCATTTGCCCGACAACCGATTGAACTATGCCTACCACCTCAATGCGACCGCCTACGCCGCCTTCCTTCGCAGGATTGCCGAAGGTGCCGGCGCGAGCAGAGTTGAAGGAAAGATTGCGCACGTCGAACTCGACGGTGAAAGCGGGAATATCGCTGCGATCGGCTTGGAGAACGGACAGCGGTTGGAAGGCGATATTTTCGTCGACTGTACTGGTTTCCGAAGCTTGCTAATCGAAGGTGCGCTGCACGTTGGC
Source organism: Qipengyuania sp. NPDC077410 (assembly GCF_044543405.1). Taxonomy (NCBI): domain Bacteria; kingdom Pseudomonadati; phylum Pseudomonadota; class Alphaproteobacteria; order Sphingomonadales; family Erythrobacteraceae; genus Qipengyuania; species Qipengyuania sp. NPDC077410. The sequence continues at coordinate 5,794 of NZ_JBITWB010000005.1, read as the reverse complement.
TACGATGACTGGTCTCATCACTTGCCATGCGACAGCGCAATTGCCGTGCAGACGGAATTATCTGCGTCTCCCGTGCCCTACACACGCGCTATCGCGCACGATGCGGGATGGCAGTGGCGCATTCCATTGCAGCACCGCGGCGGCAATGGGATTGTCTATTGCAGCCGATACTTGTCCAAAGATGCCGCACATGATCGACTGATGTCGACCCTCGAAGGCAAAGCGATCAGCGAACCTCGTGCAATCCCGTTCACCACCGGATCAAGGCGCAAGCAGTGGCATCGCAATTGCATCGCCATCGGGCTGTCTTCAGGTTTTCTCGAACCGCTGGAATCGACGAGCATCCACTTGATCCAGCGTGCAGTGATCCGCCTCCTCCGCATGATGCCTGCCGGCGATGTGAGTGAACGCGACATCGCCGAATTCAATGATCAGCAGCTGACCGATATGATACAGGTCCGCGACTTCCTGATCCTGCATTACAAAGCCACCGACAGGCGCGACAGCGCGTTCTGGCGTCAATGCGCAACGATGGATATTCCCGATAGCCTTACACAGAAGATGGAACTGTTCCGCGAAACCGGACGCGTGTTCCGCAAGAACGACGAGCTCTTCGTCGAGAACAGCTGGGTTCAGGTGATGCTCGGCCAAGGCATCCTGCCTCAGGCGTTTCATCCTGTGGCGAAGAAAATGAGCGACGAGGAACTTTCGAAGTTTCTCGAGATGCTCCGCACCAATGTTGCGCGTACGGTGCAAGGTCTCCCTGCCCATCACGCCTATGTTGCGCAATTTTGCGGGGCAAAAGAGGTCGCTGCTGCCTGAAAGCAGCCTTCCAACTCACGCGGCGTCGTATTAGCCAGAAAAATACTCGAGGGGTTACCGATAACATGGGCCGGCGGCGTCAATCAGTCACCATCAAACACGTTGCAGCGGATGCAGGGGTGTCCCTGCAGACGGTCAGTCGCGTCATAAATAACGAGCCAAATGTACGGCCTGCCATGAAGGCAAAAGTTCAGGCCAGTATCGAAAAGCTCGGCTATGTTCCGTCGATCGCCGCCCAGCGAATGAGCGGATCGCGTTCCTATCTGATCCTGGCCATCAACGACCGCGACCGCACCATTGCGGACTGGAAAGCTCGTGATGGGCGGGACTGGGTGGACCAGATGCTGTTAGGCGGCATGCTGACTGCTGCAGAGCTCGGCTATCGGATGATTTTCGAACTGGTCGATACGCATAGCGACCATGTCGAACGCGAACTTGGCGCGGCCATCGCCGCCCTGCAGCCGGACGGGGTGATAGTCACCCCGCCGCACTCGGAGAACGCGCAGATCACAGGCTTGCTGGCGGAAAGCGGCATCCCGTTCGCCCGGATCGGCTCCAAGGAGGCTGGCCCCGGCATCGCCATGACCATGGGCGACGAACTGCTGGCCGGCAAGGCGACCGACCACCTGATCGAACTCGGTCATACACGCATCGGCTTTATTTCCGGCCCCGCCGAATACAGCCTTACGAATTGGCGTGTCGATGGCTGGCGCGAGGCCATGGCCAATGCCGAATTCGATTGCGACGGCCTTCTCGAACGAGGGGATTTCGGTTTCGAGAGCGGACTTGCCGCAGCGCGCGCTCTGCTCGATGGGGATATCAGGCCGACGGCAATTATCGCCAGTAGCGATCAGATGGCTCTGGCCACGCTCGAAGCCGCAAAGGAACGCGGGCTCAACGTACCCAAAGATCTCTCCGTAATAAGCTTCGACAACACGCCGATCGTTCGCTTCAGCAACCCACCACTGACGGCGCTGGATCAGCCGATTTCGGCCACCGCAGCGCGAGCGGTCGAATTGTTGATCGACGCTAAGAAAAATGGTCATCCCTCCGAACCGGTGGTCCTCGAGGGCGAGCTTGTCGTGCGCGGCTCTACTGCGCGCGTGGCTGCAGGTGCTCGTGCCTGAAGATTTCAAACAGGGGCAGCCAGCTCGCTTCCTTTGGCTTTATGCCTTGGCAGCCGCTGGCGGAGCTGTGGCCTATGTGCCGTTTCTGACCATCATGCTTCCCCTGCGAATGAACGCCATTGCCGAAGGTAAGGAGATACAATCGCTTGCCTACGCCGCCTTTGCCGGGGCGATTGCGGCGAGCATCACGAACATCGCCTTCGGCTGGATCAGCGATCGGACCGGGGTGCGCCGCCCGTGGATAGCCGGCGGGCTCGTCTTGTCCTCGCTCCTGCTGGTTTCGATGCAATTCGTGCAAACCGTGCCAGCACTCGTGGCAATGATCGTCATTTGGCAATGCGCATTGAACATGATGCTCGCCCCCCTTGCCGCTTGGGCCGGGGACTGTGTTCCCGACCATCAGAAAGGGTTGCTCGGAGGTCTGCTCGCCCTGTCACCGGCCCTTGGGGCTTTGTCCGGTGCATTGGTGACAGTTCCCGGTCTGGCCGCACAGGACACGCGCCTGGTGCTGGTCGCAATTCTCGTTGCCCTTATGGTCGGCCCAGCTCTTCTCTTTGCCCGCCCCTTGCCCATGCCGCAGCTCATGCAGAAGTCGGAGACAGGAGAGGCAGTCGCCTCGCAGCCGCACACTACGGTCGCCCGCATGTGGCTGGCCCGCCTGCTGGTGCAGATTGCCGAGGCGGCTCTCTTTGCGTTTCTGCTGTTCTGGTTCATCGCCATTGATGAGACGACTACCGACAATAACACGGCCACGATCTTCAGCCTCGTCCTCGGTATATCGGTGCCGCTTGCGATGTTTGTGGGTCGCTGGTCCGATCGTAGTCAGCGGCCGATCTTGCCCCTGGTCCTCGGATCCGGCGTAGGGAGCATCGGCCTCCTGATCATGGCCTTTTCCGACAGCATGGCCGTAGCGGTCGTTGGCTATGTAGTATTCGGCTTCTCGACCAGCATCTTCCTTGCTCTGCATTCCAGCCAGACGCTGCGAGTACTTCCAAGACCGCGAACCCGCGGAAGGGATCTGGGCCTGTTCAATCTGACCAACACCGTGCCGTCACTGATAATGCCCTGGCTCACTCTTGCTCTCGTACCGGTGTTCGGCTTCGCGGCTCTCTTCATGCTGCTCGCAGCGCTCTGCATGATCGCCTGCGTCCTGTTGATCACTCTTCCCCGCGCCTAGCGGCTTGACCTGGCATTCCGCCCGTGCCAGTTCCTCGATTGATAACGTTCCCAAACAAATCGGGATCGCGAGGGGATAGAGTATGAAAGCGTTCTTGTGGGCCTCCGTTGCCTGTGTTGCTCTGGCTGGATGCACCGTGCCGCAATCCGGTGTTGAAAATCTTCCGGTGGCTCAAGCCACGGACACGAGCGAAGATGCCCGCATAGCAGACCTGATTTCGCGCATGAGCGTCGAACGCAAGGTTGCTCAGCTGATACAACCCCAGATCAACAGTTTCACCGCAGAAGACATGCGCCGCTATCGGTTCGGCAGCTATCTGAATGGCGGCAACGGTGGGCCTTATGGCAACGAATACGCCGAAGCGAGTGAATGGCTCAAACTCGCTGACGAGATGTATCTTGCCTCCGTCGAGCCGATGCCAGGCGGCGAACCTGTCATTCCGACCATGTGGGGCACCGATGCCGTTCATGGCCATACCAATATAATCCGCGCCACGATCTTCCCTCACAACATTGCGCTCGGCGCCACCCGCGATGCCGACCTCGTTCGCCGCGTCGGCGAAGCGACCGCAGTGGAAATCGAGGTCACCGGGATCGACTGGAACTTCTCTCCCACGATCGCCGTCGCTCAGGATGACCGGTGGGGTCGCACCTACGAAAGCTACTCCGAGGATCCGGCAATCGTCGCGCCCTTGGGCGCAGCGCTGGTCGAAGGCCTCCAGGGTCGCAAGGGCGACCCGAACCGTCTCGGCGCGGGGCATGTGATTGCCACAGCGAAACACTTTTTCGGCGATGGCGGCACCGATCAGGGCGTGGATCAGGGTGAAGTCACCGGCGATATCGAAGCGTTGAAGGCGATCCACGCCGCGCCCTATCCGGCAGCCATCGCTGCCGGTGTGGAAACGATCATGGCCAGCTTCAATTCGATCAACGGCGAAAAGATGCATGGCAACAAGTCGCTGCTGACCGATGTCCTGCGCGGCGAACTCGGCTTCGATGGGCTCGTCGTCGGCGATTGGAATGGCCACGGCCAGGTCGCGGGTTGCACCAACACCGATTGCCCGCAATCGCTGCTGGCCGGTCTCGACATCTACATGGTTCCCGACGACTGGAAGGGCCTGCTCGAAACCACCGTGGCGCAGGTCAAGGACGGCACGATCCCGATGGCCCGGCTTGACGAGGCCGTTACCCGCATCCTGCGTGTTAAAATGCGGGCAGGTCTGCTTGGGGACATGGTTCAGCCGTCCAAGCGGCCAAATGCCGGCGATTATGCTCTGCTTGGCTCTGCTGATCATCGCGCAATCGCGCGCGAAGCCGTCGCGAAGTCGCAGGTCCTGCTGAAAAACAACGGCATCCTGCCGCTCAAGAAGGGCGCGAACATTCTAGTCGCGGGCCGCGCGGCAGACGATATCGCTCAGGCTTCGGGCGGTTGGACGCTCACCTGGCAGGGCGGCGGCGATCTCGACAACAGCTATTTCCCCGGCGCCACTTCGATCTGGAAGGGCCTGGAAACGGCCGTGAAGGAAGGCGGCGGCAGCGCTACGTTATCGCCGGACGGCCAGTATTCCTCCAAGCCCGATGCCGCTGTCGTGGTCTTCGGCGAGGAACCTTACGCCGAATTTGCAGGGGACCGTAAACACCTCGGCTTCACGGATGAGGAAGGCCTCGGTCTGCTGCGTAAGTTCAAGGCGGAAGGCGTGCCTACTGTGGCCGTGTTCCTTTCCGGCCGTCCGATGTGGGTAAACCGCGAAATGAATGCGGCTGACGCTTTCGTCGCATCTTGGCTGCCGGGGAGCGAAGGCGCAGGTGTTGCCGATGTTCTGACAGGCGCGACGCCTGCTACAGGCAAGCTGGGCTTCAGCTGGCCTGCGACATGCGACTTCGGGCCCCTCAACGGTCCTGATGGTGCGCTCTTCCCGGTGGGCTATGGTCGTGCTCTTACCGACACCTCTCCCACCGAACAGCTCGACGAAGATTGCGCGCCTCTCCTGGCCGGGCCGACGCGTGCATTGTTCGAAGCAGGGCGGCTGGCCGACGGCACATTCGCCTTTGCGGTCAAGCCCAATGTCGAAGGCGAGGGAGAATATCTCGCCCAGATGCGCGGAGACCTGACCGATGCGGGAGTGACAGTGCGCGGATATGACCGTGATGCCCAGGAAGATGCGCGGGAAGTTTATATGCGTGCCGGCTCGCGCTTCGGTCTCAGGCAGGATCGGGACAGCGGCGGGGCCTATCGCATTGCTTACGAGGTCGTCACACGCCCGGCCGCACCGGTCACCCTGCGCGTGGGTGAAGATGCGGTGGTGAACCTGACTGACCATTTCGCTCTCGCACTAGGCAAGGGGTGGCGCGAGATGTTGATTACCGATGCCTGCGCGCCGGGCCTCGGCAATCGCATCCGTTTTGAGACCGAAGGCGACATTACGTTCCGGATCTCGAGCATCACGCGTGAAGATGTCGCAGAAGGCACCCCTTGCTCGTTTTGAGGAAACGAAATCGTATTCACTTTGTGTAGTGCCGAAAGACTGGCAAACAGCGCAAAGATAAGATCAATGTCGGGCGTCATTGAGCCCGACACCTGGGAGGAATGTAGAGATGGCACTGGCCCCTGATGTTGCAGCGAGCACGGATCCTGCGGCGGTTGTCGAGGATGGCGAAGGGATCAAGGC
>NZ_JBITWB010000004.1:0-295636 GCF_044543405.1 Qipengyuania sp. NPDC077410 | reverse complement strand
TGCTCTTCTGAAAACCTCGTTCTCTTCATCTCGTCCGTCCTTCTGTCAGGGCCGGACTCTAATCGAGACTGGAGGAAAATCAGGGGGTCACGTCAGAACCGTTAGTGCTGGCCCGCGCTGCAACGTCCAATCGCGGAGATCGCCTAAGGGTATTCGCTCGGCGAATAGATCACATCGTAAAAAATGTTTTCCTGGAATATTTACATCCATAATGGACCTAATTCTTGGCAGTTGGTAGCGCCGGTTCTCAAACAACGAACACGGGGCCGATACTTATGGATCAGATCGAACACGATGCGACGCAGCTACTCATTACTCTGAGAGTCTGACTCGAAACTATCTGGCGTAAGTTCATAGGCTTGCCAGTCTGCGAGTGAGCATCTGCACGGCCGCGGTGAAGAGCCAGCACCGGGCTGATGCTATGGTGGTCTCGAAGTCTTTAGCGAGGCGGCGGTTTCTGCCCAGCCAGGCGAAGGTTCTCTCGACGACCCAGCGCCGAGGCAGGACCTCGAAGCCTTTTGCCTTGTCGGATCGCTTGATGATCTCAATGGTCCATTGTCCGAGACGGGCGATGCCGCGCTTCAGTTTCGGTCCTGCATAACCGCCATCGGCGAAGAGATGCCGTAGCCACGGGAAGGATGTAACAATCTCGGCCAGCACCAGCGGAGCACCATCGCGGTCCTGGATGTCGGCAGTGTGGATCATGCCATGAACCAGATTGCCGTCGGTATCGGTGATGATGTGGCGCTTGCGCCCCTTGATCTTCTTGCCTGCGTCATAGCCGCACGGACCGCCGCTTTCAGTGGTTTTGACAGACTGGCTGTCGATCACTCCTGCACTGGGCGATGCCTCCCGGCCTTGCGCAGTGCGAAGGTCTTGCAACAGGTAATGGTTGATCAGTTCCCACAGACCCGCATCGCGCCACTGGTAGAACCAGCGCTGAACTGTCGAGACTGGTGGAAAGCAGGGCGGCAACATCCTCCACGGCAGGCCACCACGCAAAAGGTAGAGGATCGCCTCCACCACGCGCCGCATCGGCCATTTGCGCGGACGACCAGTATCGGACGGTGCGGGGAAGAAGGGCTCCAGAAGCGCCCATTCCGTATCCGTCAAATCGCTTGGCAAAGCCAGCCCCTTGCGCGCATACTGCGAACGGGTGGTATCGGTCCACATCACTGATCTCCAGAAGTTCTTCGCAAAACTCCTGAATCAGCCCTGGATTTGGCCGTCAAGCTAACTCGCTGATATCACCCAACTTAGTTTCGGGTCAGGCTCTGACGTCCGACATCGTCGCGGCGCATGTGAGCAATAATGATGTTAAGGTCGAAGACGTGCCTTTGCTCATCACCAATGTTCATAAAGCCCTGTCTGGTTTGGGCGATGACGCTCCAGCTGAAGAAGAGCGCCTTGAACCGGCAGTGACGGTGCGCGCTTCAGTTAAGCACGATCACCTTGTCTGCCTCGAAGACGGCAAGAAGATGAAGATGCTTAAGCGGCATCTCATGACTCATCACAATATGACGCCCGAACAATACCGCGCACGCTGGGGGCTCCCCGGTGATTACCCGATGGTCGCTCCAGCTTATGCAGAGAAACGCCGCGAACTGGCGGTGAAGATCGGTCTCGGACGCATGCCAGGACAGCCTCGCGGTCGCCGGAAGAAAACTGCCCGCTAACCAACCGAAATCGGGCTTGCTTCTGGAGGGATGCTGGAAGCATTTTTGCGCTGTGATCGAGCCCGATCCGCTATGTGAATAGCCTGCCAGTTGAGTCGTCAAGCCGCGCTTTGGCCGGAGGCGTCGAGAGCCTCTTTTATGGTCACCCTACCGGAGCAGTATGCTCCCCAAGCATTCATTAGCTTCACACGCATGCCGGGATCCTCCTTTGTGCCAAGATAGGTGGTGCGGCGATACGCGGCCTGGACTGCGTCGGGCGTTTTGTGCGCAAGTGCGGCTTCAACCACTGCGTTCGGAAAGCCTGCATTCGCTGCCCAATCTGTGAAGGCAGAACGAAAGCCATGGACGTGAAAGGGTTCCTGCATGTCACGCAGAACCTTCAGAAGCGTCATGTCGGACATCGCCTTGCCCGTCGCGCCAGAGAAGACGACTTCAGCCCCTTCGACTTTGAACGCATCAGCCTTCGCGAGAACAGCCACTGCCGCATCTGAAAGAGGGACGACGTGTGCTTTGCTTCGCTTCATGTGTTCCGCAGGGATGGTCCATAGGCGCTCATCCAGATCGAATTCGTCCCATGTAGCGAGACGGACTTCCTGCGAACGGGTGCCGGTGAGTATGAGAAGATCGAGAGCGAAGCGCCCAAACGATGGTTTGCGCCTCAGGGCGGTCAGGAAAGCGGGTATCGCGACGTAGGGCATCGCTTTACGATTTTGGGTTTTCTTGATTTGCCGGGGCAGGCCCCTCCCCGCTTTCAGACTGCTATTGCCCGATGGCGCTTCGGTCGAACGCCAGCCCTTGGCGTGTGCGTAGTCCAGCACCGCGCAGATTCGGTTGCGTACCTGGCGGGCGGTCTCGGGAATTTCCTGCCATATGGGCGTGAGGACATCGATAATGTCGGCGGCAGTGATGGTGCCGGTCGGCATATTGCCTAGCTTTGGAAAAGCGTAATTTTCCAGGCTCGCCAACCATTGCCGGGAATATGTCTGACTTTTCCAGCCCGCTTCGTTGTCTGCATGATACTGAGAGGCTGCTTCGCCGAAAGTAATTTTGGCGGCAGCCTCGTCCTTTCGCTCCATGAGAACATCGCGCTTATCTACTTTTATAGCTTTACGCAGTTCGTTCGCCTTCTCACGTGCTTGCGCCAGCGTGACCAGTTTGGCGCTCCCAACCCCTATGTCTCGTCGCTTGCCGTCTTGTTGAAGACGAAGAAGCCAGGAGGCGGAACCAGATTTTCCCACTTTCAGAAAAAGACCGTCCCCATCCTGATAGGTGCCGGGATTCTCAAAAGCCGCCTTGACCGCAACTGCCGTGAGTTTGCCCATTTCCTTCCCCACATTCCCGCATGCCATTCCGGAAGATACAAGTGTGGGGAAGGACCGCCCTTTCCCCACACCTTCCCCACACTAGGCCTCGGATGCGGGTGGATATCGGCGGCCGAGTGGGGACTAAGTACGCGCACAATAACGCAGAAACCCAAGGGGTTCCATGGTTTTCTGGGGATGCTGATGGATGGTGAAAGAAGGGCCGGTGGTGGACAGGGCTGGATTCGAACCAGCGTACGCTTGCGCGGGCAGATTTACAGTCTGCTGCCTTTAACCACTCGGCCACCTGTCCACACGGGCCATTTCATCGAAGAAATCGTGAGATCGCGTGGCGATCCCGTGCCGAGAGGCGCCCCTTTGGCGAAGCGGCGCTTGCCTGTCAATGCCCCCACTGGCACAGGCCGCAGCCAATGTTGCAGACAGGACGGATTTGATGGCTAAGGGTGAACGCAAGCGGGCTTTGCGAGGCCGCGCAGGGCGAATGCAGGGCGGACGAGGCAGTGGCCGCGCGAGTAGTGGACAGGTTCGCCTGTGGGGCCGCCATGCGGTAGAAGCTGCGCTCAAGAACCCCAACCGGGTTCATCGCAAACTATGGGCCACGCGCGAAGCCATCGAGTCGCTTGATGGTGAACTGCCCGAAGACTTCCCGCTGGAATATGCCGATGTGCAGGATCTGGCGCGGCTTGTTGCAAAGGATGCGCCGCACCAGGGGCTGGTGCTCGAATGCGCGCCGCTGGAAGATATCCATCTCGATGAAGTTCTGAGCGGCGATGCCGACCGGCCCATCGTCGTCCTCGATCAAGTGACCGACCCGCATAACGTCGGCGCGATCATGCGATCGGCAGCGGCTTTCGGCGCTGCTGCCCTGGTGACGCAGGATCGCAACGCCCCACCCGAAGGCGGCGTCATTGGCAAGGCGGCTTCGGGTGCGTTGGAAATCCTGCCGTGGGTCCGCGTAGTCAACCTGGCGCGAGCGCTGGAGCAGATGGCGGAAGCAGGATACTGGCGCATAGGGCTGACAGGGGCCACCGAAACAACGCTCGCCGAAGCTCTTCCCGCAGGTCCGGTAGCCATCGTGCTTGGGGCCGAGGGCGAAGGAATGCGGCAGAATATCGAATCGCATTGCGATGCCCTCGCCCGTCTGCCCATTGGCGAAGAGATCGAGAGCCTCAACGTTTCCAACGCCGGTGCGATCGCGCTCTACGCCATCGCGACGCGGTGATCTCTGTGTAGGGAAAACGAAAACGCCGCGCTTTCCGACCGGGAAAGCGCGGCGAGTATCGAACCGGCTGCGTTGTGCAATATGCGGGGGCGAACCGGAAAATTCCGAGTTAGTTGACGGAATCCTTCAGGCCCTTGCCAGCCTTGAACTTGGGCTGGTTGGACGCCTTGATCGTCATGGGCTCACCCGTACGCGGGTTACGGCCGGTCGAAGCCTTGCGCTTGGCGACCGAGAACGTGCCGAAGCCGACCAGGCGCACTTCGTCACCGCTCGACAGGGCCTTGGTGATAGCGTCGAAAACGCCTTCGACGGCACTCGACGCATCGTTCTTCGAAAGACCGCTGGAATCGGCAACTGCGCTGATCAGGTCGTTCTTGTTCATTAGAGAAACCCCCTAGTTTTTATCATCAAATCAATTCGGCTGAATCGCCTCGGCGAAGGCGAACGAATTGAGAGTTTTTTCGGACCTCTGTCAAAGGCATTCTCGGCCAAAATCGGCGGTTTACGGGGTCGGAGACGGGAAAATTGAGATAAAGCGACCCGCTATCCGCCGATGCTGCACTGCACACACCGAAATTACCGCGCCGTGAAGGTCGCTAAAGCTCCCGATTCGCTCGTCCAGTTTCGCCCGGCCTAATGTGCAGTCGGCGATGGCGCCCGCAGCGTGTGATCGGGTTGGCTCGCCAGATCGTCCGCTTCGGTCCACTCGATCGGCTCGGGCACGCTGCACAGTGCATGCGCCAGCACCTCGTCGACATGCGAAACGGGGACGATTTCCAGGCCATCTTTCACATTGCCCGGGATTTCCGCGAGATCCTTCACGTTTTCTTCCGGTATCAGGACTTTCTTGATTCCGCCGCGTAGTGCCGCGAGCAGCTTTTCCTTCAGCCCGCCGATCGCCAGTACACGCCCACGCAGCGTAACCTCGCCCGTCATCGCGACATCTGGACGGACAGGAATACCCGAAAGCGTCGAGACGATCGATGTCACCATACCGACACCCGCGCTGGGCCCGTCCTTGGGAACAGCGCCTTCTGGCAAGTGAATATGGATGTTACGGCGATGGAACAGGCTCGGCTTGATACCATAATGCGGCGCACGCGCCTTCACGAAGCTGAAGGCGGCGGCAACGCTTTCGTTCATCACTTCGCCGAGCTTGCCGGTCGTTTTGATGTCGCCCTTCCCCGGCGTAGTGACGCTTTCGATGGTCAGCAATTCGCCGCCCACTTCGGTCCATGCCAGTCCAGTGACCGCACCGACCTGCGGCTCTTCCTCGCCCATGCCGTGCTTGAACTTGCGCACGCCGGCGAACTCACTCAGGTTTTCAGGCGTGATCGTGACGCTCTCAACCTGCTTCTCGAGAATCTTGCGCAGCGATTTGCGGGCCAGTCGGGCAAGTTCCCGCTCGAGCGTCCGGACACCCGCTTCACGCGTATAATACCGGATCAGATCACGCAGCCCATCTTCGGTCAGTTCGAACTCGCCCTTTTTCAGGCCGTGTTCGCCGATCTGTTTGGGCAACAGGTGACGCTTGGCGATCTCGACCTTTTCGTCTTCCGTATACCCTTCGAGCCGGATGATCTCCATACGGTCGAGCAGCGGTTGCGGCAGATTGAGACTGTTCGCAGTGGTGACGAACATAATGTCCGACAAGTCGAGATCGAGCTCGAGATAGTGGTCCTGGAACTTGTTGTTCTGTTCCGGATCCAGCACTTCGAGAAGGGCCGATGCCGGATCGCCGCGGAAATCCTGGCCCAGCTTGTCGATCTCGTCGAGCAGGAACAGCGGGTTGATCTTGCCAGCCTTCTTCAGATTGCTCACAATCTTGCCCGGAAGCGAGCCGATATAAGTACGGCGATGACCCCGGATTTCGGCTTCGTCGCGTACCCCGCCAAGCGACTGACGTACGAACTCACGGCCCGTCGCCTTCGCAATGCTTTTGCCGAGCGAAGTCTTACCCACACCTGGCGGGCCGACGAGGCAGAGGATCGGGCCCTTCAACTTGCGTGTACGGGCCTGGACGGCGAGATATTCGACGATACGATCCTTGACCTTTTCAAGCCCATAATGATCCGCATCGAGCACTTCCTGCGCCGTGCCGATGTCCTTCTTTACCTTGCTTTTCTTGCCCCAGGGCAGACCCAGCAGGACGTCGAGGTAGTTTCGGATGACGGTCGCTTCGGCGCTCATCGGCTGCATGGCCTTGAGCTTTTTGAGTTCGCCTTCGGCCTTTTCGCGCGCCTCCTTGCTGAGTTTGGTCTTGGCAATCTTTTCGGTCAGTTCGGCAATCTCGTTGCTGCCGTCTTCGTCACCGCCAAGCTCGTTCTGGATCGCTTTCAGCTGTTCGTTGAGATAATATTCGCGCTGCGTACGCTCCATCTGCCGTTTTACACGGCCGCGGATGCGCCGTTCCACCTGCAGCACGGAAAGCTCGCCTTCCATGTAGGACATCACCATTTCGAGCCGCTTGAGCGGGTCCTTTTCGACCAGTAGCGCCTGCTTGTCCGAAACCTTCGCGGAAATCGCAGCGGCGATAGAATCGGCCAGTTCGCTGGCATCGTCGATGTCACCCAGTTGCTCGGCGGCTTCTTCGCCAAGTTTCTTGTTGAGCTTCGCATATTCGCCAAACTGTTCGACGACCTGCCGCATCATGGCGGTCACTTCACTGCCGGATGCCGTTACCTCGTCCTGCGAGGAAACTGTGGCTTCGACATGCTCACCGCGCTGTGCAAGCTGTTCGAGCGTTGCGCGCGACGTACCCTGGACCAGCACGCGGACGGTGCCGTCGGGCAGCTTCAGCAACTGCAGAACCTGCGCGATCACGCCGACGTCAAACAGGTCATCTCGTTCGGGGTCGTCGCAACCCGGATCGAGCTGAGCGAGCAGGAAGATGTCCTTGCTGCCTTCCATTGCCGCTTCGAGGGCTGCGACCGATTTGTCGCGTCCGACAAACAGAGGCACCACCATTCCGGGAAATATAACGATGTCGCGCAAGGGGAGGAGGGGGAAGGTCTGGGTCATCAATCAATTCCATTCGGGGCCGGTAAGGCCGTTCGCTCGGAATATGGTGAGACCAGTCGCGCTCCGCAACGTCGCGCGCCAAAGTCATGTGGATGAGATGGATTCGCGCCTGACCGCGTCGCAGTGACAAAACCGCGTGTGGCCGAGAAGAAATTGCCATCGCCCAGCCTCGCGCGAGGCAGAATCCAGGCTGGACCTCAGAAGGTGATGCTGACGGTCACGATATCCTCGTAAACACCGGGAGTCAGGTTGGCCGGTACGGATGCGATCCGGCCATAGGCGGTCATGCTGCCCCTGCCCCGCCCCCAGGCGATGCCCAGCGGAGCATTTCCCGAACCGCTGCCCCAGGTTTGCGTGCGGGCGGTATTGCGGAAGATGCCATAGGGAATGAAATCCCCGGAGCCGTTGCGCATGCGACGCTGGGTGCCATTGGCATTGCTGCCCCGGTCCATATCGACACGAAACAGGGCCAGACGGGTGCATTCGATATCGATCTGCGTGGTGCTGTCTACCGGCCCTGCCCCGGCGCCTGCGCTGATATCGAAAGCCATTTCCGCGGTAAGAACCGTGCAGCCATCGATCACTTCGACAGTCGGGGTAAGCGTTGCCTGCGCATGAGCGACCGCCGGAAGGCAGACGGCGCCGAGCGCCCACAGCAACGATCCGGAACGAAAAGAAACCACCAGTACCCCTCTGGAAATCGAGAGGACGTCTCTAGGACAACTCGGCTAAATATCGGTTAATTCGGAAGGCGCTCCGCCGTGTCGCAGCACCTCACGCCCGCGCCTAGAACGTGATAGTGACCGTAAGCTGATCGGTATACCGGCCCTTTGGCGTGGAGGGGGTGATGCCGGACAAACGTCCATAAGCTTCGAAGTCCTCATTGCCGATACCGAGCAGTATCACCCCGGTGCGGCTCTCGCTGTTTCGCTGACCCCAGCGCTGCGTACGGTTGTTATTCCGATAGACTTCGTAAGGAAGGTAGTCGTTGGAAGCGTTTTTGATCCGCCTCTGCTCGCCCGACGCATTCTGCCCCCAGTCCATGGTCAGGCGAAAGAACGTGAGCAGGCCCGCGCAGGACACCGAAACGGTGGCGTTCGTGTCGACGCGGGTCACATTCTTCGTATCGAGAACCCCGAATGCCATATCCGTCGTCGACACGGAGCAGCGCCCCTCGACCTGCGCGCCGACCTGCATCTGCGATCCATTGGGCGCAGCCGCCGCGGGCGAGGAAAGACCGGCGAGCGCGCACGCGCCGGCCAGTGCCGAACAAGTAGTCCTGATCCCCGTTTTGCCCACGCCGTCTTCCCGTCGATTCGTCCGGGAAGATTAGGCGACACCTTTTGAAAAATACCTAAGCGGCCGTTACCACAAAATTAGGCATAAACGCCGCTTTGGTGGGCAAAGCCGGGATTACATGCCCGGCAGTTTGAAGCCTGCCGGCAAGCCAACACCCTGCTGAATCTTGTCCATTTCTTCGGCAGATACGCGATCGGCGCGGTCGCGGGCATCGTTGAAAGCGGCTGTCACGAGATCTTCGACCATCTGCTTTTCTTCCGGCTTCATCAGGCTATCGTCGATCGAGACGCCGAGAATGCGACCACGCGCCGTGGCGCGGACTTTGACGAGACCGCCACCGGCCGCGCCTTCGACCTCGATATCGTCAAGCTTGGCCTGGGCATCGCCCATCTGCTTCTGGATCGTTTCAGCAGCCTTCTGGGCCTGCGCGAGCATTTCTTCCATGTTCATGCGTTTCTACTCCAGGGTATTTCGCGGCGCTGGGGAGCTGCGCCGCCATCGTCGATCAGTTCTGCCTGCGGGAAAGCGTCGAAGGCCGCTTTGACCAGCGGGTGGTTGCGCGTCGCGGCTGCTGCGGCATCGCGCTCGCTGACTTGTACTTCGACGAGCGAAGGAGCCCCGGCTCCCCCGGCAACCTCTTCCACGGTCCAGCGCTTCCCGGTGTGGCGGTGTAGCGCTTCTTTCAGCACCGGGATGACATCATCCGAGAATTTCGCATCTCTGCCGAAGCGGAGGACGCCGTCTGCCAGTTCCACTACGCGCACCTGCAGGCGCATGATGCTGGCTTCCTGCATCAGCCCGGATGCATCGATCGCATCGACCAGTTCCTGCCAATCCAGCGACGCCTGCGGCGCTTCTGCAACCGCACTTCCCTCATTCGCAGCTTGCCTGACGGGGCCAGCTTCAGCCAGTGTCTCGATCTTTTTCGCCAGCTTCCCCGGATCGGGCATCTGGCCTGCATGGAGCGTGCGCAGAAGCGCCATGCGCAGAGCAATGAGGGGGTCGGGCGCCAAGCGAATTTCATCATGGCCCTTGAGCAGCAACTGCCAGAGGCGATGCAACTGACCCGCCGGGAGCCGTGCAGCCCAGCCCGCCAATTGTTCGCGCTCATCGGGACTGACGCCTTCGGGTTCGGTGCCCGAAACCTGCGCCACGGTGATCCGGTGGGCGAGGTCCATCTGGGCTCGCATGAGGGCGAGCGGTTCGACGCCGAGGGCATATTGCTCGTCGATCGCGGCCAGCAGCTCGCGGCCCTGGCCTTCGAGAATGTGCCCGAAAAGACGGCGCTGTGCGCCCTTGTCGGCAAGGCCGAGCATATCGCGCACGCGGGCGGCAGTTACCTTGCCTTCGGTGTCGAGATCGGCGTGGGCAATGGCCTGGTCGAGGATCGAGAGACCATCGCGAACCGACCCTTCGGCGGCGTTGGCCACGATGTGCAAAGCCTCCGCATCGGCTTCGACGCCTTCCTTGGCGCAGATGTCGGCGAAGTGGCTTTCGAGCAGTTCGACCGGAATGCGGCGCAAGTCGAAACGCTGGGTCCGGCTAAGCACCGTGACCGGCAGCTTTTCGACCTCGGTCGTGGCGAAGAGGAACTTCACATGCGCAGGCGGTTCCTCAAGTGTCTTCAGCAACGCATTGAAAGCATTGCGGGACAGCATGTGAACTTCGTCGATGATGTAGATCTTGTAGCGCGCCGAAACGGCGGCGTAGCGCACCGCTTCGATGATTTCGCGCACGTCATCGACGCCGGTATGGCTG
Source organism: Qipengyuania sp. NPDC077410 (assembly GCF_044543405.1). Taxonomy (NCBI): domain Bacteria; kingdom Pseudomonadati; phylum Pseudomonadota; class Alphaproteobacteria; order Sphingomonadales; family Erythrobacteraceae; genus Qipengyuania; species Qipengyuania sp. NPDC077410. The sequence continues at coordinate 285,338 of NZ_JBITWB010000004.1, read as the reverse complement.
GCGGCGTCCATTTCGATGACGTCGATGTGGCGGCCTTCGGCGATGGCGCGGCAGGGTTCGCATACGCCGCAGGGGCTGATCGTGGGACCGCCGTTTCCATCGGGCCCGATACAGTTCAGAGCCTTGGCGATAAGGCGCGCGGTGGAGGTCTTCCCCACCCCGCGAACGCCGGTCATCAGAAAGGCGTGAGCGAGCCGATCGCGGGCGATTGCGTTGGCCAGCGTCCGCACCATCGCTTCCTGACCGATGAGTTCGGCGAAGGTCTGCGGACGGTATTTGCGGGCCAGAACGCGGTAGGGCTGAGCCGGCTGCCGAACAGTGGAGGCATGTGGATCATACGTATGATCGGCCGCCGCAGGCGTCTGTTCGGCGCCGAACATGGCTTCCTGTCCGGCTTCCTCGAGTTCGGCAGCGCTCGGCGCGTCGGGAGCGTCCGCTTCGCTCTCCCAAGGAAGGCCATCTGGATTGTCCGGTGAATCACCCATGTTGGAACAGGTAGGGACTGACGGCAGGAATGTCATGCCATCACAGTCACGAAATGTGGGTGAAAAAGGAGCCGGCCGACCCGCCGCAATCCACCTGGGCTGCTTCCTTCCGGATCTGACCCGGTGAGCGAACGCAAACGTCCGACCGACTCCCGGCGCGCCATATGGCCGGATGTCAGAGGAGTTTCAAGCTCCCATCTGCTGCAGCCAGTCGGCAATTGCGCGGGCCGCCTCTGCCAGACGGGCTTCGGCATCGGATGCGGAGCCATCCGCGCGGTCGAGATAAGCCGCGAGGATGTAGCGCGAGCCATCGGGCGTTTCGAACATCGCGATATCGTTCACTTCGCCCTGAGCGCCGGTCCCGCAGGTGCCGGTCTTGTCTCCGGCGCGCCATTCACCGGGCAGGCCGGCGCGAAGACGGTTCATCCCCGTCGTCGTTTCCACGAGCCATTCCTCCAGGAGGGCGCGGTCGGCCGGCGCGAGCCGGTCGCCCCACAAAAGCGCGCCGACGAGGTCCGCATGCGCTGTGGGCGTTGTGGTATCGCGCGGATCGCCCGGCGCATTTTCATTGAGCGCTGGCTCGTTCCGGTCGAGGCGGGTCGTTTCGTCCCCCATGGAGCGCAGCCAGCGGGTAAATCCGTCCGGCCCGCCTACCTCTGCCAGAAGCAGATTGGCCGCCGTATTGTCGCTGAGGGTGACGGCGTGATGCGCCGCTTCCAGCCCGCTCATCCAGCCGGATGATGCGCGCTCTTTTGCGTAGGGAGCATAGCTGAGAATGTCCCCTGCCCCGAAGTGGAGGCGCTTCTCGCGCAGGCCCGGCGTATCCAGCGTCAGCGCCGCAAGGGCGAGCTTGAAGGTCGAGCACATGGCGAAACGTTCGTCACCGCGATAGGCGTAAACGAGGCCCTTGTCCGGCGAATGCAAGGCAAGGCCCAGCCGCCCGCCGGAAGCCGTTTCGATTTCGGAGATCCGCGCTGCAAGATCCTGCTGCGCGGCAGATGTTCCGGGGTTGCCCTGTTCAGGCGAACCCTGGGGATTGACGCTGCAGGCTGCCGTTGCAAGCAGCAGGGGGAGGAAAAGAGCCCTCACCCGCCAAGTCAGCGAAAATTGTCGGCGTAGGCCTGAAGCTTGAGACTTTTGGGCGGCGTAGCGTGAACGCGCGCGGCGATGCCGTATTTCCCGGCATAGGCTTTCGCTTCGTCCTTGCTCGGGAAAGTAAGCTGCACCTGTGCCTGCGTGTCGCTGCTGCCGGTCCACCCCATCAGCGGATCCGCCCGACGCGCTTCGGACTGCTCGAATTCGAGCACCCATTCATCGGTGCGGGCCCGGCCCGATTGCATGGCGTTCTTCGGTCGCTGGTAGATTCTCGCGGTCATGGACTAACCCTGTAATTCAACCTTCGGAGCGTGAAAAGGCGTTCTTGGTCTTCAAACTGGGCTTTTCCGCCCATGGTTCCTCCGGCCAGCGGTGCTTGGGGTACCGCCCTTTCATGTCCTTGCGCACATCGGCCCAGCTTCCACGCCAGAAATTCGGCAGGTCGCGGGTGGACTGGATCGGCCGACCGGCGGGGCTGGTGAGCTTCAGGAGCAGCGGCGTTGCGCCGACCATGGGGTGGCTCTCCAGTCCGAAGAGGGCCTGCACACGCACCTCGACGCTCGGTGCATCGTCGCCCGTATAGTCGATGCGGTGCGTAGTGCCCGCAGGAGAGGTAAATTCGCGCGGTGCCAGCCGGTCCAGCCGCTGGCGGCTGTCCCAGTCGAGCTGGCCGAGCAAGGCATCGACCAGTTTACCTTTGGGTAGATCCAGATCGCGCCGCCCCTGCAGCAATGGTGCGAGCCAGAGCGGAGCATTTTCAGCCAGGCCGTCGCGCTCCAGCCCGGCGACGCCCGCATGACCGGCCCGGGCGAGCAGTTCTGCCGGGAGGATCTTTGCCGGGTTTTCCAGAGCTTTTTCCACAAGCATGTCCACAATGGCCTGCCCATTGGGTGCCGGGTCCGGTCCGCGCGCCAGCGTGATCGCGCCAAGTCTGCGCTCAAGCAGCGCCTCCACCCGCTCGCCCGTCCAGCGCAGCACATGTCTGCGTTCGATCCTGTCCGGCAGCCAGCGTTCCAGATCGGCTTCTTCCAGCGCGATGGCCGAGGTGATCCGCGCGCCTTTCGCCTGCCCCTGCGCATCGCCCACGACCAGAAATTGCCCACGGGCGAGTGGGGATGCCAGATCGAGCACGAAGCCCCTGCCCCCGGCGGTAATCCAGTTTTCACCGCTGGCATCGCGCCGTCTGGCGATGAATTCCGGCCGTCCCGCGGCAAGCAGGATGCCGGGCGGCGGGCGGTGCCCACTCTCGCCATCGGGCGGCGCCTGTGCCAGACCGCGCGCCTGCTTTGCCCACCGGGCCGCGAGCTTGCGGCTGGCCTCTGCCCAGGCGCCGCGATCGCCGTTCCAGCGCGAGAGGCGCGCTTCGAGGTCTTCTCCCTGGCCGCCGAGACCGCGTTCCTGAAGCAGCAGGGCGATCCGCGCCGCTTGCGTTTCCGCTCCATGTTCCGCGCCGAAAAGAATGGTCGCGGCCCCTTGCGGGTCGAGCGGAAGCTGCGCGAGACGAGAGCCGCGTTCGGTAATCCGGCCATCTGCATCGAGCGCGCCGAGCGCCACCAGTGTCTGCCGGGCCGCGCTGATGGAGGCAGCAGGCGGCGGATCGAGCCAGCCGAGTTCAAGCGGGTCGCCGCTGCCCCATTGGGCCAGCGCCAGCACCAGCGGAGCAAGATCGGCGGTGAGCATTTCGGGCGGATCGTAGGGCGGCCGCCCGCCATGACCTGCCTCTTCCCACAGGCGATAGGCGATGCCCGGCCCCTGCCGCGCCGCGCGCCCGGCGCGCTGGGCCGCCGCGGCCTGGCTGGCGCGGTGGGTAACCAGATGCGTTGTGCCTGCCGCGCGGTCGAATTCGGCCCGGCGGGACAGGCCGGCATCGACCACGACGGATACGCCGTCGAGTGTCAGCGAGGTTTCGGCAATGGCGGTGGCAAGAACGATGCGGCGGCGCCCTTCGGCATCGCGCCTGATGGCAGCACGCTGCCCCGCGGGATCGACCTGCCCATGAAGCGGAAGGACAAGCGCAGAAGGCAGACGCGCTTCCAGACGTTCGCGCACCCGTTCGATTTCCCGTACGCCGGGCAGGAAGGCGAGGATATCGCCCTGCTCTTCCCGCCAGGCGGAAGCGACGGCCTGCGCCATGGCATCTTCCACCGGGAGCTGCGGCGACGATCCGAACCATCTGATCTGCAAGGGGTGCGCCCGGCCCGCGCTTTCGATCACCTGCGTATCGGCCCCCAGAAGCTGTGCGAACCGCGCGCCGTCGATGGTGGCCGACATGACCAGAACGCGCAGATCGTCGCGCAGGACGGCGCGGCTTTCGAGCGCGAGCGCAAGGCCGAGATCGCTGTCGAGGTGACGCTCATGCGCTTCGTCGAAGAGGACGGCGGATATTCCCGCCAGTTCGGGATCGGAGAGAATGGTGTTCACGAAGATCGCTTCGGTCACCACCAATACGCGGGTCCTGGCCGAGCGTTTGCTGTCGAGCCGGGTCAAATAGCCGATGGTTTCCCCCGGCTTTTCGCCCAGCGTTTCCGCCATGCGTTCCGCGGCGGCCCGTGCCGCCACGCGCCGCGGCGAGGTGAGAATGACGGTGCCGGTGCACCAGTCTTCGTTCAGCAGTGCAGGAGCGACCGCCGTAGTCTTGCCCGCACCCGGAGGGGCGACGAGCACAGCCCCGCTGCCCTGACGAAGCGCGCCGAGCAGTTCGGGCAGGACGGCACGAATGGGCAGATCGTTATTCACGAGAGCGCCCTATCACGTGGAGACGGGATCAATACCCCCGCGCGACCGCGAACAGCGCGGCCTGCGTCATCGCCCGGCGTGCCTTGCCGTCAGGGAAGATCGACAGGGCATCGATCGCCCGCTGGGCAAAATGGCGCGCGCGCAGCTTGGTATCGGAGACCGCCTGATGGCGTTCGATGAGCTGGATGGCGTGATCGAGATCTTCATCTTCGGTCCGGAAACCGCCGATGGCAGCTTTCCAGAATTCCCGTTCTTCCTCGGTCCCGCGGGCATAGGCGAGGATGACGGGCAGCGTCATCTTGCCTTCGCGGAAATCATCGCCCCGGTCCTTGCCCATGGCAGCGGCGTTGGAATCGTAATCCAGCGCATCGTCGACAAGCTGGAAGGCCACGCCGAGATTGCGCCCATATTCGTCGAGCGCCTGTTCCTGTTCGTCGCTGCATTCGGCAACTACGGCGGCGATCCGGCTGGCGGCCGCGAACAGGGCCGCGGTCTTGGCGCGGATGATGTGGAGATAGCGCTGTTCGCTGGTGTCGATCTTGCGCTGGGCGGTCAGCTGGTCGACTTCCCCTTCGGCAATGATCGCGCTGGCACCCGAAAGGATTTTCAGCACCTTGAGGCTGCCGTCTTCGGTCATCAGTTCGAACGAGCGGCTGAACAGGAAATCGCCGACCAGAACGGTGGCGGGATTGCCGTAGATGATGTTGGCCGCAGCCTTGCCGCGCCGGAGATCGCTGCCATCGACGACATCGTCATGCAGGAGCGTGGCGGTGTGGATGAATTCCACCGCGGCGGCGAGTTTGTAGTGGCGTGTGCCGCTGTAACCGACGAGGTCCGCCCCGGCGAGCGTAAGCATCGGGCGCAGGCGTTTGCCGCCGCCCGATATCAGGTGCCCTGCGAGCGCCGGGATCAGCGGCACTTCGCTTTGCATGCGATCGAGGATCACCTGATTGACCTGGTTCATGCCATGCGCCGTCAGGGACAGCATGGGTTCGATGGAGCCTTCCAGCTCCTTGCGCTTCAGGGGGATAACTTCGGCTGACATTTCGGCTTGGCCATGGTCTGCCCAAGCTTTCTTGGCAAGCCGGGATTTATCGCTAGCGTGGCAGCATGACCACATCGCCCCAGCCCGATCCCGTTCTCGCCGGTTTTCGCAAGAGCATCGACAATATCGACGCCGCGCTCATCCACATACTGGCGGAGCGTTTCCGGATCACGCAGGCGGTGGGGGAATACAAGGCGAAGGTGACGCTGCCCCCGGCCGACCCCACCCGCGAAAAGGAACAGATCGAACGGCTGCGGCGGCTGGCGGAAGAAAGCGAGCTGGACCCGGAATTCAGCGAGAAATTCCTGCGCTTCATCATCGACGAGGTGATCCGCCACCACGAACAGGCGGCGCAGCGTTAGGCAGGCCTTACAGCGCGCTGCGCGGCAGGCTTAGCTGCACGAGCAGGCCACCCAGATCCTCGCTTTCCGCCAGTTCGACCGAGCCGCCGTAGATTTCCGCGACATCGCGCACGATGGCGAGGCCGAGGCCGGTGCCCGGCTTGCCCGTATCGAGCCGCGCACCTCGATCGAATATCCGGGCGCGGTCGGCTTCGGGAATGCCCAGCCCGTCATCTTCGATCCAGATGATGCATTCTTTCGAATCGCGCTGCGCATCGATGGTGACGAACACGCTGCCACCGCCGTATTTGGCGGCGTTTTCGATCAGGTTGCCGAGGATTTCATCGAGATCCTGCCGCTCGATCGAGACGGCCGCGTTCCGATTCCCGTCGAGATCGAAGCGGGTCGTATCGTAGATGCGGGTCACCGCGCGCAGCACGCTTTCGGCGCTGGGCCATACTTCGGCGCGCGAATGGCCGGTGGCACGCCGCCCCACGGCCCGCGCCCGGGCGAGATGGTGTTCGACATGGCGCTGCATCGTCTTGGTTTCGCGGCACACCAGATCGGACAGTTTGGGATCGTGCGCGGTCGCCGCATTGGTGAGCACCGTCAGCGGCGTCTTCAGAGCATGAGCGAGATTGCCGGCATGCATGCGCGCTTCTTCCGCCTGCTGTTCGGTATGGGCGAGGAGCGCGTTGATCTCCTCCACCAGAGGTTCGACCTCCAGCGGGAGGGGTTCGGAAATGCGGTTCGCGCCTTCGCTGCGCATGGCCTGGATGGCGTTGCGCACGCGCCGCAGCGGCGAAAGACCGTACCAGCTCTGCAGCATGGCGAGGGTGAGAAGGCCCATGCCCAGCGCCGCGAAGCTCCAGATCAGGATCGAGCGGATCCGGGTGATCTGATAGTCGAGTTCGCCGCGGGCGGAGGCGACGGCGAAGGTCCATTCCGTATCGCTGTCGGGCAGCATGACCGTACGTTCGACAATGCGCAGGGGCTCGCCTTCGAACTGGTCGGAATTGTAGAAATGCGGCTGCTTGTCGACGTGATCGCCATGCAGTTCGAGGCTGCGATCCCACAGGCTGCGGCTGGGAAAAGGTTGATGCCCCTCGCCCGTGACCTGCCAGTAGACCCCGCTGTTGGGTTCCAGAAAGCGCTGGTCCCCGAGGGAGCGATAGAGCTGCACATCGCCGAAACTGTCGATTTCGGCCGTAGAGATCAGCGCGGTCTGGACGTATTCCAACTGCTCGTCGAAATTATCCTCCACCAGGCGGACGAGAGTACGGTCGAGCGCGAAGCCGCCGCCGAGCAACAGGACGCTGATCCACAGCGCGGCAATAACCATCATGCGCCGCGCAAGGCTGCGCCGCGCCGCCGGGTGGGCGATGGTCACCGGATTTTCGGCAGGCGGGGACGCCGGCGGGACCTGCCCGACCGCCGCCGCCTCGCCGCCGTCTCCGTCAGGATGCGCGCGGCTGGTCGGCGGGATCGTCGAGGCTGTAACCGAGTCCACGGATCGTCGTGATCACGTCTGCACCCAGCTTCTTGCGGATGCGGGTAACGAAGACCTCGATCGTATTGGAATCGCGGTCGAAATCCTGATCGTAGATATGTTCGATCAGTTCGGTGCGGCTGACCACCTTGCCCTTGTGGTGCATGAGGTAGGACAGCAGCTTGTATTCCTGCGCGGTGAGCTTGACCGGCTCGCCCTGCAGGGTGACGCGGCCCGAGCGCGTATCGAGACGCACATCGCCTGCCGTCAGTTCGCTGGAGGTATTGCCCGATGCGCGGCGGATCAACGCCCGCAGGCGCGCGATCAGTTCTTCGGTCTGGAAAGGCTTGGCAAGATAATCGTCTGCGCCGGCATCGAGACCGGCGACCTTGTCGGACCAGCTGTCACGTGCGGTCAGCACCAGAACGGGGAACTTGCGGCCTTCCTTGCGCCACATGCCCAGCACCGTCAGCCCGTCGATCTCCGGCAGGCCGAGGTCGAGGATGACGGCGTCATATTCCTCGGTACTGCCCAGGAAATGCCCATCCTCGCCATCGGTGGATAGGTCCACCGCATAGCCGTTCTGTTCGAGCGTCGATTTAAGTTGCTGGCCGAGCGTAGGCTCGTCCTCGACGATCAGGATCCTCATGAATGTCCGTCCTCGGATAATTTATCACGCGTTTCGTTCATGTAGATGAACGCGTCAACATGAACGGGGTTTCAATGGGAATGCCGCGCAGCCCGTTTAGCGGCTGCGACGCAGCACCTTGCCGGTGCGTGCATCCACATCGACATACATGACCCGCCCGTCCTTGATGAACTTGAGACGGTACGCCATCGCAGTCGAATCGTAAGCCGGGCCGAGGTATTCGGCGCCGCGCATGCTTGGCAGAACCCGCGCCTCGATCTCCCGCAGTTGCAGGATGTTGCCCGCGCTCATTTCCCGCCGCGCTTCGCCCTGTTCGGAGCGACGCTGCGCAAAGGCAGGTTCGGCCATTATCGGACCGGCAACCAGCCCGAAAGCGAGGAGAGAGGCAAAGATGCGCTTCATGATGCGACCATGCCTATCCCGCCAGCGTTGAACAAGGTGTGAATGCTGGCGGGCTAAGCGCGTTAAGTCTCAGCGAGTCATCTCGAATTTGACCGTCAGCGAGACCATCGTGCCGACGAGGCCGGGTTCGACCGGGGTGGGCGCGGCGCTCACGTCCATCATCTTGCGTTCGGCCGACTGGGCGTAAGGCATGGGCGGGCCGGCGGCGACGGATTCGTTGATTTCGAGCAGGCGCACTCCGGAAAAGCCCGACCAGCGTGCATATTCCTCGGCCTGCGCACGCGCCTTGTCGAAGGCGGCCTTGCGCGCCTGTGCACGGGCGTTGGTATCGTCGTCGAGCGCAAAGTTCGGGCCATTGATGTCGGTCGCCCCGGCAGCGACCAGCGCGTCGAGCACCTCGCCTGCACGCGGCACTTCGCGCAGGGTGACATTGACCCGGTTCGATGCCTGATAGCCGCGGAAGACCTGCCGGCTCGTGCTCTGATCGTAATCGTATTGCGCGCTCAGGTTGATGCCGGTGGTCTGGATGTCCTTGTCCTTGATGCCCAGCGCCTTGATGCGATCGATCACCGCATTCATCTCTCGGGCATTGATACGCATGGCTTCGACCGCTGTGCTCGCCTGGCTGGTGACACCGGCACCGATATCGACGATATCGGGTTTGGCATCGACGCTTTCACTGACCGACAGTTCGACAACCGGGCCCTGCGACTGGATCTGGACCTCTGCCGCCTGTGCGCTGGAGGCGATAGCCGCAGCAGCCAAGGCAGGAATTGCGTAACGGATCATCAAAATACTCCTCATTGTTCGGATGGTTAGTCGGCCTTTCGGCTTTACGGCTTGCTGAACGGATGTGTTCCCACTTTCCTCTGCGCGTCGTTGGCGCTAGCCCACCGGACCAAACGTGGGGGAAACATGAAAGTCTGGAAAGTCGCACTCGCCGCATTGGCCACCATGGGCCTGCAACCGCTCGCTGCCCAAATGGAGCGTGTGCCCGACCGTGCATCGGACGAAGGCGAAGGCCCGTTCGGCAAGCTGCTGATCCGCGGCGCGACGGTTATCGAAGGCAGCGGCGCCCCGCCCGCAGGTCCGGTGGACATCATGGTCGAAGGCAATCGCATCGCCGCGCTCTACCCCGGCGGTGCGCCCGATAGCGAAGCCCAGGGCGCCCAGCGCGTGGTCGATGCCGCGGGCATGTATGTGCTGCCCGGTTTCGTGGATGTGCACGGCCATAACGGGGATGAGGGCAAGGCGGCGCAGCCATCCTATGGATACAAGCTGTGGCTGGCGCACGGCGTCACGACCGTGCGCGGCGTGAGTTTTTACTTTGGCCCCGGCACACCTGACCTGTCGGACGCCAGCCGCAGCGCGGCCAACACGATTACCGCGCCGCGCCTGATCCCCTACATCGTGTTCGGGGACAAATGGTCCGGCGGCAATCCGGACACGCCTGCAAAGGCGCGCGAGTGGGTGCGGTGGGCGAAGACGCAGGGCTATTGGGGAGTGAAGTTCTTCAACTCCTCCAGTCCCGAGGTGCTGGGTGCGGCGCTCGATGAAGCGAAGAAGCAGAAGATGGGGACTGTCGCCCATCTGGCGCAGACCGGCGTTGCCGAAGTGAACGCCCGCACGGCCGTGGAACTGGGCCTTGGCGGCGTGACGCATTTCTACGGTCATTTCGAAAGCCTGCTGAAGGACGGGCTGCCCTATTATCCCGAGAACTACAATTACTTCGACGAGCAGTCGCGCTTTGCGTGGGTGGCGCAGCTCGCTCCGCAGGCAGTCGAGCCGGGCAGCGAGAAATGGGACGAGTACATCGACTTTCTCGTCGACAGCGGGGTAACCCTTAGCCCCACATTCAACATCTATTCCGCCAGCCGCGACGTGATGGCGGCGAAGACGCGTGACTGGCACGCGAAATACACGATCCCGTCGCTGATGGATTTCTACGCCCCCAGCGCCACCAATCACGGCAGTTATTACAAGGACTGGACCACCGAGGACGAGGTCGCCTGGCGCAAGTTCTACCAGAAATGGTTCAAGCTGACGAAGGAGTTCCACGAACGCGGCGGGCGGGTCACTGCCGGATCCGATCCGGGCTATATCTATCAGACCTGGGGCTTTGCCTATATCGGCGAGCTGGAGATGCTGCGCGAGGCCGGCTTGTCGCCGCTCGCCGTGATCCGCGCAGCGACCATCGACGGTGCGCGCGAAATCTACGAGCCGCGCGGCGAAGCGCCGCCGATGGGCCGGATCGCCGTGGGCCAGCTGGCCGATCTGGTGATCGTGCCCGAGAATCCGCTGGCCAACTTCAAGGTATTGTACGGGACCGGCCATACGCGCCTCAATCGCGAAGACGAGACGATCGAGCAGGTCGGCGGCGTGCGCTGGACCATCAAGGACGGCATCATCTACGACGCGCAGCAATTGCTCGCCGATGTTGCCCGCATGGCCGACGAGCAGCGGGCAGCAGCTCAGCAATAAGTCGCCGGGAGCCAATCGTTCTCAGGCTCCCACAACTGACCTTATCGGTGAAGGCTTGCCGGACCGCCCCTGCGCGACTACCTCGCGCGGCCTATGGCACAGCCCCCAATTCTCAGCCTCGAAGGCATCGCCCTGCAACAGGGCGGCAAATGGCTGTTCGGCGGGCCCGATCACGATCCGCTGGACCTGCATATCGGACCGCGCGACCGGATCGCGCTGATCGGGCGCAACGGGGTGGGCAAGACCACGCTGTTTCGCATGATCGACGGGCAGGTCGAGACCGACGCCGGCATTCGCAAGACCAAGCCAGCCCTGCGCGTCGTGCTGCTCGAGCAGGATCCGGACCTGACCGGTCATGCCACGCTGATGGACTGGGCACTGGTGGGCGAGCATGCCCCCCAGGAACATGAGGTCGAGGCCATCGCGGGCCAACTCGGCATCGATATGAGCCGCGAAACCAAGGGCGCGAGCGGCGGCGAAAAGCGCCGGGCGGCCATCGCCCGCGCGCTGGCACAGGACCCTGACCTGTTACTGATGGACGAGCCGACCAACCACCTCGATCTGGGTGCGATCGACTGGCTGGAAAGCTGGCTGGACAGGTACAAGGGCGCCTTCGTCGTGATCAGCCACGACCGGACTTTCCTCAAGCGGCTGACCCGCACGACCCTGTGGCTCGACCGCGGTAACCTGCGGCGCAAGGAAGTGGGTTTCGGCGGCTACGAAGCCTGGGAAGAACAGGTCTATGCCGAAGAAGCGCGCGCCGCGGACAAGCTGGACGCCAAGCTAAAGCTGGAAGCGCACTGGCTGGAGCGCGGGGTGACGGCCCGGCGCAAGCGCAATCAGGGCCGGCTGGAAAAGCTCGGCCAGATGCGCGCGCAGCGGGCCTCGATGATTACTGCCGCCGGCACTGCCAAGCTGCAGCTGGCGACCGAAGCGGAGTTCAAGTCGAAATCGGTGATTGCGGTGCAGGATATCACCAAGTCCTATGGCGAGAGGACGATCATCAAACCGTTCAGCCTGCGCATCCAGCGCGGCGACCGGATCGGCATCGTCGGCGCAAATGGCGCGGGCAAGACGACCCTGCTGAAGATGCTGACCGGCGAACTGGAACCCGACAGCGGAACGGTCGATATCGCCAAGACGCTGACCGGCGTGATGATCGATCAGCAACGCCAGCTGCTAACCGCCGACAAGACGGTGCGACAGGTGCTGGCCGAGGGCGGCGACTGGATCGACGTGCGCGGCGTGCGCAAGCATGTGCAGGCCTATCTCAAGGACTTCCTGTTCGATCCCAAGATCGTCGAGATGAACGTATCCGTCCTTTCCGGCGGCGAGCGCAGCCGCCTGCTGCTGGCGCGCGAATTCGCCAAGGCATCGAACCTGCTGGTGCTGGACGAGCCGACCAACGATCTCGATCTCGAAACGCTCGACCTGCTGCAGGAAGTCATCGCCGATTACGAAGGCACCGTGCTGATCGTCAGCCACGACCGCGATTTCCTCGACCGGACGGTTACCATCACCCTGGGCCTCGACGGCACGGGCAATGTCGATGTTGTCGCCGGTGGCTACGAAGACTGGATGGCCAAACGGCAGGCACCAATTACCGGCAAGACGCGTAGCGCTGGAAGCGATAACAAGGCTTCGCCCCCTGCCCCCCCACCGCCGAAATCGACCAAGCTGTCCTACAAGGATCAGCGCGATTACGAGCTGCTGCCAGCGCGCATCGAGGAGCTGGAGGTGGCCATCGCCAAGGGCGAGGAAATACTGGCGGACCCCGATCTCTACACGACAGACCCACAGAAATTCGCCAATATTTCCAAGGGCATCGAGAACGCCCGCAATGAAAAGGATGCGGCGGAAGAGCGCTGGCTGGCTCTCGCCGAACTGGTCGAGGGATGAGCCTGAAGGCGGAGATCGCGGCCTGCCGGATCTGCGCGGAACATCTGCCGCACGGGGTGCGGCCCGTTGCCAGTTTCTCGTCCACTGCGCGGCTGCTCATCATCGGGCAGGCGCCGGGCAGCAAGGTCCACGAAAGCGGTATCCCCTGGGACGATGCGAGCGGTGACCGGCTGCGCGAATGGACCGGGTTGTCCAAGGACGACATGTACGATCCCGCCCGCGTAGCGCTGGTGCCGATGGGTTTCTGCTATCCCGGCAAGGCAAGCGGCGGCGACAAGCCCCCTCGCCCCGAATGCGCCGCGACGTGGCACGAGCGGGTGATGGCCGAATTGCCGCAGGATCGGCTGACCTTGCTGGTCGGCACATACGCGCAGCGCGCCTACCTACCGCAAACCAGAAACTGGACGATGGCGGAGCGCGTGCGCCGCCATCGCGAATTCCAACCGGATTTCATTCCACTGCCGCATCCCGCATGGCGCAGCACGCTGTTCATGCGTCAGCACCCGTGGTTCGAGGAAGTCCTTCTCCCTGTTTTACGGGACAGCGTGGGTACAGCGTTGCGCGGCGATTGAAATCGGCCGCGCAACGCCGTTACCGTCAAAGCAGGCCTTCGGCGCTCATGGCTTTCCCGACCGCGTCGCGCTGCTTGTTGCGTTCGCGGTAATCGACCAGCGATTGCGGCAAGTCGACATCGAACTTGTCGGCCCAGAGCAGGGTGACGAACAGATAATTGTCCGCCACCGTCGGGCCATCACCGACGAGCCAGTCTTTTCCATCCATCAGTTTTTCGGTCAGGCGGTAGGTTTCGGCCAGCTTGTCCTTGGCCTTGGCCTGACGATCGTCCGTGTCCTGTCCGAACAGCGGGTGATAGCCGCCGTGAATCTCGGTGCCGATAAAGCCAATCCATTCGAGCAGCTTGAAGCGATCGTTGCCGGTGGGGAGCGCGTCGGTCTTTTCCGCGACATAGGTCAGGACAGCGGGGTTTTCCGTCAGCAGATCGAACTCGTCGCTGGAAACGGCCGGCACGTAGCCGCGCGGGCTGATTGAATAGAAATCGGTGCCATCCTCGGTCTGGTGCTTGCCCAGATCGACCTTCACAGTGTCGTAATCGCCGCCCCATTCTTCGAGAGCGATGTGTGAGGCGAGACTGCAGGCGCCGGGCGAATAATAGAGTTTCACGTTCAATTCTCCTTCAATTCCTATCAAAGCAACGTCCCGGTTCCCTGCTTGGTCCTGAGTTTCTGCCGTTCATTTTCAAGCCGTGAAGTTGACAGGTTGACACTGTCCTGACGGTCAGGCGATCCGATAGAATTGTGCGACCCGATCGAGTGCAAGCGAGAGCACCAGTTTCCCGCTTCGCACCGGCCATGCCAGCGCCTTTTCCGCAGCAGGCACACCTTCCCCCGCACAGGCGACGCGCCACAGGATATCGCACAGACCCGGACCTGCTTCGGCCATGGCGCCATCGAAGCGATCCTTGGCAGCAATCTGGCGTTCGGATTCCGTGAGACCATGGCCACACGATCCGTTGTCCACCCTGACCGGATCCCAGCGCATGGTGACGGATGGCGGCAATTGTGCGCGTTCGTAATCGCTGCGCAGCCGTTCCCCGGCATCGAACTGGCGATCGGTCAGATGACCGCGCGAATGCAGCCAGGTGAGCGGGCTTTCGGCAAGATTGACGGTTACGCTGCGACGGCCGGAGACTGCCCCGCCCGTGCGCCGCGGGCCTGCTGAGGTGAGTTCGCGTTCGACGAGATTACGCATCGGATTCTCCACTGTGAAAATTCCGCCTTGCGCGCTCCCGGTTCCTGTAGGAAAGTGAAAAAACCAAATCGGTTATCAAGGGGAGTGACCGAGTGATCAATCGCATCCGCGACATTCGCAAGCAGAAGGGCATGACGCTGGCCGATCTGGCCGAAGCGTGCGATCCGCCGACCACGCCGCAGACTGTCGGGCGGCTGGAGACGGGCATGCGGAACCTGTCGCTGAAATGGATGGAGCGGATAGCTGCCGCGCTGGATGTCGAAGCCGACATGCTGGTCCGCAGCGAACGGGCCGGTCATCCGCAGATCGTGGCGAAGCTGGCGAAGGACGGACCCGAAGCGCTTTCCAGAACCCGCGATGCGATCCTGTCTACCGATCTTGGCGGGGACGGTGCGCTGATGGTGCTCGACGTCGATTATCCGCATGGCGAATATCGCCCGGGCGACCAGCTCTGGCTGCGCCAGCTGGACCCGGAAGATGCGGGCCGCGCCATCAACCGCGATGTGCTGGTGCCGAAAAAGGGGGGACGCTTCGCCTTCGGGCGGCTGATCGACCGCCGCGGCGAACTGCTGGGAATACTGCCGCCCGGACAGGGACAGAAGCAGGATGTGATCAAGGATGCACCCTGGATCGCGGTTGCGGAAATGCTGGTGCGAACGCTGTGAAAACGCCCAAGACGCGCCGCGTCCTGTCGCTGTCGACGCTGTTTCCCAACCCTGCCCAGCCCCGGTTCGGCATCTTCGTGGCGCGGTCGCTGGAGGCGCTGCAGCGCGATACGCAGTGGGATGTGACCGTGATCAATCCCATCGGCCTGCCACCGGTCGCATTGGGGCGATATCGGGAACTGGCTGCTGCGGCACAGGATAGCGAAGATTTCGGCATTTCCATCCATCGTCCCGTGTTTCGCCTGATCCCCAAGATCGGCGGGAGGTTGAACCCGGCTTTGATAGCGCGCGCGGTGCTGCCGCTTGTCCGGCAGCTCCACGCGCAAAATCCGTTCGACCTTGTCGATGCGCAGTTCTTCTATCCCGATGGCCCCGCCGCGATGATGATCGCGCGCGATCTGGGGCTGCCCTTCACGGTGAAGGCACGCGGGTCGGACATCCATCACTGGGGCGCCCGCCGATATGGCCGCGACGCGCTGCTCAAGACTGCCAGGGCTGCCGCCGGCGTGCTTGCCGTATGCAAAGCGCTGGCGGACGATATGGCGATGCTCGGCATAGAGCGGGAGAAGATCCGCGTTCATTACACCGGGCTGGACAGGGACCTGTTCCGGCCGATGGATCATGCAGGGCTGCGCGCGCGGCTGGCGCAGACCTTCGACGTCCCGCTGACGAATGACGACCTGCTGCTGGTTACCGTCGGCGCGCTGATCGAGCGGAAGGGGCAGGCGCTGGTCATCAAGGCGCTGGCGCATCTGCCAAAGGGGCGGTTGCTGCTGATCGGCAAGGGTGAGGACCGGGCAAGCCTTCTGGCATTGGCCCGGGATGTGGGCGTGGCCGACCGTGTCCACATGCTCGGCAGCCTCGACCCGGCAGTGCTGCCGCCGCTGCTTTCCGCTGCCGATGCCATGGTCCTGCCGTCTGCCAGCGAAGGACTGGCGAATGCCTGGATCGAGGCGCTGGCCTGCGGGACGCCGATCGTCATTACCGATACGGGAGGCGCGCGCGAAGTAGTGACAACGCCAGATGCAGGGGTGATCGTGGCGCGCAATTGCCGCGCGGTGCGCGAGGGGATCGAGCTGGTGACCGCCCGCCCCCGCTCACCCGAAAAGGTGGCGGCGGCGGTCGATGAATTCAGCTGGGCGGCAAATGGAAAGGCGCTTGCCGCCTATTACGACACGCTGGTCTAGACGACGCCGCGCGCCTTCTTTTCCTGCTTGTCGGTCGCCGTTTCGGTGGGGACGAAGCTGTCGCTGGTCACCCCCAGCCACACGAGGATCGGTGCCGACATATAGACCGAGCTGTAAGTACCCACGAACAGGCCGAGGGTAATGCCGGCAACCATGCCGAACAGGCTGGCCGGGCCGAACAGCAGAAGCGGGATCAGCGCGACGAACAGCGTCAGCGAGGTCATCACCGTACGGGCGAGAGTCTCGTTGACCGAGAGATCGAGCAATTCCGGCAGCGGCATCTTGCGGAATTTCTTCAAATTTTCGCGGATGCGATCGTAGACGACGATAGTGTCGTTCAGCGAATAGCCGATGATCGCCAAAATGGCCGCGATGATCTGCAGACTGAATTCCATCTGGAACAGGGCAAACATGCCGAGCGTCAGACTGACGTCGTGGAACAGCGCGAACAGGGCGCCCACACCGAATTGCCATTCGAAGCGAATCCAGATGTAGAGCGCAATGGCGACCATTGCGGCGAGCAGCGACAGAAGGGCTTTCTCGCGAAATTCGCCCGAGACCTTGCCGGACACATTGTCGTTACCGTCGAGCCGGAAGTCCGAATAATCGCTCTGCAGTGTACTGACGATGTCGTTGGCCGCCGCCTGCGCGGCTTCCTTGTTGGCCGACACATCATCAGGCAGGCGCACGCGGATCGATACCTGGTTGTCCTCGCCGAAACGCTGAACCACCGGATCGCCATATCCCAGCGTCGCCACCTTTTCGCGCAGTTCGCCGACAGGGGCTTCCGCGCTTTGGGTAAAGGTTGCCCGCACTTCGAGGCCACCGGCGAAATCGACGCCGTAATTGAGGCCCTTGGTGAGAACCAGCGCCCAGCTTGCGGCGATCAGCAGGATGCTGACCGCGAAGAAGGGAATGCGCCATTTGAGGAACTTGATGTTGGTGTCGTCGGGGACGAGCTTGAGCAGTTTCATATCCTCGCCCTTCCTAAAGCAAGATGTCTTTGGGCTTGGCCTTACGCAGCCAGCCGGCGACCCACATGCGGGTCAGCGTGACGGCGGTGAAGACCGAGGTGAACAAGCCGATGACCAGCACCACCGCAAAGCCGCGCACCGGACCGCTGCCGAACAGGAAAAGCAGGACACCCGCGATGAAGTTGGTGATGTTGGCATCGTAGATCGCGCGGCTCGCCTCGCGATAACCGGTTTCCACGGCTGCCACGACACGCCGCCCGCGTTTTCGTTCTTCGCGAATACGTTCGTTGATGAGCACGTTGGCGTCCACCGCGGCGCCGATGGTCAAAACGAAACCGGCGATACCGGGCAAGGTCAGCGTCGTGCTCAGCGCCGCCATGATGCCGAGCAGCATGGCGATGTTGATGACCAGCGCGACCGTCGCATAGACGCCGAAGCGGCCATAGCTGGCGATCATCAGCAGGATGACCAGCAAGGACCCGAGCCCCATGGCGAGCATGCCGCGCTGAATCGAATCGGCGCCGAGATCGGGACCGACCGTACGTTCTTCGATCACCGCAAGGTCGACCGGCAGCGCGCCCGAACGCAGCGAAATTGCGAGCTGGTTGGCCGTTTCGACCGTGAAGCCGCCAGAAATCTGCGCTGTGCCGCCACGGATCGGTTCATTGATGTTGGGCGCCGAAAGTACCTTGTCATCGAGAATGATGGCAAAGGGCTTGCCTGCGTTTTCCGTCGTCAGCTTGGCAAAGCGGCGGCCGCCGTCGCTATCGAACTGGATCGTTACGACCGGTTCGTTGGTCTGGGCATCGAAGCTCTGCTGTGCGCCGGTCAGGCTGTCGCCACGGATGCCGCCGAGACGGCGAACGGCGAGCGACGTGCCGGCGAAGTCCGACGTTTCCGAATAGGGGAAGATTTCCGATCCGGGAGGCGCAAGACCCTGCTGCACATCGCTCGGCAGGGCGTTCTGATCGACCAGCTTGAATTCCAGCTTGGCCGTCTGGCCCAGCAGCGCCTTGAGTTCTTCGGGATCCTGCAGGCCCGGAACCTGCACCACGATGCGGTCATCGCCCTGACGAATAATGGTCGGCTCGCGCGTTCCGAGTTCGTCGATACGCTTGCGCACCACTTCGGTGGCGCTTTCCATCGCATCGCTGACCGCCGTGTTGGTCCCTTCTTGCGTAGGCGTAAGGATCATGCGATTGCCGTCTTCGACCGCCATATCCCATTCGCGGACGAGGCCGGTTCCGTTGATCGACGGCAGCAGAAGTTCGCGCGCGCGATCGATCTGGGAAGGATCGTCCAGCACGAAGCTGAGTCGTCCGTCACGAGTCGAAACGTCGCCGATGCGGATCCGCGGTTCGGCGTTGCGCATGGTGTTGCGCACGTTTTCTTCCATGTTGTCGAGGCGCTGCGTGGCTACCTGCGACGCATCCGCTTCCAGCAGGATGTGGCTACCGCCTGCAAGGTCGAGGCCGAGATTGACCATCGGGTCGGGCAGGAAGTCGGGCCAGCGTACACTGGTTGCGGACAGCAGCGAAGGCAGCGCGGCGGCGACGCATAGCAGCGTCACCACCCACAACCAGACTTTACGCCAGGTAGAAAATTCGAGCATGGAAGGTTGCGCCCCTGCTTAGTCGTTCGCGGCCGGTGTGCTGCGCGAGGACAGCACTTCACCGATCGTGTTGCGGACCGCCTTGACGGTCATGCCCTTGGCAAGTTCGACATGCACGAAATGCTCGTCCACCTTGGTGATCTTGCCGACAAGACCGCCTGCCGTAACCACTTCGTCGCCCTTGGCGAGGCCGGCAACACGTTCGCGGTGCTGCTTCTGCTGGCGCATTTGCGGACGCAGGATGAGGAACCACAGGATCAGGAGCATGCCGAGCGGCAGCACCCAGCCGGTCCATGCCGGTGCTGCGGAAGCACTTCCGGCGGCGGCGAGAATATCGATCATCGAAGGTATACCTGTAGGAAATTGCAGTATCTGTCGGGTCCGCAATTGGGTGACGCCTGCCCGCTGTTCAAGCGGCCGGGCGCCTTCCATATGCGGAAGTGCGGCGCGGTTAGCAGTATTGCGGTGCCGGGGCAACGAATTGGCGGCGAAGTACGCTTGCCATGCACAGACACGGGCCCTATAGGGCCGCCTCCACTGGTTTCGGGATGTAGCGCAGCCTGGTAGCGCACCATACTGGGGGTGTGGGGGTCGCTGGTTCGAATCCAGTCATCCCGACCAGTGGTTTCCCCCCTTTCACGATCATTTCATGCAGCGCTTCAAGTGCGTTCGGCCCTACCGCCACCCCGGTATCGGCGCGGGTCTTTGCGCGGCTGTATTCCGGTGCAGCCGGTCTAGCCAACGGATGCGCGCGCGCCCAATCGCACGATATGTTAAGCGAGTGGTGCGAATGTAAGGATCGCGTTTACCATCGCGTCGCGCGGTAAGCTTACGCAAAAACGCGTATGTTTTAACGGTTCCATTACCACTTTCCCTTAATTTCTGGCGCATGACAAAAGCGCCATTCCGCCTCGCCCTCGCCCCGCTGGCCATCGCGGCAGCCCTGATCACGACGCCTGCACATGCCGGCGGCGTAAAGGCCGGGACACTGATCGAGAACACCGCGAGCGCCACCTATGACGGTGGAGCGGGCCCGGTGACGATCCCTTCCAACACCATCACGGTAAAGGTCGACGAACTGCTCGACGTGACGGTCACGTCACGCGATTCCGGACCCGTTTCGGCCGCGCCGGGATCGGCAGTCCTGACTTTCGAACTGACCAACACGGGCAACGGGCCAGAGGCTTATACGCTTACCGCCAACCCCGCCGTGGCAGGCAACGACTTCGACACCACGGTCAATGGCATAGCGGTCGATACGAACGGCAACGGGGTGTACGACCCGGGCGTCGATCAAATGCTGACAGGGCCTGCCACGACAGCGGCAATCGCTGCCGATGCGAGCCTGACCGTCTTCGTCCTCGTAACCATTCCGGGCGGAGTTGCCGATGGCGACCAGAGCGATGTGAGCCTGCTTGCCGAAGCGGTGACCGGGACCGGGGCACCGGGCACGGCGTTCGCAGGCCAGGGTGCCGGCGGCGGCAACGCCATCGTCGGTTCAACCGGGGCCAATGCCACTGCAACCGGATCGTTGAGCGTCGGCATCACCGATGTGGACCTTATCAAATCCGCAACTGTGCGCGATCCGTTCGGCGGTACCGGCATCGTGCCGGGCGCAACCATCACCTACGCGATCCGCGCAGAAGTCAGAGGCAGCGGGTCGGTTTCCGACCTTGTCGTCACCGACGCTGCGCCCGCCGACACCACCTATGTTGCAGGTTCGCTGAAACTCGACGGGGCCACTCTCACCGACGCTGCCGACGCAGATGCCGGGCGCTTCGGCACGAGCGGAATTTCGGTCGATCTCGGCACCGTGTCGGGCGGATCGAGCCGTACCGTGACATTCCAGGTTACCATAGATTGATACTTAGCATTCGATCATAAAGGTCTGAACTATGCGTATTTTCCTCATGTTCTTTATATCGATTCTAGCAACAGCGGCGGGCACTGCTCCGCTGTCCGCGCAGGATCAGGCGATATCGCTATCAGGCAGCGTGATGCATGAAACGGTCTCACTCGACGCGTCCGGTAAAGAAGTTACCGAGCTGGTCGAGCCCAACACGATCGTCCCGGGCGATCGGCTGATCTTCGGGACGGACTACAACAATGGCAGCGACGAAGCGGTCGATAACTTCGTCGTCACCAATCCGTTGCCGCCGGCAGTACGCCTGGCGCCGGATGCCGACACCACGCTGATCGTATCGGTCGACGGCGGCAAGAGCTTCGGCACGCTTTCGCAGCTGTCCGTCATGGCCGAGGACGGCGGCTCCCGTCCGGCAGATCAGGCCGATGTCACTCATGTCCGCTGGACACTCCCCTCGGTCGCACCGGGGGAAAGCGGGCGTCTCGAATATCCAGCCATCATCCGCTGACCGGCGGACGATAACCGCCACACCTTGCGGGCGGACAGGGGAATGCAGGGTACATCAGAAGGAAGAGTAGAATGAAACGCAGCAAGCAATTGCTGGGGGCAGTGAGCACGATTGCGCTCATTGCATTCAGCGCCAGCCCCGCTCTGGCGGGGGGCAGTACCGCGGGCAGTTCGATCACGAACAATGTCTCCGTCAGTTTCGACGTGGGCGGTGTGACACAGACGGCCGTAACCGCATCCAATACCTTTACGGTCGATCGCAAGATCGACGTGCTGGTGGACTTTGCCGGGACAGCCGCAACGTCGGTCGCCCCGGGGGCTCAGAACCAGGTTCTCGCTTTCGACGTGACGAACCTGTCGAACGCCGTCGTCGACATCCGGCTGGCTGCAGCGCTCAATGCGGGCAACGCCGCCAATATCGCCAATTTCGAAGTCTATCGCGACACCAATGGTGACCGTAGCCTGAGCGCCGCCGAGCTGGCCGCAGGCCCGATCACCTATCTCGACGAAGTCGCTGCCGACGGAACCGTCGCCGTGATTGTCATCGCCGACATCGGCCTTGGTGCAGTCAACGGTAACGAATTCGACGTCGTGTTGACCGGCACCGCCCGCGAAGGCGGCACCGCCGGGACGCAGGGCGCGGCCATCACTCAGACGGCCGGGGCCAATACGGCAGGCGTCGACACCGTCTTCACCGATGGGGCGGGCACCACCGATGCAGCGCGCGATGGAGCCTATTCCGATGTCGGCAAATATGTCGTTGCGGGCGCGACCATGTCGGTCAGCAAGACCAGCCGCATCGTCAGCGACCCCGTAAACGGGCCGACCAATCCCAAGGCAATTCCGGGCGCCACGATCGAATATTGCATCGTCGTGTCGAACGCGGCCGGAGGGGCGACGGGCACGAATATCGATGTGAACGACGATCTGCCGGCTGACGTGTCCTATTTGACTGCATTCGGTATCTTCGTGGATGGCAATGCCAGCTGCGCCAGCGGAACACGGGGCGATAATCTGCCCACGCCGACGGCCAGCTACATCAGCGGTACGCACGAGATCACCGCGGACCTCAGCAACATCGCCCCTTCGCAATCGCGCTCGGTCTATTTCCGCGTCACGATCGACTGATCGCCAGCGCGACTTCCAAACAATGCGTTTCCGCTTTTCCTTCCGGCTTCTGGCAGCAGCGCTCCTTGCAGCGCTGCTGTCGGTCGTCGTGTCCGGAGAAGCCGTTCACGCACAGACGATCGACAATATTGCCCATACAAGATGGGTATTTGGCGGCGACACTTACGAAACAACATCCAATACGGTATCGGTCGATGTGGACCGATCAAAACCGGTTATCACCGTTTACCGGCCGACCACGGGATCGGGTACCGGCATATCCTATCGCGCACCGCGCTGCGATACCGCGTCGATCGCATCGGCAAGGGTTGCACAGCAAGCTGGCAATACCGATGCCGAGCTGATTTCCGCCATCGTCGAGACTTCCGACAAGGTTTCTCCCGGCGGTTCCATTCTTTTCGACGTGCTGGTTCCGGTGGCGAATATCGATCCGAGGGTAGTGGATTCGGTAGATGTCCAGGTAATCAGCAGTGCCGGGGACAGCGAACGCCTGACCATTTTCGAAACCGGCGAGAATACGGGCCATTTCATCGGCCGCATCCTCACACACCATGTTCCCCCTGCCCCGTCGGCCACGGACTGCCGGCTGGGGGTGAAGGATGGCGGGACGGTGGAAATCGAGATTCATGCGCCGGGGAGCGCGGTCATCGTTGCAACGGCGACGGTTGACGTGCTGGCGGACCCTTTCGGCGTAGTGTTCGACAGCGAAACCGGCGAAGAGATCAGCGGCGCACGCGTGACGCTGATCGATGCGGCGACCGGCCAGCCCGCCACGGTCTTCGCCGAGGATGGGATAACCCGCTGGCCTTCTACCGTTATCAGCGGACAGGCGATTACGGATGCGGCGGGCAATACATATCAGATTGGCCCCGGCGAATACTGGTTCCCCCTCACCGCGCTGGGGAGCTATCGCGTCCTGGTCGAGCCACCAGACATGTATACCGCCCCCTCGGTTGCGACCCCGGCGCAGCTTCAGCAGCTTGTGCGCGAGGACGGCAGCACCTTCGTCATAGTCGATGGCTCCTTCGGGGACAGGTTCGTCCTTGTCGACCAGGTTCCCCGCCGTATCGACATTCCGCTCGATTGGTCGGGCGGCGCAGTGACGGTCGCGAAAACAGCGTCGCGCGACCGCGCCGAGCCGGGCGATGTGATCTTCTATGCGATCACAGTGCAGAACCCCGACGCTTCGCGCGTGAAGCGCAATGTCGTGCTTGTCGACACCCCGTCACGCTGGTTGAGGTTCCGCCGCGACTCGGTGCGGGTCGACGGCGCGAGTGTCGAGGACGCAGCGCAGTTCTCGGCAGATGGGAGCGAGTTACGGATCGAACTCGGCGACATCGCCGGCGGTGCTACGCGCCGCGTAACCTACGCCATGACCGTGCGCCCCGATGCGCCGCCGGGCGATGCCGAAAATCGCGCTGTGGCGATCGACTCTCTCGGGCGGGAAATCATTGCCGGCACCAGCGTCGAAATCGAACGCGAGGCAATTGCGAGCCGAATGACCATCATCGGGCGCGTGACTGCAGGCGATTGTTCGCTCATCGACTCTCGGCGCGGCATTCCGGGCGTGCGTGTCATGCTCGAAGACGGCAGCTTTGCAATGACCGACAGCGAGGGGCGCTATCACTTCGAAGGCGTCGTGCCGGGCACGCACGTGGTTCAGGCTTCCCGCATGACGCTGCCCGAGGGCGGCGAATTCGTTAATTGTCATCGCGACACGCGCAACGCGGGCAGCGCAACGTCGCGCTTCGCCATTGGGCAGGGCGGATCGCTTGTCGTCGCAGATTTCCATGCGCGCCTGCCTGAAAACGCCCTCCCTTCGGCAGTCGAGGAGGTCGTCGAGACAGGCGAGGACGAAGCGGACGCGGAGCGCGAAGGCGACGTCGTGCCTGAAGCAAACGGCCCGGCGACCGACTGGATCGCCCTGGGCGATGGCCCCGATGGCTGGCTGACCCCCGAAATCGGTCACAATCCACGTGCCCCGGCTATTCGCGTCGCGATCCGGCACCGCAAGGGACAGAAAATCGCGCTTCGTGTCGACGGCCAGCCTGTAAGCGGCCTCAAATTCGAAGGCACCCGCGAGGCAGAGGCCGGCAAATACGCTGTGAGCCAGTGGCGCGGCATTCCGCTGAAGCACGAACGCACGATGCTGAGCGCAGACATCATAAACAGCTTCGGCGAAATCAACGAGACGATCGAGCGCGAGGTCTTCTTCACCACCGCTCCCGCGAAAGTCGAACTGGTACCCGAGCTGTCGAACCTCGTGGCGGACGGGCGTACACGGCCCGTGGTTGCCGTGCGCGTGCTCGATCGCAACAACCGGCCCTTGCGCGAAGGCGTGGCCGGCGAGTTTACGCTCAGCGCCCCCTATCAGAGCGCCGAACAGATCGAACGCCAGCAGCTCGATCAACTGACCGGCCTCGAAGCGAGCTCGGCCCGCTGGGTCGTCGGCGGCACCGACGGGATTGCGCTGATCGAACTTGCCCCGACCATGGTGAGCGGCTCGGTCCGGCTCGACTTCCGGTTCGACGATGGCGAAATCGTACGTGAACAGGAACTCGAGACATGGATCGTGCCCGGCGACATCGAATGGACGGTGATCGGTCTCGCCGAAGGGTCTGTGGGCGCCCGGACCGTTGCCGAGAACATGGAACGCGCCGGGCGATTCGACAACGATCTTGGGGACGAAGCACGCGTGGCCCTTTATGCCAAGGGCCGCGTGCTCGGGAAATATCTCGTCACCCTCGCCTATGACAGCGCGAAGCAGGCCGAAGACCAGCGTGTGCTCGGTACGCTTGATCCGGACGCTTATTACACGGTGTTCGGCGATGCTTCGACCCGCCGCTTCGACGCGGCATCGCGTGAGAAGCTTTATCTGCGGGTGGAGACGGCCACGTTCTATGCGCTTTACGGCGATTTCGAAACCGGCTTCGACCAGACCCGCCTTGCCCGGTACAACCGCACCGCAACCGGCGTGAAGGCGGAAGCGCGGCTGGGCCAGTTCCGTGCGCAGGGTTTCGCAGCAGAAATCGCCACCCGCTTCCGCAGGGACGAAATCCAGGGACAGGGCATTACCGGACCCTACCGCCTCTCGAGCCGCGGTCTGATCGCCAACAGCGAAAAGGTTGTGCTCGAAGTTCGTGACAGGTTTCGTTCCGAACTGATTGTTTCTTCTAAGGAACTGGTCCGCTTCATCGATTACGACATTGATCGCCTATCCGGAACGATCACGTTCAAGGAACCCGTTCTCAGCCGGGACTTCGACCTCAATCCGCAATTCTTGGTGGTGGATTACGAGATCGACGGATTCTCCGATGGTGAACTCAATGCAGGCCTTCGGACCGATTGGACTGCGCCGGGCGGCGCCGTGCGCATCGGTGCGACTGCCGTGACGGACAAGGGTGACGGATCGCGAACCGACATGGGTGCTGTTGATCTGCGTGCCAGGTTCGGCGACAGCACGGAACTGCGTGCAGAAGTCGCTGCGAGCCGCCGCGATGGAGAGACGTCTACCGGCTGGCTGGTCGAAGCACAGCACCAGACCGGATCGGTCGACGTGATCGCCTATGCCCGCTCGCTCGACGCAGAATATGGAGTCGGCCAGCAGAATGGCGCCGAGCAGGGTCGGCGCAAGTTCGGCACCGATGCGCGGATCAAGCTGGGCGAAAACCTCTCGATCCTTGGCAGCCTGTGGCAGGATGACAGCCTCACCGATGACGGCCGCCGCCGGGCAGCGCAGATCCAGCTGGGCTATACGACGCAGACGAGCGACCTGCGTTTGGGCATCGCGCACTTCGCCGATCGCCTGGCCGATGGCACACGCAATGATTCAACCGTCCTCGAGGGGGGCGTTACCCAGCGCCTGCTCGACAACCGGCTCGAGCTGAGTGCATCCACCAGCATCGCTCTGGACAGTGCGGAATCAATCGATTTACCGGCGCGGCACCGGATTGGTGCCCGATATGCGCTGACAGAGAATGTCCGCATTGTCGGTCTTTACGAGTTGGCGGACGGTGCCGAGATCGACGCGCGCACTATAAAGGGCGGGCTTGAGGTGACCCCATGGGAAGGCGCGAAGGCCGTCACCTCGCTGGGCCGGCAGGACATTGGCGAATATGGCAATCGCAGCTTTGCCGCCTTTGGCCTGGCCCAGTCGCTTCAGGTAACGCCTGCCCTGACGATCGATGCCACGATCGACGGCAATCGCACTCTGGGCGGCAGCACCACGGTTTCCGACGTCGTCAATCCGGCTCAGCCCGTGGCTAGCGGGGGGCAACTGGGACAGGACGGCACGCTGTTCGAAGACTTCAACGCCGTCACCCTTGGCATGGCGTGGCGCAAGGATCGGTGGAGCGCCACGGGGCGCGCCGAATATCGCGATGGCGAATTCGCCGATCGCAAGGGCCTGACCCTCGGTGCGATCCGCCAGCTGGGCGAAGGCAGCATCGTCGGATCGGGCTTTACCTGGACGGAAGCGAAAGCCGACAATGGAGCTGCAACCCAAATCATGGACGCGGCGATTGCCATCGCGCACCGTCCCGCCGAATCCGCCTTCGCCTTCCTCGGAAAGCTGGAGTTTCGTAGCGATGAAGTCACCGATGCCGTGGCCGGTGAAGCAGGCGCTGCAGGCAATACGGCATTGCTGGTGGACGGCGATGCCAAGTCCAGCCGCCTGATCGCCAGCCTTTCGACCAACTGGTCGCCACAGGGACGGGATGCGAGCGGCCAGATGGTCCGTCGCCACGAATTCGGCATTTTCATCGGTGCGCGGCACAATTTCGATCAATTCGAAGGTTACGACTATGCCGGCACCACGCTGCTGGGCGGCCTCGATGCAAAGTTCGGCCTTGGCGAGCGTTTCGAAATCGGCGCGCGAGGCACGGTTCGCAAAGGTCTGGAGGACGGCCTTACGAGCTATGCCATCGGTCCGAACGTCGGGTTCAGTCCAGCGGACAACGCTCTGATAACGGTGGGCTACAATTTCGCAGGTTTTCGCGACCAGGATTTCTCGGCGGCGCGCGAAACCGATGAGGGATTATACGCCTCGATCCGGATCAAGTTCGATGCCGATACCTTCTCCTTCCTCGGCCTGGGCCGATAGGTGGCGAGACGATGGGTTACCATGATCTAAACCGGCTCTTAACCATGTTTGCGTATGCCTGTAGCATAATGAAGGGGATCGCTTCAGGCAGTTGGCGGAGGATGGCGGCCCATTTCGTCCGCCTGCTGATATTCACCGTCCTGACGGCGGTTGCCGTGCCCGCCGGTGCACAGTCGACATCGACTTTCTCCAATACCACCAGCGGGACGATCAACGGCACGACCGTCTGCACCGCCCCGCTGGTTCGCACCTTTGCCGTGGGCAGCACTTTCACGGTGGCCGACGTGAACATCGGCATATTGGCCACGCATGGCTGGCGCGGCGATCTGCAGTTCACGCTTCAATCCCCGACCGGGACGCGCGTGCAACTGACCAATGGCGACACGCAAAGCATCAGCGGCGACAACTTCAACGTCCTGCTCGACGATGCGGCAACGCAATTGGTCAACACGGACGGGGCAAACCGCAACCATTCGACAAGCGCGCCGCCCTATCAGAACACCTACCAGCCCCGCAGCCTGCTTTCCGCATTCGACGGCGAGACATCCGCCGGTACGTGGCGACTGGAAATATGCGATCTCTATCCTGCAGCCGATAACGGGCAATTCGTGCGGGCCGATCTCTATTTGAGGTCGGCGCCTGCGAATTACGCCGATCTGTCGCTGACGAAGGTTCTCATCGGCAACCCGCCGGCCAATGGCGGCCAGGCGATATATCGCCTCACGGTCAGCAATGCATCGAACTCGCCTTCTTCTGCATCGGGTATCGCGGTGCGGGATACGTTTCCCGGCCAGTTCACTTTCTCGTCCGCCTCTGGCGCCGGCAGTTTCAACGCCGGCACCAGGGTCTGGTCCGTCCCGACGCTCGCGCCGGGGGCCAGCGCAACGCTCGATATCAGGGGCACGATTTCGGCCAATGCCGGGACCACGATCACCAGTACCGCCGAAATCATTTCCAGTAGCATCATCGATAGCGATTCCACGCCCGATAACGGCATAACGACGGAAGACGATTTCGCATCGGCGACATTCACCGTCGTCGCAGGACGCGCGGCTGGAATCGTACCGGCAGTAAACTGCCCTAACGGCTCCACGCTGTTCGACTGGGATTCGCCCGCCATCAGCTGGGCAGCCGGATCGACCAGCAATACCTACGCGCTGGGGGCGTTCGGCAACATCGCTTTCAACCTCAGCAATGATGGTGCCTACCTTAACAATGCCACTTTCGGTGGCCAGTCACCCACGCTGCAAAGCGCGTTCACGGGGGGACTTTCACCAGCACAGCGGAGCCTGGCGGTCGTATCCGACCAGTCGAGCCGTAACGGTGCAGTCACCATCACCGTCACATTGCCGCGCGCGTTCGACGGCGTCCAGTTCACGATTTTCGATGTCGACTATGCCGCGAACCAGTTCACCGACAGGGTGGTTGTGACCGGTACCAATGGCGGTGCGTCGGTGATGCCGACGCTCAGCAACGGCAATGCCAATTACGTGACCGGGAATACGGCGATCGGCGACGGCGCATCGGACAATGATTCTTCGGCTGGCAATCTGGTCGTCACCTTCACCACAAAGATCGACACGATCGTCATCACTTATGGCAACCATACCAACGCCCCGGCCAATCCCGGCCAGCAGGGCATAGCCTTGCACGATATCAATTTCTGCCGCCCCTATACCACTCTCGCCGTCACCAAGGTCAGTTCGGTCATTTCCGACCCGGTCAACGGGACGTCCAATCCGAAGGCTATCCCGGGCGCGCTGATCGAATACCTTATCACCGTCAGCAATACGGGCAGCGACAACACCGACGGTAATACGGTGATCATCACGGACGACGCGCCCGCCGACGCGAAGATGTGTCTCGCGAATCTCGCTGGTCCGGGAAGCGGTCCGGTACTTTTTTCAGGCGGCAGCCCGGCATCGGGCCTTGGCTACAGCTTTGTCGCGCTGGGAAATACGACCGACAACCTGCAATTCTCCAACGATGGCGGGACGACGTGGAATTACACGCCCACGCCCGATGCCGACGGATGTGATCCGGCAGTGTCCGATTTTCGCGTCAGACCCACCGGCGTCCTGATCGCGGGGCGCGCCGCCACGGTCAGGGCACGATTCATGGTGAAATAGCCAATCGCACGAGAACCCTTTTGGTGATATACGCGCTTCACTGGACATAATCATGTTTCCTACACGAACCGATATGGTTATCTTAACCGCCTCTTTATTAATGGAGGCAAACATGGTTTTCGAAACAGTTATCGGACCAATCGCAGCGATCATCGACAAGGTGATCCCCGACAAACAAGCTCGCGAAAAAGCGAAACTCGAACTGCTCGCGCTGCAGGGAACGCAAGAACTGCGTACGATCGAAGCACGGCTTTCCGCCATAGTCGCCGAAGCGCGCAGTGCCGATGGGTGGACCAGCCGCGCACGGCCGAGCTTTCTCTATGTCATGTATGCGCTGATCCTGTTCAGCCTGCCGATGGGAATAATTGCCGCTTTCGATCCGACCACCGCCCGCGCCATCGCGAAAGGCATGACCGACTACCTCGCCGCCCTGCCGGAATCCTTATACGCGCTCTTCGGTACGGGGTACCTCGGCTACACTGCCGCCCGGCAATGGGGCAAAGCGAAGGGTACCGACGCTTGAGGTCCTGCCGATTGCCGCTAAACCCGCGGCATGACCGATATTGTCTTCGTCCTCAATGGCCCCAATCTCAACCTGCTCGGCACGCGTGAGCCAGAGATTTACGGTTCGACCACCCTGGCCGATATTGCTGCGATGCTGAAACAGAAGGCGGGCGAGATCGGCCTGACCGTCGACTTCCGTCAGACCAATCATGAAGGCGTACTGGTCGACTGGCTGCACGAGGCGCACACCACGGGCGCCAAGGCGGTGTTGCTGAACGCCGCTGCCTATACCCACACGTCGATAGCCCTGCTCGATGCGATCAAGGCCATCGACGTGCCGGTAATCGAAGTTCACCTGTCCGACCCGGCGACACGCGAAGGGTTTCGGCACCTCTCCTATGTCGGCATGGCGGCGGTGGACGAGGTGAAAGGCATGGGCGCAAACGGCTATGCCGTAGCGTTGGAGAAGGCAGCAGCCCTGTAAAAGCGTCCCTGCCCCCTTGCCCTATCTGCGCGGCGCGAGCATAGGCGGGCCAAACAACACTCAAGGGGTTCCATGGCCGACCATAAGGGCAGCGCCGGCAAGTCCGGCATGAACGTCGATACCGCTCTCGTTCGCGAACTGGCAGAGATGCTGGGCGACACCGGGCTCACCGAAATCGAAGTGGAAGACGGAGAGCGCAAGATCCGCGTTTCGCGCGGCGGCGGCGTTCCGATGGCAGCGCCGATGCAGATGGCCGCGCCCGCTCCTGCTGCAGCGGCACCTGCGGCCGCCGCGCCTTCGCCCGAAGCGCCCGCTGCCGACTTTGCCGGCGCGATCAAATCGCCCATGGTCGGGACCGTCTATCTCGCTGCCGAACCGGGCGCACCCGACTTCGTCAAAGTCGGTGACAGCGTGAAGGAAGGCCAGACCCTCCTCATCGTCGAAGCGATGAAGGTCATGAATCCGATCACCGCCGACAAGGCCGGGACCGTCAAGGCGATCCACGTCGAGAACGCTCAGCCGGTCGAATTCGACCAGCCGCTCGTCAGCATCGGCTGAGGTCGCCCGTGAGCATTTCCCGTATCCTGATCGCCAACCGGGGCGAAATCGCGCTGCGCATTCACCGCGCGGCTCATGAAATGGGTATCGAAACCGTCGCGGTGCACTCCACCGCCGACGCCGATGCCATGCATGTCCGTCTGGCCGATCATGCCGTGTGCATCGGCCCCCCGGCCGCGACCGACAGCTATCTCAACATCGCCAACATCATTTCGGCCGCCGAAGTCAGCCATGCCGATGCGATCCATCCCGGCTATGGCTTCCTGTCCGAAAACGCGAAGTTTGCCGAGATCGTCGAAGCGCACGACATCGCGTGGATCGGCCCCAAGCCCGAGCATATCCGCACCATGGGCGACAAGGTCGCAGCCAAGAAAACGGCCGGCGCCCTTGGCCTGCCGCTCGTGCCCGGATCCGACGGCGCGGTCGAAACGGTTGAGGAAGCGCGCGAGATCGCGGCGGAAATCGGCTATCCCGTGATCATCAAGGCCGCCAGCGGCGGCGGCGGCCGCGGCATGAAGGTCTGCGAAAGCGAAGACCAGCTCGAAACCTTGATGAAGCAGGCGGGAAGCGAAGCGAAAGCCGCGTTCGGCGATGCCACCGTCTATATCGAGAAATATCTCGGCGATCCGCGCCACATCGAATTCCAGGTCTTCGGCGACGGCAATGGCAATGCCATCCATCTGGGCGAACGCGACTGTTCGCTCCAGCGGCGCCACCAGAAGGTCCTCGAAGAGGCGCCCTCGCCCGTCCTTTCGACCGAAGAGCGCGACCGCATGGGCGAAATCTGCGCCCAGGCCATGCGCGACATGGCTTACCGCGGCGCCGGCACGATCGAGTTCCTCTGGGAAAACGGCGAGTTCTATTTCATCGAGATGAACACGCGCCTCCAGGTCGAACACCCGGTGACCGAAATGATCACCGGTATCGATCTGGTGCGCGAACAGATCCGCATCGCATCGGGCAAGGAACTGTCCTGTCGGCAGGATCAGATCGAGTTCAAGGGCCACGCGATCGAATGCCGCATCAACGCGGAAGATCCCTTCACCTTCGCGCCCAGCCCCGGCAAGGTCACCTATTATCACGCCGCGGGCGGCATGCATGTGCGCGTCGATAGCGGGCTCTACGCAGGCTATTCGATCCCGCCTTATTACGACAGCATGATCGCCAAGCTGATCGTCTATGGTCGCGACCGCGAACGCTGCATGATGCGCCTCAAGCGCGCACTGGAAGAAATGGTTGTCGAGGGTGTCAAAACCAGCATCCCCTTGCACCAGGAGCTCTTGCAGCAGGACGATGTGAAAACCGGCCAGTATTCGATCAAATGGCTCGAAGAATGGCTCAAGACGCGAGATATATAGGCGCCTCGCCCGCCATCGCTTGAAAATGTAAGCCGATGGCAGTGCAAACTGCGCGGGCCAATCTTTCTGGATATGGTCGCCAAGTGGTCCGGTTGACATCGGGAAGACTCACGATGAGTATTTCCCGATGCTCAGCCGTTGATCTGCGCAACGATTTGGCTTTGCCGATCTCCTGAGAGTCTATCGCCGAGGTCTGGGGAAGTCGCCAAGTCGGCGTCGATATCGAAGCGGGAAAATGCCGAAGCCGGCTGGATAGAAGATTCTCCCAGAGCTAGCAGGCAGCCTCGTTCTGCTGAGCTAAAAAAACCCATCCCCGCTAATCGAAGCTGAACCCAGCCGCCCTCGCTTCGGCAATCACCTCATCGCCCGTCCGGCGCGGATGGTCGCCTTCGATCCTGCACCAATCTGCGCGTTCGTCCACGAATATCTCCTTCTCGATCCCGTGGGTGGCTGCGGCATCGAATAGCCCGGCGGAAAAGCTGCGATTACCGGTCGGCAGGAAGCGAAACCATAGATTGCTGCCGCATTTCGAACAGAACGCCCGCTCTGCCCATTCGCTGGAACGAAACTCGGTAATCTCGTCTGCGCCTGTTACCTGCGGGTTGTCTCCGCTTTGCGCGCTGTAGAATGCGCCGCCCCATCGGCGGCACATGCCGCACTGGCAAACTTCGACCTGCTGCACCGGATTGTCTATCGTGATCGTCACCGCGCCGCACAGGCAGTGGCCTTCGATCGACGCAGTGCCGGTCACAGCGGGACGCCAGGCTCGTGCTTGCTGGTCCGAATGGTGAGCGAGGTTTTCACGCTTTCCACATTGGGCGCAGGCGTCAGCTTGCTGGTCAGGAATTCCTGGAAGCTCTGCAAATCGCGGCTGACGATCTTGATGATGAAATCGATTTCGCCGTTGAGCATGTGCACTTCGCGCACTTCGGGCAGGTCACGCATCGCCATTTCGAATTCACGCAGCGAATCTTCCGCCTGGCTCTTCAGGCTCACCATGGCGAAAACCGTGATGGAAAAACCCAGCTTCGACGGGTCGAGTTCGGCGTGATAGCCCCGGATTACCCCGTCCTCTTCGAGAGCGCGCACACGGCGTAGGCAGGGCGGCGCGGTCAGTCCGACGCGATGGGCGAGTTCTACATTGGTGATTCTCCCTTCATTCTGGAGTTCACCGAGCAATCGCCGGTCGATTTCGTCGAGATTGGCCATATAATACGTTCCTGCTACCCTAGCGCCACCGGCGGGGCATCGCGAAACTTCCACGAAATGTTGACAACGCGATGCAGCCGTCTTGGCTAACATTATTATCTTTGCCAGCAATTGTCTCGCTTTGCAACGCGCAGGCAACTTTCCGTTCAGCGTAAGTTTTGCACGGTTAGAACCTGCACGGAGCGATGGTTTACGTATCGCAAACTATTGCCTGTCACCGGAGTATCGATGCATTTTGACGACCGCCTTGCTACTGTGCTGCGCCACCGCGCCGCCAGTGCGCGCGCGGCAAAGACACAGTTCCGCCAGTTGCTCGACCTGCTTGGCGAACGGCCGCAGGCGGGCGACCCTGCTCTGAAA
Organism: Qipengyuania sp. NPDC077410; assembly: GCF_044543405.1. NCBI lineage: Bacteria > Pseudomonadati > Pseudomonadota > Alphaproteobacteria > Sphingomonadales > Erythrobacteraceae > Qipengyuania > Qipengyuania sp. NPDC077410. The sequence goes on along the minus strand of NZ_JBITWB010000004.1, from coordinate 251,309 downwards.
GCGGCCGCCTATCTGCGCCTGATCGCGCTGGCGGAAATGATCCCCACTCCCGAACGCGCAGCCATTGTCGGTGAAAACGGCTGGCGCTTCCGCAATCCTGAACTGGTGCGCTGGTTTGGCGAAGCACACCCCTCGATTGCCGGGGCGGCACTGTACCGCGCGCAGCTAACCGGAGAGGAATGGGCCGAACTGATCCCACGCCTTCCGATCAGGGCGCGCGGCTTCCTGCGCCATCGCCGGGATCTGCCCGATGGTGCTGTGCGCGTGCTCGACCGGCTGGGCGTATCCGACCGCGCCCTGCCTCAGCCCATTGCCGCGCAGCCTGTTCAACCTGCCGGGGATATCCCGGCAGAAGCGGTTGGTTTCGACGATGTCGAACCCCTCGTGCTTCCGCAAAGCCAGGAAGAGGCCACACCTGCAAGCGACGTCGAACCGGATCCGCCGATAGCCGAGCCGGAACAGCCCACGCCCATTCCCACACCGGCAGAACCATCAGCCCGGCCCGAGCCTGTCGCCGCGCCTTCTGCCCCCCGTGCTGCTGCCGAACCTTCGGGCAGATCGGACGGCATCCGCGCTCTGGTGGAGCGGATCGAGACCTTCCGCAAGGCGCGCAGCCCGCAACCGCGGGACGGCGATGCCCCCACCCTCCCGCTTGCCGGTCTGGAAGATACGCAGCCGCGCAGACAGCTCGACGCTTTCAGCTTCGGGACGAATTCCGAAGGCAGGATCGACTGGGCCGAACCGGAAATTGCCCCCATGGTCGTCGGGCTCGATCTGTCGCAGCGCCGCGACGGAGACGCGGCTTCGGACGACTTCGCTGCGGCGTTCGCCAACCGCCAGCCGGTTCACGAACTTGCCATCGCGCTTCGCGGCGCCGACGCTATCGAAGGCGACTGGATTGTCGATGCCGCCCCCCGCTTCACCCGCGGCGACGGGCGCTTCTACGGCTATGTTGGCCGCTTCCGCCGCGCGGTCGCACCGGTCGACGACCGGGCCCAGCGCAGCGCGGATCGCCTGCGCCAGCTGCTCCACGAACTGCGCACCCCGGTAAATGCGATGCAGGGCTATGCGGAAGTGATCCAGCAGCAGGTCTTCGGCCCTACCCCGCACGAATATCGCGCGCTTGCCGCATCCATTGCCGGTGACAGCGCGCGCATTCTTGCTGGTTTCGACGAACTTGACCGGCTGGCGCGGCTGGAAACCGGCGCGCTTGATCTTGAATCGGGCGAAAGCGATTTCGCCGCGATCGCACGCGCGCAGATTGGCCAGCTCCAGACAGTACTCGGCCCTCGTGTGGCGCGCTTCGATGCCAGGTTGACCGACATGCCCGCCCGGCTCGCCCTGGCCCAGAACGAAGCGGAAATGCTCGGCTGGCGGGTACTCGCAACACTGGCGGGCGCCACAGGCGCTGGCGAAAACGTCGCCCTGTCGCTGGATCTCGATGGCGAACAGGTTGCCCTGCGCGCGCAGCTTCCGTCCAAGCTGGTGCAGGCCGACAACATCTTCGCGTCGGAAGTCAGGGCCGGTGGCGGCACGCTCAGCTCCGGTATCTTCGGGGCCGGCTTCTCTCTCCGCCTTGCCCGGGCAGAAGCGCGCGCCGCAGGCGGCGAACTGGCACGCGCAGGCGATTCGCTCGTCCTTACCCTCCCTCTCTTGACCGTCAGCGATGCCCTGCCTAGCCCTGCCGGTGCGCCCGATCGCGCGGCCGGTTAGGAAACCTACGCCATCAGCCAAGTCGACCTCCTGACTCCGCCGGCCTCATCGCAGACTGCGCGCTTTGCCGATGGGTTCGGACAGCGTTCGCTGCTGACGATCGACACGGAAGAGGAATTCGACTGGGAAGCGCCCTTTCGCGCAGATGGCTATGGTCTCGACCATATCGCGGCATTGTCCGGTTTTCAGCAATTCTGCGAAGGGATCGGTGTCTCTCCCGTCTATCTCGTCGACTGGCCCGTGGCCCAGGATGCCCGTGCGCAGGAGATCATCGGCGATGCCATACGCCGCGGACAGGCGGAAATCGGCGTCCAGTTACACCCCTGGGTCAACCCGCCCCACCACGAAGAGGTAAACCGCCGCAACAGCTTCGCCGGCAATCTTCCTCCCGAACTCGAAGCCGAGAAATTTCATCGCCTGCGCGATCTGGTGGAGGAAAACTTCGGCGCGGTCCCGCTGATCTACCGTGCAGGCCGCTATGGCCTTGGCCCGCATACGGCGGGACTTCTCGGTGAAGGCGGTATCGCCATCGACAGTTCGGTGCGCGCCCGGTTCGATTACACGGATGAAGGGGGCCCCGATTACAGCCGCCATCCGGTTGCACCCTATTGGGCCGATGCAGGGAAAACCCTGCTCGAACTTCCGCTGACCACGTCCTTCTGGGGCATGCTGCGTCAGCAGGGGCAGCAGTTGTACCCGCTCGCACATCGCTACCCCTTGCTCGGCAGCATACTCGCCAAGACCGGGATGCTGGAACGAATCGGCCTGACACCCGAAGACATCACGCTCGAGGAAGCGCTGCGCGCCGTCGATATCGCCGTCGACGATGATCTGCCGCTGCTGGTCCTGAGTTTTCATAGCCCCTCGCTCGCGCCGGGGCATACGCCCTACGTCCATGATGAAGACGATCTGGATCGGCTGTATGACTGGCTGCGCGGCGTCTATTCCTATCTGCGTGCGCGCGACGTCCGCCCGACGACGGTTGAAGAAATCATCGCCTCTGCTGTTCGCTAGAGCTTGCAACGTCCACGCACCGCGGCTAGGCGCGCTTTTCCGCACGGCGTGGCTGGGGGCCTGTAGCTCAGTTGGTTAGAGCTGGCCGCTCATAACGGCTAGGTCGCGGGTTCGAGTCCTGCCGGGCCCACCAAGCTCGGCGCTATGCGGGAAATCGGTCGGGGAGTGGCGCAGCCTGGTAGCGCACTTGTTTTGGGTACAAGGGGTCGCTGGTTCGAATCCAGTCTCCCCGACCAGATTTCCAGCAGGGCAGACATGTCGCAAGCGAAGCACGGGAGGTGCGCCGTTTGACTAGCCAGACAGCCGCACCCTCCCCCACTTTCGACACCCGTCTGATCTGGGCCATCGCGCTGCCCGCCATGGTGACCAATGTCGCCACGGCACTGATCGGCGTGGGCGACATGTGGATCGTCGGCCAGCTTGGCGATGCACCGACGCAAGGCGCGGTCGATATCGGGGCCAAGCTGTTCGCCGCCCTGTTCACCGTGATGAATTTCCTGAAGACCGGCACCACGGGCCTTGTTGCGCAGGCGGGCACACGCTCCGGCGCGCAGGCGCAGGCGGCGGTTCTGATAAAGGGTCTGGTCGTCGGCGGCGCCATTGCCGCCCTGCTGCTATTGGCCAAACCGGTGCTCATGCCGCTGCTGCTCGATGCCCTCGGGGCCGAAGCCCGCGTGCGCACGGCCGCCGTGGTCTATGCCGACATCCGGTACTGGAGCGCACCAGCCGTCATGGCCAATTTCGCGCTGGTCGGCTTTCTCGTCGGTCGTCGCCGGATGCGCGAAGTGCTGGCGATCGAGGTTTTCTACAATCTGCTCAACGTCGCGCTCGGCCTGTGGCTGGCGCTTGGTCTGGACTGGGGCATCGCCGGGATCGGCTGGTCCAGCTTCACGGCCGAATTTGCCAAGCTGGCGATCGCATCGCTGGTCATCTGGCGCATTGCCGGGGGCGAGATCGGCGAGGCGCTACGGTCGGGAACAAGCATTTCGCTCGCCGCTCTCAAGCCCTTCCTCGCCGTCAATCGCGACCTGTTCCTGCGCACGGTGGTGCTGATGGTCGCCATCACTGCCCTCACCCGGCTGGGCGCGGAACGCGGGCCCGTCGTCCTGGCGGCGAACGGCATCATCTACCAGCTCTTCGTGCTTTCGGCGCTGCTGCTCGACGGGTTCGAAAACGCCGCGCAGGTCATCAACGGCGAACGAGCCGGCGATGAAGACCGCGTCGGCTTCACGGCCTATATCCGGTTGATCCTGTGGCGCTGCCTAGGTGTTGCCACCCTGCTGGCCCTTGTCTTCGCCGCCATCGGCGGCACGATTACCGACAGCTTCGCCGCTACGCCTGCCGTTGCGAGCGAGGCGCGCCAGCTATGGCCGTGGCTCGTTGCGATCCCTCTGGCAGGGTTCGCGGGCTTCGTGCTCGATGGCGTCTTTGTGGGGGCAAGCTGGACGCGCGCCCTGCTGCTGACGATGGTCGGCGCAGTCGCGGGCTATGCCGTCCTGCTATCGCTGACCTGGCCGCTCGGCAATGACGGGCTGTGGCTCAGCTTCACCACCTTCCTGGTCCTTCGGGCCGGGCTGCAACTGGTGGCAATGCGCAGGCTGATCGCCCGGCATTTCCGCGCTGCCCGGCCCTAGGCAGGCGTCACTCCCCGACTACGATCGGCCGGTTGTGGTTGGCGAGCACATTGGTCACCGCCGTCCACACAGCCACGTTCTGGCGCAGCTGTTCGGGGTCGATCTTGTCCAGCGTATCGTCGGGCGTGTGGTGCAGGTCGAAATAGCGCGTGCCGTCCTGCTGCAGATCGATGATCGCGGCGCCTTGCTCGCGGATAACGTTGATGTCGGCCCCGCCCGTCGCCACAGCGGCAGAGGGTGCAACGCCGAAACGCGCCACGGCCTGCGCCAGAGCCTTGTAGAGTTCGGGATCGCTCTTGGTGAAATTGCTGTCGATGCGCCAGATGCGGTCGGCACCGAAATCGCTTTCATATCCCACCATGAAGGGCTCGTCCGCGTGGGCCGCGGCATAGGCCTTGCTGCCCCACAGGCCGGTTTCTTCCGCCCCTGCAAACAGCACGCGGATCGTGCGCAGCGGCTGGCCGGCGGCGGCGACATGCTTGGCGGCGGCCGCGGCGATACCGCAGCCTGCACCGTCGTCGATCGCGCCCGTGCCAAGATCCCAGCTATCGAGATGGCAGGCCAGCAGCAGCGGCGGCAGCGAAGGATCGCGCCCTACGATCTCGCCCGTCACATTGCCGCTCTTGGTGGTGCCGACATCGCGCGGGGTCATGGTCAACCGCATGGTGACCGGCTGGCCATCGGCGCGTGCGAAAATGCGCTCCAGATTGTCCGCATCGGGGTTCGATAGCGCGCCGGCGGGCGTCGCCTTCACGCCCTTGGGAAAGCTCGTGCCGCCGGTATGCGGTGTGCGGTGGTTTTCGGTGCCGATCGAGCGGATGACCGTGGCCACGGCGCCCTTGCTGGCGGCCAGCCCCGCGCCAGTCCAGCGCGCCGGGCCGGCAAAGCCGTAACCCGAACCGTCCTGCGTCGGGCGCATGTCGTGGCTGATGAAGGCGATCTTGCCCTTCAGGCTGCCCGGTGCCGCCGCTTCCAGATCGGCATAGCTCGGGAAATAGACCACTTCCGCCTCGATGCCTTTCGGTCCAGTCGATGCGCTGGTTCCCAGTGCGGTGATCTGCATCGGCTGCGGGAACGGACCCGTGATCTCGGCGCGTTCTTCCCCGCGCACCCAGGTCGGCATATCATAAGGTTCTTCGACGACATTGGCGAAGCCGTTGGCGCTCAGCCATTCCGCCGCCCAGGCGCGCCCGCGCGCTTCGGCTTCGGTACCGGCCATACGCGGACCCACTTCCGTCGTGATTCCCTCGACGAAATCCCACGCGATCGTATCGCTTTTCAGCGCGTCGTCGGCGGTGTCGGCATGGGCGGGAGCGGTGAGCGAAAGCGCGGCAAGCGCGAGGATGGGTTTGTGCATGGCCGCATCTGCTATGTCGCCTGGCCCGCGCTGTCCACCGCTTTGCGCGTTCCGCTTGCTCCTTTGCGCCTGCATCCCTATCTGCGGCCCCATGTCACGCGGGCGGTGCCCCGCCCCACTCCAGATCTCGCCAAAAGGATTCGCCAGATGGCCGCGCAATACGCCTTCGTGATGAAGGACATGACCAAGACCTTCCCCGGTGCCCAGAAGCCGGTGCTCAGCAATATCAACCTGCAGTTCTACCAGGGCGCCAAGATCGGCATCGTGGGCCCCAACGGCGCAGGTAAGTCGACGCTGATCAAGATCATGGCCGGCATCGACACCGATTTCACCGGCGAGGCATGGCCGGGCGAGAACATCACCGTCGGCTATCTCGAGCAGGAACCCGAGCTCGACGAGAGCAAGACCGTCCTCGAAAACGTCAAGGACGGCGCGCGCGGCATCGCCGACATGGTCGAACGCTTCAATGCGATCGGCATGGAAATGGGCGAGGAAGACGCCGATTTCGACGCCCTCAGCACCGAGATGTCGGAACTGCAGGACAAGATCGACGCGGTCGACGGCTGGACGCTCGACAACCAGCTCGAAGTCGCGATGGAAGCGCTGCGGTGCCCGCCGGGCGACTGGCCCGTCACCGACCTGTCGGGCGGTGAAAAGCGCCGCGTCGCGCTTACCCGCCTGCTGATCCAGAAGCCTTCCATTCTGCTGCTGGACGAACCGACCAACCACCTCGACGCCGAAAGCGTTCAGTGGCTCGAAAACCACCTCAAGGATTACGCGGGTGCGGTGCTGATGATCACCCACGATCGCTACTTCCTCGACAATGTGGTGGAATGGATCCTCGAGCTCGACCGCGGCAGCTACTATCCGTACGAAGGCAATTACTCGACCTATCTGGAAAAGAAGGCCAAGCGCCTCGAACAGGAAAGCCGCGAGGAAAGCGGCCGGTCGAAAGCCCTCTCGCGCGAACTGGAATGGATCCGGCAGACGCCCAGCGCCCGCCAGACCAAGTCCAAGGCGCGTATCCGCAAGTTCGAGGAACTCCAGGAAGGCCAGAAGGATCGCAAGCCCGGCAAGGCCCAGATCGTCATCCAGGTACCCGAACGTCTCGGCGGCAAGGTTATCGAAGCCAAGAACATCACCAAGGCCTATGGCGACAAGCTGCTGTTCGAAGACCTGTCCTTCATGCTCCCCCCGGGCGGCATCGTCGGCGTGATCGGCCCGAACGGCGCGGGCAAATCGACGCTGTTCAAGATCCTGACCGGCAAGGAAGAACCCGATAGCGGCACCGTGGAAATCGGCTCGACCGTCCATCTGGGCTTCGTCGACCAGAGCCGCGACCATCTCGATGCGAGCAAGAACGTGTGGGAGGAAATCTCCGACGGGCTCGATTACATGAAGGTCAACGGCCACGACACCAGCACGCGGGCCTATGTCGGCGCGTTCAACTTCAAGGGCGCCGACCAGCAGAAGAACGTCGGCAAGCTGTCGGGCGGTGAACGCAACCGCGTGCACATGGCCAAGATGCTGAAAGAAGGCGGCAACGTGCTGCTGCTGGACGAACCGACCAACGATCTCGACGTGGAAACGCTGGGCGCGCTGGAAGAGGCGATCGAAAACTTCGCCGGCTGCGCCGTGGTCATCTCGCACGACCGCTTCTTCCTAGACCGTCTGGCCACCCACATCCTTGCCTTCGAAGGCGACAGCCACGTGGAATGGTTCGAAGGCAATTTCGAAGCCTACGAAGAAGACAAGCGCCGCCGCCTGGGCGACGCTGCGGACCGTCCGACAAGGTTGGCTTACAAGAAGCTTACCAGATAACTGGCGGTATCGGTGAAAGCGCGCTAAAATAGATCAACATATGCGTCTCATGGGGGGACTTGGTCTTGAATATTGTTCGCGCGCTTTTGCCGATTGTTTTCCTATCGCACAGCTTTGCTGCCAACGCGCAACACCCGTTGATCCTTGAGCGGCTAAATACTTGGAACGAAGCCAGCCCTCAGCCATCGAACGACGTTCTCGCTGCCGAAATCAGCGATGCGATTGCAGATATCTATTCTACCGCTGGCCGCTGTAACGCTACCGGATTGCAGATCGAAGATGCAAGGTCGGCTGCGGCCGATCGATTTGCATTTACCGCCTTGGTTCGCGGAACGATACGCAATGCCTGGTTCGTGACTACGCGGATCCCGGATTGTGATGATGCGCCTGTGCGGTTCATGATGATTCAGAACACCGGAGGAGAGTTCAAGACGATTAGGGTCAACCGAGGCCGATCCTACGCTTGGGAATCTCTGATCGGCGACACTCTGCCACTCGCAAACATCGCTGCCGCTGCGGCGCTTAAACGTGCCGGCGAGCCGTGCAGTGTTGATGATAGCAAAGGGTCGCTGGGCGTCACGCGCGTCGCATCTGAAGGGGAAGACCTTGGCATGGATGTGTACGGCGTCCGCTATTCGGGCAAATGGACGGAGATCTGGCCGATTGAAATATGCGACCGCACAGTAGAAGTCGCGATAGAATTCACGGCGGATGCAGACGGCGGTGCGTTTACGAACATGCCCGGCGATCAGGCACGTATTCTAAAGTAAGTATGCAGACAGGCGGATCGCAAGCCAACGTCGGCTTGCGATCCGTGTAAGCATGAACGAGCTAGCTACTCCGCGCCGATGAAGATCGCCTTCGCGTTGACGAATTCCTTGACGCCGAAGCCGCCGTGTTCGCGGCCATAGCCCGAATTCTTCACCCCGCCGAAGGGCATCGATGGGTCCGCCACACCATAGGTATTGATGTAGACCATGCCCGTGTCGAAATGCTTGCTCGCCAGTTCGATCGCGCGGTCGGTATCGCCGCACAATATGCCGCCGCCAAGGCCATAACGGCTGTCGTTGGCGAGGCGCATCGCGTCCTCGTCGTCCTTTGCGCGGATCACGCTGGCGACCGGGCCGAACAATTCGTCGTCATAGGCCGGCTGTCCCGGTGCGACATCGGTGAGGACGGTCGCCGGATAGAACGCGCCGGGTCCGTCGGGGATCTTGCCGCCGCAGGCAATCTTGGCGCCCTTGGATACGGATTCGTCCACCTGCTTCTGCAGATCGTCGCGCAAGTCCGCCGACGACATCGGTCCCATGTCGCTATCCTTGTCGGTCGGATCGCCAAGCTTGACCCCTTCGAAACGCCCGACGAACTTTTCCAGAAACGCGTCATAGACCTTGTCGGTAACGATGAAGCGCTTGCCGTTGATGCAGGTCTGGCCGTTGTTGTAGAGGCGCGCCTGCGCACACACATCGGCTGCCTTCGCCAGATCGGCGTCTTCCAGCACCAGATAGGCATCGTTCGACCCCAGCTCCAGCACGGTCTTCTTGATGACCTTGGCCGCCTTCTCCGCCACGTGGCGCCCCGCCCCGTCCGATCCGGTCAGCGTTACGCCGCGCACCTTGTCGTGGGCGATGATTTCGTCCGACGTGTCGTGATCGATCACCAGCACGGTGAACAGGTTCTCGGGCAGGCCGCCTTCCCTGAATATCTTCTCGATCATCAGTCCGCTGCCGGTGCAGAGCGAGGAATGCTTCAGCAGCACGCCGTTCCCGGCCATCAGGCTGGCGATGGCATAGCGGATCACCTGATAGGCGGGAAAATTCCACGGCTGGATGCCGTAGATCACGCCGATCGGCGAATAGGTGACGATGCCGCGCGCCGCATTGCTGGGATCGCGTTTTTCGTCGGCGAGCTCCTTCGGCCCGGTGGCGGCGGTATAGTCGCAGATGCCGGCGCACAGCTCGATCTCGTCACGGCTGTCGCCGATCAGCTTGCCGACCTCGCGCGTCATCAGCTGCGCAAGTTCTTCCTTGTTGTCGCGCAGCGCCTTGCCGATGCCGCCGATTACGGCAGCCCGGTCCTCCAGGCTTTTCAGCTTCCATTCGCTAAAGGCCTCGTGGCAGGCCTCGACCTTGGCCGCGGCGTCCTTGGCGGAAATCATCTCGAAGCTCTCGATGTTTTCGCCGGTTGCGGGATTGACGGTGGTGATGGTGGACATGGGGGTTTCTCTTTCGTGTCTGTTTACCGACTCAAGGAACGAGCGCCCCCGAAAGTTCCATCAGTAATCGGTCGAACAGCTTCGCCCACCGTCCCACACCCGCTCTCGTCATTCCCGCGCAGGCGGGAATCCAGCGTGGCCCGGCGCGTCATCGCCGTCTCGCCAATGACCGCAGCCGTCCCCGCCACCAGCCGTAGGACCCCCTCTCGAACAATCCTATTTCTGCGCTAAATACTTGACTTTTATATACCTTTTCGGCATAGCACCCGCCGGATCGGGAGGGCGCGAAAGCTGGTGCACCCCCTTCCTTGCCCCCATGGCCCGCGACGGCGGTGTCCGGAAGGGCGACGCGGCCGGTGCGAAAGGCGCGGGCGTCCAGTTCGGGATCGGATGACCTCATCCGGATCGCAAGGACACCTCTCCTCCTTCACCGGATGCGGCAGGCAGTACGATAGCGGTTGCGGGGCCCTTTCGCCCGCGCGGACAGCGGCAGGGGCTCCACGCTTCATAAGGCGAACCCTCCCCGTCGCACCGATTGCCCATGTCGCACTCGAGTATAATCGGGGTTCAGGTTCGTGTTCATGCCCTGCCGCCTCAAGGCTCCGGTAGTGCATGAAATATCCGTGCGATACGGCTTTACCGCCCCTTCGCACGAGGCCCGGCAGGCAGCCACGCGAACCGCGCCGATACTACCCGGCCACCGCCATCCCGCTCCCGGGCTACGCCGCGCGTCTCGCGCAAGGTTCGCCCCGGCCGCGTGATCTTGTTTTGTAGGCATTACAGTCCGGGCTCGCCGCCGGATGTCTTCGTGTGTCCGACCACCCACGTTCTTTCACCACTGCCATTCACCGTGCGTGATGGTCTGCCCAAAGCGGAAATTCCGGGCTCGGGTCCGCTTCGTTTGACTCCCCCCACCAATTTTTGACAGACTCGCGCGCGACGCGCCCGGTCCGCGGGTGCATTTCCCGAGCAGTGCAACCCTCGCGCTGCGAACACGAAATCTTGAAGGATATTCATGACCACTCCCAACAGCGGTGACACCGTCACCATCGACTACGTACTCAAGCGCACCGACGGCGAAGAAGTCGGCAACACCCAGCAGGCCGGCCCGCAGGACATCACCATCGGCAGCGGCCAGATCTTTCCGCAGATCGAAGAAGCACTGACCGGCATGGCCGTCGGCGAAGAACAGAGCGTGTCGATCGATTGCGCCAATGCTTTCGGCCCGCGCCAGGATGCGCTGGTGATCGACATCCCGCGTGAAAACCTGCCGCCCGAACCCGCTCCGCAGCCCGGCATGGCCATGCAGGCGCAGGCGCAGGACGGTTCGCCCATGACGCTCTACATCGTCGAAGTCGGCGATCAGACGATCAAGGCCGATGGCAACCACCCGCTCGCAGGCGAAGATCTTACCTTCGACATTACCCTGCGCGATATCAAGCAGGCTGCCTGATCGATCCGGCCGGGCGGCGGCGCTCCAAGGAGAGCGCTTCGCCGCCCGGCCACCTCCTGATCTCTTACGCAAGGTTCAGGTTACGCGGCCTCAAGATGAACGTAAGGTCGTCAAGTCGGTTCACTTACGGGTCAGCCCGTTGTGTTACATGTTGCGACATCGACAACAGCCGCAGGTGGTGGAGCGGCAGTACCGACGAAGGATTCGCTCCATGAAACTGACCAAATTGATGAAGGGCAGCGCGCTCGGCGCTCTCGCGGCGGCGATGGCGATCACCGCCCTCCCCGCCGAAGCCGTGGCGCAATCCCGCGACCGGCAGGAACGCGCAGATCGCGGCGACCGTGGTAATCGCGGCGGCGGTGCGCGCCAGCAGCGCGGCAATCGCGGTGAAGCCCGCCAGCGCGGCGAGGCTCGCCAGCAACGCAGCGAACGTCGCGAACAGCGCCGCGAAGCATGGCAGGGCAATCGCGGCGATGCCACGATCAGCCGCGGCGACCGCAATTTCAATCGTGACAATCGTGGCTCCCAGCAGGCGCGCGAACAGGCCGCCCGGGCGGAAGCGCAGCAGCGCAATCGCAGCTACTCCGGCGATCGCAACCGTTCCTACACCGACCGCAACCGTGTCGACCGCCGCCAGGAAGCGCGGCGCGAGGCCTATCGCGACGGCCGCCGTGACGAACGTCGGCGGGACGTTCGCGAAGACCGCCGCATTCGCGACAATGCCTATCGCAACGGTCGTCAGGCCGAACGTCGCCGCGACCGGTATGAAGATCGCAACATCCGCCGCGATGGATACCGGGACGGTTACCGCGAAGCCCGCCGCGACCAGCATCAGTCACGCTATTACGACGGCCGCCGCTGGCACGATTACAATCGCTGGGATTCGCGTGGCTGGCGCAACAACAACCGCTACGACTGGCAGCGCTACCGGCACAGCAACCGGAACGTCTATCGCCTCGGCCGCTACTACTCGCCCTATCGCGATTACCGCTACCGCCGCCTGAGCATCGGCTTCCAGCTGGGCAGCCTGTTCTTCGGCAGCCGGTATCAGATCAACGATCCGTGGCGCTATCGCCTGCCCGCCGTCTACGGCCCCTATCGCTGGGTCCGCTATTACGACGATGTGATGCTGGTCGATATCTACAGCGGCGAAGTGGTCGACGTGATCTACGACTTCTTCTGGTAACCGCCTTCCGCCGGCCGGCTTGAGAGTGGTCCGGTCGGCAATGAGGCCCCCGTCGAGTGATCGGCGGGGGCTTTTTCGTGGGCCTCAGCCCGGGACCTTGCCGAAGGGCAGCATGCGGAAAATCCCGCCGTTCTTGTCGAAGAAAGTATGCTTCAGCGCGCCGAGGATATGCAGCGCGATCAGATAGATGAAGATCGATCCGCCCAGCGCGTGCATGTCGAAGATGGTGCCGCCCAGCGCCCTGTTCTCACCCACCGGAAGCTGCGGAATGGTGAACAGGCCGAAGAAATCGATGCTTCGCCCGGTCAGCGAATTGGCCAGCCAGCCGCCCAGCGGCAGCGCGATGAGCAGGACGTAGAAGATGACATGGACGGTGCGCGCCAGCGTCTTTTCCCATCCGGCAAGATCGGACGGCAGGGGCGGCACCTTGTGCGTGGAACGCCACAGCAGCCGTCCCACGGTCAGCACCAGGATCGTGATGCCCACGGCCTTGTGATAACCCATGACCGTGCCACGCATCGCGCCTTCGAAATCATGGGCACGTTCGACGATCTGCCAGTTGGCGATGACGAGTATGGCGATCAGCCAGTGAAATATCATCGCCCCTGCAGAATAGCGGCGCGCAGTCGTGTCGGTCATGGTCCATTCCCCCGGAACGTTTCACCCCTACCTACCGGGCGCGTGCAAACTGGCAAGTCACGTCTTGTCGCAGACGATGCGATTGCTACACGTCCCGCATGACTACCAAGACCGCCCCCGTTCCCGATCAGGATGCTCTGAAGCGCGTCGGCGCCAGAGTTCGCAAACGTCTCGATGCCGATCCGCAGGCTTACCGGGTCCCGACCGACAAGGCCGACATCTACGCCATCGGCGATTTCTTCACGCCGGAAGAATGCCAGCGCCTGATGCACATGATCGATGCCGTTGCCCGGCCCAGCCAGCTTCACGAAACGGCCTATGTGGCCAAGTTCCGCACGTCCTATTCAGGCAATTTCGATCCCCACGATCCCTTCGTCAAATCGATCTCGCGCCGCATCGACGATGCGCTCGGCCTGCCGGGAAAGGTGGGCGAGAATATCCAGGGCCAGCGCTATCTGCCGGGTCAGGAATTCAAGCCGCATAACGACTGGTTCTATACCGATCAGGAATATTGGAACATCGAACGCAAGCGGGGCGGCCAGCGTTGCTGGACCGCCATGGCCTTCCTCAACGAAGTCGAAGAAGGCGGCCACACCCACTTCGTCGAGGTGGGCGCCTCGATCGAACCCAAGCCCGGCGTGCTGCTGGTGTGGAACAACGCCACACCCGAAGGCCTGCCGAATGAAGATACGCTTCACGCCGGTACGCCGGTCATCAAGGGTCAGAAATACGTGCTGACCAAATGGTACCGCACGCGCAAGCACACCTGAACCGTCAGGCCGCCGAGGCCCGGCCCCAGGCCGGAGCGACTACGCCTTCGCCAGCGCCTCGGCAATCAGTGTGCGGGTGTTGGCCACGCCGTAAAGCGCGATGAAGCTGCCCATGCGCGGCCCCTGCTCGCTGCCCAGCAATGTCTGGTACAGCGCCTTGAACCAGTCGCGCAGGCTCTCGAACCCGTATTCCTCGCGCTTGCCGATTTCATAGACCTGCGTCTGCAAATCTTCCGCGCTCGTATCTTCGCTCGCACGGGCCAGATAGGCGTCGAGCGTGCGGAGCGCCTCCGCTTCGTTCGTGGTCGGCGCGCGCTTGTCGAGCGTGGGCACGATGTAATCGCGCGTATAGGCAACCGCAGTGCTGATCAGCACTTCCAGTTCCGGCGTGATCTGGCCTGCACCGATATAGCTTTCCAGATAATCGCGCAGCGATGCCTCGCTCGCTTCGGCGCCCAGCACGCTGGCAAGGTTCAGCAGCAGTCCATAGGTCACCGGCAGGCTTTCGCCCGCACCCGGTGCCTCGCTGCCTTCGAAGCCACCATTGGCGCGCGCAAGGTGCCACACCGGATTGCCCAGTTGCTTGTCCAGATCCTGTTCGGACAGGCGTTCGCGGAACTGCCAGTAATCGTCCACCGCGCGCGGGATCACGCCAACATGGAGCTGCTTGGCGCTCTTGGGATTGGGGAAGATGTAAAAACCCAGGCTCTCTTCGCTGCCATAGGTCAGCCATTCCTCGATCGTCAGCCCGTTGCCCTTGGACTTGGAAATCTTCTCGCCCTTTTCGTCGAGGAAGAGTTCGTAGATCAGCCCCTCGGGCTTCTTCCCGCCCAGGACCTGCACGATCTTGCCCGACTGCGTGACGCTGTCGGTCAGGTCCTTGCCGCACATCTCGTAATCGACGCCCAGCGCATACCAGCGCATCGCCCAGTCGACCTTCCACTGCAGCTTCGACATGCCGCCAAGCGCGGACTGCTCGACCACGCTGCCATCCTCGTCGGTGAAGCGGATCGTGCCGGCTTCGGCATCGACCACTTCCACAGGCACCTGCAACACCGCTCCCGTGGTCGGGCTGATGGGCAGGACGGGCGAATAGGTCTTGCGCCGTTCTTCGCGCAATGTCGGCAACATGATGTCGAGGATCGCGCCGTTCTTGCGCAGCACCTGCCGCAGGGCGTCGTCGAAAGCGCCGGAGTTGTAGCGGTCGCTGGCGGACATGAACTCATATTCGAAACCGAACCGGTCGAGGAATTCGCGCAGCATCGCATTGTTGTGATGCGCAAAGCTTTCATGCGTGCCGAACGGATCCGGAATACGTGTCAGCGGCTTGCCCAGATTGGCTGTCAGCACGTCCTTGTTGGCGATATTGTCCGGCACCTTGCGCAGCCCGTCCATGTCGTCGCTGAAGGCGACGAGGCGCGTCTTGCCGTCTTCCGGCTTTGCGCCGATCATGGCTTCGAAGGCGCGGCGCACCAGCGTGGTCCGCAGCACTTCCTGGAACGTGCCGATATGCGGCAGACCGCTGGGTCCGTACCCGGTTTCGAACAGGACCGGCGAACCGTCCGGCTTGGCACCGTCGGGATAGCGTTTGAGCAGGCGCTGGGCCTCCTGAAAAGGCCAGGCCTTGGAAACGCGTGCGGCGGTAATAAGATCGGTCATGCTCATGGCTGTTGCCTCTTGCCCAGTCGCATCGCGGTTGCAAGCGCGAAGGCGCAGGCGATCGACCAGTGCCGCGATCTGCAATTAGGCTTTACTGGTTGGAAAGGTGGGAGCAAGGGCGGCCGCCATGCTTCGCTTTCGCGATCCGATTCGATTGATCCCGGTGCTTTTTCTCGGGTTCATCATCGTTGGCACCGCCATACTCAGCCTGCCCCTTGCGACCGCGGACGGAACACGCGCGCCGCTGCTTACGGCCTTCTTTACCGCTACCTCTGCAGTTTCCGTTACCGGCCTGATCGTGGAGGACACGCCTGTCTATTGGTCGCTTTTCGGCCAGAGTGTGGTGATGATCCTGTTCCAGATCGGCGGCTTCGGCATCATGACAGCAGCGACCCTGTTCGGATTGATGGTCGGGCGCGGTTTCGGGCTGCGCGATCGCATGGCGACACAGGTGGAACGCAACCGGCTCGAAACGGGCGACGCCGCATCCGTGCTCAAGCTGGTCTTCAAGATCACCATCTACGTCGAAGCCGCCGTCGCCTTGGTGCTGGCGGCTCGCTTCGCCATCACGCACGGCATGTCTATCCCTGCCGCCATATGGCACGGGGTGTTCCATTCGGTCAGCGCCTTCAACAATGCCGGGTTTTCCAGCTTTTCCGACAGCGTGATGAGCTACCAGACCGACCCCGTCATACTGGGACCGATCATGCTTTCGGTCATTCTCACCGCGCTCGGTTTCCCGGTGATGCAGGACATCCGCCGGCACAGGCTGCGCTGGCGGCAATGGTCGCTTCATACCAAGATCACCGTATCGGGCACCGTGGCCCTGCTGCTGTTCGGCCTGGTTGCGACCGCTGCCATGGAATGGGACAATCCGGACACGCTCGGGCCCATGACAACGGGCGCGAAAATGCTGAACGCGGCATTCCATTCGGTCATGCCCCGGACGGCAGGTTTCAACAGCCTCGACGTCGGATCGTTTCACGACGAAACGATCATGGCGAATTACTTCCTGATGTTCGTCGGCGGCGGCAGCGCCGGTACCGCGGGCGGTATCAAGGTCACCACCTTCCTCGTCCTGTTCGCCATCGTCCTGTCGGAAGTGCTGGGTCGCCGCGATGCGGGTCTGTTCCAGCGCCGCTTCGGTCGGGCGGTCGAACGTCAGGCCCTTTCGGTCACCGTTCTGGCCGCCGCCCTCGTCTTCGCCGTGACCACCTATATCGCATCGATCAGCCCCCTTCCCCTGGACGATATCCTGTTCGAATGCATATCGGCCTTTTCCACGGTAGGCCTGTCGACGGGTATTACCGCCGATCTGCCGCCCAGCGCGCTGATCGCTCTGTGCGCGCTCATGT
This sequence comes from Qipengyuania sp. NPDC077410, assembly GCF_044543405.1. Lineage (NCBI taxonomy): Bacteria > Pseudomonadati > Pseudomonadota > Alphaproteobacteria > Sphingomonadales > Erythrobacteraceae > Qipengyuania > Qipengyuania sp. NPDC077410. Next base: position 234,493 of record NZ_JBITWB010000004.1, on the reverse strand, counting down.
TCATCGGGCGGGTGGGCACCATTACCGTGGCGACCGCACTGGCCCTGGGCGGCCGCGAGCGGCCCTACCGCTATCCCGAGGAGAACCCCATTGTCGGCTAAAACACGCAAACCCGTCCTGATCGTCGGACTCGGCCGGTTCGGGGGGGCGATCGCCCGCACGCTCGAACGCATGGGCCATGAAGTTCTCGGCGCCGATACAGATCCGCGGCTGGTGCAGGAATTCGCCGGCGATCTGACCAAGGTGGTCGAAGCCGATTGCACCGAAGTGACTACGCTGGAACAGCTCGGCGTGTCCGATTTCGAAGCGGCCGTTGTGGCCATCGGCACGGACATAGAAGCCAGCGTACTGGCTGTCCTCGCGCTGTCGGATCTGGGTCTGACCAACATCTGGGCGAAAGCCACCAACGACAAGCACGCCCGCATTCTCGAACGCACGGGGGCGACCCATGTCGTGTTTCCCGAACAGCGCATGGGCGAACGCGTCGCGCACCTGCTGAACGAACGCCTGCTGGACTTCATCTCTTTTGGCGAGGAATTCGCCATCGCGCGGCTCAAGGCTCCCGAACCGATCGTGGGTCTGCCGTTGATCACCAGCCAGTGCCGCAAGAAGTTCGATGTAACGGTCGTGGGCGTGAAGCGGGAAGGCGAGAATTTCATTCACGCCGTCCCCGACACGATCATCTTCGAAGACGACGAACTCGTCGTCTCGGGCCGCATCGCCGATATCGAAAAGTTCTCGGCAATCTAGAATTCGGCAACTGGCACGCAAAAGGGACGCCCAACTCGGTAGTGGACGCCCCTTCCGCTGCGACACCTTTGAGGGTCGGGTGGGTTTTTAGGCCGTCGCAGGACGCCAGCCGCGCAGCTCAGGCCAGACATTGGTGTACTGGCTGAGATCGATGCCCGGCTTGCGATCGGTAAAGCGGGTACCCAGCGACTGCAGGATCAGACGGGCCCTTTTGGCGCGGGCCTTGTGCGAGGCGAAGGGGTTGGCGCGGTCCGGCTTTGCATCGATCATGCGCTTCAGCAGGCGATCGCGTTCCGCCGGATTGCGCGGTGCTTCGCTCGGCAGTTCGACGGCCACGTCCTTGTTGCTCGTCACGGGCGTGATCGGCTCTGCACGCATCGCCGGGGCAGGCTCGCTGTTATAAGTCGTCCCCACTATTTCAGTGTCCCGGCTCAGAGGCTCAGCGACCACCGGCTGCTCGATGACGGGGACTTCCTCGTCCCGCTTACGGCGACGCGAACGGAACAGCAGGAACGCGGCAAGGCCAACACCGCCGACGGCCAGAAGAGCAAACAGCAGCGCCGCGCCCGACCCATCACTCACGGGGTCCTGTACCGGCGTAAGCTCGGCTGCGGGCGTCGCGCTTTCCGGCGCGGTCGTGGCGGCGAGCGGTTGCTGGCCGGCGGCCTCGGGCTCGCTATTCACGAACGGCGCTGTCGTAGGCTCGGCCTGCTGTGTGGCGGCGACCGGAGCTGGTGCTGGCGCTTCGCGAGTAGCCGCACGGGTCGTCTGCGTTGTCGCAACCGGTTCTGCCTCGTTCACGACTGGCGGCTCTGCCACCGGCTCGGGCTCGGGAAGCTGAACGGTGATCGGCGCGGGTACCGGCGATGTCGTCGCTACCGGCGCGGTCGACGGCACGACCGGCGCAGTCGATGCGGCAGGCGCTTCCTCGGGTATGTCGAGCACGATGGTCGGCGCTTCCTGGGCACCTGCTGCTGTGGTGTGGAGCGCGGCCATCGCGGCAATCGCAATGGGGGCGCTGGCGATCAAGTGGCATGTCTTCTTCATGACTATAAAACGGGCATCTTTTCGCCACAGTTCCGATGAACGACCGTTCAGAAAACTCTATCCTTCTGTTTTACAGCGGATAATCAAATCCGTTTCACGGCTAAGCGGCGACCAATCGCGACGAACCGAGCACCCTTCGGCATAGTTCTGCCAGCTTCTGTTTACTTTTCGTTCCCTCCCTTTCATGGTCTTTCGGTGATCCAGCCCCTGCCTCTTCCCGCCCTTCACGCCAGCCACGCGGGAACCTGGCTGCGCGATGCGAACGGCAGCACGCGTGGCTGTTCGAAAGGCGAAGCCGTGATGGCTGCCGCCGACACGCCCCAATTGCTGATGAATGCGCCATTGGTTGCCAGTCGGCTGGGTTACCCCGACCTTTCCGGCCTCGATCTGCTGGAACTGTTCGCCTTTATCCACCCGGCCAAGTTCTGCGTGCCGACCCCCAAAGGCCTCGCCCATGCGCTGTCACTGGATGAGCCGGTGGACGACGCATCGGTCCCGTTACTGCTCCAGCAGGCGGCAGGCGTGCTGATGGCCACGTGCGAAAGCGAAGACTGGGCCGAACGCGAAGGCGCATGGTCTTCGCTGCAGTCGCTCGCCCGACTGCGCTGGCCATGGGCCGGTGTTCTCTCGGCCCATATAAGAAGGCCGGAACGGGCGGAAAAATGGCTCTTCAGCCGCCTGCCCGAATGGGAAGAAACGCCCGAGCGTCCCCAGCCCGCGCAAGTGTTGATCGAAGAGCCTGAGATCGAGGCCCAGCTTGCCCGGCTGACCGGCGAAGGCGCCGAACAGCGCGAAGGCCAGCGGTCCTTCTCGCGCGGTGCGGGCCATGTCTTCGGGCCCCGTGACCGGCAAAAACGCCCGCATGTGCTACTGGCGCAGGCCGGGACCGGCATCGGCAAGACGCTCGGCTATCTCGCTCCGGCGTCGCTGTGGGCGGAACGCTCCGGCGGGACGGTATGGGTATCGACCTATACAAAGAACCTCCAGCGGCAATTGCGGCGCGAAAGCAATCGCGCATGGCCGGCAGCGCGCCCGGACGGCTCACCGCCAGTCGTGGTGCGAAAGGGGCGGGAAAATTACCTTTGCCTGCTCAATCTGGAAGATGCGCTGCAAGGCGGGTTTGCCGGACGCCCCGCAATCCTGGCCCATCTCGTGGCCCGCTGGGCAGCCTATTCGCAGGACGGCGACATGATCGGCGGCGATCTTCCCGGCTGGCTCGGTACGCTCTTCCGCAAACGCGGGATCGCGGCTCTGACGGACCAGCGCGGCGAATGCGTCTACGCCGGCTGCCCGCACTATCGGAAATGCTTCATCGAACGCAGCGCCAGGAATGCGGCGCAGGCGGATCTCGTGATTGCCAACCATGCGCTGGTGATGGTCAACGCAGCACGGGGGCGCGATCCGGCCAGCCGTCCGACGCGGATCGTCTTCGACGAAGGGCATCATGTGTTCGATGCCGCCGACAGCACGTTCTCCGCTGCGCTTACCGGGCAGGAAGCGATCGAACTGCGCCGCTGGATCATCGGCCCGGAAAAGAACAGCCGCGGCCGTCGCCGTGGGCTTTCGGCGCGGCTCGCCGATGTCGCAAGCTATGACGATGCAGGCGGCGTGGCCGTCGAAGCCGCAGTCGACGCCGCCCAGGCGCTACCCTCCGAAGGCTGGCTGGGACGTTTGGCCGAAGCTGCCCCCCTCGGCCCGCTCGAGGAATTGCTCGCTGCCGTGCGCACAACCACATTCGCGCGCGACGAAAGCGGTCTGGAAGCTGGATACGGGATCGAAACCGAATGCGCGCAGCTACCGGGCGAGCTTGTCGAGGCGGCCGGGACCGCCGCACAGGCGCTTGCGGCGATACGCACGCCCCTGCTGAAACTCGCCGGTCGTCTGGAAGCCATCATGGAAGACGCGCCCGACTGGCTCGATGGCCAGGGCCGCGCCCGGATCGAGGGGGCCCGCCACTCGCTCGCCTGGCGGATCGACCTCATCGCAGCCTGGGAAGCCTTGCTGTCACGGCTGGGCGGTCCGGCGGACCCCGAATTCGTCGACTGGCTACAGGTCGACCGCAACGATGCCCGCGAATTCGACGTCGGGCTATATCGCCACTGGCTCGATCCGATGAAGCCGTTCGCCCGGGTGGTGCTCGAGCCGGCTCACGGGGTGATGCTGACCAGCGCCACCCTGACCGATCGCGACGAAACCGGGCCCGACTGGCCTCATGCCATCGCCAAGAGCGGCGCACCCCATCTCGAACTCGCTCCAAAGACAGCGCAGGCAGACAGCCCATTCGATTATGCCAGCCGTGCCGAAGTCCTGATCGTCACCGACATCCGGAAAGGCGACATCCCGGCCCTCGCCGGCGCCTACGCGCGGCTGATCGAGGCATCTGACGGCGGCGTGCTGGGCCTGTTCACCGCCATCCGCCGCATGCGCGCGGTCTATGGCCGCATCGCGGACCGGCTCGCCCGCACAGGCCTGCCGCTCTATGCGCAGCACGTCGACCCGATCGATACAGGCACGCTGACCGACATATTCCGGGACGATCCGCGCGCCAGCCTGCTCGGCACCGATGCGCTGCGCGACGGGGTCGACGTGCCCGGCCGGTCGCTGCGCTGCGTGGTGATGGAAAGTGTGCCCTGGCCGCGCCCGACCATTCTCCACCGCGCCCGCCGCGCTGCTGCCGCCGAGCAGGATGGCGGTGCGAAACGGTATGACGACCGGATCATTCGCGCACGCTTGGCGCAGGCTTTCGGGCGCCTGATCCGCACGCGCGAGGACTCCGGCCATTTCGTGGTCCTCTCTCCCGCATTCCCGACACGGCTGCTGTCGGCCTTCCCCGAAGGCACACCCGTCACGAGGCTGACACTCGAAGAAGCTTTACAGCGCGTGGCCAACGGTGTTGTTAGCCCCGAGCATTCGCCAGCGGAGAAGCAGCCTCAGTGAAGACGCACGCATGAAAATTCTCGGCCTGCTGCGCCATGCCAAGTCCGATTGGGGCCAGAGCGACAAGCGCGATTTCGACCGCGGCCTCAACACCCGTGGCCGCAAGGGCGCGCAGGTCGTCGGCGATCATATCCGCGAACATGGGATCAAGTGGGACAAGCTCGTCGCCAGTCCGGCAGAGCGGGTGAAGCTCACCCTGTCCGAAGGTATTCCCGATCTCGAACCGCAATGGGACGAACGGCTCTACCTCGCAGGAACGGATACCATCATGGAAGTGATCCGCGAAGCAGGCGGCGATGCCGACACACTGCTCGTGTCGGGCCACAATCCCGGCCTTGGCGACATGCTGTTCGAACTGGTGGCTCCGAAAAACGAAAACGCCCTGTACGATGAAGCCAAGGTAAAATTTCCCACCGCCGCTTTCGCCGTATTCGAACTCGACATCGAAGACTGGGCGGATCTGCGGGACGGCTGCGGAAAGCTGGTGCACTTCGCCCGCCCGCGCGACCTCGACGCCGATCTGGGACCGGAATACTGACCCGGCAGCGGCGTCGCCCGATCAGGCCGGCGTCGATATTTTCATGAGAACGAGCCCGCATACGATCAGGACGGCAGCCGTCACGCGGGCGAATGAAAACGCTTCGCCGAAATAGGCAATCCCGATGATGAAGGCCCCGAGCGCGCCGATCCCCGTCCAGATCGTATAGGCGGTTCCCAGCGGCAGCACCTTCATCGACCAGGCCAGCAGCCCAAAGCTCAGGATCATTCCAACGATCATGGTGACGGTGGGCCAGAAGCGCGTGAAGCCTTCCGACTGCTTCATCGCGGTTGCCCAGACAATTTCGAAAAGCCCTGCGAAAAACAAAGCGAGCCACGCCATAACAGCCTCCTGAAATCGCCGGGCCGTCCCGGTCTTGAATGTCAGAGGCGGGAACGTGGTCTCCGCGTGGATTTGATACCTTCGGTTGTGCCGGGAATCAATGCGGCTGACGGCTTTGCCGGCTTTACCGCAGAACCCGCGGCCCCGGTCCGCCCTCGGCAGCAACGTCGTCGGGGTTGTACAGCTTGCAAGTCTTCAGGCTCAGGCAACCGCATCCGATACAGCCATCGAGATTGTCGCGAAGCGATTGGAGCTGGGCGATCCTGCGGTCGAGACTCTCACGAATGGCCTCGCTGATCTTCCACCAGTCGAAGCTCGACGGGGTCCGGCCCTGCGGTAGGCTGCGCAGATGCCCGCCTATCTCTTCGAGCGACAGGCCGAGCTTCTGCACGATGAGAATGAAGCTCAGCCGCCGGATATCGCTGCGCAGGAAGCGCCGCTGGTTACCGCCGGTACGGTGCGACTGGAGAAGCCCTTTGTCTTCGTAAAAGCGTATCGCCGAGGGGGTGAGACCGGTCCTGCGCGCAAGGTCGCCGATGGTGAGCAGATCGTTCGGATTCATCGATTTCTCTGATAGGCGAATTGAAGCTTGACCTCAAGTAAGCTTGAGGTTGCATAGGGTGTGCATCGAAACCGCAGGCATGTGTCCGAACCCTGTTCGAGCGCCTGCCAAAAAGGAGATGCACAATGCCCATCGGACGGCTTGAACACACGAATATATCGGTCACGGATCCCGACCGCAGCGCCGCGCTGCTCATCGATCTGCTCGGCTGGGAAGAACGCTGGCGCGGCCAATCCAAGATGGGTGGACGCTCGATCCATGTGGGTGAGAAGCACGACTACATTGCCCTTTATACGGGCGATCACGTGACCGGCGACTTTGCGAAGGGCAATCCGCTCAATCACGTGGCGTTCACTGTCGACGATCTCGACGCGGCGGAGAAAGTCGTGACGTTCTACGGGCTCAAACCGTTCGGCCACGACGATTACGAACCGGGCCGGAGGTTCTACTTCTTCGATTGGGACGGGATCGAATTCGAGGTGGTCAGCTATGAATGAGCTGCTGCCCAGGGAGCCTATGTTCGCGCCACCTGAACCGCACCCGGTGCGCCGTGAAATCCAGCCATCGCGGCCAGAGGAACATCCTCGAACCGGCCGAGCCATCGGCGGGCCATTTTCGCCAGTGGCATCGGATTGAGATAGTGCCGCTTGCAGCGCCCGTCGCGCTCGGTAGCGACCAGTTCGGCCGCTTCGAGCACGGCGAGGTGCTTGGCCACCGCCTGCCGCGTCATCGGCAGATCTTCGGCCAGAGCAGAGAGCGTCAAGCCCCCCTTCTCGCTCAGCCGATCGAGCAGGAGCCGACGCGTTGGATCCGAAAGAGCGGCGAAGGTGTCGGTCATGCCCGCAAGGTTAAGAATGCCTTGCCGAGTCGCTCAATTCTCGCGCGGGAGTTGTCCACGGCAAGGATTCATCCGGGCAGACCATGCGTCTGCCGCAGCGCCTCGCCCAGAGCCATGCCCGCACTTGTGGCGAGATTGAGCGATCGGACCTCCGCCCGCATCGGTAATCGCACGCTCGCATCCACCACTGCGCGCACGGCATCGGTCACGCCTGCGCTTTCCTTGCCGAACAGCAGGACGTCGTCAGAGCGATAGGAAAAATCGTAAGAAGACTGGGTCGCCCGCGTCGTGAAGAGGACAATACGAGCACCTGCGCGCGCTTTCCGGAATGCGGAGAAATCCGCGTGGCGAATAATCTCGACGTGATCGATGTAATCCATGGCGGCGCGGCGAACCCGCCTGTCGTCCCAGGGGAACCCAAGCGGTTCGATCAGGTCGATGCCTGCGCCCATGCATGCGCCAAGGCGCATGACGTTGCCGACATTGCCCGCAATCTCGGGTTCGAACAGGGCAATGCGCATGGGCGTTACAGCAGTCGCTGCATGGGCGCTGGCTCTCCAGCCCAAGGCTGATCGGTCCGCTCGATAACCAGATCGCCCGACCACGGCTCGCACAAGGCGCGCGCATCCGCGGGCGAACCGTCGATCCACACGGGCCACTGTTCCTCTCGCAGCAGCACGGGCATTCGCGTGTGAAGTTCGGCAGCGGCGGCCGCTGCATCGGTCATGACCATGGAATAGCACCTCCCCCATTCGTCGCTTTCGCGCCATACGCCCGCTACGGCGAAAAGGTCCGCGTCCGGACGCGACAGCCAGGTACGGGTCTTGCCCCCTTTTGGGCCTTCGGCTTCGGCCCAGGCGGTAACGGGGATCAGGCAGCGCCGCTCTTCGAAGCTGTAGCGCCAGAAGAAACTGTCGAGCTTGTCGGTGCGCGTGTTGTTGACCGGCCTGGGCTTCAAGGGCTGACCATTCTTGCCCTTTAGGATGAGAGGAAACCCCCAGGTCATCTGGCTGAGCGTGCCTTCGGCTACCACGGCACCGGGATAGCCGGGAAATACCTCCTCGCCGAAATTTGCGCCGCCCAGATCGTTCACCGCCCTGAACAATCTGGCGACCTCGTCCCTGCCCTTGGTCATGCGGTAGAGATTGCACATCAGGCATTGCCTACGACGAAGCACGCGGCAGCGACGAGCGCGCCCGTCCAACGGTTCGCACGGAAGCGATCCAGCGGATTGCCCGGCGCCTCTCCATCGAGCGTCGCAACCTGCCAGAGGAGATGTCCTGCTGCCGGCAGGAGCGCCAGCAGTGCAACCCAGTCTGCCCGGTAGAGCCAGAAGGCCAGCGCCCAAAGTGCCACGGCCGCAGCATAGCAGAATGCCACCCCGCCGCGCACTTTGGTACCCATACGCAAGGCGGACGACCGAATGCCGACCAGCGCATCGTCTTCGCGATCCTGCATGGCATAGATCGTGTCATATCCGATGACCCACAGCGCCGCGCCGGCATACATGGCGGCCAGCGCGTCCAGATTGTCTGCGCGCAACTGTGTCCAGCCGACCAGCAGTCCCCAGGTGAACACCATCCCCAGCCAGGCCTGCGGCCACCATGTGATGCGCTTCATGAACGGATAGGCCGCCACCAGCAGGACACTGGCAAGTGCCACGCCCTGCGCGATCGGGCGCAGTTGCAGCAGCACCAGCAGTCCGACAGCGCCCAGAGCGCACAGCCAGCCCCATGCCAGTTTCTTCGAAATGCGCCCGCTCGCCACGGGCCGGGCCGCGGTGCGCGCCACCTTGCGATCCAGATCCGCATCGACGATGTCGTTATAGACGCAGCCTGCGCCGCGCATGGCGATGCTCCCAAGAAGGAGCCAGGCAACGAGTTCCAATTGCCAACCCGCCCCTGTCAGCCACACGCCCCAGGCGCAGGGCCAGAACAGCAGCCACCAGCCGATCGGCCGATCGAAACGCGCCAATTGCGCAAGATCGCGCGGCACTTGCGGCAGTCTCGCGACGATGCCGCGATGTTCGCTGTCGGGTACGACATCCATGTTGGCGGTTTCGCTCATCGCTTGCTCCCTAACCGCAGGCGTGCCACCTGCAAAGCCATGCCCGCAACACCAGAATGGCCGCCCAGATCCGCTCCTCGCCTTTTCGTCGAACAGGAACTGTCGTCGAAACAGCCTGTGCAGGTCGAAGGCAATCAGGCGCACTACCTTGCAAAGGTCATGCGCGTTTCGTCAGGCGATGCCGTGATTTTATGCGACGATATCAGCGGTGAATGGGCGGCAGAAGTGGTTGAGACCGGCAAACGCCATGTCCTGCTGCAGCCCACCGACCATCTGCGCCCGCGCGAGCCGGTGCCGGATTTCTGGCTTTGCGCGGCTCTGCTGAAGAAAGACCGGTTCGACATCGTCCTCGAAAAGGCGACCGAGCTGGGGGTCGCCCGCATTTCGCCCATCGTCACGCGGCGGTGCGTGGCGGACAAGCTGAATCCCGAGCGTGCCGATACGATCGTCACAGAAGCGGCCGAACAATGCGCCCGTACGGCGCTGCCCGAGATCGCTCCCGTCACGAAGCTCGACGCGCTGCTGCGTGACTGGCCGCAGGAACGGCATCTGTTCTTCGCCGATGAGGAAGGCGGCGAAGCGGCTGCCGATGCCTTTTGCTATGCCGAAGGCCCCGCTGCCTTGCTGGTCGGTCCGGAAGGCGGCTTCGACGATGCGGAACGCGCCGCCATCCGTGCGCATCCAGCGTCTGTGGCGATCAGCCTCGGCCCGCGCATCCTGCGCGGCGAGACGGCAGCCATTGCGGGAATATCGGTCTGGATGGCCGAGGCAGGCGACTGGCTCGGCGAAGAATAATTTCCTTTCCACGCAAGGTTCGGTTTCCTATCGCAACCAGCATGAGCACGCGCGACACCTCCAGCAGTGAAGATCCCATCATCGAATCGCGCGACCAGCTCGTCGCCCCGATGGCCGGTGGGGAGAAACCGAAAGACGCCTGGCGGATCGGTACGGAGCATGAAAAGCTCGTCTACTGTCGCAAGACGTTCAAGGCGCCGTCGTATGACGAGCCCGGAGGTATTCGGGATATCCTGCTGAGTTTGCGGGAGTTCGGCTGGGAGCCTGTCGAAGAAGGCGGCAAGGTCATCGCAATGCGCGGCGACGACGGGACCGTAAGCCTCGAACCGGCAGGACAGCTCGAACTGTCCGGCGCTCCGCTCGAAAACCTTCACGAGACCTGTGCTGAAACTGGGCGCCATCTCGACCAGGTCAAACAAGTCGGCGAACGGTTCGGTGTCGGCTTCCTCGGCCTCGGCATGTGGCCCGACAAGACGCGCGAAGATCTGCCGATCATGCCCAAGGGCCGCTATGACATCATGCTTCGGCACATGCCGCGCGTCGGCAGCCTCGGCCTCGACATGATGCTGCGTACCTGCACCATCCAGGTAAACCTCGATTATTCGAGCGAGGCGGACATGGCGCACAAGTTTCGCACCAGCCTGGCCCTCCAGCCGCTCGCCACGGCACTGTTTGCCAATTCGCCCTTCACCGAAGGCAAGCCCAACGGGTACCTGTCCTATCGCAGCCATATCTGGAGCGATACCGATCCGCATCGTACCGGCATGCTGCCCTTCGTGTTCGAAGCCGGCTTCGGTTACGAACGCTGGGTCGATTACATGCTCGACGTGCCGATGTATTTCGTCTTCCGTGATGGGAAATACATCGATGCCGCCGGCCTCAGTTTCCGCGATTTCCTCGACGGCAGGCTGTCGGTCCTGCCGGGCGAAAAACCGACGCAGAGCGACTGGTGGGATCACCTCTCGACCGCATTTCCCGAAGTCCGCCTCAAAAGCTTCCTGGAAATGCGCGGCGCCGATGGCGGCCCGTGGAGCCGGATCTGTGCCCTCCCCGCATTCTGGGTGGGCCTGCTCTATGAACAGAGCTCGCTCGATGCGGCATGGGATCTCGTCAAGGACTGGACCGTGGAAGAACGCGAAGACCTGCGCAATGCCGTGCCCAAACTGGCGCTCGACGCGCCGATCCCGGGCGGTGGCACATTGCGCGAGCTTGCAAAACAGGTGCTTCCCATTGCCCGCTCCGGTCTTGCCAAGCGGGCGCGCCTCAACTCCTCCGGCGATAATGAAACGGGCTTTCTGGAAACGCTGGACGAAATCGTGGCCAGCGGCAGAGTGCCGGCTCAGGTCCTGCTGAACCGCTATCATGGTGAATGGGGCGAAGACATCAGCCGCGTTTACAAATACAGCTTCTGACAGGCCTGGGAGAACGGCAATGATCCAGATCAACGGAATGATTAAGCTGGGTCGCCCGCTCGACGCCGCAACGCGCAAGGCACTGGTCGAAATGGTGCGCGCCAGCCGCGCAGAGGACGGGTGCATCGATTACAGCTTCGCCAGCGATCTTGCAGACCCCGATACGCTGGTCCTGTTCGAACGGTGGCGCGATCAGCAGGCGCTGGATGCCCATGGCAAATCCGCCCATATGGAGCAGTTCCGTCAGGTGATGGCGGCCAACCCGCCCGAAAAGCGCGATCTGCGTATGTACCAGACCGACGACGGCCAGCCGCTCGGATAATTATCGGGCCGCTTCCGCCGAAATCGCGGGACGCGGCCTGAAGCGGTTCCACAATTTTGTCAGCGGCGCGGTTATCAGGCCGTTATGCGCCATCCACGCGTAATATTCCCGATACTTCGGATCTTCGGCCAGGAGATGCGCCTCCTCCGTCTTGGCGCGCCAGAAGTAGATTCCGTTCACGACCAGCAGAAAGAAGCTGTTACGTATCGCCTCTACCGGCGAACCGGTGGTGACGAGAAACGGCAGGACGGAACACCACCAGAAGAGGTTCTTCGACAGATAGGCGGGATGGCGCGTGAAGCGATAGGGGCCGTTCGTCAGCACGCCGCGATAGGTGAGATTGGAAAACCGAAGCCCGAAAGCAAAGGTGGCCCAGGCATAAATGCCCGTAAGCAGGACCAGCACCCCGCCCCACACGGCGATCAGAGTATCGTGGCCCGCAAGCCAGTGGAGCCAACTTGCCGCGTTCTGTTCGTAATTGATCGCCCTGCCGTCACCCAGAATGCCCCACACCAGGGGTGGGTAGCAGATCAGTGCAGCGACCCATCCTGCTAGCAGGGGATTGCCCGACCGGATATGCGCATCGAGCGGTCGCATCGTGACGATGTATCCGACCGTGCCGATCATCACATCGATCATGAACATCGCTTCGATAGCCGTCAGCACCACCCGTTCCGGCCGCGCCATGACTTCGGCGATGTCCGCCGTCACGACCGTGCGGAAAGCGAACGGAATGATCGAAATCATGAAGGCGGTGAAGAAGGCCTTGATGATCCACGCGCGCCAGTGCTTCTTGATTTCTTCCGTGTCCCAGCCGGGCCGCATCAGCAAAAGGGCGCCGAAATGCCAGGTGTGATCGCGTTGCTTTACGAGCGCGCGGTCAATCCAGAACATGTACGGGAGGGACAGCACCACAAGCGGAATGGCGGCGTAAGCAAGCACCTGTATCGAAAAGACATACTGACCGTCCCAATACCACCGGCACAGACAATACAGACAGGCGATGATGGCCCATGTCGCCCATAACCCGGCCAGTTTGACCAGGGTTACACCGCGGTCCGGCTTTCGGCTGCGTACCAGCGACCAGTCGAGCCCGGTCGAAGGGCGCCGATGGACCTTATCGACCAGAACGGACCACGCCGCCATGGGCAGCGCGGCCGCCAGCAAGCCGAACAATGCGGAATTGGGGCCGCCCAATGTCTCGCGAGGGACGGCCAGATCGAAAGCCTCGGCGATGTCCGGAAAGGATCGGGCGAAAACGACCCAGGCAATGAGCCCTGCAAGCCCCACCAACCCGACGGCCGAGGAGACGTCGCTCTTCGGCCGGGTGGGTGGTGCTGGCGCTATCGCAGTCATGACCGTCGCTCGTTAGCCTTCATTGGTTAACACACGGGTCACGGTAGCAGTAAAATCAGCGAAAGGCGGTAATCCGTCCGCTATCGTCAAGAATATAAAGCGTGTTGTTTGCAACGACCGGCGCCAGCGATACCGGCTCCTTCAGGTCCGTGAATTCGGACGCTGCACCTTCGCCGGTGCTGATCCGGTACACCTTGCCTTCGGAATTGACCGCCCACAGATTGTTGCCGGCAAGGACCGGACCGGACCAGAAGATCGGATCTTCCTTCTTCTTCTCGTTCCGCCAGCGCGGCAGCTGGGTCAGCCACCGCACCTTGCCGGTGGAGCGGGCGATCGCCAGCAGACGGGCATCGTCGGTAAGAGTGAACAGCCATTCGCCTGCGATGGCCGGCGTGGAAATGCCCGCGAGATTGAGCTCCCAGATGCGTTGCCCGCTGACCAGTTCATACGCAGCCATCCGGCCACCCTGGCCAAGCGCATAGACGCGGCCGTTGTCGATGATCGGGTCGGCATCGATGTCGGTGAGCGATCCGACCTGCGTCGAGATCGACGTGAGTGCCAGAGCATCCGCCCACAATGTACGGCCATTTTCGTAGCGGTGAGCGATGAGTTCGCCCGAACTGTACCCGGCGATAACCGTACCCTGTCCTGCCGCAGGTGCGGCGACGCCGAAGACCCCGGCCTGAGTGGATGATCCCGATTCCTGCCACTGAACCTCGCCGTTCGTGGCGTTCAGGGCGAATATCTGGTTATCCTGAGTCATGACAAAGATGGAACCGAAGGCTACGGTTGGCGAACCGCGCAGCGGGCCGGACGGCTTTACCTTCCAGATTACCGAACCATCGGAGGCGTTCAGCGCGACCACATCGCCGACACCGTCGGTCATGTAGATCTTGCCGTTGTCGTAGCTTGCACCACCGCCGAATGCGGACGGTTTGAGATTATTGGCGACACCGGGATTATAGCCCCAGCGCCGCGCACCCGTCTGGGCGTCGAAGGCGGTCAGAGCGCCGTCCCCGCCGACCACGAACATCATGCCGTCACCGATTACCGGCGATGCGCCGAGACGACGGCGCTGACTGGCCCCTTCGACATTGACGCTGAAGAGCCGGCTTGGTGTATCGGCCAGCGCCAGATGCCCGTAAGATTTGGCCGCATTGCCGCCGGCCTGCGCCCAGGTTTCGTTGACCCGCGCAGGAGGAAGAACCACCGACACATCCGCCAGCGCCGGATCGACCTTCGCGCCGGTTTCGATGCGCGAGAGGATCGGCTGGCGTTCACCCATCGTGGGCGTGACCTTCTTGCCGTCGCCGCCGCCGAAAAGCCCGCCGCTGCAAGCCCCGAGGCCGATGGCCAGTGCTGCGACAAGCGCGGTGCGCGAAATATTGCTGCAGTTCATCTGTTTCCTCGTTTCGTCAGTATTCGGCAAAGCCAGGGCGTTCCTATTCGGTTTCTACCGAGGGGCCGGCGCCTTCGGGATTATCGCGTCCGATTCCCTGGGCTTCGAGCAATGCATCGACATCTTCGATCGCATCGACGCCAAGAACTCCGGCCATCTGCCGCGCGCGCGAACGCGCTGATTCAGGGCTGTTTTCGTCTTTCGCGATCTGCGCGAACAAGGCGCCCGCTTCGGCACGCTTTCCCTGATCGAGATAGGCGTGGGCTACCAGTTCGCCCGCACTCGCGAAGAACGCGTTGCCGGGCGTGGCCAGCGGTTTGAGCGTGGCGACGATGTCGGCGCTCGTCATCTTGTCATAATTCAGCGTGACATCGCGCAGACGGGCAAGCTCGCGCATCGCGGGCGGCGCCTTGTCGTTTGCAGCCACGCTTTTGAAAATGGTGGAAGCTTCCGCGGCATCGCCGCGCTGCTGGGCAATCCCCGCGCGCATCATTGCCGCGGCAACGCCTGCCCCGCTTTTGTCCGAAGCGGCCAGTTCCTCCAGCCGATCGTAAGCGGAATCGACATTGCCGGCCTGGACCTGATCCAGCGCTGCGACGAGAGCTTCGGAATTACGCTCCATCGCAGCTTCCTGTCGGCTCTGCCAGAAGAGGTAACCGCCGAATGCCAGAAGGCCGACGATCAGGAGTGCGAAAAGCGGCTTCCCCCACTTGCTGAGGAATTCTTCGGCGTCGCCCTGACGGACGGCGTCGTCGACTTCGCGCATGAGCGCTTCCTGCTGGGCGTTATCCTGCTGGGCGCGCTTGTCTTGGCGGGTCAGTTGGTTCTTGGGTGTCAGGGCCACAGGGCCGGGCTCCATCTCGGTAGATATCGGTTTGCGCGGCTCTTTAAGGATAGGCGCGGACAAGGGCAATGGTCGCTAAAGCCTGTCCCCGCCCGGGTTAACCGCGGCTGAAACGCTTTAGAGATCAATTTTCATCGCACTGGAATACAGTCGACGATAGGTCGCGATCATCTTCGCTTCGTCGAATTCGGCTACGGCCTTGGTTCGATTGGCTTCTCCAACCTCCTTGCGCAGGTCTTTCGACCCGGCCAGCCTCGCCAGCGCCGCGCCCAGTTCCTCCTCGTTTCCGGCGCTGGCAATGAACTCGGCGTTTCTGTCGGAGACCATATTCGCAATATCGCCCACCGCGGGGGCAATAACGGGCAGTCCGGCCGCCATTGCTTCGACCACCGACAGCGGGAACTGCTCCGAATCGCTCGACAGTGCGAAGATGTCGAACAGCCCGACGACGCGTGCCGGATCCGAAACGGCGCCCGGCAGGTGGACTCGGTGATTGATCTGCAATCGATCGGCTTCGGCGAGGATGGCGTTGCGCGCCTCGCCCTCGCCAAGGATCACGAGATGCCAGTTTTCATCAAGTTCGGTAAAGATCCGAACCAGTCGCGGCAGGTTCTTGACCGTGCGCAATCCGGCCAGTGTACCGACCCAGAACTCCCCGGGATGCTTTATCAGGCGGAGAGCGTCCTTTTTAGGTCGCATGGCGAAGGCTTTGGTATCGACCCCGTTGGGGATGCGCTTCACCCTGCCGAGCGGCTGCTGCCAATCGACCAGCGCAATTTCTTCCAGTCGTTCGGAAGGAACGACCAGCCCCGACGCCTTGCCCAATGCGATGCGGCGATACCACGTCCTGCTTTTCTTGAGCTTTTTCAGCTCCGTTTCGTCAAAACCGTCCTCGTGGTGAATGAGCGGCGGAAGGCCATGCAGATCCTTGAACAGCGTGTGCGCCATGGCGGCATCCATCGCGCCCCAATTGTACGTGCAGACGAGATCGTAGCCCTTCATGGCCTTGGCCAGCTTCTGCAGCCGGCCCGGCAGGGGCCATCCCTTCAGGCTCGGAAATTCCGGCTGCATGCCGACTTCCAGACCCCGCGTGATCCGGTCCGCAGCGCCCTGCTCCGCCGGTTCGCCCGATACGATCGTGTGCCGCGCCTTCTTTCCCAGGGCATTGATCAACTGCACCGTGCGCAGTTCCTTGCCGCCGGGCGCAAAGGTGGAATGCAGGTGCAGGATATGCGGCACCGTGCCCGGTCGTGCCCGCGTCATGCGCAGCGCGCCAACAAAGCGTCGATCGCCGCACGTGCCTCGGGTTCGTCCAGCGTTGGCGCATGGCCGACTGCGGGAACCGTGGCAGCAATGGCGCCGGGGGCGCGGCGCTGCATCTCTTCGAAGGCCTGTACCGACAAGAGCTGCGACAACTCGCCGCGCAACAGCGCCAATGGCTTGCCAGCCAGAACGCCGAATGCCGGCCACAGGTCCGGCGGAACCGCTGCCTCGTCCGCAGCCATGATCGGCTCTGCAATTTTCATATCGTAATCGAAGGCGATCCGACCGTTGTTGCACAGCGTCAGCGTGCGCTTGGCCATGGCGATCCACTCTTCGGTTCCGTAGTCGGGAAAGGCATCGCCATGCACTTCCTCGAGCGCACGGGCCGCATGCATCCAGGTGGGGAAGCTGCGACCCTGGCCGACATATGTCTTGATCGCATCGAGCCCTGCGGTTTCCAGCAAGGGCCCGACATCGTTTAGTACCGCCCCCTTGATGCGATCGGGGTGGACCGCGGCCAGTGCCAATGTGATCAGCCCGCCCATCGATGTCCCGATCGACACGAAGCTGTCGATTTCTTCTGTATCGAGCAGGGCCAGAACGTCCAGCATATAGGTGCCGACCTGATAGCTCTCCGGATCTTCGGCATAGTCGCTATCGCCGCGTCCCCGCATCGAAGGGACCAGCACACGCCAGCCCTGCCCCGCAATGTGCGGCGCAAGATCTTCGAAATCGCGCGCATTGCGCGTCAGGCCGTGCAGGCAGATCACCGGTGGGCGATTGCCGGCACTGCCATATTCCCGGAAATGCAGGGTGAGACCGTCGGCGCTCTGCCAGTGGCGGTCGGTAAAGCTTTTATCCATGTCTGGCGGCGAAAACCTTGGTGGCTTGTCTCAGGTGCCCTTGTAACAGATGGGCTTGCCGCCCACTATCGCTGCATGCGCGCCGAACCGCAAGCCGTGAGCTATCGCCCCGACACGCCGATCGAATCTTTGGCCGATTGGCTGGGTGATCCCGTCGCGCCTGCCGATTTCCCGAAAACCCGCCTGCGGTTTCGCAACGACCGGCACGCCGCAGGTGTCGGACTGGACGGGTTGACCGACGACCAGTGGCAAAATCATTTCGGACGGTTCGAGCCTCTGGCAGACAATCTCGCCCGTCCGCTGGCCCTGCGGTACCACGGCCACCAGTTTCGCGTGTACAATCCGGAAATCGGCGATGGCCGCGGTTTTCTGTTTGCACAGATGCGCGATGGAGAAAATCGCCTGCTCGATCTCGGCACCAAGGGATCGGGCCGGACACCGTGGAGCCGTGCAGGCGACGGTCGGCTCACCCTGAAAGGCGCGGTAAGGGAAATCCTCGCCACCGAAATGCTCGAAGCTCTTGGCGTTTACACGTCCAAGACATTCAGCGTCGTGGAAACGGGCGAGGAATTGTGGCGCGGGGACGAACCCAGCCCGACGCGTTCAGCCGTCATGACCCGCCTCAGCCACGGTCATATCCGCATCGGCACCTTCCAGCGCCTCCTTGCTCTGGAAGAAGCCGAGCACATGGCACGGCTCATCGATTATTGCCTCGAGCAGTTTCCCGGCCCTCCCCCGCCAGACGATGCTCCTGACCGCGACGATCCATCGGTGCGCCTGATGCACCTGGTGGTCGAACGTATGGCCGATCTCGCCGCCAGCTGGATGGTGGCCGGCTTCGTCCACGGCGTGCTGAACACAGACAATATGAACATTTCGGGCGAAAGCTTCGACTATGGCCCATGGCGTTTCCTGCCGAAGTGGGATCCAAGCTTCACCGCCGCCTATTTCGACCATCAGGGCCTCTATGCTTTCGGGCGCCAGCCCGAAGCGCTTCATTGGAACTGCGGCCAGTTCGCCGTCGCCTTGCGCCTCCTTACTGACGCCCCGCCCCTGATCGCAGCGATGGAGCGCTTCGGTCCGCTTTACATGGAGGCGATCGGCAGACGCTGGTGCTGGCGACTGGGGCTGGAAAGCCGCGATGCCGAGGCCAACGCGGATTTGGTGAATGCATGCGAAAAGCAGATGACCGAAAGCGGTATCGCGCCCGATCAATTCTTCTTCGATCATCGCGGCGGACGCAGCGCGACCGGCGCACTGGCCGAGATCATGCAAGGCTTCAAGCCGGTCGGCGACACCCATCCCTACTGGCATGGCGACGGCCCTGAATCGATGCTGATCGAAGAGGTCGAATCCATCTGGGCAGCGATTGCCGAAAGCGATGAATGGGCACCCCTTCACGACAAGGTCGCCGCTCTTCGTCGGATGGGCGACGCGCATGGCACCCCTCCGCTTCCCCAGGGCCACTTGCCACCCCAGGCCGACGACTTGAATTGACGCGGAGCCTGTTACCTCCCACTTAGGCCCTACTTCGCGCCCCCATAGAGGAAAACCACATCAAGATGGCGACCGACCTGGTCTCAACCGAACCCGCAACCGGCCGGGAAATCTGGCACGGACAATCCGGCAATGTCGATGAGACGGTCGAACGCGCGAGAGTGGCGATGCGCAGTTGGGCACGCGAACCTCTGGGTCGCAGGATCGAGCTCATGCGGCGGTTTGCCAATCAGGTTCGCAAGCATTCCGAAACATTTGCCGAACTCATCGCCCGTGAAACCGGCAAGCCGCTCTGGGAAGCGCGGACCGAAGTGGAAGCGGTCATCGGCAAGGTCGAAATCTCGGTTACCGCCTATGCGGAACGTACCGGCCAGAAAAAGCTCAATAGCGCGCTTCAGGGAACGGCGGCGCTACGCCACAAGCCGCATGGCGTGATGGCGGTTCTGGGGCCCTACAATTTCCCGGCTCATCTGCCGAACGGACACATCATTCCCGCGCTGATTGCCGGCAATGTCGTGATTTTCAAACCGAGTGAAAAGACGCCCGCCGTGGGCGAATTCCTTACCCGCTGCTTCCACGAAGCCAAGGTGCCGGAAGATGTGATCCAGTGCATTCACGGCGGCGTCGAAGTTGGTCAGGGGCTCGTCGAACACTGGATGGTGGATGGCGTTCTGTTCACGGGTTCGGCTCGTGCGGGCATCGCCATCAACCGCAAGCTGGCTACGGACCCGGGCAAGATCGTCGCGCTGGAGATGGGCGGCAACAATCCCATCGTCATGCTCGACACGCCGAAGATCGAAGATGCTGCGGCCACGATCATCCAGTCGGCCTTCACCACGGCTGGCCAGCGCTGCACGGCCGCACGTCGGCTGATCGTCGTCGATTCCATGTTCGACAAGATCGTACCCGCGGTAAAGGAAATGGCGGAAAAGCTGATCGTCGACGAACCGTTTGCCGATCCCCAGCCCTTCATGGGCTGCGTGATCGACAATGGCACGGCCGATCTCCTTTCGGAAAGCTTCGTTGCGCTTATGAGCCGCGGTGGCCGCCCGATCATGCATATGAAAAGGCCTGACGAGAGCCTGCCGTTTCTTTCGCCGTCCATCCTGGACGCTACCGATATTCACGAACGGCCGGACATCGAACTGTTCGGGCCCTTGCTACAGGTCATTCGCGTCCCCGATTTCGAAGAAGCGATCAAGGAAGCCAACAACACGCGTTACGGGCTCTCGGCCTCGCTCATCGGCGGTCAGCCCGAAGATTTCGAGACCTTCTGGAGCGAGATTCGCGCCGGGATCGTCAATTGGAATCGGCCGACCAACGGGGCTTCATCCGCAGCGCCTTTCGGCGGCGTTGGCTTGTCCGGCAATCATCGCCCGGCGGCATTCTACGCCGCAGACTATTGCGCCTATCCGGTTGCCAGCAATGAGATGGAACAACCACGCGCCACTATCGGCGTGGGTCTCAAGAACGAGTGAGCCGTATCAGTTGGTGGTGACCAGGTCGATCTGGGTCACACCCTGCGGCAGCCGTTTGCCATAAACGACATAGGCGGCATCACCTTTCATTCCCGAAAGAATGTTGTCGCCTGCTGCCGTGACATGTTCGGCGCTGTAACCGGCGCCCTTCGCGCGGGTGTAATAGAAGGCCAGAACCTCATCCAGCGCGACGGGGGTGAAGAACGACACGATGCGTAGGGCGCAGGCGCCTTCATCCGTTCCGGCAGCTTCCTGCGTATTGGCACGCGGATAGACCGGGAAAGCCGGTGGTAGCTTCGCTGCCCAGGCACTCGTGTAATTTATTTTCTCACCGCAATTTTCGCCGCCGGGAGCGACCGCTGCCTTGGCCGCGGCAACCATGGCCCGGCTCGGCGTAGCATTATTGCCAAGCGCCTTGGCCCCCGGTGCAAAAACCATATTGCTGCGCCCGCCAACCAGTTCGCCCGCACGATCGCGCGCAGCTTCCACGGCACTGGCCGATTTGTCGATATTGGGAATCGCCGTGTTGCCGGTACCGGAAAGGGCGGCATTGGCCTCGTTGCGACCGGCCATATCGGGGTCGGTCATCATTTCGTCATTGAGCGCCTGTTCGCTGGCCGGGTCCATCGCATCGGCTTCGGCCTTGTCATTGCCCTTGTCACCGCACCCGGCGATGAGGACAAACGGCAGAACGGAGGCAAGCAGGCGACGTTTCATCAATGGACCTTTCGGCTTTAAAGCATTGACCGACTAACGCCTGAACCCGCACCCGTTCCAGTCCGATGCGGATGCATGCACCATTGCGGGACAGCCCGCTGCCTGACGGAAAAGGGCGCCGCCCGCCCCCTTTTCGGGGTTCGGACGACGCCCTCACGGCTCGGTGGGAACCGTGGTTTCCGGCCACGGGTGGGCGCGGCCGGAACTCGCGAAGTGGTTAGCCGCAGCGGGTGCTGGAGCGATCGATCGTACGGCCGAGGAGTGCACCCGCCGCGCCGCCCAGAAGCGCACCGATGGTACGGTCACCGCGTCCGGCCACTTCGTGACCGAGCAGCGCGCCTACGCCAGCACCAACCAGCAGACCGGTGGTGCCATCGTCGCGGCGGCAATAATAGCGGTTGTCGTTACCGCGCCAGACGCGGGTGTTCGAACGAACGGGCTGGCCGTAATTGCGGTCGTAACCCATGTAATAGGGGCGCGACTGGTTGCCGCGATAGTGACGGTCACGATAGTCGCGGCCGCGATGATCGCGGTAGTCGCGGTCGCGATAACGGCGGTCGCGCTGGTGTTCGAACGTCATGTCGCCGGTCACGGCAGCATGGGCGTTAGGATTTGCATGGAGGGCCGGTGCAGCACTGGCTGGCATGGCGAATGCGAGGCCCGAAGCGGCAATGGCCATGGTGGCGGTCTTGAAAAGTTTCGACATGGCTTTTTCCTTTTCTCTTCCAACGGACGGAGGGGGGCTCCGGCGATGTCGTTAAGCTTTAAAGGGGTTAACCTGAACGGAATGCAACGCCGCAGTCAGATTTGAAATTTTCGACGAAGCGAGTTTCTGCAGGTGACGAATTGAGGCTTGCGGGCAATTTGCAAGCCGCCTAGCGCGGCCCGATGGATGCCGGTGGCCCTTCTCAGCATGACCGAAAGGGTCTGGCAGCGGCGTTCGGCGCCTATATTGTCTGGGGCTTCCTGCCGCTTTACCTGATTCTCGTGCAGACCGTGCCGGCGTTCGAATTCGTTGGCTGGCGCATTATCTGGACGTTGCCGCTCTGCCTGCTCATCGCACTGTTCCGAAAGCAGGGGGGCGAACTGCGCGCGGCGCTCGGTAATCGCCGCACGGTCGGCTGGCTCGCCCTCAGCGCGTCGCTGATCGCCGTAAACTGGGTGGTGTATGTCTGGGCGATCCAGACAGGCGAAGTCTATGCGGCAAGCCTTGGCTATTACATAAATCCGCTCGTCAATGTCCTGCTTGGCACCGCACTGCTCGGCGAACGGCTCACACGGCCGCAATGGCTCGCAGTCGGCATCGCAGCCGTCGGTGTATCGCTTCTCGCGGCCGGCGCGGTGACGACGCTATGGATCAGCCTCACTCTGGCCCTCACCTTCGGTACCTATGGCTTGATCCGGAAGCGCGTCGTGGTGGGATCGGTCCCCGGCCTGACGATCGAATCGCTTCTGCTCCTGCTCCCCTCGATCGGCGTCGTTTGGTATTATGCCCAGACGCAGGGTTCGTCCTTCGCGGTCTCGACCGAGCTGAGCCTTTCCATCATGCTGGGCGGCGTACTAACCGCCGTTCCTCTGCTGATGTTCGCAATCGCGGCTCGCAAGCTGCCCTATTCGATGCTCGGTTTCATCCAGTTCCTTGCGCCCAGTATCGTCTTCATCCTGGGGCTGACCGTCTTCGACAAACCGCTTCATCCGGCGGAAATTGCCTGCTTCGCCTGCATCTGGCTGGCAGCGGCGATATTCGTCTGGGATCTGGTGGCGAGGTCTAGGAAACAAGCCGCCAGGCAAGTGTTTCCCCCGCGTTGAAGGGCACGATCGGCGCTGCTCCGCCGTCTACTTCTTGAGGGACATCGACCGGAGCCTTCTCCAGAGTGATGCGCTCCTCGTTGGGCGCCATGCCATAGAAGTTCGGCCCGTTCAGGCTGGCGAAGGCTTCGAAATTCCCGAGTGCATCTTCGTCGTCGAATACCTGAATGTAGCTTTCCAGTGCGAACGGGGCATTGAAAATGCCTGCGCAGCCACAGTCGCTTTCCTTGTCGTGACGGTGGTGCGGCGCACTGTCGGTACCGAGAAAGTATTTTGGCGATCCACTTGTCGCAGCACCGCGCAGCGCCAGCCTGTGCTGCTCGCGCTTCGCGACGGGCAGACAATACATATGCGGGCGTATCCCCCCGACCAGAATGTCGTTGCGATTGATGTGGAGGTGTTGCGGCGTGATCGTCGCAGCGACATTGGGGCCCGCGCTTTCGACGAAACTCACCGCCTGCATGGTAGTGATGTGTTCGAAGATCACCTTCAACTGCGGCAGCCGGTCCACCAGCGGCTGGAGGACGCGGTCAATGAACACCGCCTCCCGGTCGAAGATATCGATGTCCGGCGTGGTCACTTCGCCATGAACGCATAGCGGCATGCCGATCTCTGCCATCCGTTCGAGAACGCCCATGATATTGCGCACATCGGTCACTCCGTGCGCCGAATTGGTCGTCGCACCTGCGGGATAGAGCTTGGCTGCGGTCAAGACGCCGTCCGCGTGGCCGGCAGCCAGATCGTCGGCGTTGGTCTCGTCGGTGAGATATGCGGTCATCAGCGGGGTGAAATCGGTGCCGTCGGGCACTGCATCCAGAATCCGCTCGCGGTATGCCGAAGCGAGCGCGGTGGTAGTCACCGGCGGGGCAAGGTTCGGCATCACGATCGCACGGGCGAACTGGCGGGCGGTATGCGGCACTACGGCACGCATCGTATCGCCATCGCGGAAATGCAGGTGCCAGTCGTCGGGGCGGCGGATTGTCAGCGATTCGACCATATGGTTGCCTATGGCGGCGGGCGGCCTATCTGTCACCCATGACTGCCACTCGACTGATGAACCGTGCGGTGATCCGCCTGTCGACCGACGATGCGGAGGAAAACGTCGCGTCCTTCCTCCAGGGTCTCGTGACAAACGACATCGCCGGGACCCTTCCCGCCTATGCCGGTCTGCTGACGCCCCAGGGCAAGACCCTCTTCGATTTCATCGTGTGGCCGGGTCCGGCAGGCGAATTGCTGATCGATTGCGAAGCGGGCGCGGCGGAGGATCTGGCGAAGCGTCTGTCGCTCTACCGTTTGCGTCGCAAGATCGCGATTGCCGTCGATCCGCATGTCGGTGTCCACTGGCGCCCGGAGATGGGCGATGGCGCGGCGACGGACCCTCGGCTGGGCGCGCTCGGCCAGCGCTGGCTCGCTCCTGCAGAAGATAGCGATGAAGCTGCTGACGACGCCTGGCAGGCCCATCGCCTCGCCATGGGCGTGCCCGAAGGCAGCGCCGAACTTGGCGATATCCTCTGGCTCGAAACCAATGCAGTCGAACTCAACGGCGTCAGCTTTGCCAAGGGCTGCTACATCGGCCAGGAAAACACCGCGCGCATGAACTGGCGCAGCAAGGTGAACCGGCGGCTAATTGTCGTTCCGCTGGATCAGTCGGATGAAAAGCGGCGCAAGGCGGAATATCCTGCGCACGGGCTTGCCGTCGATCATTTGCGCGTTGCCGATATCGACCCCGCGCTGGCCCCGGAATGGATGCGCCCCGGGCTCACCCCTGCGGAAGAGTAAGCTCCATCGAGCGGACCAGCATCCGCTCCGCCCTGTCGCGTGCGGCTGTTTCCGGAAGCCCGAGCGACCGCGACAGTGCCGTGCCGATCAGCGCATCGCCCATCGCCATCAGTACCAGCGCCAGCGTTTCTTCATGGACCTGCATCGGCGCCGCGCCATGAGCGGCCTCACCCGGTGCGATTTCGTCGACCAGCTGGTGAATGGTTTCCACGATCGGCGTCAGCGCATCTTCATTGCCGGTCAGGATCATCCAGCTGGCCAGCGCGCCTGCGCCTTCCTTGTCGAAGGCATCGAATGCCAGATCGACCACTTCGCGCGGGCTGCCCAGCCCTGCCCGGCTCGCCCGCACGGCATCGATGATCGTGTCGCATACCGTGCCCGCCAGATGCCCCGCCAGCGCCTTCTGCAGGCCGGCGGCCGATCCGAAATGATGCAGCAGATTGGCATGGGTGCGGCCGATGCGGGCGCCCACCGCCTTCAGCGTGACCGATTGCGGGCCTGTTTCGATAAGCAGGCCCCGGGCCGCCTCCAGCGCAGCCAGGCGCGATTCTTCTGGAGAAAGTCGTTTACGCGTTGCCATATGTCTCACGAAGTATCCCATTCATCGCAAGTGGGAAACCCGTTAACCGCATGTTATTGACAGTAATGTCAGTAGGACTTACTTACATTCATGTCAGTTAACCCCACGGAGCTTTCCATGAACGCCCCCGTTTCCATTTCCCCCGACGTCCGCAATGCCGCGCCCACGCCGGAAGACCTTACCATCACCGTCCGCGACGAACGCTTCAATCGCGATTCGACACCGCGTAGGTGGTGGGCCGGCGATGCGTTCGGCACCGCCTGGCACAATGCCCTGTCGGCCACCTTTCCTCGCGGCGAAGCCTTCTTCATCGAAGCGGTGAAGGCTCATCGCGACGGGGCCGATCCCAAGCTCGAGGCCGAAATTCGCGCCTTCGTGAAGCAGGAAATCAACCACACCCGCGAACATATCGCCTTCAATCGTCTGGCCGAAGATCACGGCTACGATATCAAGGGCATCGACAAGCGCGTGGCCGAACTGCTCGCGCTGACCAAGGATCGTCCCGCCATCGCCAATCTGGCGGTGACCATGGCGCTCGAACACTACACTGCCATGATGGCCGCCGAATTCCTGGCCAATCCGCAGCATTTCGCCGATTCCGATCCGGAAGTGCGCGACATGTGGCGCTGGCACGCGGTCGAGGAAATCGAGCACAAGGGCGTTGCCTTCGATACCTGGAACCACGCGACAAAGGACTGGAGCGACGGCAAGCGCTGGCGTGTGCGCAGCATCGTCATGCTCAGCGTGACCGTCCGGTTCTTCAAGAATCGCTGGGCCGATTCGCTCGCCCTGCTCAAGCAGGATGGCATCACCGGCTGGAAAGCCCGCTGGGGCCTGTTCAAATATCTGACCGTCAGCCCCGGCGTCGTGCGGCGCATATTCCCGGCATGGCTCGCCTATTTCAAACCGGGCTTCCATCCGTGGGATCACGACGATCGCGCCCTGATCAATGTTTATGAGGGCGAATTTTCCGACGCCCTGATGCCCGCGGAATAAATTTCCGCCCAAGAACTGTTGGAAGAAAGGCCCCGCGAGATGATCGCGGGGCCTTTTCCGTTCGGTCAGGCGGCCTGAAGCGGCATCAACGTCTCATCGGACAGATGCATCCGGTAAAGCGCGCAGGGCGCGTCGCTACCCCGCCCCCTGCTGTGGCGCGGAACGATCTTGCCGGTCGGCACGAAGCCGATCTTGCGCAAAACGCGGCCCGACGCCGGATTGTCGGTGAAATGGCCCGCCTCGATTCGCTGGTGGCCCAGCAGCCGCGCAACCTCCAGCACGCCGCGGGCCGCTTCGGTGGCGAAACCGCGCCCCCAGTATGGCTGCGCAATCCAGTATCCCAGTTCGGTCTGGCCGTTCTCGTCCGGATCCATGCCGATGCATCCGACGATCTCCGACCCTGACGGCGTCGGCAGGGTGATCAGGAAACGCGGATAGAACGGATCGGTGTTGCGCATCACGAATTCGTGCGCATGTCGGGGGAGATAGGGCCAGGGCGCGCTGGCAAGGTTGCGGACGACTCCTTCGTCGGCAATCGCGCGCAAAAGTGCATCGGCATCTTCGGGCCAGGCAGGCCGCAGCAGCAGCCTCTCGGTAACATGGAACATCGGTATTCTCCCCGTATCTCCACGCTCCGGGCTCCTAGGCCGGACGCGTGACAATTGCGTGGCGGCGAAAGGATTTTTCGCCGACGAAATCGAAGAGGGAGAAACGACGAGAGGGAGACGGGTTGGTCCCATCTCCCTCTTCGGTTGCCGGATCATGGACCCGGCTGGGACCGTCCCGTTTGGACGATCCCGTTATCGGAGCGTCCGGTTATTCCGCGGCTTCGGCCATCATATCGACCGAGACGAATTTGCGGTCGAGTTTGCCCTTGTGGAATCGCACAATACCATCGGTAAGCGCGAAAAGGGTGTGGTCCTTGCCCATGCCGACATTGGCACCGGCATAGAACTTGGTACCGCGCTGGCGCACGAGGATGTTGCCGGCGACGACGTTCTCGCTGCCGAACTTCTTCACACCAAGGCGACGACCGGCTGAATCGCGACCGTTACGCGACGAACCGCCTGCTTTCTTATGTGCCATCGTCCGTGCTCCTTACTTCTTGTCTTCGGTCTTCTTGGCTGCGGCCTTCTTGGGCGCTGCCTTCTTGGCCGGTGCCTTGTCGGCAGCTTCCGTCTTCGGAGCAGCCGTCTTCTCGTCGGCGTCAGCCTTCGGAGCCGCTTCCTTCTTCGGAGCCGCCTTCTTTTCGGCCTTCGAATCGCCGACCGCCGTGATGCGCAGCAGCGTCATCTGCTGGCGGTGGCCGTTCTTGCGGCGATAGTTGTGGCGGCGACGCTTCTTGAAAACGAGCACCTTCTCGCTCTTGGCCTGCGCAATGATCTCCGCCGAAACGGTAACCTTGCCGGCATCCGAAAGCTTCTCACCTTCGCCTGCAAGCAGGACGTCACCCAGCGTGATGGTGTCGCCGGCTTCTCCAGCCAGCTTCTCAACCGCGATCTTGTCTCCGGCGGCAACCCGGTATTGCTTGCCGCCCGTGCGCACTACTGCGAACATGGTACGTGTCTCTCGTTCAATTTGCTGTGCCCTAACCCACAAGACGAACTCTTGCGAATAAACGGCGCGCCCGTCAGGCCGCCAGAAGCAGCCCCGGAAAGAAGCGTGCCGTTAGGCCAAAGGCGGTCCCAAGTCAACGCCCGGTACGAGGAAATTTGCATCCTCGCTGGCGCGCTGCGACGCGCGTGATATGGAGGGTGTGATGATCGACCGCAAGCATCTTGTCTTTCCGTTCGCCGCACTTCTGGTGGCAGGCTGTGCCGCCTCCTCGGACCGCTATCCTTCGCTGGCCGTGCGCGATGTGGAACGTGCGGAAGGTACGTTCGACCCCGTACCGGGCCCGCAACTCGACGTTCCCGAGGTAGAGGTGGATGTCGGCCCGGATCTCGGCGCGGGCCTCACATCCTTGGTTGCAGACGCCCAGGCCGCCCATACCGCCTTCACCGACGCCGTCCCTGCGGCAGAACGCAGCGTGCGGGCCGCGTCGGGCAGCAGTATCGGCAGCGACAGCTGGGCAGCGGCTCAGGTCGCTCTTGCCGATCTCGATTCGGCGCGCAGCAATGCGGCCATCGTGCTGGGCGAACTCGATACGCTGTACACCGCTGCCACGGTGCAGGCAGAAGATGCCACGGCGATCGTCGAAGCGCGCAACACGGTCATCGCTCTCGTATCGGAAGAAGATTCGGTGCTGGAACGGCTGCGCGCGCAGGTTCGCTGAACGCCAGGGGCACGAAGCCGGTTTCCCGGCTCCGCGCCCCCGCCCCCATAAACCGGTACCGCTCAGACGAGCGCGGCGATCGTTACCGTGGTCACTCCCCAGCAGAAGATCAGCACCGGCAGGATCAGTACCTGCACCGCGGCATCGCGCGCAGTCACCCGGCCCGTATGGGTGGCAATTCCGTCGCGGACGAGCTTTGCCCAGCTCATGTTCCGCCCCCGGTGTTCCGGTGCCATCCGTGTCCACACCGCTGGCAGGCCGAATCCCGCGACAATGAAGAGGGTGAAGATCACCATCGGTATGATGAGCCCGGGCGATGACAGTCCAGCCGCCATGACCGCGAGAAAGCCGAGATAAAGCCCCACGGTCGCGACATAGAGCCCCTTGGGCAGTTCGAAGCTACGATCGACTTCGTGCGTTACCTGGGGCGAATCGAGGATGATCGCCTGTTCGGCAACGAGTTCGCGGGTGAAATGCTTGGACATGGCGTGCTCCTTTGATGGAGCAGTGATGCGCCGGTCAGATCGCGCTTTCCTTGATCTGGATCAAGAAACCCGAATTATTTCCAGCGCGCCAGATCGCTGTGGTCCTGTCCACGCGGTTCGATCCAGTGCCAGCCATCGCCGCGCCGTTCGCGCTTCCACAGCCAAGCCGCCGATTTGAGATGGTCCATCAGGAAATCGGCGGCCTCGAAGGCGTCGCGGCGATGCCGCGCGGCTGCGGCAACCAGCACGATGGCATCGCCCGGCGCCATGACACCGACCCGGTGCCACACGAGCGCGCCATCCAGCGAAAATCTCTCCTGCGCCTCTTGCGTCAGCTCCTGCATGCCGGGCAGCGTGAGTGGTTCGTAATGCGACAGTTCGAGCGCTTTGACATTGCCGTCGGGTCGCACCTTGCCCAGGAAGGACACGATCCCGCCCGCCTCGCCATGCGCGGCGTTGAACGCCGCCAGCGCTTCGCCCACCGACAGTCCCTTGTCGAGCAGTCGAACGTCCAGCGGGACGGAGATGCTAAGCCTGGCCACCGCTCACCGGGGGCAGCAGGGCGACTTCATCGCCGTCCTGGGCATCGAGGGCGGTCTTGTCCGCCAGCACCCGTCCCTGGCACGCGATATTCACCCGCGTCTCGCGAAGCTGCTGCGCAATCTCGGCGTCGACCTGCTCCAGCAAGCCTTCCCAATCGAGCGGGGCGGCAACTTCGATTTCCGATTCGCCGGCCAGATCGCTCAGCGGACCAAGGAAAAGAATGCGTACACCCATCGATCAGGTCTCCAGATACTGCCCGGTTATTCCGGGTGCCGCCGCAAGATAGGTTTCGGTCGCATCGACAGCTTCGCCCGCATCGCCGGCAACCATATTGATCCGGCACGGCGCGTATTTACGGGCAAGCCCTGCAACCATGGCCAGGCGCCACTGCCTATGGGTGTGATCGGCAGGCGGGACCAGTATCAACGCATCGTCGCCCCCATCCAGGACTTGCTCGACCTGCTCCAGCCAGTGCTGGTGGAATGCGCCCGCCGCGGCGAGCGGGTCTTGCGGCAGGCCGTCTACTGCGATTCGCTTCATTCCCGGCGCTCGCGGTGCAGGGTGATGCCGATCTGCTCGCCCGCCTCCGCAATCGCCAGCTTGACGATCTTCACCGTCACCGCTTCGATCCTTCTGTCCTGCAGGAACAGGGTCTCGCACACGTGATCGGCTACGGCCTCGATCAGCTTGAAGTGCACGCCTTCGGGCAAGGCACCCGATGCGGCGAACTTCAGATCCATGTAATTCTTCGAATCGTCGAGCGGCGTGTCCGGATCGTAACGGCGAAGCGGTTTCATCCGCACCTTGATGGTGAAACGCAGCGGCTGCGGGCGGCCGGTTTCTTCCGAATAAATACCGGTGAGCACATCGTGCTCGAACTCGGCCACTTCGAGGATCAGCGAATCGTTCATGCGCGCGCCTCCTAGCGCGGATTGGACCAGCGCGCGAAAATCGCGGTGGGTAGCAGGCGCCCTGCCCGCTGTTCGTCATCGGCCTGTTCGAGGCTGTCTTCCTGCACTGCCAGATCGCCATGCTCGATCTTGCCGGGCAATCCGGCGAACAGTTCTTCCAGCAATCCACCCAGGGCAAGGCTGCTCATCCGCACGGCATAGACGGTCAGGAACAGGAACCGGCTGTCTGCATCCAGCAACTGGCGGCAGTCCGAAACGAGGCCCGGAAGCCCCTCTTCCAACCGCCATACCTCGCCGTCGGGTCCGCGGCCGAATTTGGGCGGGTCGAGGATGATCCCGTCATAACGCCGGCCGCGTCGCACTTCGCGCGCCGTATATTTCATCGCATCTTCGACCAGCCAGCGGATCGGGCGATCGTCGAGCCCTGCAAGCGCCGCATTCTCGCGCGCCTGCGCTACAGATTTCTTGCTCGCATCGACATGCGTAACCCGGCCGAACCGGCTCAGCGCCTGTGTACCGACCCCGGTATAACCGAACAGGTTCATGGTCTCGGCGTCGGTGGCACCGGCCAGTTGCTCACCCATCCAGTCCCACACCGGCGCCATGTCGGGGAAGAACCCAAGATGACGGAAGGGCGTACATTGCGCGGTAAAGCGCGCCTCGTCGCCCCAACCGAGTTCCCATCCATGTTCCGGCACTTCGCCGGAATATTGCCAGCGGCCTCCGCCGTCCTCGTCGCTGCCAGGCACGAATTCGCCATCCGCATTCCATTCGGGCAAGCGCGGCGACCACATGGCCTGCGGTTCGGGGCGAATGAAGCGATAGGGTCCGTATTCTTCGAACTTGCGACCATGGCCGCTGTCGAGCAGGCGATAGGCATCCCAGCCCTCGCCGACCATCAAAACCGGATCGCGCATCAACTCCGCCATCAGGCAGCATGCCCCAGAATGTGGTCGCGCACCGCCTCGTACGTGCCGGGAAGCTCGGTATAGGCTTCCTCGCGCGCGAACAGGTCGCCGACCCGCGCGGGCAAGGACGGCCGCGTCCCGGTGGAACGTTCGACGGCATCGGGAAACTTCGCCGGGTGCGCCGTCGCCAGTGTGACGACCGGCACGTCGTGAGGAAGCTCCACCGCGCGCGCTGCATGCAAGCCGATCGCGGTATGCGGGTCGACGATCTCGGCACAGTCCTCGCACGCCCAGCGCATGGCCCGCGCCATGTCGTCCTCGTCGGCGCGCATGCTGGTGAACAGCGCAGCCGCCCCATCGCGCTGTGCATTGGTCAGCTGCATCGCTTTGCTCGCTTCGAAACCGCGCATCTGTTCGGCCAGGGCGATCCCGTCACGCCCTCCGACATCGAACAGCAGCCGTTCGAAATTGGAACTGACCTGGATATCCATGCTCGGCGCAGCAGTCGGCGTGACTGTTCCGGTCGAATAGTCGCCGTTCGACAGTGCTCGATACAGTATGTCGTTGGTGTTCGTCGCCACAATCAAACGTTTGATTGGCAAGCCTATCCGTTCGGCAACGTGCCCGGCAAAGACATCGCCGAAATTGCCCGTGGGTACGCTGAAGGCCACTTCGCGCTCCGGCCCGCCCAATTGAAGGGATGCCGCGAAGTAATAAACAACCTGCGCCATAAGCCGCGCCCAGTTGATCGAATTGACGGCCCCGATCCGGTGCTTCGCCGTCACGTCCCGATCGGCGAAAATGCGCTTAACCATCGCCTGCGCATCATCGAACGATCCGTCGATCGCGATGTTATGGACATTGGGCGCACGCACCGTCGTCATCTGGCGGCGCTGCACGTCGCTGACCCGCCCCTTGGGGTGAAGCATGAAAATCTCGACCCGGTCGAGACCTGCCACGGCATCGATAGCCGCGCTGCCGGTGTCCCCGCTCGTCGCGCCGACGATGGTCAGCGTGCCATCTTCCCGCGCGAGAAATTCCTCGAACAGCAGGCCCAGCATCTGCAGCGCCACGTCCTTGAAGGCGAGTGTCGGACCGTGGAAGAGCTCCAGCAGCCACTGCCGCTCGTCGAGCTGCGTCAACGGCGTCACCGCGGCATGGGCAAAGCGCCCGTAAGCCTTGGCCGTCAGCCCGCGCAGGCTTTCCGGCGTCAGGCAGTCGCCCACGAAGGGCTGCATGACCCGGGCCGCCAATTCGGCATAGGGCAGGCCACGCATCGATGCGATCTCGTCACGCGAGAATTGCGGCCATTCCGCCGGAACGTAGAGGCCGCCATCATTGGCGAGGCCGGCGAGCGTGACGCCAGCAAAATCGAGCGTCGGGGCGCTGCCGCGAGTAGAGACATATTGCATCGTGTCAGCCGGTTAGCGCCGGTAACTGGAGCGGGCAAGCAAGCCGCTCTTTAATCCGCCCTAGCCCGCGTCGCCTTGCGCCGTAGCGCCAGCACATAAATCACCAGAGCAGTCAGCGCGAAAAAGAACCACTGCCCGGCATAAGCCAGGTGATTGTTGGGCAGATCGCGCGGATCTGGAGAGGCGAGAGGTTCGAGTCCCGCAACAGGCTCGCTCGCGACGATCCTGCCGCCGGGCGCAATCGTACCGCGAACCATGCCGCCGTCCCAGCTCACCGGCGCCGGGTCGCGTGAAAATCCGAGGTCGATGATTACCCTCTCACCGCTCCCGAAGCGGCAGGTCGCCCGCTGAGCCACGCCCTTTTCTCCGCGCTCGCTCGTACCGGCAACCGTCGTGATGCCATCGACACGGGCGCAATCGACGCTCGTGCGACGGTAGAGGACCTCATCCAGCGCATCTGGCGAGCGCGGATAGTCAACCTCCGCCGACATCTGCAGGGCCTGCTCTGCCCGTGCGATCAGCGCAGCCTTCTCATCCATTCGGCCCAATTGCCAGATCCCGAGCGCGATCATGGTGGCAATGGCCGCAGCGACGACAAGCGTGGGAAGAATGGGAACGCGCATCAGAAAATCCTGCTTCAGCCCTCGCGGGCACCAGTGTGACGCCCGTCGATCAATTGCTCACCAGTCGCGACCATCGCCGGGAATCCCTGCGCCAAACCGAGAAGGGCAGCCTCGGTGAGACCGGGCTGCCCTTCGCGTGTTTCGAATTCTGCCGAGCCCATTAGTGGACGGCAGCACCCCAACCGCCCCAAACATAGATGGCGACGAAGAGGAACAGCCAGACGACATCGACGAAGTGCCAGTACCAGGCGGCCGCTTCGAAGCCGAAGTGCTGACGCGGCGTGAAGTGGCCCTTGTACGTACGGATCAGGCAGACGATCAGGAAGATCGTGCCGACCAGCACGTGGAAACCGTGGAAGCCGGTCGCCATGTAGAACGCCGAGCTATAGGTGTTCCCGCCGAAGGCGAAGGGCGCATGCATGTATTCATACGCCTGGATCATGGTGAAGACCGCGCCCAGGATAATGGTCAGCCAAAGCCCCTTCTTCAGCCCTTCGCGATCGCCGTGGATCAGGCTGTGATGGGCCCAAGTTACCGTCGTGCCCGAGCAGAGCAGGATCAGCGTGTTGAGCAGCGGCAGGCTGAATGGATCGATGACCGCTTCGATGGCGACCGGGGGGAAGACCCCGCCGACGACTTCGGAAATCTCACTCGGGAACAGCGCGAAATCGAACCAGCTCCAGAACCAGCCAACGAAGAACATCACTTCCGAAGCGATGAACAAAATCATGCCGTAGCGCATGTGCAACTGCACGACCGGCGTGTGATCGCCGCGCTCGGCTTCCTTCACGATGTTGGAAAACCAGCTGAAGAAGGTGGCGATCAGGCCTGCGATACCCAGACCAAGCACGAGATGGCCATTTGCCATGTCGTGCATGTAGAGCACCATGCCGCTGGTGAAGACCAGCGCCGACAGAGAGCCGACGAAGGGCCAGATATCGGGTTCGAGAATGTGATATTGGTGATTGACGTTGCCAGCCATTGTACTCGCGTCCTGGGTTTCGCTTTGCGGGTGCCCTTAATGCGCCAATGCCCGCTGGTCTAGGGGCTACTCGGCAGATTCCAGAGCCCGGTGAAAAGTATACGATAATGTGATCTGCTCGACATCATCCATATTCGGATCGTCGAGCGCCTTGGGATCGACATAATAGAGCACAGGCATGCGCACTTCCTGACCCGGTTTCAGCACCTGTTCGGTGAAACAGAAACACTGGATCTTGTTGAAATAGGCGCCAGCCTGTTCAGGCTCGACGTTGAAGGTCGCAGTACCGGTGATCGTTTCGTCGGAATTGTTCTTGGCAAGATAGATCGCCATATCGCGCTGACCGATCGTTACCGTGTCCGTGACCTGTTCCGGCCGGAAGCTCCACGGCACGTCATTGGCCGTCGTGCCGTCGAAACGGATCGAAATGGTCTTGGCCCCCGCACTGGCGCCCAGTCGTTCGGCCAGGGCGGCGTCGCTTTCGCTGGCCCGCTGCGTGGTACCGCCGAAACCGGTCACCTGGCAGAACATCTGGTAGAGTGGGACCGCTGCGAATCCCAGGCCGAGCATGCCCAGAGCGCCCAGGAATGCGAAGATCGCCGTGCGGTTCTTGCGTGAATCGAGAGTTGCAGCCGTCATGCGTCCCTCACATCCGTGCGATGGTTATCACGTAGAATAGAACGGCCAGAAACAGCAGAATACCGCCCAGCACGAGATTACGGCTCTTCTGGCGGCGTTTGTATTCGGTTTCTTCTTCGGGGGTCATGCGATCCATCCCAGATTGGCCAATACCCTGTCAGCCACCAGTGCGGCAAACAACGCGAAAAGATAGATGATGCTGAATGCGAACAGGCGCTTTTCGGGCTTCATCGTGTCGTTCTCGCCAGTGTGGCGGAAAGCGACGGGAAACGAAAGGGCAAGAAAGGCAAGCGAGAGCGCAAGCGATGCAACACCATAGACATAACCGGTCCCGCCGATGAACCACGGCGCCGCCGCGACCGGCACAAGCAGTACGGCGTAAGCAAGGATCTGGTGCCGCGTCGACGTTTCGCCGCGCACCACGGGCATCATGGGAATGCCGACATTGGCGTAATCGGTCTTCACGAACAGGGCGAGCGCCCAGAAATGCGGCGGCGTCCACATGAAGATTATCAGGAACAGCAGCACTGGCATGAGCGTGATATCGCCGGTCACGGCAACCCAGCCTATCATCGGCGGAAAGGCCCCCGCCCCGCCGCCGATGACAATGTTCTGCGGTGTGCGCGGCTTGAGCCAGACGGTATAGATCACCGCGTAATAGAAGATCGACAGCGCCAGGATCGTCGCTGAAAGCCAGTTCACCGCCAGACCCATGATCATGACCGAAGCAGCCGATATCAATACGCCGAAATCGCGCGCATCGGTGCGGGTCATGCGGCCTGCAGGAAGCGGCCGCGCCGCCGTGCGTTTCATGCCGGCATCGATATCGGCTTCCCACCACTGGTTGAGCGCTGCAGCGCCGCCCGCGCCGAGCGCGATGCACAGGATCGCAGTAAAGCCGAGTACCGGATTGATATGCCCGGGCGCGGCAAGCAAACCACATAAGCCGGTAAAGATCACCAGGCTCATGACGCGTGGCTTGGTCAGCGCGAAAAAGTCGCGCCATTCCGTGGGGAGCTGGGTGGGAACGGTCTGGGTCATGGAATCGAGCGGCCTATAGGGCGTCAGAGGCGCTTTAGCCAGTCAATCAGGATGCGGTTCACCTCGTCCGGCCTTTCCTGCTGGGTCCAGTGCCCCACTCCGTCGAGTATGTGACCTTCGACATTCGGCACGAACATCTTCACCAATCCGATCGGATCCTCGACCGCACCGAACAGGAAAGTGGCCGGATCGCGTGTGCCGCCGATGAACAAAGCGGGCTGTTCGATCAATTTGCCCGCCCAACCCTGTAGCCATTCATAGTCGGCTTCATGGTTGCGGTAGCGGTTGAGCGGCCCTCGAAAGCCGGAGGATTTGAACTCCGCTTCATAAAAATCGAGATCGTCCTCGGTCAGCCAACCCACCGGCGCTGGATCGGGCAACCCTTCGAGGAAGGTGGCACCCAGCGGCTTGTCGAAATAATCTCCGGGCGGCACATCGCCGCTGATCGAATACATCATGCGGGCCACCCATTCGCGCGGATCCCGCTCGGCTTCCGCTTCGGCGACGCCCGGCTCCTGGAAGTATTCCTGATAGAAGAACCGCCCTTTGGACGTGAAATGTTCGCGAAACACCTCCGTGAACGGGCGGTTGGGAACGCCTGCGAAGGGAACGGAAAGTCCCGCGACGGCGCGAAAATGTTCCGGATGCGTCAGCGCGGAATTCCACACGATGGGCGCGCCCCAGTCGTGCCCGATCAGTATCGCCGGCTCATCGGGCGAAAGAGCGTTGCGCAGTCCAACGAGATCCCCGACGATCCGCTGCAAGGTATAGGCTTCGATCGGATGCGGTTTGTCCGAACCGCCATAACCGCGCACATCGATCGCACAGGCGGTGAACCCCGCCGCTGCAATCGGGCCGATTTGGTGTCGCCAGCTGTACCAGCTTTCCGGAAAGCCGTGGACCATGATGACCAGCGGTCCTTCGCCGTCGATTGCACAGCGCAGGCTTGCGTCACCCGTATCGATCGTCCGCATTTCACGCATTCGGTTTCTCCCGTCGAGATATGAAAACGGCCGGTCCACCATGGAACCGGCCGCGCTTTCATGTCCAGTCTTTCGAGCGTGGATCAGGCCGGATGGGCCTTGCTGATGTGGTCGTCGGATGTGTGGTGATCCTCGATCACCGGCAGCTCGCTGAACTGGTGGTACGGCGGAGGACTGGACAGCGTCCACTCGAGCGTCGTCGCGCCTTCGCCCCAGTAGTTTGCAGGAGCCTTCTTCCCGGCCACGAAAGCGTAGACCAGGTTGGCGAAGAAGAAGATCATCGAACCGGCCATGATTTCGTAGCCGATGGAGCTGATCTCGTTCCAGTAGGCATAGGCATCTGCATAGTCGGGATAGCGACGCGGCATGCCCTGCAGACCCAGGAAGTGCTGCGGGAAGAAGATCACGTTCACGCCGATGAAGAAGCCCCAGAAGTGCAGGTGCGCCAGCAGTTCAGAGTGCATCTTGCCGCTCATCTTCGGGAACCAGTAGTAGAAGCCCGCGAAGAGCGAGAACACGGCACCCATCGACAGCACGTAGTGGAAGTGCGCGACCACGAAGTAGGTGTCGTGAACGACGTCGTCGATGCCGCCATTGGCGAGATAGACGCCCGTCACACCGCCGACGGTGAACAGGAAGATCATGCCGATCGCCCAGACCATGGGGGATTTGAACTCGATCG
This sequence comes from Qipengyuania sp. NPDC077410, assembly GCF_044543405.1. Taxonomy (NCBI): domain Bacteria; kingdom Pseudomonadati; phylum Pseudomonadota; class Alphaproteobacteria; order Sphingomonadales; family Erythrobacteraceae; genus Qipengyuania; species Qipengyuania sp. NPDC077410. The sequence goes on along the minus strand of NZ_JBITWB010000004.1, from coordinate 196,818 downwards.
AGCCGCCCCACATGGTTGCGATCCAGCTGAATATCTTCACGCCCGTCGGAACCGCGATGACCATGGTTGCTGCGGTGAAGTACATCTTCGTGTTCACATCGAGACCGACGGTGTACATGTGGTGCGCCCACACGACGAAGCCGACGACGCCGATCGCGACCATGGCGTAGGCCATGCCGAGGTAACCGAACACCGGCTTGCGGCTGAAGGTCGAGACGATCTGCGAGATCATGCCGAAGCCCGGCAGGATCATGATGTACACTTCGGGGTGACCGAAGAACCAGAACAGGTGCTGGTAGAGGATCGGGTCGCCACCACCGGCCGGATCGAAGAACGTCGTACCGAAGTTACGATCGGTGATCAGCATGGTGATCGCTGCAGCAAGAACCGGCAGGGCCAGGAGCAGCAGGAAGGCGGTAACCAGAACCGACCACACGAACAGCGGCATCTTGTGCAGGGTCATGCCCGGCGCACGCATGTTGAAGATGGTGGTGATGAAGTTGGTGGCGCCCAGGATCGAACCTGCACCGGCAAGGTGCAGCGCGAAAATGGCGAAATCGACGGCCGGGCCTTGCGAACCCGTGGTCGAAAGCGGCGCATAGACCGTCCAGCCCGTACCTGCACCCGGACCCGTGCCGCCCGGCACGAAGAGCGAGAACATCAGCGAGCAGAAGCCCGCAACGGTCAGCCAGAACGAAATATTGTTCATGCGCGGGAAGGCCATGTCCGGCGCGCCGATCATCAGCGGGACGAACCAGTTGCCGAAGCCGCCGATCATCGCCGGCATGACCATGAAGAACACCATGATCAGGCCGTGAGCGGTGATGAACACGTTCCACATGTGCAGTGCGGTGTCGAAATCGGCACTGCCGCCCATGAACTGAGCCCAGAACTGCAGATACTGGATACCCGGCTCAGCCAGCTCCATCCGCATGATGCCCGAGATCGCACCACCCACGATACCCGCGATGATCGCGAAGATCAGGTAGAGCGTACCGATGTCCTTGTGGTTGGTGGACATGAACCAGCGCGCGAAGAAACCGGGCTTGTGGTCCGCATCGTGATGCGCGTGATCTTCGTGGTGGGCCTCGAAGTGGTCGGCGGTAGTAGCCATCGTGCTATACTCTCGAGCTAATCGTAAATCTTAAGCGGTCGGTGCGACAGGAGCAGCGCCTGCCCCCGGAGCGCCGGGTTCGGCGCTTTCGGGCTGCTGCAGCGGAGCGGCGGCAGGTTCTGCTGCCGCTTCTTCCTCTTCGGCACCGGCGATGGTGCCACCCTGGGCCAGGACCCAGGCATTGTACTGATCCATCGGCAGCGCTTCGATCGCGATCGGCATATAGCCGTGACGCGCACCGCACAGTTCCGAACACTGGCCATAATAGACGCCGGGTTCGTCGATGAAGAGCATCTTTTCGTTCAGGCGGCCGGGGACCGCGTCGAGCTTGAACCACAGGCTCGGCACCGCGAACGAGTGAATCACGTCGGCTGCAGTCGTCTGCAGACGGATCGGCACACCGGCGGGAACGACCATGCGATTGTCGACGGCCAGCTGATGGGGCTCGCCCACCGCGTCGGCTTCTTCCTTGCTCAGCATGTTCGAAACGACTTCGAACTCGCCATTGTCGGGATAGGAATAGCCCCAGTACCACTGGTAACCGATGGCCTTGATGGTGATCGCATCCTTGGGCGGCGATTTGTACTGCGCGCTCAACAGGCCGATCGAAGGCACGGCGATGCCGAGCAGGATCAACGCCGGAACGACAGTCCAGATCACTTCGATCAGCGTGTTGTGGCTGGTCTTCGAAGGCACCGGATTGGAGCGCTTGTTATATTTGAGGATGACCCAGACGAACAGGGCCAGCACGAACAGGCTGATGATGACCATGATCCAGACCAGCCCGATGTGAAGAGCGTTCGCCTGGTGGCCGATCGGCGAAAACTGCTGCTGGACATCGATTGCCTTGGCGATCGGCATGCCCTTGCCTTCGGTCGGCTTCATCGGCGTATAGGCATCGGCACCGGGGCCGACATCCTCGCTCGAAGCTTGCGCAACATCGGCCGCAGCGACTTCTTCAGTCTGCTGCGCCGCAGTCGTTTCGGTGGCATCCTGTGCCATCGCGCCCTGCGCGCCGAAAGCCAGCATCGCCGCCATCGTAAGGCTGGCGACAATCCGGTGGAACCCGTGGAGGGAGCCGAGAATTTTCATCGTCTTGGCACTCTTTCGTGTCGTGTCTCGTTCCGGGCCTGCCACACTGCGCGAATCTAGCGTACGCGGCAAGACGCGCCCCTGCGAGGGCCCGGTTGCGCCCGCCCTATAGGCAGGGATCGCGCTTGCCTCAAGCGGCTGGCCGATAAAAATGTGCACGCACCTTTGCCTCTTGCGAAAATGTGCGCGACGCGCTTTGGACGCAGGCATCATGACTGAAGACGAAATTATCTCCGAATTCCGCGCCAGCGAAGCTCTCCTCGAAGGCCATTTCAAGCTTTCGAGCGGGCGCCACAGCGGGCATTATCTCCAATGCGCGCGCGTACTTATGAATTCGGAAAGGGCGGGCAGGCTCGCCTTTGCCCTCGCCCAGAAAATCCCGCGCGAACTGCGCAACCAGATCGATGTGGTCATCAGCCCGGCCATGGGCGGCATCATTATCGGCCAGGAAATGGGCCGCGCCCTCGGCAAGGATGCCATGTTCCTCGAACGGCCCGAAGGCACGTTTCACCTTCGCCGTGGCTTCCGCCTCGAACCGGGGGCGAAGGTCTTGATGGTCGAAGACGTCGTCACGACCGGACTTTCCAGCCGCGAGGCGATCGCGGCCGTGAGTCGCGAAGGCGGCGAAGTCGTTGCCGAAGTCGCGCTGGTCGATCGCTCGAACGGCGCGGCCGATCTCGGCGTGCCTTTCTATCCGCTCGTGGACATCAACTTTCCCACATACGCGGAAGACGAAGTTCCCGCCGATCTGGCAGCCATCCCGGTGACCAAGCCGGGAAGCAGGGCAGCTTGATCGATCTGCCGCATCCCCAACGCCTGAGACTGGGCGTCAATATCGACCACGTCGCAACCATCCGGAATGCGCGCGGCGGCGATCATCCGGACCCTGTCCGTGCGGCAGAAATAGTGGCGCAGGTCGGCGGGGACGGCATCACGGCGCATCTGCGTGAAGATCGTCGCCACATTCGCGATGCGGACCTCGAGCGCATACAAAAGGCCACCGACCTTCCGTTGAACCTCGAGATGGCGGCGACCGAGGAAATGCTGGCCATCGCGCTCGCCCACAAACCGCATGCCGCCTGCATCGTGCCTGAAAAGCGCGAAGAACGGACGACCGAAGGCGGGCTCGATGCGGCGGGGTTGCACAATCAGCTCGCGCCCATCGTGTGGAAGCTGGCCGACAACGGCATCCGCGTGTCCCTGTTCATAGAAGCGAGCGAACGACAGTTGGAAGCGGCCCAACTCCTGCGTGTGCCGGTGGTCGAATTTCATACCGGCGAATATGCCCATGCCGGGCTCGACAGTGATGAAGAGCGCGAAGCGCGCGAACTCGAACGCATCGCCACCATGTCGAAGATGGCTCGCCAGATGGGGATCGAGCCGCATGCCGGGCACGGCCTGACATATGAGAACGTAAAACCTGTCGCCGCGATCCCCGAACTCGCCGAACTCAATATCGGCCACTATCTCGTCGGCGAGGCCGTGTTCGTCGGGCTGGAAACGGCAGTTCGGCGCATGCGCGATCTGATGGACGAGGCACGCTCATGATCATCGGCCTGGGCTCCGACCTGTGTAATATACAGCGGATCCAGAATTCGCTGGATCGTTTTGGCGAGCGGTTCGAGAATCGCGTCTTTACCGAGATCGAGCGCGCCAAGGCACGCCGCCGCCCCTTCACCATCGCCGGCACTTACGCCAAGCGTTTTGCGGCCAAGGAAGCTTTTTCGAAAGCTGTCGGCACGGGTTTCCGGCGCGGGGTCTTCATGAAGGACATCGGTGTGGTGAACGCGAAATCGGGTGCGCCTACGCTTTCACTGACGGGCGGCGCCGCAATCGTGCTTGCGGAAATGGTGCCAGAGGGCCATGAGGCGCGCATACACCTCACCCTCACCGACGATCACCCATGGGCTCAGGCCTACGTCATCATCGAGGCCCTACCCAAGTGACCACCGGCACACCGGCAGTGAACGACACCAGCAAAAAGAAAAAGAAAGCTGACGACAAGGTCGACTGGATCGCGGAAATCCGCGGTCTGGCGTTAATGCTGTTGGCTGTTTTCGCGTTTCACAGCTTTATCGCGAAGCCATTCTATATCCCGTCGGAATCGATGATGCCGAACCTGCTGGTCGGAGACCGGCTGGTGGTAAGCAAATATCCCTACGGCTGGAACTGGTCGTCGATCAGCTTTCACCTTGCCCCGCGTGGCAAGTGGCGCCTGTTTGGCTCTACTCCGGAATATGGCGACATCGTCATTCCCGTGCACCCGCAACGCGATGAGGATTACATCAAGCGCGTTGTCGCACTCCCGGGTGACCGGATCGCGGTACGCAACGGCCAGATCATCCTCAACGGCACCCCGGTCGAACAGAAGGTGGAACCCGCCATCGCCCTGCCGCTGGATGCCAACTCGCGCTGCGACGGCTTCGGTTTCGACGACTTCCGCTCTACCAACGCCGATGGCAAACCTATTTGCCGCGTACCCGTGATGCGCGAAACGCTGCCCAATGGCGCGACTTACCTCATCATCGACCACCAGAATCAGGATCTGGACAACTTCCCCGAAATCACCGTTCCCGAAGATCATGTCTTCGTGATGGGCGACAATCGGGATCACTCGGCAGACAGCCGCGAACTGAACCACCCGCGCGGCCTTTTGGGCCCCATTCCGCTCGAAAATATCGGCGGACGTGCCGAGTTCATCACCTTCTCGCTCGACGGTACGACCACGATCAATCCGATCAGCTGGTGGACCAGCCTGCGCGAAGGGCGGGCCTGGTCGACCCTGCGTCCCGCCATTGCGGAACGAAAACCCGCTCCCGAGCGCTAAAGCCACACAATACAGGGGGCGCGCATGGCCGATAAGACGCAGGATATCCACGAAGCGGACCTCGGCACCAGCCCCTCCCGCATCAACGACCCGCACATTCGTCAGGAAATAGCGCGCGCCGTCGTCTGGGTGGGTGTCGTCGGCGCCGTGGCGCTGGCGGTCTGGATTGCTCGCCCGCTGCTGGTGATCTTCGGCGCCATGGTTTTTGCGTCCATGATCGATGGCGGCGCTCGTCTGCTTGGCCGCGCCCTTCCCATCGCCCGTGCGTGGCGCGTCGCGATCGTACTGGCCGCAACCGTCGCCTTTCTGGCGTGGCTCGGATATTTCGCCGGATCGACGATTTCGCAGGAAGCGGCCCAGTTTCCCGAGATTATCGAGCGTCAGGTGGGCGAACTGATCTCCTGGGCGCGTTCGCAAGGGTTTGAAATCAACCAGCCGCAATTGCAGGACTATCTCGGTAATATCGGCAGCGGGATCAGCACCGTTACTCGCGCGCTGAGCGGGCTGGTCGGCGGGCTGGCAACGATAGTCCTCATCCTCGTAATCGGCGTCTACGTTGCGATCGACCCGCAACTCTACGAACGCGGCGTCGCCTGGATGCTGCCAAGCGAAAAACGGGATCGTTTCCATGTCACCCTTGCCCGCATGGGCAAGACGATGCGCCGGCTGATGGCCGGTCGCCTCCTCGGCATGCTGGTCGAGGCCGTTTTTACCTACATCATGCTCGGTGTGGTCGCGCCGATGGTTGGCATTGGCGCAGTGCCGATGGCAGCACTGCTCGCCATCCTAACCGGCCTGCTCGCTTTCATTCCCAATCTGGGCGCGATCATCTCAGGTCTGCTGATGGTTCTGGTGGGCTTTTCCGGTGGGGTCGAAATGGGTATTTACACCATCACCGTCTATTTCTTCGTCCAGAACTTCGATGGCTATGTAATCATCCCGATGATTGCGAAGAAGACCGTCGATCTGGCCCCCGCGCTCGTGCTCGCATTCCAGCTGATCATGGGCATTCTGTTCGGCATTCTCGGCCTTTTCCTCGCCGACCCCCTACTGGCGATGATCAAGGTTGCGCTGGAACGCCGGGCGGAACAGGCGCATGAAAACAAACGTGAAGAGGTTGCCACGAATGGCGCGTAAGTTTCTGTATTTTATTGCCGTTTGCATCGTTCTGGTCATCTTGGGAGCAATCGCATTGTCGATCTGGTCACGCGAGGCGACTGAAATCGCCTTCGTGCCCCGCGGCGAATTCGTCGAGCAGGAACCGTTCGCCGAAAACGCCTATCAGGACCCGAACATGTGGTATTCGCGGCCTGGCCTCGGCACGAACGATCCTTCGCGCTACCAGCCTGCCATCGCGGAAACCGCTCCCGATCCGGCTGATCAGGATCCTTCGCCACAAGCCCCGGCTGCCGAGCAGAGCCTTGATGCAGGCAACCCTCTGCAGACTACCGGCACCGTCACCGGCGAGGCGGCCGATCCACAGACGCTGCCCGAATTTGCGGTCTTCTTCGTGCCTCCCACCAGTTACATTCAGGCCGGTGGCGACTGGAATTCCAAGATCGACGATGCGACCACCAACAATCGTGCGCGCATCTTCCTTCAAGGGCTGGCCAGCCCGTTCAATCGCGCGGATGAACTCTGGGCGCCCAAATACCGGCAGGCGGCCGCAGGGGCTTTCCTGACCGACAAGCCCGAAGCGCAGCAGGCCATCGATGCGGCCTATGCCGATGTCGCCCAGGCCTTCGATTATTTCATCGATAGCGTGGACGAAAACAAACCGATCGTACTAGCCGGTCACAGCCAGGGCGCTTCCCATGTTCTGCGGCTACTACAGGAAAAGGTTGCCGGTACGCCGCTCGAAGCGCGCATCGCTGCCGTCTATGCCCCGGGGTGGCCGGTGTCGGTCGAACACGATCTTCCCGCGCTGCCATTCCCGGCCTGTGCATCAGCTGGCCAAGCGCAGTGCCTGCTCGCCTGGTCGGCATTTTCCGACGATGGCGATGCCGATCTGATCATGCGCCGCTACGAAGCAACCGTGGGCTACGACGGCCAGCCGCGCGGCACCGGGCCGATCCTGTGCGTCAACCCGCTGACCGGGGCCACGGGGGGCTCGGCTCCCGCCAGCGCCAATCTCGGCACGCTGATCCCCGATCAAAACCTGTCAAAGGGTGAACTGGTCGCAGGCGTCGTTTCCGCACGCTGTGGCGAGAACGGCCTGCTTTATATCGGCGATCCGCCGGAGCTCGGCCAAGGCGTCCTTCCGGGCGGTAACTATCATGTCTACGACATCCCCCTGTTCTGGAAGAACCTGCAGGAAGACGTCGTTACACGGGTGAAGGCATGGACGGCGGCGCAGGCCTCGTAACGGACAACGCCCTGACCTATGGCGACGTGCTACCGGAAGGTGGCGCGCTGCTCGGTCTCGACCTCGGCACGAAGACAATCGGCGTTGCGACCTGCGATGCGGGGTGGCGATATGCGACCGCGGGCAAAACGATCGCGCGCGGCAAGTTCACCAAGGATTGCGGCATCTTGCGCGCGCTTGCTACGGAACGCTCTATTCGTGGCCTCGTCATCGGCCTGCCCCGCAACATGGACGGAACCGAAGGTCCGCGCGCGCAGGCCAGCCGCGCCTATGCGAGGAACCTCTCCGCCGCCCTGGAATTGCCGGTTCTCCTGTGGGACGAACGCTGGTCGACTTCCAGCGCGGAAGCGGCCATGATCGGCCAGGACATGAGCCGCAGCAAACGTGCCGCAAGGATCGACAGCCATGCCGCGGCAGTGATCCTTCAGGGCGCCATCGACACGCTGGCGGGCGGCGGCTTTTGATAGCGGCCATGGCGGCTTCACAAACACCCTGTCAACTTGCCTGCAGCCTCGCTATCGCCCTTCCATCATGAGCGAACAGGACCGTAAATTCGATCCGGCCAAAGCCACCGCGTTCTTCACCGGACGCGGTCATTCAGGCTGGCTCGGCCTCAGATATTCGGACCACGGCGACGACTGGGTCGAACTCGAACTGCCCTGGCGCGAAGACCTGCTCGGCGAAGACGGGCAACGCGTCCTGGCATCGGGTCCCATTCTCAGCCTGATGGATATGGCCAGCGGCATGGCCATCTGGCGCGCCATGGACGAATTCACTGCCATCGCGACGCTCGACCTGCGCGTCGATTACGTCCGCCCCGCGCGCGAAGGGGCCAGCGTTTTCGGCCGCTCGCAATGCTATCGCCTGACGCGCAGCGCCGCTTTCGTGCGCGGCCTCGCCCATGACGGCGATGCAGATGATCCTGTAGCCCATATCCAGGCGGTCTTCATGAAGATCGCACCCACGGCGAGGCTCTGACATGGCGGACATTCCCGATATCGAAGCGCTGACGCCTTACGCCCGCTCGCTCGGCATTGCGCTGGACCGCTGGGAAGACGGCACGCCGATCATGGCCGTTTCCTTCGACGAGGTGGTAGAGGGCCGGCCGGATCACTACCACGGCGGTGCTACCGGCGGCTTGCTCGAAACGGCAGGCTATGCAGCGCTGCGTGCCGAACTCGCCCGGCTGGAGCGCGAGGCCGTTCTCAAGCCGATCAATATCACGGTACAGTATCTCGCCGCCGGCAAAAGTCGCACCAGCTATGCACGCGGACGGATTACCAAGCTTGGCCGCCGTAGCGCGAACATCACCGTCGAAGCCTGGCAGGACGATCCAGCCCGGCCCATCGCGACCGCGGTGATGAACGTCCTGATGGCCGAACCTTCCGGCTAATTAGCCGCTCCGCCCGACCCTGCGCTTTCCTCGCGCCGGTTTCGGGCTTCGAATCGTCTTTCGTCTACACGTCTGCGCGCTTCCTCGATCGCCGCCTCGTCGACCGCTACGCCCTGATCGCCCACGCTGATATCGACGGGGATGCCATCGATCTCGGTCGACAGTACCGCCTCACCCTCGCGGATGCGCAGGCGCGAATTTCCGTCCCCGAGGGGAATATCGCCGAGATCGGGCACGTCCAGCGGCTCGATCGGTGTGCCCGGGTCCGCCTGTTCGCGCGGCTTCGGCTGGCTTGGCACACCCCTGACGTTCATCGCGCTGTTCATGAAATCACGCCAGATCCGTGCAGGCAGGCCCCCGCCGCTGATCCCGCCCTGCAGCGGGGAATTGTCGTCGTTCCCGATCCACACGCCCACAACCAGGTCACCGGCATAGCCGACGAACAGTGCATCGCGATTGTCCTGCGTCGTGCCGGTCTTGCCGAAATTGGGGCCCGACAGCATGGCTGCCCGCCCCGTTCCGTTATTGATGGCTGCCCGCAGCATCTGTTCCATTTCCGACTGGGTGGAAGATGAAAAGCTCGAAGGTCCATCCCACAGATTGGCAAAGAAACCCCGTTCCGGGCGCGCGAACGCATGCGGTTCTACCGGATATTCATTGGCCGCGATCGCCGCATAGGCGGACGTCAGTTCGAGCAGCGACATGGTCGATGTTCCCAGCGCCAGGCTCGGATCGCCTTCCGGCAGTGGTGCCGTAACGCCCAGATCGCGGGCGGTCGCGATCACCTTGGCGCTACCGACATCGCCCAGCAGACGCACCGCTGCGACATTGCTCGACTGCGCAAACGCTTCTTCCAGCGTCAGGCTTTCCGAATAGCGCCCGCGGGAATTCTTGGGGCGATAACTGCCTTCGGTGATCTCCGTATTCGCGATCCTGTCCTGCGGGCTCCACCCTGCCCGCAGCGCGGCAAGATATACGAACAGCTTGAAAGTCGATCCTGGCTGGCGCTTGGCCTGGGTGGCGCGATTGAAGGGCGATTTCGCGTAATCCTTGCCTCCGATCATTGCTACGACCTCGCCATTGCGACGCATCGCGACGAGCGCCACCTGTGCCCCGCCCAATGGAGCATTCTGGGTCACTCGCCGGGCGATGTTCTGCAACCGGCTGTCCAGCGTGGTGGTCAGTGTCTGGCGGGAATAGCCCTGCTCGGTCAGCTCGCGCGCTTCGGGCAGCGCCCAGTCGGCGAAATATGTGCCCGTGGGCAATTCGTTGCGCGCGCGCACGTCCAGCGTCGGCGGCCTCATCTGCCGCGCCTCGGCTTCGGTAATGTATCCTGCATCGACCATGGACTGGACCACGACCCGCATGCGCTTTTCCGCCCGCGCATAATGCTTCGTCGGGGCATAGGCGCTCGGCGCCTGCAGCAGGCCGGCCAGCATCGCGGCCTGATTGGGCTTCAGGTTCTCCGGCCGGCGGTAGAAATAATGCAGGCTCGCCGCGCGCAGGCCATACACATTGTCCCCGAAATAGGCGTTGGACAGATAGCGGCTGAGGATTTCGTCCTTCGTCAGCCAGCTTTCCAGCCAGAATGCAATCAGCGCCTCGCGCGCCTTGCGCGTCAGCGTGCGCTCCGGCGAAAGAAAGGTGAATTTGGCGAGCTGCTGAGTGATCGTGCTGCCCCCGCCCGTCCCGGTGAACGCGGCGCGCGCGATCCCGCGCGGGTCCACGCCCCAGTGCGAATAGAACCGCCGGTCCTCTGTCGCCAGGAAGGCCTCGACCACATGCGGTGGAAGCTGCGACACTTCGACCGGCTCATCCGTGATTGCACCGTTCCGGGCAATCGGCGTCCCGTCTGCTGCCAGCAGAGTGATCTGCGGCGCGGCAATCGGCTCGAGCGATTTGGACAGCGGCGCGGTAATCGCCAGCCATGCGACCAGCAGTATGAACAGGGCGATGATGGCGGCAAGGATGTGGCTCGCCCACCAGCGCTTGCGGCGGCCAAGCCAGTAATCGCGCTGCCACCAGCGCCGGCGCCGCTTCTCGTCGGCATCGAGGGCATAGTCGACCCGATCCAGCCGATCGTCCCAGTCGCCGTAATCGAGAGCGTCATGCGTCGCGTAATATCCGCGATGCGGCGGGTGGTCCGCTTCCGGAGCGGATCTGCGCAAAAGGGAATCGAGAACGCCCATCGCCTACTGTGTTAACCCAACAACACAGCCAATGATAGGGGGCGCAAGCTTAACTCTTGCCGACTACGCTTTCGGGCAGGTCCTCGCCGAAAACGCGCTGATAATATTCGGCCACCAGCATCCGTTCTTCCTCATCGCATTTGTTGAGGAAGCTGAGGCGAAAGGCGAGGCCGACATTCCTGAAGATCGCCGCATTCTCCGCCCAGGTTATGACGGTACGCGGGCTCATGACGGTCGAAATGTCGCCATTGATGAAGCCCTGCCGCGACAAATCGGCAACCTTGATCATGTCGGCAACCAGCTCGGGATCGGTTTCGGGGTTCTTCGCCTCGACGATCTTCTGTTCGGTTTCAGCCGGCAGATAATTCAGCGCAACCACGATGTTCCAGCGGTCCATCTGCCCCTGGTTGATCTGCTGCGTGCCGTGATACAGGCCCGACGTGTCGCCGAGGCCAACCGTATTGGCGGTGGCGAACAGGCGGAAATTCGCATCGGGGCGGATCACGCGGTTCTGGTCGAGCAGGGTAAGTTTGCCCTGCTGTTCCAGCACGCGTTGGATCACGAACATTACGTCCGGGCGGCCAGCATCATATTCGTCGAATACCAGCGCGACCGGGTGCTGCAGCGCCCAAGGAAGCAGACCTTCGCGGAATTCGGTAACCTGCAGCCCGTCGCGCAGCACGATCGCATCGCGACCGACCAGGTCGATACGGCTGATATGCGCATCGAGGTTGATGCGGATGCACGGCCAGTTGAGACGCGCGGCAACCTGTTCGATATGCGTCGACTTGCCCGTACCGTGATAGCCCTGAACCATCACGCGCCGATCATGTGCAAATCCGGCCAGGATCGCCAGGGTCGTGTCCGGGTCGAAAACATAGTTTTCGTCCAGATCGGGCGTGCGTTCGTCGGGCTTGGAAAACGCCGGAACCTGCCAGTCGATATCGATCCCGAAGGTCTCGCGAACGTCCACGGTAATGTCGGGCGCGGCAAGCACGGTTTTGGCGGATGCGTCGAAGGTCTTGTCGGTCATGTCATTCATCTTATTGGCGGGTTAGACGGATGGATAGGTGGCTGCAAGCAACGAAATCGCTGTGGGCCCCAAGCCGCTCTCGACTCGCCGTCCGCCCCGCCGCATAATCGCCCGCGATGCCACCGCCCCCGCTTTCCGAACGTCTGCGCCTCAAGCTGGTCGAGCGTGTACGCGGCGTCTTCAACGATGTCGAAAGCGGCCAGCAGCCGGTGCCGACATCCGATGAGGCGCTGTTTACAAAGGATTCGCCGATCCGGATGGTCCATGCCGATATCGTCGCCATGATGGTCGGCGGGGTGCGCGGACTTCTGCTGCAGATGCTCCACCCGCATGCGCTACAGGGTGTGCTCGATCATTCGAACTTCCGCACGGACATGCATGGTCGGTTGCGCCGGACCGCGCGTTTCATCGCCGTGACGACCTTCGGCCATGGGGACGATGCGATGGCTGCGGTCGACCGCGTCAACCGCATTCACGCCAAGGTCGGCGGCACCCTGCCCGACGGCACGGCATACTCCGCTACCGATCCGCGCACGCTCGCCTGGGTCCATGTTGCGGAAGCGACCAGCTTTCTGGCGGCCTATCTGCGCCACGTCCGCCCCGACATGCCCGGCAGCGAGCAGGATGAATATTATCGTCAGTTCGCTGTGATCGCCCGCGCTCTGGGCGCCGATCCGGTGCCGATCGACCGGCGTGAAGCCGAAGCGATCTTTCGCGACCTGCGCGCCGATCTCACCGCTTCGCCCGCTGCACGCGAAATTGCGCAACTGGTCCTGACGCAGAAGCCCGCAGGATCGCCCCCTGCTGTTCAGGCCCTGCTGGGCGCAGAAGCGGTTGCCCTCTTGCCCCCGTTTGCGCGATCCATGCTTGCGCTGGAACGTCCCGGCCTTGCCGCCATCCCTGCCCGCGCCGCGACCTGGGGAATGGGCAAAACCCTGCGCTGGGCTTTCCGTCAGAATTGAGAAGGCTGGCCTTCTATTGAGGCGCTCACCTCATGCCGAGCATCCCGCGTTTTGCGCATACGCCGAAAGTGGCGATGATCAGTATGGCCCAGATCAGCGTCAGAATGTCGATCATCTGGGGCTGTGGCATAAAACCGAAGATCGAAAGCGCCGCCCAGCCGCCTATGAAAAGCAAGACGAGGTAAAAGGCGGTAGATCCTGCCTGACGCGAAACCGTGCGCATCAATTCGTCGGAATGTTTCATCGATCGCACGGATGCAAGCGTCGCGATCACCAGGAGGACACCTGCCGCGACAGCGCCTGCCATGGGCGCAAGCAGAGCACCGGGACCGGTCAGGGCAAGAACTGCGAGCACCCCGCCAAAGGCTACACTTCCAATTCCGCTAGCCAAAAGGCTTTGCTTCATTTCACGCAATTCCTCGGCATCCTGAACGTTGAGGAATCGCGCTCCAAGGCGCGGCGACAATGCACCGAAGCCAACGAGCACGCCCATGAAGGCATACAGCATCGCCACCAGCAATGCGATCTCGCGCGAAGGACCGAGCGAGCCTAGCGCACCGCTATCAATGAGCGTCATCAGTCCAAGCGCCCCGAAAAAGCCGGTCAGCGCGCCGCCGCCGATCATCAGCGCAAGTTTGCGCCCCTTGTGCGGGGGTTGGGAAAGGTCTGTCGATGCAATGTTCATGGCTGTGGCTCCCAGTCGTCGATGAAAAGTTCGGGCACCGGCACGCCGAACAGCTTCGACATGCGCAGCGCCAGAGGCAGGGACGGATCGTATTTGTCGGTTTCGACCGCATTGATCGTCTGCCGGGACACACCCAGCCGGCGCGCGAGTTCACCCTGGCTCCAGCCATGTGTTTCGCGAAATTCCTTCAAGCGGTTTTTCAACGACTCATCCTTCTGCCTGACAAGAGCTCTTTACTGTAAAGAATTCTTGTCAGTCAAGACCTCTTTACAGATGCACTCGGCTCCGCAAACTCCTTCCGCCTCAGGCAAAGAAGATCAGCCGATCTTCTCGGGCAGTTCGAATATGTCCATGAACCGCTCCGCCAATTCGGGATCGCCATCGAGACGGATGCCCACATCGGCCAACGGCATGCCGACATAGAATGCCCCGGCCAGCGCCGGCCCGTCGGGCGCATGGAAGACCACTTCGCACCCGTCCGCATCGGTCCGGGAAACCGCCATGGCACCGTCTTTCAGATCGGCAACCAAGCTCACATCCGGGAACTTGAAACCCACCCGCATCGCCAGTCCAGCGGCCCTGTCCTTATCGAACATCGTGCGCAGCGACAGCAGGAAGCTGGTGGGCGAGAGCGGCAATGTCGAGTCGTGCTGCGAAGATTGCGCGGCCCAGCGTCCCAGTTCCTGGATTAGCGGTTCGGCCGCGTAGCCCCACCGGGTCAGCTCATAGACTCGCGCGCTCGACGGCGCTGGCAGAGTGCGATGTACCAGAACACCCGCACCCTCGAGCTTTTCCAGCCGCTCGGTAAGCACTTTGGCCGAAATACCGGGCAGATTGGCGCGAAGCGCAGAAAACCGCAGTGCGCCGAACATCAATTCCCTTACGATCAGCAACGACCACCGTTCGCCGACCAGTTCCATTCCGAACGCCGTGCCGCAGGCGTCATTATACCACCTTCCATGCACATCGGCATCCGCCCGACGTGGTTTAGTTTCTTTTTGTAACTTCATAGTTGCTTTTAGTAACCCGCAGGTTCACAAATCGCAAGTCGCGAGTCGGCCAGAGAGGGAGAGGCATCGATGACCCGGAGGAAATTCGCAGACCTGCCAGAGGGGCGCGTCGCGCGACCCTGTTCCAGGCGCCCCCGCACTCTTGGAAAAGTCGCGCATGAGGAGCCGCCCGCCAAACCACAGCCAACGATAATAAACGGCCCCGCGCCCCATCCCCGAGGAGAGAGATGATGAGTTATTTCGACGGTTTCGTGCTTGCAGTGCCCACCGCCCACAAGGACAAGTTCATCGCCCATGCCACGCTGGGCGACGCCGTGTTTCAGGATGAAGGGGCCCTTCGCATCGTGGAAGCCTGGGGCGACGATGTGCCCAAGGGCAAGGTCACCGATTTTCAGGGCGCCGTTCAGGCAAAGGACGACGAGACAATAGTTTTCGCGTGGGTCGAATGGCCCGACAAGGCCCACCGTGACGATGTGATGGCGCGTTCGGAAGAATGGATGGCGGATCCGCGCATGGATCCCGAAAACAACCCCATGCCCTTCGATGGCAAGCGGATGATCTACGGCGGCTTCGACACGCTGGTCGACGAAGGCGATGGCGGCGGCGACTATGCCGATGGCTATCTCGTCCCCGTGCCCGAAGCGCGCAAGGAGGATTACTGCGCGCTCGCCGCAAAGATGGCGCCCGTCTTCCGCGGCTATGGCGCCACCCGCGTGGTCGAAGCGTGGGGCGACGATCTGCCCGACGGCAAGGTCACCGATTTCCGCCGCGCCGTTAAGGCGGAAGATGGCGAGAACGTCGTCTTCTCCTTCGTGGAATGGCCAGACAAGGCCACCCGGGATGCCGGCTGGGCCAAGATGATGGAGGAGGATGGCCCCGGCGGCGACATGCCGTTCGACGGAAAACGCATGTTCTGGGGCGGTTTCCGGCCCGTAGTCGACCTGCAGGCACGCTGACGCATGGCCGATCCCGTCACCATCTGGACGCTCGACTGGGTGCCCGAAACGCCGCGCGGCTTCGTGCGCGACCTGCGGCTGCGCTGGGCGTGCGAGGAGGCGAGCCTTCCCTATCGCATCGCCACCGTCCCGTTCGACGATCGCGAAACAAACCACCTCGACCGGCAGCCCTTCGGCCAGGTGCCGATGCTGGAGGACGGCGATCTGCGCCTGTTCGAAAGCGGGGCCTGCGTCATCCACCTCGCGCGCAAGGGCGGCATACTGATCCCGGCCGATCCCAAGGGCGAGATCAAGGTTCTGCAGTGGATCATGGCCGCGCTCAATTCGATCGAGATGGTGACCATGCCCTGGGTGGTCCTTACATGGTCGGACGAGGAATTCGCCGGCATAACCGGCTGGCTCGACAAGCGGCTCGCTCAGATCGAAGCCGTGCTGGCCGAACGCGAATGGCTGGTGGGCGATACCTTCACCGCCGCCGACCTCATCATGGCCGACGTGCTGCGCGTCGATCTGGTGCGCAAGCACGGCGATCGGCCGGCAAGCGAAGCCTATGTCCGCCGCGTCACCGACCGTCCCGCCTTCCGCAAGGCGCATGCCGACCAGCTGGCCCATTTCGCGGTCGCCGATGCAAACCGAGAGGAGAAGTCAGATGGCTGACAATCATGGCGATTTCGTCTGGTACGAACTGATGACCGGCGATGCCGATGCCGCGCAGGCATTCTACGAACCGCTGCTGGGGTGGAAATTTGCCGGCAGCGGCATGTCCGACATGGACTACCGGCTTGGCAGCGCCAACGGCGTGGAAGTGGTCGGCCTGCTCGAACTGACGCAGAACATGATCGGCGGCGGTGCACGGCCGGCGTGGATCGGCTACATCGCGGTCGCCGATATCGACGCCTCGCTGACCAGGCTCAAGGAACAGGGCGGCCAGCTGTTCATGGGGCCCAACCACCTCGAAGGCGTCGGCCGCATGGCCATGGTCGCCGATCCGCAAGGTGCGCCCTTCTATCTCATGCAACCCGAAGGCGAAGCGAGCCAGTCCTTCGCCAAATACGAACCGCGCCAGGGCCATTGCGCGTGGAACGAACTGATGAGCGGCGACCGGCAGGGCGCGCACGAATTCTACACTGGCCTGTTCGGCTGGGAGAAGGCCGACAGCATGGATATGGGCGAGATGGGATCCTACGACATGTACCGCGCCGGCGATTACATGCTGGGTGCGATCATGCAGAAACCGGACGACATGCCCGCCAGCCTGTGGAGCTATTACTTCCGCGTTCCCGAAATCGAGCCTGCGGCAGACTATGTGCGGTCCAACGGCGGCCAGGTGATCAACGGCCCGATGGAAATCCCGGGCGGCGAGCACGTGTTCAACGCCATCGACCCGCAAGGCGCGATGTTCAGCCTCATCGGCAAAGGAGCTTAAGCCATGGCAGACTACACCCTTTTCACCAATCCGATGAGCCGCGGCCAGATCGCGCGCTGGGCGCTGCACGAGGCGGGCGCGGATTACGATACCCAGCTCGTCGAATGGGACGACAGGCCGCAGGCCCTGCTGGATGCCAACCCGATGGGCAAGATCCCCACCCTCATCCACCATCACAACGGGCACGATCACGTCATCACCGAATGCGCGGCGATCTGTCATTACCTGGGCGCAATGCAGGCCCCCGAACTGACCCCGAAGGCGGAAGAGACGGCGGATTATTTCCGCTATTTGTTCTTCGTCGCCGGCCCGGCCGAACAGGCCATCACCACGCGCGCCATGGGCTGGTCTGCCGAGGATCCGCAAAAGCAGATGATGCTCGGCTACGGCACCTTCGACAAGGCGATGGACACGTTCGAAACGCTGATGACGGGCCGCGATTATGTCTGCGGCGACCGCTTCACCATGGCCGATGTCTATGTCGGCAGCCAGGTCGACTGGGGGCTGACCTTCGGGTCGATGCCCAGCCGCCCCGCGTTCGAGGATTACGCCGCCCGCCTGCGCGAACGCCCGGCCTACAAGGAAGCCAAGGCCATCGACGCCAGACTGATCGAGGAGCGGCAGAATGGCTGACAAGCTCACCACCGTGCTCTGGTTCGACGGCGATGCCGAGGAAGCGGCGCGCTTCTACGCCGATACCTTCCCCGACAGCGCCG
Organism: Qipengyuania sp. NPDC077410; assembly: GCF_044543405.1. NCBI lineage: Bacteria > Pseudomonadati > Pseudomonadota > Alphaproteobacteria > Sphingomonadales > Erythrobacteraceae > Qipengyuania > Qipengyuania sp. NPDC077410. Next base: position 179,050 of record NZ_JBITWB010000004.1, on the reverse strand, counting down.
TGGGCACGATCTTTCGCGCGCCGTCCGATTTCCCCGGCGGGAAACAGGGCGATGCGCTGACGGTGGAATTCACCGTCTGCGGCCGCGCGTTTTCCGGCCTCAACGGCGGGGACATGTTCAAGCCCAACGAGAGCGTCAGCTTCATGGTGGTGACCGAGGACCAGGCCGAAACCGACCGCTACTGGGACGCGATCACCGGCAATGGCGGGCAGGAAAGCGCCTGCGGCTGGTGCAAGGACAGATGGGGGTTCAGCTGGCAGATCACCCCGCGCACGCTGCTGGAATCGCAGGCCGCCGGCAGCGAGGAAGCACGCCGCGCCTTCGAAGCCATGATGACCATGCACAAGATCGACGTCGCCGCCATCGATGCGGCACGCAAGGGGGACTGATCCGATGACACGCAAACTGACCGGCGCCGCCTTCGTCTCGCTCGACGGGGTGATGCAGGCCCCCGGCGGCCCGACCGAAGATCCCACCGGCGGCTTCGACGAAAGCGGCTGGGTCTTCCGCATGGACGACGACGGCATCGACGAAACGCTCGGCGCGCTGTTCGGTGCGCCTTACGATCTGCTGCTGGGGCGCCGCACCTACGATATCTTCGCGGCCTACTGGCCCTATGTCGAAGGCGAGAATGCCTTCATGGGCGAATCGCTGACGCAGGCGGGCAAATACGTTCTCACCAGCAGCGACGCGCCGCTCGAATGGGAAAACTCGCACCGCCTGTCGGCCATCGACGAGGTCCCCGCCCTCAAACAGAGCGACGGCCCCGACCTGCTGATCCAGGGTTCGAGCACGCTCTATCCCCAATTGCTGCATGCGGCCCTGCTCGACCGTCTGGTGCTGATGACCTTCCCCATCGTGCTGGGCAGGGGCAAGCGCCTGCTCGATGGCGCGATGTCCGCCGGCAAGCTCAAGCTTGTCGACCACCGCGTCACGGGCAAGGGGACCGTCATCACCACTTACGAGCCGGACGGCACCATCCCGCCCATGCCCGACCACGCCCCCGAACCTGCCACCAGCGAGCGCGAGATGGCGCGGCGGGCGCGGATCGAGGCGGGAACCTGGTGATGCCGGCGCTCTACGGCCACCGCTTTTCCTCCTACACCTGTACGGTTGTATGCCAAAAGCCTTAGCATTAAAGCGAGGGCATTATGTCAAAGATCGCAATCATTTATGCCAGATACTCGTCCGCGCAGCAGGGTGAAGGTCTTTCAATTGAGCGCCAAATCGAAAAGGGCAAAGCGTTCATCCAAAGCAAGGGATGGACGCTTGGCGACATCCTGATTGATGAAGGACGATCTGCATACCACGGGCGAAATCGTGCCGAGGGGTCTGCGCTTCACAAATTCGAATTGGAAGCCAAACAGGGCCTACATAAGGGCAAGGTACTTTGCGTTGAGGAAACTGATCGCCTTTCGCGACAAGGCAGCAAAGCGATTGCTCAACTTGTTTGGGGTCTGAACGAAGCTGACGTTGCCGTGGCAACGTGGAACGATGGCCTCATAAGCGGTGAAGACAGCGACGGGCTATTAAATGAGTTGATGCTGATCGTCCGAGGCAAAATGGACGAGGCCGAGAGTGACAAGAAGCGAGAGCGCGCAAACGCTACTTGGAAGAATCGCCACAAACGCATCGCCAGTGGTGAGAAGAATGTCCCAATCGGAAAGCCGCCCTCTTGGCTGAAGCGTGGTAAAGAAGGGTACGAGGTAATTGAGGGCAGAGATGCGCTCATTAACGAACTCTTCGACCTGTACATCGCAGGCTATGGTTTTGACGCCATTGCGAAACGGTTCAACAGTCGGGGTGAAACGGGTTGGACTGCGTCTCAGCGGGGCTGGTATCAACCATACCTACACAGGCTACTAACGAACCGAGCAGTGACGGGGGAGTATGTTAACTACCAAACCAACGAGACGGTATCACAGGACTTTTACCCCCGTGTAATTTCGCTTGATAAGTTCAACAGAGCACAAGCAGTTTTAGAGGGCAAAAAGCGTTCGGGCGGACGCGACACATTGGAACGCAGAAACATACTGTCAGGCATCACATTCTGCGGGGAATGCCGACACACTGCTGGCTATGTCCACAAGGGGCGAGGCCACACCGTCTACAAGAAGAAGGATGGTACAGAAAGCCGGTACAAACGGAAGGAATACCAATTCCTTCAATGTGACAACAATCGCCGGAGGGCGACTTGTGATAACTCAGCGGCCTTCGATTACAGAGTAGTTGAAACCGCTATTCTAGAGAAGATGCTGTCGGCCACAGTCAATGACAACAACCCTCGCTTGAATATGTTGGATGAACAAGTAGCAGATTTGACCCGTCGGAACGAAGTTCTGACGCAAAAAATAAGCAACTTGATAGACGCTCTAGCAGAAGGCGGTTCAAAAGCACTCACAAAGAGGCTCGCGGATTACGAAGTCCAGCAAGAAGCGGTCGAGAGGGAATTGGCTCAAGTAGCAAACAAACGCGCGATTGAAGCTGCCCGGCCCTCGCGTTCCGATCAACTCGCGATCCTCGACAGCTTAAAGGGTGATTTAGAGCATGACGATGCTGCGACACGCACTCACGCGAGGAGGCAGGTTAATGTGGCGCTCAAGCACCTAGACGCTAGGGTATTATTGTCTGCCGACAAGACGTTCAGCATCGTAACTGACTACGGTTTCTGGCAGTACAATGCTGAAGGCGAATACATAAATGGTGGAGCCTTTTAGCGGGGCAGTTCAACCACCTCGCCATGTGCTTCGAGGATGAAGCAATCGTCCTGGCGCTGGTAAAATACTGGAACCTCACCAAAGTAGATGCAGCCCTCGTCGCTGTTCCAATGCACGGGGTCATTGTCCGCATGTTCTTGAAACTGCTCTGCTACAAATTCCCAATTTACCATTTCGTCTACTCCTGTTTTCTTAGAAGTAGAGTGGCGCCAGAGTTGAACTAGAACGACCTAAAGGAGACGCAGCTCGTCGCAAATAGAAAAACCCACCGGACTATCCACAAATCCGGTGGGCCTCTTCCCTTGTTTGCCGCCTCAACGAAAAAACGGCACAACTATTTATCGTTTTCTGTTCGCTTTTCGAAAAAGACGGTGCTTGATGCTCTGGCTCCACAAAACGGAGCAAGACATGAACTGGTACGACATACTAAAAGGCGACACGCGGGATAAGTTGGAAAACAACTGGCGCGAGCAAGCAAAGGTCAAGAGCACCAGCAAGGAATTGGATCACAAGCCAGTCTGCAAGCTGTTCATCCCTTGGGCATCTGGCACTTGGCTTCTCACAGAGCTTGAACCCGGCACTACCCTCGCTTTCGGCCTTTGCGATCTAGGCTTTGGTACGCCTGAAATAGGCGACGTTTGCTTGCACGAACTCTACAGCGTGGAAGGCCCCGGCGGCTTGCGCGTTGAGCAGGACATTCACTTTGTGGCGAAGAAAACGCTGCGCAAGTACGCTGATGATGCAAGGCGGATTGGCTGCGTCGTCGTTTAATACCCAACACAACCAGCGTTTGGAACGAAGCGAGGGCTAAGTCCTCGCTTCAACCATGACTAGCAGGTCAAACGGGCCGTAGGCCGCCCGCTAAGGGCGCAAGGATCGCTCTTAATCGCAAACTGCTCCGCAACTGCCCTTCCTCCCGATCCGTCGCTCTCGGGCATCTGTGGCCATGATACAGAAAGCCCCCCAAGCCTACGGCGCAGGGGCATCCTTTTATAGTTGCGCTGCTTATCCCTGCGATGCTTCGCGAACCGCATCGAAATACGCGACCGGCATTCGGATGAGATAATGATCACTGGATTTGGACGAACGCACTTGAATGGTCACAAACCCGTTTTCATTGTACTTCACAAGCTGCTCGGGACTGATTTCGAAATTGAAGCCTTCTGTAAGCGTACAGCCTCGTCGGCACGATCCGACATTCGAATTGGTCCGTTTGAAGTTGACCGCCTCCCCACCACGGAACACGGCATCAGTGTAATACCGCCAATCGCCGTTGTACATCGCGAAGCCTTGTACATGCAGAGGCCCCTTCACGTTGGCTTTCTTTATAACAGCCACGAGCGCGGCCCCCATCACAGGGCCATCTAACTGAATTGTTGGAGCGCTGTATTCTGCCCTACCCGCGAAATCATCAGCGTTAACGTCGACAATCACGCCGTTGCTTGTGGTGTATGCCGTTTTACCAGCAAATACGGGCGAGGAAGCGACAAGCGCCGCAGCGGCAAGAGCAAAAACTAACTTCATCTCAAATCCTCCAAAGATGTTCGAATGATACCTCCATCGAATTTTTAAAGTGTTAAAACATGTTGGGAGAACTCCCTGAGTGCTGTTTATAGCTGAATGCGATGAAGAGGAAGAACGGACGTTTGCTTACCGGCCAACCAAAGATGTACCCCACTTCTTGGTTAGCATTATTTTAACGCGTTAAGTCCACCCAACTTGATCAACTGGTTGAATGTGATCACGACTTATGCAGCAGAGACAGGTAAAAGTTAGATGACTGGGCACACTCGCCTACTATTTCTCGATGACTCAAAGCAGAACAAAGCTCCGCGCGATGGCTTAAATGGGCTGGTCGCAATTGGAGGCATAAGTGTCGCTGCTGACAAAGCAAATGAGTTGCATAAGGTACTAAACGACGAGTGTTTATCCAAATTCGGGATTCCCTCTCACGCATCATTCAAATGGTCACCATCAAAAGACAGTTGGTTTAGGACTAATCTATCCTCTTCCGAACGAGGCGAGGTTCTGAAACACGTTTTGCTGACTGCGCAAGAATATGATCTATTTGCCGTTGCAGCTCTTTGCGAAATCAGCTTCCCGCCATTCGGCGGAGCAACATCTCATGAGATGTGCGCTCTAATGATGGCCATGGAGAGGTTTAACTGGAATTTGTCAGAAAACGACACCGGCCTAGTCATTATTGATCGCCCCGCCGGCAGTAAGACTGATGAAGAGAACTATCTCGCAAATTGCGCAGATATTGTTAGCACAGGTAGCGACTACGTTAAATTTACGAAGCTTGCCTGTCCGATTGTCAGCATGCCCTTTGGCCTTTCGCGTATTTTGCAGATCGCCGACCTTATCGTTTCCATTACTACAGCCCACTTTGCAGGCCACCCGAGAGCAGCTGAGTTCTTCCTGTATGTATTACCGTTTTTTAAGATAGTTGATGGTCGCCGTGGCGGCGTGAGCGTGAAGATGCATCCACATCGTGAGTATCGAAACTTGTACCATTGGTTGCTCGGCGACGACTATTTCGTCCGGTCTGGATCTGGGTTTCCCATGCCCGATCCGAAACGCCCTTACCCGCAATCGCCTGATACATACTGAGATTAAGGCTCAACAATTAGAAGTTGCGAAGCCCTCCGTCTTGCTGACACAAAAAGGGCCGCTGTCACGAATAGTAACAGCAGCCCATTTGCCAAGCAGTGCGGTTTATGCTGGCTGCTTTTTAGCCTTCTTTTCCGCCCACCGCTTTTTCGCAGCTTCGGAAATGGCCTTGCGGTGTTCCTCGGACATAGTGCGGCCACCAGCGCCCGCATCTTGGTTCTGTTCCTTTTCAGGCTCCCAATCGAAATGGCTGTCCAGTTCACCAGCGCGAGCAGACTTTGCAACGCCTTCGTAGAAGTCCGAAACACGCTCAGCGGGCATAAAATCGTGATCGACTTTGCCATTGCCCCAAAGCGGGAAAGCAGTTTCCTTGTCCATCCTTACAGAAACACGGGCAGCATTGTTCTTGATTGCATAGGTGCCGAGTGGCCCCCTAGCCTTCTTTTCCTTCGCGGCTTTTGCAGCGCGATCAGCTAGCCGTGCGACTTTCTCGCGGCGCTTGGGCATGTAGGTTTCGGGGTCTGCTTTGTTGAAGTCCTCTGCCAGCTTGCTGTCAGTGAGTTTGAGAAATTCCAGTGCCATTTGCTTATTCCTGTTATGCTGTGGTTTAGTACCTGAACTCTGGTTTGCACCAAAGTGGATACAGAGCAAGCCCAGATAAGTAGCCCGCTGGGATTATGTCTCATTTCAAACGCGCCGGTATTCCTCGCCTACGGCAGATCAATCATAGAGCCAAAGGCTCGACCAAGTGGAGGCCAAAGGCCGACCGCAGGTGGAGCGCAGCGACGGCGAAGCCATCCAGACGAAATCTACTAGAAGAAACTCGTCCTTAGTGGAGCGGTCCCTTGAGCGTGGAACGCGAAAGCGACTGGCGAAGCGTCGAGGACCGATTGCCGAGCATGGGTATTTCTTGGAGGACCAATGGCCTTGCGCTATTACTCTAAGAGAGTAATGGTGTTAGTCTATTGCTCTTCAAGCAATGTCCGTGTTCGGGTTTTCGTTTAATATACGGAAAGTACCGAAGCTCCAATAAAGATACTGACAGGCACACCAGCTAGGCAGTATATTGGAGTATAAATAGAGTTGGACACGGAGCATCACATCAGCGTGTTACTGAGTTTCGGTTTTTACTGGTAGGTAAGAACTAAGAGACCCTAGGGGTTGGTGATGCTCCCCTAGGGTCATTATTTCGAAAAGAGCATCACATGTATCCAATTACAGACAGGTTGAACAGCTACCTAAAAAGCTGGCACAAAACCTCCACCACCCGCCAGCAGCAAAAAGGCAAAGTGGTAGAACTCACCTATCCAGATTTCCTCGCACTGTTCACGCCGGGACAGCTTATGGGTCTGGATTGGGCCATCCAGACCAACACATTGCGCCAATTACAGAATGAGAAGTCCAGTGATGCATTGGTTCTCACTTGGCGCAGCTATGAGGCCGTATCCACTGGCCAATTCAACTCCAACACTGCGATGATTTGCTCTCGCAAGGCGAGCGAGAAGAACTGCCGCATGGTGGCTGGCGACTCCCATACAGCGGAAACCAAAGCTCGGATCAGCAAGAGCAAAACGGGGAAGCGCAACAGCGCTAGTCACAATGAAGCCATCAGCAAAGCAACCAAGGGCGTTTCCAAATCTGCATGGACGCCTGAACGCAAAGCCGCGCGCAGAGCGTTGCTAGCTGCCAAAAAGGCGGCGATGGGGACTTCGAAGGATTGAGCTTGTCAAACTAACCCGTAGCGGCCCCTGTGTTGCCCTACAGTGAGCCTAACCAGCATAAGGGCAACAGGATAGCGCTTAGCCATATAGGGCCTTGCTGAGCATGTTCTGAGTTACGCCAACATACTGCTGAGTTGTTACAGGACTTGAGTGGCGCAACACCTTTTGCACGACGAGCAGGTTTACGCCGCGATCCACCATGTTGGTAGCCAGCGTCCTCCGCCCTGAATAGCAGGAGCCTTCCTGTCCTGCCTCGCGATACAACCTCCGCAAAGCCGAACTGATACCTGCTGCATCAAAGGGACGACCAGCACGGTTGAGGAACACACAGCCCTCACGCTCCCCCATATGCTCATCAAGAGCAGCAAGTATCTCAGAACAAACAGGCAAGCTACCATGCCCACCCTGCCCCTTTGAGTAGCCATGTGGAATGCGCAGTTCGTCCCCACGGAACCAAGAGCGTTGCATCCCTGCCATTTCCTTCGGACGAAGCCCCAGACGAATGCTTAGCAGCAACATGAGCCGATACTTGGAAGCATCCGAACAAGTATCAACATACTCAAACAGTGCATCAAATTCCGCTTCCGACTTGTTTGGTGCGCGCATGAACTATCTCCTTCCACACCATCGAACAGCCAGATGATCTACTAATCAAGAAGAAACAGACCTGCCCTCCAGAAAAAATACCCTACTAAGTATGCAGTGAGTAAAACAGACGACAGCTCGCACGAAACCATACTAACATGGAACAGACGCGACTTGTATTATCACGAGTTCGTAGCGCGATTAAAGAGTGGCGAGATAGTGATGGTTCATGGCTTCGCAGCGGAAGCAGATGATCCAAGTATGAAAAGCAGAACACTGATTTACAAAAGAACCGGCATCGCAAGAGAGACATATGAGTGGCTGGGCATGGTACGAACGTGGAAGCAATGGGCCATGTATCTTGAGTGTCCACTAGACCAACTGGTTATATGGGCAGCGAAGAAGCCACTTTGCGAGATACTTGATAGCAACAGGCATCTACCAAGACTTCAGAAAGTGCTGGAAAGCGCACAGGGGCGGAAAGACCAATAAATAGGGTTGCGACGGAACACTGCCTTAGAAGTAGACAGATTGTTGGAAAGTCGCAGAAGAGCAAGAGTTTCCGAAGGAAGAAGGAAACCACTTGATACTCATATTGGTAAAACCGAACAAAATAAATGGTGGTCACATGCCTCGCAGACAGCTTACAAACCGTCAAAAGACGGACACGGCCAAGAAATACAGCAAAGTGGAGAAGATGCAGAAGCTCATCAAGCAGATGGCTGATGAGAACCTGTCACCCACAGATCGCTGGAAACTCTTGGGTCCAGAGATGAAAGCAATCATCCTGTATCGCTGTCACGGTGGGGAAACCGTCAAGAGCGTTTGCCGCGATCTAGGGCTAGAACCAGCAACCGTCTACATGGCTGCATTCAAGGACAAGGAAGGCTTTGGTGCCGACCTCAAGGATGCCAGAGAGCATGGCCAGCACGCTCTTGCGGATATGATGCTCGATCTACCATACGATAAGACAATGAGCGCCAGCGATAAGCGTCTGGCCTTTGATGCTGCAAAGTATCTCACCAAGACCCGTAACCGTGCCGAGTATGGCGATAAGGTGGAGTTGTCAGGGCAGATAGACACCAATGTCGCATTGCCCAATTGGGCCTTTGGACAGGTCATTGATGCCACACCACAGCCAGAGCAGCTAACGGACCAAAGCCTTGATACTGGTGTTCCACTTGATGTGGACGTTGTGGAAGAGCAGCCCGCTCACAAGCCCAAGTAGTTTCCGACTGGCCATCGGCACCTTCGTCTAGATGCGATTGTGTCGCAACATGGGTTTCCAACTGCCCATCTCAAACCAATTACAGAAGCGACTATCTTCGCTTCCTGCCATCGTGGTTCCAACTGCCCATCGGGTGGTAGGTCTAGGTGCGAATGGTTCGCACGATTGCTCATCCAGAGATACCAGGCCACTGTGAGCCAAAGCGCTGCCACCATTCGTGACAGCCATCTGCACCTTCCTTGGTACTCATTCCCCCACATATAATGTCTAGCATCTACTTCCCTCAAAGCGAGCAGAATTAGTAGAAATGCGACGAACCGTTTAGTTCTTTTGGGATTGGTAGAGCCATCGGCACCTTCGCCGGCACTCATTCCTCTACTCTACCCATGTAACAGAAATAAGAGCAAAATCGAGCAAAGACCGACACGGCTCGTCGCAAAACTGGTCTGTAAAATGTAGAAGAAGCAGACCTTACTAGGTTGACTACTAGACAGGCGATGCTACCGTATCAATTGTAGTAGAGTGACTTGGAAGGAAGGCCCTGAACGGTAGTAGAAACCAGAGTTAGTCCCGCCGTCAACCAGAATAGTAGTCAACCGAAAAGATAGGGAAAGAGTGGTTGACAGGATGGTCTGGTTTTCAAGGAGGGTACACCCTAGGTCTGGTAGGGTGCGGGCGTTCTCACGATTTTTACTCAATGGTTCAAATTCGGGCTTACGGAAAACTCGCCCCCTTCGCTCGACAACGTCAAGTCGGGCGCTAAGAAGGTCCTATGCTCCGCATTAAAGACACCCCTGCAGGCCGGACTGGCCTCGTTTTATTCGCCGAGGTTCTTGGCGCGGGAGCATGGGCGCTTGTTGATCAAGACTTCCTTCAGCGTAACGCAATCTGGTTTGTGGCGGTTGCGCTAGTGGGATTAGGCGCAGCTTGGTTTTGGGATGAGATCGCCGATTATCGCGAATGGCGAAGGCAGCGAGGCAAGCCAAGAGTAGAGCAATGGATGTTTATCGATGATGCCGTGAGGTACCTTGCCGACTTCCCACTTCCTCCCACTATGTTGCTTCTTGACCCTAGCTTTTCCATCCGAGTTTCCAACGCTTTGAAAGATCGCTTGGTTTGTGGAGACCTTCGAGCGAGAGGGCGCCCCTTCAATGTGCTTCGCGGTGGAATCCAAGAACCGGCTCTTCATCCTCTCAAGCCCATCGATGCAGAGGTTTGGCAGACGGCTCAGATTGAGGCTTATTTCGTACTCTCAGGCATAGTGAGGCAAGTTGCTGCTGGAAATCACATGAACGTGGTTATGACCGGCGATAATGAGGGTTTTCACGACGTGGTAGTTTCACGCAACGAGCTTGAGGATCTTTGGCCAACAAGGGGCGCCCTTCGTCCAGCGAAGGGCAGAGATAAGCGCAAATAGGTTTGTAGGAATTCAGCAGATGAAGTTCTTTGCAGGGGTAGCCGTTGGCGCGTTGGTGGTAGCTGGGCTATCAGCGTATTTCATCAAGCAAATCGACAAAGAGCCGGTACGTTTTCCAACCTATCAGATGATGGACCTGCGGGATTACGTCCGCGTAGAGGGATCACTCACAGGCGGGGAGAGCGCACCCGTAAATGGCTTCTATTCTGTCCAGTGCTATCAAGACCGCATGGAGTGCGACATAACCTCCATAAGCGAGATTGGCCCCAAGCACCTTGGTATGTTCGATCAAGCAACCCTGCCCGTCTCTGAGTGGAGCAAGACGCACATTCGAATGAGCAGCAAGGATTTAGCCTTCACGAACAATGCGTGTAACTTCTACGAGATAGCCATCGATCGGCAGAAGAAGTCTGCCACTTATACGCGCCGGCCATTAGAAACAGCGCCTATGGATTGTGGCGAGCGTTTCGAAGAGAAAGTGCTGCGCTGGCAGTTTGGCGATGGGGAAGCATGGGGCGATCTTAGCAACCCAAGCTGACAGCAGGTGTCATACCCGCCCTTTCACTCGCCGTGAAACGCCAGCTCTTCTAGATGCCAGTCTACGTGTTCGGCTATCTGGTCGACCAAGCGCTCTAGAATGTCTTCCAACTCATCCATGTGACTACGAAGCACATCCAAGTTGATGAGTTTGAATTCCGCTAAATGCCTATTTCCTTTGATATCCTCGGGATAACGGAAAACCTGCCCCGTTGGATCGAAGGCGTCAAAGTTCCCGATGACGTCGCCAGCCTTCTTCATCGCTTCGGGTTCGATGAACTCGCGTTCAGACTTTTGCATTAGGGAAACGACCTCGTTCCATAGCTGCATTATGCCATGGTTCTTTTTAAATGTGCTGCCTGTCTCAAGAATGAAGTTTAATCCGACAACTATATGTTTGAGAAAAAGCTCGATGCCATGTCGATAGCTAAAGGCCGCGGGATATACAGCGAGATCAACCGGATCGGTGTAATCCTCGGCTGATTTCACGATGGCATTCCCTGCACGGAAAAAGCCTCGCCCGTAATCAACAAGGACGTAAGGACCGCCGTTGTCGCCCACGCAGGCGTTCATGCTTGTCTTTTCGCCATTGGTGAAGAGTGGATTGTCTGGTTGGTTTACTTTTGGTTTAGGCATTTGCGTCTGAATTCCTTCTTTCTCCGGTAATTGGATCGGCGCTTCTTCGCGGTCAACCGCCCAAAGAATATAACAGTGTTTCTCTTCTCACTTCGTCTTTCTAGTAATTGATGCTGGTAAGCCATTAAAGCGTCGATTTTAGTCCAAGACATTTACTAAAAAAGCTAAGTAGTGGATGGCACAAAGCTCATTCACTCCGAACCCCACGCAGTCTTCGCTTATGGCGATTGCGTGGAATGACCCTGACGTACAAAACATCTTACTCGCGGGTGGTAGTCGTGGCGGTAAGTCCGCTGGCATCGTGGCGCTTATTATTAATCGCGCCCTAGCTGCACCAAACACTAAGCATGGTATTTTCCGTCTCACGCTAACCAACTGCAATAAGCAGCTTGGCCCTGCTCGCGGCACGTTTCCCGAAGTGCTCGAAATGATGTTTCCGGGCTATCGGAAGGAGTTGGAGAAAAGGCAAGACTTTGGCACCTTCAAGAGTGACAGCATCTTCCGCTTCCACAATGGCAGTGAGATACTTTTCGAGGGATTGGACAAGACGCGCATCGATAACGTGCTTGGTGGCGAATACTCCACCGTTTGGGTCAACGAATGCAACCAAATCAAGGATTATGAAGACGTAATCCTACAGCTTGCCAGCCGTATGAACGGCAGGGGCTTCCTTGAACACAATGGCAAGCCTGTTCTGGACAAGGATGGCAAACCTGTCCCGCTTCGCCCCCTTACCATCTTCGACTGCAACCCTGCTTTTGAGGATGATTGGGAATGCCAGCTATTCAGAGACCACAAAGACCCGCTTTCCGGCCAACCGCTCGTTTATCCAGAGTGGTACAAGCTGCTCAAAGTGCCGACCGAGGACAACGCCGCTAATCAGGCGGCGAACTACCAGCTTGGTTTGAAAGCAAGATACAAGCATTCGAGCAAGCAGATGGCTCGCTTCGTGCTTGGTGAGTGGTCAACAAACAATCCGCTGGCGCTGTTCAAGCGCGAATGGTTCAAATGGGGCGACATTAAGAAGTCAGAACTCGTTAAAATCGTGGTCGCCGTTGACCCCTCTGGCAACCAAGGCAACAAGGGCGACTACACAGGTATCGTGGTAGCGGGAATTGACGCTAGCGGGCATGTATGGGTCTTAGAAGACGCTTCGCTCAAAGCTACTCCTGAAGTATGGGCCGAGAAAGCCGTTGCCATGTATGACGATTGGCAAGCCGACTACATCGTGGCCGAAAAGAACTTCGGTGGCGAAATGGTCCGCACTGTCATCAACGGTGTAAGGCGCAATGCTCCATTGAAACTAGTGAACGCAACCCGCGCAAAGATCGTCCGCGCTGAACCAGTGGCAATCCAGTACAGCAACGGCAACGTGACGCACTTGGATGGCTTGAAAGAGCTTGAAGCGCAGATGATGGACTATGACGAGGACGCCAAGAAGTCACCAGACAGAATGGACGCTCTAGTATGGGCACTGACTGAGTTACTGCGCCTTAACGGCGGTGCATCTGGCGAAACCAGACTAGTAAGACACGGACTGCCCTCGTTCTAAATAGTAAATACGGGACTACTAATTCAGAGGTATTTCCGTGGCGATTGATGAACGCAGTGAGATTTTTGCGAAGCACGTAGAGCGTATTGAACGCAACCGCGACGTTATCGCGGGTACTAGAGCAGTGAAGAAGGCTGGTACAAAGTACCTACCTTGCGCTTTTAAGCAGCAAGCCGAGGATGATGAATCCTACCAGCGCTACAAAATGCAGGTCCCGTTCTACCCTGCTGCTAGCCGCGCACATGACGGCTTCATGGGTATGGCTTTCCGCAAGGAACCAGTTGCGGAGTTACCTCCGCGCACATCGCAGATCAAATCGATCATCACGAACCGAGGCGACAGTCTAGAGCGCTTGGCCAAATACACTTTTGCGGAGGCCATCACAGGCCACGCACTATTAGTGACAGATCACCCCGCTTCATCCGCAACCAGCCTCGCAACGGCTATTGATGAAGGCATTCGCCCATTCATCAACCTGTACAAATTCGAACACATCCTTGAGTACACGGTTGGCATCGTTCGCAACATGCAGAAGCCCATCCGTGTTCGCCTGCTGGACAATGACGAGACTGTCCGTCTGTACAAGCTCGACAAGGACGGTTTCGTAGTCATCGAATTGTACAAGAAGGTGGAAGGGTCATTTCCACCTGAGGGTGCGCCTACCCAGACATTCAAACCCACCGACGCTAACGGAAATCGCATCGTCGATATTCCGGTCGATCCGGTCAGTCTCGATGGAGAATTCCATCCCACCACCGGCCCCTTGGACAATGTCGTTGAAACTAACCTAGACCATTACCTCAAGCAGGGTCAGCTTACGGTCCTCACGCTCTATGGCATTAGCCCCTTCTTGTTCTTCTCAGGTGTCGAACGTGGAACGGATATCGATTGGGTTCCCGGCGGCGTATTTTGTGATCCCGAGAAGGAAGCAAAGCCCTACGTTGTCAGCGTACCGGCTGACCATGCGATACCCCTAGAACACCAGCTACAGTCCCTTGAGGACCGTCTTGCAACGCTGACAAGCCGCATCCTCGCACGTCACAAGCCGGTTGCTGAAGCGGCTGAGACAGAAGCCATGCGACAGGGCGCTGAAAACTCCGTGCTGGCAATGATCGCCAACAGCGTGAGCGAGGCAATCGAAAAAGCGTTGCAGCGCGTGGCGATGTTCCTCGGTGAGGAAGGATCTGTGCGCTTCCAGATAAACACGGACTACATTCCCGCCAATCTGGACGCCAACCAGATAAAGGCATTGCTCGAACTGAACCAAGCTGGACGCTATTCAGACGAAAGCCTGTTCTACAAGCTGCGCGATGGTGGCCAGTATGACGAGACGCTGACATACGACGAAGAGAAGAAGCGCATTGCTGCTTCTACTGCTGTTGAAGTGCCAGTTTCTCCAACCGGTCTAGCCTCTCCTGAATAAGTAAAGATGTACTGGTCCTGCCGGTACAAGCCGCGGTCCTGCCGCACCCTTTACGTTGGCTCCTGGCCAGAGAGGTTACTAAAATGACTGAAGAAGAAATGAAGGCTAAAATCGCCTCACTTGAGGCTGAGAAAGAAGGTCTTAAAACTAAGAACAGCGAACTTATTGACCGCGAGAAAGCTGCAAAGACAGCCGCTGAAACGGCAACGCGGGAGAAGGAAGAGGCTGCCGAGAGGGCTAAGTTGGAATCCGGTACTGAACTGGAACAGGCACAGGCTCAAATCAAGAAGCTAGAACGCGAACGCGATCAAGCGGTTGAGCGGGCTGATAAGTCCGAAGGCGCACTAAAGTCAGCCAATTTATCGAACGGCATTAAGGCGGCGCTCACTGCGAACAACGTCAACACTAATCTAGCACCTGCTGTTGAAGCTCTATTCACGAGCAAGGCCGTGTTTGATGATGACGCTCCTACAATCGAAGACCTGCCACTAGCTGACTACGCGAGGAAGTTCTTCGCCAGCAAGGAAGGCCAGTTCTTTGTCGACGCTCCGAAGTCGAGTGGTAGCGGTTCAACTGGCGCAGAGGCGGTAGACGCATATGCGAACAAGCCGTTTAACGCAGAACAGTTTTCCATCCAACGTAAGACTGACCCTGCGGGAGCAGAAGCGTGGGCAAAGGCTACTGGAAATGACCACCTTGTGAACTAACGGCTGAACTAAGCACGGTTAGCGGTCGCCATAATAAATACCCGAGGAAACCTGGAAAGGCTGGGTTCGACCATTAGAAAACTCGGAGGTTATTATGGCGACTCCACGCCTACAAAACGCATTTGATCCAAAGACGTACACACGTCTGGTCGAGAAGGCAGTTCTCGACAAGTCCGTCCTTTTTAATTCGACCGCTATTTCGCGTAATGCAGAGTTTGATCGTCTAGCTGGTGAAGCTGGCCTTTCGGTTATTATGCCTTACTTCGACGAACTAGACGGTGACGCAGAAGTTGGTTCGCGTGACGCTAGCGTAGCTGGCGCAGTCGGCGCACTGAACATGGGCGACATGATCGCCCAGAAGGACTTCCTCAGCAAGGCATGGGGTGTTTCCAAGCTGGACGCTCAGCTTTCAGGCGTTGAGGACGTTCTTTCTGCATCGGCTGAGAAGACCGCTCGCTACTGGCTACGCCAGTACGAAGCTCTTCTGGTTCGCAAGCTGAAGGGCATCATCGCAGACAGCGAAGCAAACCACGAAGGCGACATGGTGAAGAACATCTACAATGACGTAGCTGTTGGTTCGCTCAATGAAGCTAACTTCATCAATCCCGGCGCTGTTATCGACACCATGCTAACGCTTGGCGACAACTTCGATGACATTGGCCTTATTGTCATGCCAACCGTTGTTTACGGCAACGGACTGAAGAACGAGGCAGACCAGTTTGCTGCTCCTTCTTCGGTTAGCCCGTTCACCACCTACCGTAACAAGCCAGTTCTCGTAACCGATGGACTGACTTCACGCGCAGGCAGCAACGCTCCTGAATACACCACCTACTTCCTAGGCACCGGCGCTTTTGGCTTCGGCGCTAAGGCTGGTTTGGGTGGCGAAAACGTGATCGTCACTGACGAGCGCGCAGGCCGCAACATGGGCGCGACCGACCTGATTACTCGTCAGCCAGGTTTCATTATGCACCCGACGGGTTACACCTCGAAAGCTCCAATCGCGAACGCTGACGCTGGCCCTGTTCCTGCTTCTTACGAGAACGCAACGAGCTGGACCCGTGTTGCAGACCGCAAGGCAATCAAGGTCGCTGCTCTAAAGTCGAACGGCTAATAGACCAACACCAACAAAAGCGGCTCGTCTCACTTCCGTGCGGCGGGCCGCTTTCGTCTTGGGGTAAATACCAACATGGCGAAACTACCCACAGTTGAAGCGGCGGACGCTTATCACGAAGCACGGCTCCATTTAGAATGGCAGGGCTACACGTATGAGCAGAGAGAGGCCGCACTTTACAAAGCGCAGGACTACCTCACCTTCTACGAATTGCGAGATTACTCGCATGAAGGTGCGGCGACTGTCGCAAAGTACGATGCCCTAATTGAGCGAGCAATTATCATGCTTGCGCCGGAGTTAGCGGCTTCAAACAGCATTGCGGCAACTCCGCTGGTTCTAAAGGAATCCAGCAGCGTGAAGCAGGGTTTATTAGCCGAATCCAAGGAATACGCTCGACCAACGGCAGACCGTTTTCCTCAAGTAACAGCATTACTCAAGCCAATCCTAATCTCATCCAGCTTAGGTGGAAGCGGCATGATGCGAATTATCAAATACTAAGAGGTAATCATGGCAAAGAAAAAGAACAAAGTCGCTACCGTAACTCTGCTGCAAATCCAGCATAAGCGCACGAACTTCTCTACCTACATTCCGAAGGAAGACTTCGAAGCTCACAGCGATGAGTACCGTCAGAATTGGCATGTGGTGAATGAAACCGTTGCTGTCGATCCATCGAAGCCCGCGGCTGCAGAGCCTGCCGAGAAGCCTGCGCAGGAAGACGCTCCAGTAGATGCTGGTGAGACTGACGCCGAAGCTGCTGACGCCGAAGCTGCTGACGCAGAAGACTAAGAACGTGACACCGCTAGAAGCACAAGCAAAGCTGGACAAGGCGATAGCCGACTATGGCACTCGCGCCACCCTTACGAGTGCTTCTAGCGTCGTCGAGGACGAACGGGCTGGCACTGTCACGATTAGTGACAACACCATCACATCAATCCGCGTTCTTGACGACGAGGTCGAACTGTCCGTGGTCGATGGCGTGTGGCTTGCCAATACAACGGCAACGATCCGCAATGACGTTAAGATACAGGTAGGCGACACGCTCACTTTCGGTGGCTGGACCTACCGCGTCATGGTCATTGACGAAGAAGAGCTTTCCGACGTTCCATTGGGTCAGAAGCTCTACCTGAGGTCCATCTAATGGCGAGC
The DNA here is from genome assembly GCF_044543405.1 of Qipengyuania sp. NPDC077410. Lineage (NCBI taxonomy): Bacteria > Pseudomonadati > Pseudomonadota > Alphaproteobacteria > Sphingomonadales > Erythrobacteraceae > Qipengyuania > Qipengyuania sp. NPDC077410. The sequence continues at coordinate 161,657 of NZ_JBITWB010000004.1, read as the reverse complement.
GGCTTGAAGAACCTATCGGGCTTCAAGCGTGGTTTGAAGAATGGGCAGAAGCAGTTTGAGGACGCTGCTCTGAAAAGGCAGAAGGACATTGCCAAGGCGATTGTCATTCACCTTGTCAACGCAACGCCAGTCGATACGCGCAAGGCACAATCCAATTGGCAAACTGGCATTGGCAGCACGCCAACTTCAGTCATTGATCCAACATCGGCAAGTGAGACGATCGCGCGCTGCTTTGCGGTTATCGACGCCCTGCAACTTGGCGAAGTCCTCTACATCGTAAACAACGTGGACTACCTCAAATGGCTTATCATGGGGTCGTCCGTCCAAGCGCCTCAGGACTTTGTGAACAAGGCTGTCCAACGCGCAGTTAGGGAGAGCCGCACATGAGCATTGAATTGGACGTACAGGCGCTAACAGACCGCTTTCTAACCGAATGGGACAGCAAGCATTCGGACATTCCGCGATTGCTTGAGAATATGCGTTCGAAGAAGCCAGATACAGGCACCTTCGTGCGCTTCATCGTTGACCCTAATGAAGTCTTTCACCGCGCTGGCGGGAAGGACAATCCGGTGATTGAGCGCACAGGACAAGTTACTGTCCAGATATGCGTACCAGCCGAGACAGGCAATCTACAGGCATGGCAGTTGGCGGATTCCTGTAGGGCCATGTTTCACTTCTGGATGAGTGAGGATGAGAAGATGCGTTGCGGATCAACGCGCATTGATCGCCGTCCACCTATCGAGAACGACCCCTACTTCATCGTGACAGTGTCCACGAACTACCAGTCTATCCGACGTACCTAAGGCCAACCGACTAAATACGTCGGAAGCCGCTGCGGCTTCGCAAACTCTAATTAAATGGAGGCCGCAAATGGCAATTAACAATGGTGATACACGTATCGCTATCGTTGCGGAGACTACCACTGGTGTAACTCCTGCAACTCCTGCGTTCCTACTGGTTGACCACCTTCCGGGTTCGAAGATCGCAGAGCAAGGCGATTCCTCAAGTTCTAATACTCGTAAGGCAGGACGTACTTCGTCCGGTCAGGTTGTTTCGGGTCGCCGCGCCGAAGGTACCGTCCAGTGCGAATTGAAGCGCGATCCGGCAACTGAACTGCTTCTTGCTTCAGCTTTCTGCGGAGTGTGGACCGGTGACGTCCTGAAGGGCGGGAAAACCGATACCTCGTTCACTGTTGAGCAGACTTTCTACGACGGTGCATCATCGTCCACTCGTCGCGCGACAGGCGTGCAGGCTGGTTTCAGCCTTGAGTGTGAATACAATGGCTTCGCACAAGCGACTTTTGAACTTCTTGGCCTTGGTATTGAGCATGAAGCAGAGCCTATCGCCGATGCTACCTATCAGGATGCGTCAACGAAGCCGTTCATCCGTGGTGAGAAGGTAACGAACGTCAAAATCGGTGGACTGACGGATATCATTCCAACCAAGCTCAGCCTCTCGGTTATGCCAGAGCGCGAAGCGAAGGGTGGCTTTGGTTCACTTTCCGCTGCTTTCATCGGTACTGGTAAAAAGCAGGTTGAAGGTAGCTTGACCTTCCTCGCTTCGGACCTCGCAGGTATGAACCTAACTGGCGAACGAATTGATATTAGCTTCCAAATGGAAGTTGGCGCGAATGGCTATAGTTTCAGCATTCCAGTTGCCGCCGTTGGCGTCGTAACTGACAATGAAGATGGCACCGCGCTTGAGATTGAAGTTCCCTTTGTCGCAGACCGCGATGATGCCACTGAAACAGACATTGTACTAACTCGCCTATCCTAATCATTCCCTGATTATCAAGGGCGAGCGTGGGGCCACTTTTTTCGGTTGGTGGCCCCACACCCATGAGCAGCAAATAAATAGACTGCAACCGCTTGTGGTTGCCTCAAACCGGAGAACTACATGACATACAATTTCAAGAAGAAGGCTCCCCGTAAGGATACGATTGAGCACACTGTCTATCATCCAGATGGCGATGAGATTGGTACCTTCACAATCAAGTACCACCTGCAAAGCGATCCACGTTGGACCAAGCGACTGCTGGATATGAAGAAGCTGCTAAAGCCAGCCGATGTTCGCCGTCTTGAAAATCCGAAGACGGAAGAGGACATTCTGTTCACCCGTCAGCAGAGCATGAATGCTTTTATCGACCACGTTATCGTGGACAGCAAGCTGCTTGGCGAGGGCGAAGAGGTTATCCCGCACAGCGCAGAAATGCTGAAGGAGTATTTCGCTGACCCTGAGAACTTCTGGGTTTTCTCGGAAATCGACCAAACATCAGCGGAGGTGGCGAACTTCCGCATTGAGCAGGCTGAAGACGCAAAAAACGACTAATTGAGCGTCTTCGTTTTCAGCTCGAAAAGGGGCCGAAAGACGAAGGTCAAAGAAGTCGATTGGTGGCAATGGCAGAGGACGGAAACCCATCTGCCATTGCCGAGCTAACAAGGCTAGATGCCGATACCCCAAAACTCAAACCAGAAGACCAGTTCTATTGGGACGCCTTCTGGCGCCTAACCCGAGACAGGGATTTTGGCATGGGGGAAGGATACATATCTTTCCAAGCCATCGACTGCTTCGCTCGCAGATATGACATAGACGATTGGGACTTCGAAGACCTCTTTTCCAATATAACCGCGATGGACACGGTTTACTTGGAGGAAAGGGAAAAGAAGCGGCCCAAGGGTAAAAACTAACTCTCCGCAGGTCCGACTAAATACCGGACCCAGCGGAGAGTTTTTCTATGAGCAATGAAGCGGTCCAAATTCAAGTAGACGGTAGTGGTGCCGTACAAACTCTGTCGCGGACCGAGGCAGCGTTCATCCGAAACGCAAGGGGCGCAGATAGTTTTGACCGCTCGTTAAGCAGGCTGGACAATACATTCCGCCGTACTGAGCGCGCCTCTAAATCCTCTGCAGACGCCTTCATTCGTACAGGCGCAGCCGCACGCAAAATGACGGTCCATTTGGACGCGGCAAACAACAACGCGATTAAAGCCAATTCCAGCCTTTTGACGATGTTCAAAACGCTCGGGCGGGCAACGGTAGCAGTAGCGGGCCTTGGACTGCTTACAGGGGGCATAGCGGGCTTCGCAGGAGCCGTTACGGGCGCAGCGGACAAGATGGCGCTCATGGAAGCGCGCTTGAAGGTCGCAATTGGCGCGAACGGCAATCTAGGCGCAGCGATGAATGAGGTCCGCAACATCGCGGACAAGACGCGAAGCGGTCTGGACGAGATCGGTACGCTTTACACCAAGATCGCTCGTAACTCAGAGAACCTAGGCGTCTCCCTAGGCCAAGTTGGCATGGCTACGCAGAACTTCTCGATGCTGTTGAAGGTATCGGGTGCGACAGCGGGTGAGAGTGCTTCGTCCATTCTACAGTTAGGTCAGGCGCTCGGTTCAGGCGTCTTGAACGGCGACGAGTTCAAGTCCCTGAGCGAGAACGCGGACGAGTTTATGAAAGTCCTTGCCAAGAGCATGGGCGTTTCGAGGGGCGAACTCAAATCGCTAGGTTCGCAAGGCAAAATCACCGGCCAGGAAATCGTCAAGGCGCTGACGGACCCGAAAATCGTAGCCGACATTGAAAAGAACTTCGGCGCGCTGCCTGTCACTTTTGCCGACTGGAAGACCGGCTTTGCCAACGCGGGCATGGGTTGGACTGCCGCTCTTATGGCGGGCATGGGCATTGACGACAGCAAAGCCGTTATCCTCGCCAAATTCCAGTCATGGGCACGTGACCTAGAGCCAACCATCAAAGCATTTGGTGCGCAGCTCTCCGAGATGTTCGCAACGGTCCAGCCGATCTTTGCTTCTATCGCGGGTGTAGTAGGCCCTGCGGTCAACTTGCTGGCAACCAACCTAGGGAGCGTAACTAAGTTCGCGGTTGCGGCGGGTGCCGGCTTCCTCACATTCAAGACTGGTATGGCAGCGGCCAACGTCGCTGGTACGATTGGCCAGCTTGTCAACTTGCAGAAGGCGCTTGGTGCTACCAGCACAATGAGCGCAGTCTTTAGCGTTGCGATGAAGGCGGCACAGGGAGCAGTAAACGGCTTCACTGCCTCATTGATGCTTAACCCTATCGTTGCCCTCGCAACTGCTGTCGTCGCAGCGGGCGTGGCGCTGTATCAATTCAGCGATCAAATCCAAATTGGCACCAAGGGAATGGCTACCTTGGCTGACTGGGCAAATGTCGTTTGGGACGACATGATTTCCGGCATCACCGCCGTTGGGAAGTGGTTCAGTCAGCTATGGGCAGACATTAGCAAATGGGCGGCGAACGCATGGAACACTATTACTGGTTGGTTCGGCCCAATTGGTGACTGGTTTGCGGGCATCCTAGAGCCAGTCATGGGCGCGTTCTCATGGCTGTCTGATGGAATAGACTTCTCGTTCTCCGGCATCGTCCGCTTCATTGCCCGCTATGTCGATATAATCATCAACTTCTTCGTCAACGGCGCAAAGCTGATCGGCAATTCCTTTACGGTAATTCCGCAAGCAATTGGCGCTGCCGTGACCGGTGCTGCGAACTTCGTAATCAACGGCATCGAGAACACGATAAACAGCGCCATCAACGGCCTTAACAAGCTGATTGGTTTGGCCAACAAAGTACCGGGCGTGAACATCGGTTCGATGGACGGTGTAAGCCTTGGCCGCGTCAATGGTCCGGCAATGCCTTCCATGGGCGATCTAACGGCTGGCATGGGTTACAACAGCTATGTCGAAGGCTACTTTGATAATGTGAATGAGCGCGCTGATAGTCGCGCTGCAATTCGCAATTCACGACTGAGCAGTCCTTCTACCAATCCGGCTGACCCATCCAGTCCAAGTTCACCATCGGCTGGTGGCAAGACAGGTGGTAAGGGCAAGAAGTCGGAAATCGAAAAGGCGGCAGAAAAGTACGCTGAACTCATCCAGAAAATGAAGGATGAGCTGAAGCTCGCTGGTATGCTCGGCCACGAAGCCGAACTCTATAACAAGCAGCTTGAGGCCAAGAAAATCCTCGGTGCCGCGTATGGCGATATTCAGGCCAAGGAGATTGAAGGGCTAGTTCAACAGACGCGCCTAACGAGCGCGCTGACCGGAATGCGACAGGAGGCGTTCGAGGCTTCCAACCAAGCGACGATCAATTCCATGCGCCGCGTTGGATTGTCCGAACGCGAGCAGACAGTTGAAGATGCTCTCGCGAAGCATCGCCTAGACGCGCTGAATAAAGGTGTCGCACTTGCTGACATACAAAGCGATAGTTGGAAGCTGGAAGAGCAAAAGCTGGCAAGCATCCTTCGCCAGAACGCTGCCTATGACGAACAGCGCCAAAAGCTGGAAGACATGCAGAAGATGGGGCGTGACCTCATCCTCGACTATAACCGTAGCGCTGACGCTAGAGGCGCAGCGGCATTTGATCGCAATGAACGCGATACCGTTATCCGTTCTGCGCAGCGTCCAGACAATATCTCGCCAGAGGATTGGGCAAAGCGCGTAGACGTAGCGCTCGCAGGGTCCGCACGTGAATTCCAGAAAGACATGGCTGAAATTAGCCAAGCCTTCCGTGACGAAGTTATCGGCGGTCTGGATCAAGTTGCTGACATTATCGGCGGTAAAATCGGCCTCGCACTGGTAGGACTTGCAGACGCGATTGATGCTTGGAGCGCAGCACAACGCGGCGATTATTCGCAGGGCGGAATTCTCGGCGGCATTGCTCGCATGTTCGGTGGTCCACAAGACAACAAGAACGCTTTTGGCAAAGCCATCGAAGGTGGCATTGGCCGCATGTCGCAAGGCATGGAGCAGGTATTCTCAGACCCGCTGCAATCTATGACGGGAAGCCTGAAGGACATTACCAATTCCTTCAATCCAGCTAATGGCGGCGGGCTTGTTCAGGGCATCGGCAATGTGGTTGGCGGTGCGATGCAAGGCGCAGCTATCGGCAGCGCAGTCGCAGGCGTTGGCAAAGCAATTTGGGGCAAGTTCAGTTCAACCGGCTCGCAAGTTGGCGGTGCAGTAGGCAGCATCTTTGGCCCAATCGGATCGGTCGTTGGTTCGGCACTTGGCGGCATCGTTGGCGGGCTTTTCAAGAAGTCCAAATACGGCACCGCGACAATCACCGCTGACGGCATAACGTCACGCGGTAACAGCGCGGGACGAGTTGATGCGGCTGTAGAAAGCGGCAACTCCATCAATGACACGCTTGGCCTCATTGCAGAGACCCTAGGTGGTAGCGTTGGCAGCTTTGGCGGGCTGTCGATTGGTACCTACAAGGATAACTGGCGCGTCAGCACAACCGGGCAGACTGGTAAGCTATCTGGCCGAAGCAAGAACGAGCGCTCCAATGAAATCAATCAGGGCCTCTACAATTTCGGTAAGGACGGTCAGGAAGAAGCAATTCGCTTTGCGCTCGGCATTGCCATTGAGCGTGGTGCTATCACAGGCATTCGTGCTTCAACCAACAGACTTGTGAAGGCTGGCACTGACATTGAGCTACAGCTTGAGAAGGCGCTGAAATTCGAAACGCTGTTCAAAAACATTGCCAGCATGAAGAACCCGGTCGAGGGTGCGATTGCGAGCCTGAAGACTGAATTTGGCCAGCTTGGCGATCTTTTCCATGAAGCAGGTGCGAGCGCCGCCGAATACGCAGAACTAGAGGACTACAAGCGCCTGAAGATCAAGAAGTCGATGGAAGAGCAAACTGCTTCACTCCGTGACTTCCAAGACATGCTGCGCGGCGAAGGCAGCGGTGTTGGCGGCGTGACGCGCCTCAACCGCATGATGCAACAGTTTAGTGTCTTTGAAGCGGATATTCGCGCTGGCAAGACGGTAGACCAGAACCAGTTCACGAGCCTTGGCAGCGACATATTCAACCTGTCGCGTGACCTGTATGGCACGACTTCCTCGCAATTCCAGAACACCAGAAGCCGCCTAATGGGCGCAAGTGAACTGGCAGTGTCACAGGTCGAAGCGAACTACGAAAAGCAGTTGGTGAACACTGCCACTGACACCAACGCGCACCTAATCCGCAGCAATGATTTGATGAGTGAGCAAATCGACGTTCTTCGCGAAATACGCGATGCCGTTCAGTCCAACGGGAATGCTCCATCTGGTGGTGGCAGCGGCGGCGGTGGGCGTCCTGGCTTGAACTACGGTGGCCGCAACTTGGTCAACTCATACTAAGTAAAAGCGGAGGTACACCAATGGCAATTGATCCTGATCGCGCCATCTTCGCGCAGAGAGAACTAAGTTGGCAAGAAGCACTGGATGACACTGTCATGGCCGAACAGCCGCTTGCACGCTCGATTGAGCTAGAAAGCGTGTTGAAGGCATCAGGCGCGGCTTTCCTTGCTGCCGAGATATTGAACGACAATGACGAGGTTTCGCAGATCAGCAGCTTCGATGTTGACGGAGTTGAAGCGATAACCGCTGCTTCGTTTGCCGGTAGCCCTCCCCGCTTTGATGCTCATTTCACAGGGCTTGGTAGCGAAGACGGAATTGTCCTGCGCACAATCGAAGTCACCGTCGATTACAACGAAAACAGCACCAGCATCATTGGGAAAGGACAGGTATAATGGCCGTATCTTGCTTCGTTAAACCTGTTCCGCTTACCGTTGAGTCGGCTGGTTCACAGGCCACAAATGGCCCTACGGTCAATTTGTTGAATGACTTGCCTGACATGGTTTGGCGAACCAACGGTGTTACTACTAGTGACATCGTTTTGACGGTTCCAGCCGGTACAGTGATTGATTGTTTCGCCCTGCTCTACAGCAATCTGCGAAGCACTGACTTGGTTCGCGTCAGAGCTGCAAATTCCGTCACCGCGACGACGAACGCGCCGCTTTATGATTCCAGAAACCAACCCGCTTTTAGCGGCGAGAAGTCTGACGTTTTCAAAACCAAAACCATCATATTCCCGCCTGATGTGACAGCGACACATTGGCGCATCACGGTGACAGCAAATAACCATCCAGACGGGTTTATTCAGGCCAGCCGTGTGGTGATTGGTAAATCGGTCAACACCACGCATGACATGGATTATTCGTGCAAACAGTTTAGCCGTAACCAGAGCATCGTCACAGAAGGCGCTGGTTGGGAAGCGGTTGAGCATTACGATGCACTTCCCGGCTGGACAGCCAAATTCAGCTACATTCCAATGGAAGTGTGGGACAAGACTTTCTTCCCATTCTTGCACTCGGTGAGCAACAGCAAGCCTGTCTTGTTCGTGCCTGTTCCCGATGAACCAGAGACGTGGCAGCACGAAGTGGTGTTCGGCAGGTTGAAGGCTGAACCGGGCGGCGATTGTGACCACTATGACGGCTGGCGTACAGAGCTAACCATCGTCGGGATCGCGTCATAACAGCCAATAAATACCGTGTCTTAAAGCACGGTGGTAGTAAATGGCTCGCACGTTTCTCGTTGAAGTAAAACCCTATAACAACACGACCAATCAGCAGGTAACGGTTCGCCTATCTAAAGCTGGAACGAAGGGTGTCGTTATTGAGGGATCGCCCTATCAATGGCATCCACTCGTTACTGAAATTCCAACCGTCAGCTATCTGCTGCAAAGCAGGAACGGTGTTGGCGGGTTTGACACCGGCTTTGGGCCTCTTGGCCTCACCTACCCACAGTACCACCAGCTAGATGATGGAACGCTTTTCGAAGCGCTCAAAACCTATGATTGGGATGGTGCAGAATGCAAAATCTGGATGGGCGACAATGAGGCTGATTTCAGCACCTTTACCCAAATCCTAGATGGTCGATGCGGGCCATTATCCTCTGAAGGATCAGAGGCAAAAATCATCTTCCGTGGCCCTGCCGCAGACCTAGACAAAGACTTGCTCAGCAAGAGCTACAGCGGCTCAGGCGGCGCAGAGGGTCGCGCTGATATGAAGGGCAATCTCAAGCCTTGGTGTTCGGGCGTTGCCCTCAACATCACACCCGTGCTGCTAGACCCGCTGACGCAGGTTTATCAATTCCACGGCTACGGCCCTACGCAGGGCGTGACGGCTGTTTATGAGAACGCGGTACAGTTGAAACCCGCTAAGACTGTCGTTTCCAACCATGCGCAGCTTATCGCTCTCACGCTTGCAGAAGATGAATGGGCAGTAGCACCAGCAGTCGGCATGTTCAGGCTCGGTGGCGAACCAGTCGGCACGATTACCGCAGACGTTGCAGGCACAATGGACGGCTCAGCTTTGCCAAAGCGCGCAGGGGCCGTTTGCGCCCATCTAATGAAAGCCCAAGCGGGGATTGCCGAGAACAAGCTAGCGAGTGCTTCGGCCCTAGATAACGCCTTCCAGCACGATCTAGCGGGCTTCTACGCTACATCGCAGATGACGGTAGCAGATGCAGTCAAACAGATCCTCGAAGGCATCAACGGCTACGTTATTCCAGACGGCCAAGCTAATTGGATCTTCGGCAGGAACCAGAACAACAAAGCGCCGGTCAAAATAGACCGCAAGCGCACTTCTTTGCCGCTCGTACGTCCAGACACAATCAAGCAGCTAGATGGCCCTACCCGCGCCTATAAGGTCCGCGTTGGCGGAGATAGAAACTGGACCCCGCAAAGCAACATCAGCGATGCGGTACGGGAAGCACAAAGGGACATTCAAGCGAACGCTCAAGCAGCGGCGGCAGCAAGTCTTGAAGCGCAGCAAATCATCGCGCTCACGAATGATTATGGCGCAGATGGCAAGCTCGTCTCGGTCGAAAAGAAGGACCTATTCAGGCTGCTTTCCGAGTGGAGTGCTGAGAAAAGCAGCCTTGAAGCACAGGCAAATGATCTTGGCATTGCGACCGAAAAGGACGCCTACATCGCCAAGTTCAATGCGCTGAACACCTACTTCAACAGCATGACGCCTCCGCTCGTCAAATACGACGAACCGACTACGATCGTTCGGGCTACTCTCATCCAAAGGGTGACGGAATTTACAAGCGCTCGCACTACGCTGCTGGTTCGTATTTCGAGGCGCGCGACTGAAGTTGGCAACTCAGAAATCTACGACCCTATGGTCTACGCTACGGCGGCTGACTTCAATGCGTTCTGGGGTGCTGCTCCAAGCACTCAGATTGTCACCACAACGTCCATTGGTGGCCGCGCTATTCAGGTGGGCGATAACTCAGGAAATGACGTTGTAAACATCGCCCCTAACCAATGGCTGAATTACCACAGCGAAGACTTGTACGAGGTCAAATTCGAAATTGAAGTCGTCGCTGCTGACCCTGCCGGGAAAATGTATCTCGGTATTGAGGCGCAGGATAACAACGGCCAAAACCTAGGACAGACGTACAATTATGTGGCGGTTAGCAACCAGCCAATGACGCCTAGTTTGGGTAAGAAAACCTACAGCGGCTTCTTCCGCGGGCTAACCGGCGCGGCTTCATCTGGCACTAGTAATGACAGGGCGAACCCTGTTGCTATGCCATCTGGTACGGTGAGGATCAGGCCACGCATTTGGATTGGCTACACCGGCAATTCACACCGCACGATCATTCATAGTGTCCAGCTTCGCAAGATCGAAGATGCCACGCTGTCTTTTACAGGCGCATGGTCAGCATCGCGCTCCTACTTCGTCAATGAAGCCGTAACCTACAGCGGGCGCACGTTCTCTTCAAAAACGAACGGGAACATCAACAATCCACCACCCTCAACTGCCACCAGCAATACTCACTGGACGCTGGTAGCTGATCGCGGTGAGGACGGCATACAGGGAGAGGATGGCGCACCGGGTTATCGCACAATGCTTGTACCGCTCTACAGGCGCGCTGCTTCTGCCCCTGCCCGCCCTACGGTCACGACATATTGGAAGTTCGCAACCAATCCACCAACGCTACAAGGCAGCTTGAACGGCTGGTCGATCACTCAGCCAACTTCTAATGGCCAGCCGCTCTGGACAACTCAAGCCACTGCTAGCTGTCTTGCTACCGAGGACACTGCGCCAATCGACGCAAGCGCATGGTCAGCACCAACTATTCTTGTTCAGGATGGTGCGCCCGGTGCGCCGGGCTCTCCGGGTCCAGCAGGCCCAGCCGGTATCGAAGGTATTACGCCTATTCTCAAGCCTGAGGGCATGACGCTCCCTAGCTATGCGAATGGCCTTTCACCTAACTTCGCGGGGGCTTCGACCACGTTCCAGTTGCTTGCTGGTGGCACTGACATTTCGAGCAGCTTCTCGCTATCGATTGTTAGCAACCCGCAGAACCTAACTACGAGCATTTCCGGCCGCACTGTAAACATAACAGGCGCAAGTTCATCCTCAGGGCAGTTTGGGAACGCGAACGTCACCAACGCTACCCTGACCATTCGAGCAACCGGAAGCGGCTCATATGCCGGTCGTGTATTCGATAAGGTCTTTTATCTTGGGAAGATCAAAGGCGGCTACGAAATCCTTAGCAGCTTGCCCACTTCTGGACTTTTTGAAGGTCGGATGGTCTTCCGGACGAGCGACAATAAGCTCTACACCTACACAGGCAGCGCGTGGGTTTCGAGCATCGATAGCGCCACGCCAATTCCCGGTGGGCAGCTAGTTGCAGGTTCCGTTCTTACCAATGCGCTTGGTGCTGGCGTCGTTACGGCTGCTAAGACGAATATCACGGAATTGTCCGCGATTACTGCCGATATGGGCACGATAAGGGCGGGACAAATCATCTTCAATCATGCTGGCTATATGCGTGTTCAAGGCATTGGCTTTGGTAGCAATGGCCAGTTTTTCGAATGGTTTGGACCGTCGCAGTCCAGCATAAACAACTGCACCGAGTCCAACGCAATTACCTACCTCAAGACGAATGGCGACGCTTACTTTGGCGGCTCATTGTCAGCAGGTACGATCAGGAATTCGGCTAGGACCACACAGGTTGCAGCGAACGCTTCCGTATCCACGGGACAATTTGGTTCGAATGGCGGCAGCAGGGTTGTGGTGGTGTCATATACCAACAACCGCAATGTCAGCATTTCCGGCGCGTGTGATGGTTCGGGCACCCCGTCAGCAACAGTCCGTCTGAAGCGAAACGGAGCAGTCGTGGCTACGTGGTCGACAAGCGGCAACGTATCTTGTGAGCGTGGTTTTGGTGTTGAAGAACCGGGCCGCTGGAACGAGCAGATGGGTACGAGTTGGACCTATACGGATAATAGCGGTGGCTCGACGATTGAATACACTGTTGAGCTTATCGCCCGCACGCTCTCAACAGTGCCTTCAAGTCCTCGAGGAGCGGTAGCGCACTTCCAGTCACTTGGTGTGATTTCGACGGAAGAATGATCTCTGAGAACGCAGGTTGCGCCATGCCAACTAAATACCGGCATGGCGAACCAAACTATCACAGAAGAGACTATTGCAGTCCATGGGCGCGGCTCACTTGTCCTGCCGTACAAAGTGCAGAACGCGAACGGTGAGCAAGTCGATATTTCCGACTGGTCGATCTACTTCGAAGTGGACGGCAATCCCTACCCAATCAGAGAGCCTTTGGTTCCCGATCCCAACGATCCTTTGGGGCAAAGAATTGTCTTAGAACGTCAACAAGTGGCGATGCTCACCAAGTCGCCATCGCGGTTCTCGGTGATCGATGAAACCAACATGGGAGACGATCTACCCTACGTCCTGTGGGAAGGCACTATCAAGCGCACTGGATACGTTGGCGAGCCAGATAATATACCAGACGCGGGGGACTAATGGCAGTCACGACAACCATAAAAGGTACGGGTAATACCGCTGCCGTAATCACCACTCTCTCGCTCGGCCAAACGCGGATCGGGGTCCACGGAAGTGACACTCTCATTACTGCGATGCAGGGGCCTAGAGGTACACAGGGGCCAATTGGTCTGACTGGTGCAGATGCTTATGTGATCGCTCAGCAAAACGGCTTCACGGGCACAAGGCAGGAATGGCTTGCATCGCTCGTCGGCCCAAAAGGCCAAGAAGGAATTAGTGCCTTTGCAGTCGCACAAGCCGAAGGCTTTGCTGGCACTGAAGCGGAATGGCTGGCTTCCCTTGTAGGGGCGCCCGGACGCGACGGTACCAACGGCGTAAACGGCGCCAATGGCGAAAAAGGCGAGGACGGTGACGATGCTTATCAAGTCGCGCTGCGAAACGGCTTTGAAGGCACTGAGCAAGAGTGGCTAGACAGCCTTGAAGGTACAGGCGGTGGCGGCTTTGCTGCTATCGTGAACTTAGATGAGTACGAAGGCCAGATTGCTGGTGGCACCGGCATCAACCTCATCGTCCCGGTTGCTGAAGGCGATCCGCCCATTGAGCTTACCGAAAGCGCTCAAGTTACCATCCCAAGCAATGATCCAAATTCGGGCATCGCTATCTGGGCCAAAAGCACAACGTCAGGCATCGCCATCGTGCTTGGACTGGTTAAGACAGGAGCGACCGAACCTGTTGATCCTGTAGACCCTGTTGATCCAGTTGATCCTGTTGATCCAGTCGAACCGGACTTGTCGGGTTCGGGTACCGTTTATGGTGCGCCAGGTACGGTATTTCCTCTCGGCATCTATCTCGCGAACAGCACTTCTTCATTCACGATTGATTATCCGAATGGCTTCCCTCTCAAGGTCGAACGCCAAACCGAAACAATCGTACCCGTACAAAGCCAATGGACGACCCCTGCTACCGGCTACCCTTACGCGGTAACTGGCGGGGCAGTTTCGCCAAGCACGACCCTAACAGTGGTCGGCAATGGTGTTTCAGCAAGCAATGGCAACATCCGTCTAGCCAAGGGCACCTTCTTACAGTCACAGCCTCTAGCGCTGGACTTCCCGCCTACTGCTGACGAGGCCACCACGGAAACACCATCGACGTTCAGATTGTCGTTCAAGGGTGTCATTCCAACGAACTCCATTCCGCCTATCTGCTCACTATACGATTACGGAATTGGCCGCTTCGAATTCGGCCCGCACTGGGATGGCAATACCATGTTCGCCTTCTGCGGGCGCGGCACTGCCAACGAAACGAAGATCTACAGCGATGCTGGCGCAGCTAGGGTGCTTGGTACGAACCAACTCTACGAATGCGAGTACACGGACAATCCAGACGGTGCCGGCGGCTTCATCACATTTTACATCGATGGCGTCCAATTCGGCGCGTCGAAACCAACGCCTACTAAGCTGCGCCTAACCCGCGCGATGATGCTTGAGGTTAACGCCTCGGCCAGCAACACCAACGACGCCACGAACAACCTAGAAGTTGAACGAGTTGGCGTGTCCTTTGGGCAAACTATGGCGGGCAGCGCGTATGAAGATGTCGCTGCCGGAGCAATTAGTGTCGCTGACCTAGAAGCGCTCGTTGTTGACGCTAGAGAATACAGCACAGAGCAAGCGCCGGTTACGGTAAGCTACACCGCCGATGGCACTCAAACCTATGACATTGAAGTTGTGGTTGGCGAAATGTCCGTCCCGGCTAGCAGTGCTTACAGGGTGGTACTTGAGGACTGGTCAACCGGAACGGCAGCACCACAAAGCAATGAGCTGATTATGACGAGGCCAGCAGCACAAAACTGCCGCTTCGAAGATGCAACGCTTTACGGCTCACAGTCCACATGGACCGAAGTGCTTCCGCAAGGACCTGTGCCAAACATCAACGGCATCAATTACTACTGCGAAGGCATCCGCATTGGCGAATATACCCAGCTACAATTCGGCTACGATTGGGACCAAACCCAAATGCCAGCCAACCCGTTTGGTGATCCTTCAAACAAGGAAAGCTACATGGTCCCGCACAAGTGGGCCATTTACGATGTGGAAGGCACTTTGCTTGGACGCATTGAGCAGCCGGATGGCGAACCCCTGAACAGCAATGCCGATAATCCATGCTGGTCTGGTTCGCTGGACGGTCGCGGCGTTGCAATCATTACGGAAGACAACAAGTATTACCCGCAGGGCACCGTCAGAAGCGGTATTATTTGGCGTTCACACGAACCTGTAGCTTACGAGCAGTCGCATATCTGGGACACTGTTCCAACTTACGATCTGGCCGTGCCGTTTGCTTCACAGACAGGCTACTCCGTCAACGGCGGCGACATGCGTATCTTTGGCGAGGCGCAGGTAAACGGCTTCGCGAACTACCGCTGGATGCCTTGGGAAAGCAGCACCTATGATGGTGTGGTTCAAGCTGGCGCGAATACGCTCAACCCGTGGAAGGTCGGCAGCAACGAGACAGGACAGGTACCCAACGCTGCTGTTTGGCTGAAATACACGCCATTCAACCAGCAGGGGCGTTCGCCAATTACAGGCCCCGGCGGTACACGTGACGACCGTCAAATGATGCCTGAGCCTGTGGCTCGTTATGCGCGAGACGTAAGCACAACTCGCGCACATGATAACCGCCCGATGAAGCAAATCGCGCTGGACTATCTGACAGGCTACGCAAGCGATCCATACCACTGCTTTGAGAATGGTCGCCTAACACCGCTGTTCAAGAATGCACCGCACCGCAGTATCACGATGCGAAACCACTACTATGGCGCTGGCGAAGCATCTACACCGGCAGAGAAGGCTTACTATGCGCAGGGTGGCCGCCCTTACGAATGGGCAACAGGCTACAATCCGCTGACCGTCCAAGTGCCTTATGGCGGCGCGTCAGCTAATAAGCCTATCTTCGGCACCAACCAAATTGACGACGATCACGCGCACCAATTCCCGCATTGGGGTTCGCTACTTTGGCAGACGCCAGAGTTCGCGATGCTAGGTACCAAGTTCTTCGATCAGTCGAGGCTCTACCGCAATGCGATCCTGAACAGTGATAACGCTTCCATGTTCGCAGAGCGTGGCGCAGCTTGGAAGTTCAACCACGCTACGATGGCTTGGAAAACTGCTTCAAGAAACTCATCGCGCCTCTACAGCCGCAAGGAAGTCCTCGATTGGGTGGTGTTCGACTTTGAAGCATTCCACGATCTGCACTTCGCGAGCAGCCCTGGATTCCTAAATCCGCCTGCATCGATCTCGGGCGCAGATACCAATTTGAAGGTCATGGCGGCCACGCAATACTTCGGTCCGTGCTTGGCAGACGGCAACAGCGTCTACCAGCATGAGTTCTACATCGGTTATTGGCTGTCGGCGCTACAGGTTGGCGAGAAGCTAGGGTTCAATGACGCAATCCGTGGTGCGTCTGCAAAGGCGCAAGCTGTTCTGGATTGGCTAATCGACATTCACGAAAAGCGCATCACAGGCCGTTTGAATGGCGGTATGCTGGTGAACGCAGGCGCAGAAAACTACCTCTGCCCAATCTGGACGAATGCGCAGATTACCGCAGCCAGTGGCAACGTAGCCAACCTACCGCACACCTTCGCGGCAGTAGCTACCGCACAGGGCGCTAACGCTGCGCCAAGCTGGGATACGTTCAAGTCCGGCAGCAATGTCTACGACAAGGACGGACAGGCTATGGATCAGCTTTTAGCTGGCCCTTCCCTGCTTCGCGACATGGGCCGCAACAGTCAGGAAGTCATCGACGCTGAAGCAGTTGCGATTGCCTACCGCCAAGAGAAAATCGACAGCGAAACAGCGCGAGGAACCGGCGTAACAGGCGGTGCCGGTAGCGCTTGGTTCAAGTACCTGCAGACGACCAATAACGTGCCATACCAACCGGGATAATGGCACGTTGTTAGGTAAATAAGTGCATGAAAGCGCTGCGCAAACTCTGGACCAAATATCGCACTGTCGTTGATTGGTTCAAAGCGAATGCGGGCTACCTAACTGTCATTCCAAATATACTGCTCAGCAGGCCGGTCCTGAATATCATTCTCGCCGCGTTGGTGGCCTTCGGTATCTTTGGCCCTGAGACAGCAAACAACGTCAAAGAGGCCGTGCTTGGTTCAGACCTCGCCCAAACGATCGAGGTAATCGACCATGCCAACTAATCCAGAGACTGACACAGAAATGCGTGACCTGCTAATTCGCTTGGACCAGCGAGTGGACGATGGTTTCCGCAACCTACTTGACCGCCATGATGCAACTGATCGCAGACAGGACGGGCATGAAACGCGCATTAGAGCGCTCGAAGAGTGGCGCATTGCAATCAAGGGCGGAGTTCAAGGCGCGGGCATTAGTTGGAAGATCGGCTCAGCCCTAGTCGGCGCGTTGATCGGCGCGCTAAGTGTGATAGGCTTTCAGCTTGCCGTGGTGCCGAAAGCAAACCCCACTCCGGCGCACCAGACCGTGAAGGTCGAATCCAAATAAAAGGGGGCTGACCTTTCGGCCAGCCCCTAGTCTACTATCACCCCTAGGCGTAACGGGGCCGCTCACTAAAGCGTTTGATAGAGTCTCGTTAAGCCTTCGCAGTTTCCTTCAAGAAGCCATCCTTCACCCTTGTTGGCAGAGTGTGGATGGTCACTTGCGGACCTAGCTTGTACACCTTTTCCTTCTTCCCCTCGCGCCGTTGATTGGCCAGCGCGTGGAAATTGCTATTCAGCTTGTCTAGGTATGGGTTAACGGAATTCACTGCATTTGGCATGGTACCATACAGCTTGATCTTACCGTCCCGATACTCGCCCCAAATAACGACATAATCGCCATTCTCGACCGCTTGCGAACCGAGGATTTCCTTACCAATCTCAGCGAACGGCTCGACGTTTTCGACGTAAGCCGAGTACCCGTGATTAGTGCGGGTGCTGATTGATCCCTTCTTCGTCACAGGCTCTTCAGTGAGACCGCTATAATGCCTGTCCGCCAACTCCAGAGCCAGCAACTTGGTGTCACCATCGAACTTGTACTTTTTGATGAACTCGGCAGCATCCAAGGGCTTTACCTTGTTTCGCTTCAACTCCCGAAACACCGCTGCATATTTGTACGCAGATCGGTTGATTTTGAGAGAACCATCCTCCTGCGCTCGCCCGAAAAGCAGATTGACGACTGCGACCCAAGGATTGCTCTTTTGCCGCATATCACGTTGCAAACAGTTGGCCTTTAGCTGCTCATCGAGCGGAGCCTTGTCCTTCTCGTCAAGCTGCATGATGAGGTCAGCAATCCAGTAGGCGCGGGCAAGTCGATCATAGAGCTTCTTCTGCTCATTCGTCGTGAACTGGCGCTCACGCTCATGGGCAGCTTTCTGCTCTACGTCTTGATAGACGCGGAACGTCATCACCGTCTTTTCCAGATTGTCGGCAGTTACTTCAAGGTCAGATTGGATTTCATTGATGCTAAAAGAAGTGTCAGTCATTCCATACTCACAAGTAGTAGCAAACGGCTACCGCGCAGGGCGAGTTATTCGCCTTGGTGAGTAAGCTGGCTTCGAATCCAGTAGAAGGGACACTCCCCAAACTCAGATAGTATCGGCAGTGAGTTAGTACCGATGAGCAGGAGGTATCACGGAACTGGAATCCGTCAAGCGTTTTTCATGGTTAACAGGAAATTGCGCTGTCACGAGTAGTGATAACCCCGTTGGCTACTTCGCTACAAATCGGGGGAAGTGTCGTTAGCGCCAACGGGGGCTGGTACGCGCCAGCCAGCTATTTAACCGCCCTCGCCCCTTTTCGTTTGACCCCTATTTTGGCCCTAAGTCCATAAATATATTGACTTAAACGCTTTCGGGGGAATGCAATGAATTATCCTGTATTAGAACTATCTCGATTTGATCGAATTCACCGCACCAACCATATCATTGACGCCTGCAAATATCCTGCCGCCGATGATACTGAATCAGTCCACACCATGGCACATTATATGGCGGATTGCTTGTTCCGCTTGAAGACAATGGGACAAGAGCCGCGTTACTGGAGTTTTGCCAGCTTTAGTGCAAAAAGGCACGACAAGTCGGCCATTCGCCTCAACAGCGCTTTAGTACTCGAATACAGAGACAGCGCCCGCGCTTCCGTCCTCGCGGAGTTAACAGACATTGGGTTGGCACATTGGATTATTGATACGGAGTCACCAACCGAAAATCGCTTCGCAGTCATATTTCCACTGGCCAACCCAATCCTCAATGAAAACAGATCGAACCGTTACACCCGCCTGGCAAGCGTACTGCTTCAGCAGATCGGCGTCGCTGGTGCCGTTGACGGCTGCAATGCCAATACGTTTCTTATCGCCCCTCGCCCTACTGCGCTCGTACAGGGCTTTGCAGGGGACATTTTAGACCCTGAACCCTACATCAAAGATACTGCCGAACTTCTCGCACAAGCAAACAGCTTCATCGACCGCGTAAAGTCAGAGGACAATGACGATGATGGACTGTTTGAATGGGGAGGTGCAGCATGAAGATCGAAGCTCTATTAATCGCAGATGCCGATGTTCTAATCCAAGCACGGAAGGACAAGTTGCAAGCCATCCAGAATGGCTACAAGGGCGAACTAATCGAGTTACTAGACCGGACTATTAAACTGTTCGCGGATGCCGCCAGTGAGGTAGCTAGTAGACATCCAGATTGCTTAGATTAAACTGGCAACCGGGTTCACGCTTTTGTACTAGTAGAGTGCGATATAGTTTAACTAGATCGCTTCTCGTCTAAAACGGAAACCGGTGGGATATCGAACAGCCTGATTGATCGGTTGACAGACTAGCGCCTTAGCGCAGAATGGCCTTCGCTCATACGGAGGCCATTCTTGTGAATAAAAAGCGTTCAGGTCCAAAGAGGACCATTGCCATGGCGGGCCTTGATGATTTCAACCGCCGATTGGAGGAACGCTTTCCGCACGTGAGTGAGACCACCCTCCCCAGCGACGAGGACATAAGGGCGATCTACGAGTTTGGGCGCTCTTACATACGCGAAGCTGCCGATGCACCGGATGGCCCTGTGTTGGCGTTCTGCGCAGTACATTGGCCTAACAACGGGCCAGCCTTATTGGGAATGACGTTCGCGTATAATGCACGGCATCGCAAAGACCCGACAACGGGTGACGCCTTGTTTTACCGCATGTGGACTGAGCAGGAATATGGCGAGGTCCAGACGAAGGAACAGATGCAGCAAGACCTTGCTCGCTACTGCTTGGCGCATACGCCCGGCCCTAAAGCGGTCTTCTGACACTCAAGGCGATACCTCGACCAAGGGGCCGAGGCATCGTTAGCCCTGCTCAAAGTCCATCCCTCGAGCGGCAAACAGAAGGGTGAGAGTTTTCTCCCACCCTTTTCCATAACTTCTACACAGGGTTGTCCTCTAGCAGCGTAGCTATGTTGCCAGTATGTTCCGCAACATGGCGTCATTCAAAAATAACAGCCTCACGGACCTCATACGCAATGGCTATTGGCTTAGGCTTGTCTGCCCCTGTGGGCACGAAGCCAAGGTGGACCCTGTAACGCTACGCACTCAGCTTCATAAAATGGGCAGGAGCACCGAGCTACATCGCCTAGGGGAGAGCATGAAATGTCAGAAGTGCGGCAAGCGCGACTTCAACCCTGTAGCGTGCTTTGGCCCTGAGCGATGGTCTTAACTGTGGAAAGGACCGGTGGCCCTACCGTGCGCTTTCGTGCTGAGCTATAACAATGACATGAACGATGTAATCCGCCCGCGCCCCTACTATGCCGCTCGCAAATACGGGCCATCTGCAACTGGGCTTAGTCTTGGCGAATGGTCATTCTTTTCAGTTGAGGGGGGGCGTGAAGAGCGCGTTGACTGGAACATGAGCGCGATTTCGTGCGCTACTAAAGTTCGACAAATGCGAGGGGCGTTCAACGGCAAAACCTACCTTTGTCGGAAACAGGACGGGATATTGCCGGACTACCTCTAACCCGGCTGAGTTAGCTCATTACGATTTTTCGCGGACACAGTTGGCCGTATCGTCGAAGGCGGTGTCCTCAACGGTGACTTGACCGTTTCTACTGAAAATGTCGTACGTCACGGAGTATTCTCTTTCGGGATTTTCCAATCGCATTGTAAACTGATTCTGTTCTTCAGAACTAGCATCATTATAATGCGAACTGGCTTTGTAGCTTTTTAGCTTAAAGCCTTGGTTATTCAGCCGTTCGTTGAGCGATTTTATCAATTCATCGTTAGTATCGATAATCCACGAAGCGTAAGTTAGCCGACCATCGCAAAATAACAACCAGTACTCTTTTTCCGCCGTCTTCACGATCTTCGTAGCCGAATCCGGCGTCAAAGGCTTTATGGTAAAACGGTTATCCGAAGCCGTCTGATTAAACTCATCTTCCGACATGCCTTGATGAATTCCATGCGAAAGCCAGAATTTGTCCCATGGCTTCTCCGCGATTGCTTGGGTAGAAAAGCAAAAAATAACCCACCCCAATACTACATGTCGCATGCCATTAACTCCTAGAACCGTCGGCTCACTGCTCGGCATTGTCCTGTAACTGAACCGATAGTTATGTCGTCGTCGCACCAGCCTTTGTCTCGGCCGCATTCGGCTTTTTCAGCTTCTGTCGGCGGACGAGAGAAAGTCAGCTGACCACCCCCAGTAAGACGGTTAATTTCGACAGTCAGACCCGTTACGGGTGGAGCATCGGCGTTCTTAGGATCCCAGATCGCGTATAGAGCTATCGCTTGGAAAGGGTTCTCGTACGCAAAACGAACTGCGCTATCTGAAACCTCAAATACTTCCAAAGCGAGCGCAGAGTTCAACCCATCTACAACCGACCTAGGCGTTTCCCGAAATCCGTATACCTGAACAGTTTTCTCGAAGTCGCATTCGACGAATTGCATTGCCTCGGGTGCCGCCTGACTATTTGCGGTACTGGAGGTTCCTAAAATTACTATGGCCAGCCACCACCATCGTAGTTTGCCCGACTGTGTCATCATATCCCCCAATAATTTACACTAAATGGACGTACCACTTGTCGAAAAATATCGAAACTCCAATTGCTATTCGAATAGCTAGATAGTTCAAAATGCTTAACAATTGTGAGGTGATCTCAACCCCTACGGAGCAATGGCATCAATCGGGGTAAGTTCGTTCGCCAAGCTCTAAATTATCTCTACGACTATCACGGTCGGAAAACTGTCTGGTAACTTCTGATGCCACATATTGCGCGCCCATTAGTATCTCACCTGTTTCTACCCTGCTCGGCGAGGGTGCAGTATAGCGGCTTTTCACGAAGTCTGGGAAAGTCGACACGACCCGCATGACACGATCGCCATCAAATTGACCGCAGAGTTCAGCAAGGCGCTTTGTGGCGGCCTGCAGGTTATGACCGATAGCTTTTCGGTTACTAAGTTCCTCGTTCGAAACCCCTAGTGCGGCTAGACCAGCCTTTAAGGCCAGTTCTGTCCCAAGCAATGCACTCTGGATCGTACCGCGATAATCATACGCTTTGGTTGCCGTGGCGGCTGCGGCCTCCAATTGCACATGCGCCCGCCAAATTAGATCTCTCCCCCGGGGGTCGATGGTGCGCTGATGACCAAACTCACTCCATCCGTACCCAAAATCAAGTATGTCGATCGACTGGTCTTTGAACCGCGCGAGATCAACAGTGCTTTCGGCCAGCCACCCCTTTTGAAAATCATTCAGATCAAGCATCTGCCAGAAGTCGATGCGTCCTTGTCCAAATCCGACCGGAGCATACAGCTGGCAAAACATGTCTCGGAATAAAAAAGCTCCCAAGTGCATTCCGCCGACCTGCAATTCCCTCGGAACGAAGAGAAGTTCATTGATGCTAATGGCACGCTCAACAATCGGAGGGGCGCCAAAGCCTGCTAGGATGTAATTCTCGTGTCCAAACTCCCGCAACGCTCGCTGAACGTTTGACAAGGTCCGTGTTGAGGGTTCTTCACCAAGTCGAATGCCCTCATCATCTGCGCGTTTTAGCGCATTCATAATGCTTTCATCGCTAATGTGCCGGTCAGGGTCTGGCGCAGTCGATAACGAGCCATGACAGTGCTTGTAGCGCTTACCGCTTCCGCAAGAACACAAGCTATTTCTCATCTAGAACTCAAATCTCACCCATTGAGCCCTCGGATGCCACCTTTCCTAACAGCCTCCTAGGAGAAACTGCGAGAGTTTGTCCGCTCAGCCACCCACCACTGGCGCGCTACTCTTGCTGCGCTTTCGAGTACAAGTCGCATAGCTCGGACAGATATGCGTGGTTTGGCTCATGTCCGAAGAACTGCTTCAGCCATTCCGCTTCAGCGTGCATGAAATTCAGACGGACCCCATGCGCCTCAAGGTCATCGGCTTTCATCAGCAGTCGGAATGAACCAGCTGCCTGAACAGAGGTAAGTGCGGCCTCCGAAAGAACGGCTTGGAGCGCCGTGATTTCTAAAAAAGGTCCACAATGGACGGTTTTTTCGTTCGGGTTTGGAGCAAGCATCACTGCCCCCTCGGGCGTTGCATGCCCAGCCAGTTTGCAAAGCTGCTCGTAGGCTGCTCTTCGCTTCTGTCCCGTGAATTGGTCGCGATCATCAAGAGCTTGGCGGATCACCAAAGGGGAGAACTGCCTCTTGCGGTCTCGATCCGATAGCGTACGCCATTGTGTCACCAGTGCGGCATCAGACGTGAAGTAATCAAGCAGGAAAGCAACCTCTAGAACATCACGGATGTGGATCGCTGCCGCCTGATAGTAGCCTGAAAGCGATAACTTCGCGCACGACGCCAACGCATTAAAGCAGCGGATACCGAGATTTCCTAATGTCAGTTGATCGTCATCAGGATTGTCCTTCTCAGGGAGCAATGCTTGAAAGAGGTTCATAGCCTGCTCAATCATATGCAGATGCGACGCAAGGTTGGGTATCTCCCCAATGCGCCGCAGTGACTCCGTTCGGAGAGCTTCCTCGCCTGCGTAAAGCCGAGTCATGTTGTCTGGAAAGGTCATCGAAATAATCTATGCCGCCGTACAGCGCAAGAAAAGTGCTAGCCCAAGACCTGCTAATGAGTGGGCAACTGTTCTCGTAGGTTTATCGAGGACAAGACAACCTGAAAACCGGCGACGCCTTCGCCATTGATAAAATGTCGGGTTTGGCGGTTTGCGCCTGACGCTGAGGAACAGACTAGATGAACATTTGTTCAGCTGATGCTGGTGGGGTTGTCCCAATCACCTTGCATCATCGACACTAGCGACCCGTTCGATGATGCGCCCTGTCGCATCTGCCTTCATAGAGCGGCAGGGCACCAGCACCGCGAAATCTAGTTAAGCAAGCACTGAGAAGGCACGCTGAGGAACGTTGTGCAGGAACGGCTGTTCAAAGCGATGCTGGTGAGGCAATTCCGTATGCCTTGCGCTATAGAGCCTTCAACTTGTTCAAATGGTGCACCCAGTCTGGCCTACCTCCTTAGTTCGACTGGGCACCAGCACCCTTCGGAATAGTCACAGTGCTCCCCGAATGACGTGCTCAGGCTCGCTAGGATCAAGCACTTGCCAATGATATTCATTCGAGGGGCTGGTGTCGAACTGGCCCTGCGCCTTCAGTTTTTCGATTCGAACTGATGGTGTAGCCCTGCCGTTTCAAGCTTCCCTTGGCGGCAGGGCAAGCTTCCTCAATCGGACATCCGGACCTATCTCAGCGATGAGGTCAACCGGTATAGGACGATGGAACAGCCGCGGTCTACACGTTCAATCCATTGGAATGAGCAATCATCTTTCCGACCGACCTGTCGGGCGATTTTCAGGTGATGATCCATGATCGTTTTGAGGAATACGGACGAAAGATATTCCTCGACACTGCTGGACAGACAATGTCCCTCACATCGATCAATTCGCTGCTACAATAGCAGACGGTCAGGAAACGACCCCTTATCGGTCATTCGAATTAGCTGGACCGTATTCGTGAGAACTGAGTGGAAAGCTGACCGTTGGGCCGGATGCGCCAACGGGAACAGCGGGTCTCATGTTCGGTTCAACTATCATGCCGAACGGACCAATTCAGATGCTAATTGGGATCGCTGTAGCGATTAACCTGGCGAGCTGTTCAGACGGGCTCAAAAATCCGAGCGGCCAGGAGCCGCATGAAACGAAGGCGGAATCGGAAAATGGCGATAATGCGCCGTTCGCTGTTTCCGCACTGAGTCGACAGATGCCTCCCATGCTATCCTCCATCACCGGATCGCTCGTGTTTTCCGATGGCTGCCTGCGGGTAGACAACGGCAACTTCGCCTATCCGGTGGTATGGGCGGCCGGCACCAGATGGGACGCTCGGACGCGCCGTATTCGAGATCCGAGAACTGGCGGCGCTGCGGCTGTGGGAACCGAAATCGAGCTCCAGGGCGGCGCAGTAACGGTTGATGAGAGTATCAACGAAGAACTTTCCGAACCTTTGCCGGAAAGTTGCTTGGGGCGCGTCTGGATGGGCATGCTCAATCTGCCGTCAGGCGACGTGGCGTTGAGGGCTACGATACGATGAAAAATTGCGCTTGGTTGATTGCCGGAGGACTCGTTCTCGCGGGTTGCGAGGGCGCGAATGGGCTGGACGTGCCGGGAGTGCCGGACGGTAAATTGCCGGGCGCCGAGCTCTACGACTGGCCGGTAATCCTGACGCGGAAGAGGCTCGACGCGATGGAGGCAAGCACTGCGGGCACGCTGATTCGCCGTGGGCCGTGCTTTCACCTCAGTTCAGGTCCGGAAGAAGCGGTGATCCTGTGGGAGGAAGGCACAATGATCAATCCCGCGGACGAGCGCGGCCTCACTGTTGTTTTGCCGTCCGGCCTGCACATAGCCGAAGGCGACACGCTACGCGGCAGGGGTGGCAATCTGCCTACCCGCCGACCAATCTCGGACTTCACCAATGAGCCTGTGCCGGACGAATGCGCTACCGGCAATGCGGTGCAACTTCACAGTGTCGAGATAGTGGAAACCGCTCGCAAAGACACGCCCGACGACCGCCCGCCTCCGCCTCCACCACCTGCGCCGTCCTTTCTCGACACCGTCAGACGTCACGCCGACGCTGGAGGCGCGGTAGCGGGAGACATCCGAGCCGTTGATGATCCGCGCGAGGCGCTGTTCATGCATGTGCTTTCCGAGATACGCGACGACCAGGGTCGCAGAAATGCCCCGGCGTGCCTGCGCGAAGTCGACAATGAACTTTTTGCGCGCCTTTCTCAGCGTTTCGACGAGCTATACCGCGCCAGCGAATGCCGTTGGATCGATGGCGGCGTGGTTCTCCGGCGGGACGAAAGAGAGGCCGTTTTTGTAAGTGCAAACCTCGATTGCGACGGAAACGAGCGATGTGTGGCAGAGGGTGCGCGAGTATCCGGAAATCTTGGTGGCGAAGGTCAAGGCTACACCCTGCAACCGGTCGCGGGCGGGTGGAAGATCAAGACGGTGGGCGTTTCTTGGATGTCATGATTACGCTGGGCACCTGTCTGGCTCTCTAGCGGCCCGCTCGCCATAATGTCCGTAATTGGTTCCGGATCGACCGATAGCAGACCATCAGCTTGCCACCCCAAATCGGCCATTCCCCTCACCTCGCGCAATTCCTAAAAGCTGCCACAAGCGGGAAAAGCTGCCGCTCACAGATAATTGTTCTTAGAATACAATGAGTTAAGCGCAAATTGGAATCGGCAACGACCCCATAAAACAAGCTACAGTTGCACAACTGGCTTAACTAACTGATAATAAGCCGCTTTCCTGATCTCCCGTTCTGTGAGTGGCGCAAGTATAATCTGAAAGCTGCCTTTCAGCTTAAGCCTCCATTCCCCCATAAGCAGAATCTCGAAGCGACCAAGGGTGCAGTCACAATGGGTTGCAAATGAAATCGCCGTAACCAGTCGTGATCGAGTTATGGGCAGACTGATGGCAAATCTCAACGTTTATCAGATTAGATCGTCGTAGGATCACGTGTTTACGGCTTTGCGACACTCGGTTATCTGCAACTTATGAGCGATTGTGGGTGCGGACCAACCGAAGTCGAAACGAAAGAGCAGCGCCGTGCCTTGTGGATCGCATTGATCTTAAACGGCATCATGTTCATCGTCGAAGTCACGGCGGGCATTATCGCTCAGTCGACTGGCCTGATCGCAGACGGCTTGGACATGCTAACCGACGCAAGCGCATACGCAATTGCATTGGCAGCAATTGGGCGAAGCGCGAACTTCAAGGCCAAGGCCGCAACGCTGAGCGGTAGCTTGCTCATGCTCGTCGGAATCGGAGTTCTTGCGGATGTCGTCCGACGTGCAATTGTCGGGACAACGCCCGAAGGCAGTTGGATGATCGCTATCGCGCTGGTCGCGTTGGTTGTGAACGTTGTTGTTCTTCGCCTGCTGAGTAAGCAGCGGCGGGACGAGGTTCACATTCGCGCGGCATGGATCTTTACGCGCGCGGACATCGTAGCTAACTCTGCCGTCATTGCTTCAGGCGTTGCGGTTCTGCTTACCAGTATCGGCTATTTCGACCTGGTTGTTGGCGCAGCGATAGGATTGTACGTTGTCAAGGAAGCGCTCGAAATTCTTCGTGAAGCGAAGAAAGCTCGGATAGAGAGCGAGTAAGGATAATTTCTCGCTCAACGGCGGTTTTCCGGAACCTCGTTTTCAAAAGCTGCCATACCGCTTCCCACCCCAATTTCGGACAATTGATTGTGGTTCTTAAATTCCCAAGAGCAGTCATTCACGACTGATTTTGCGCATACAACTCTATGGGATTGCTCCTACACGTGGAAAGCGCTGATCCCGCTCTACGCCAACGGCACCGAATTCGAATTTCGCGATGTCGATCCCGGCGCCCCCGATGGCCCGGCCAACATGGATTTCGTGCGCAAGGCCCACCCCGCGGGAAAATTCCCGGTGCTGGCGGACCGCGATGCCACCATTATCGAGGCGACCGCGATCGTCGAACACCTCGCCGTCCATCACCCGGGCCCGGCCCCGCTCATCCTCGCCGATCCGGCAGAGGCTGCCGTCGCCCGAATGATGGACCGGGTGTTCGACAATTACGTGATGGGCACCGCACAACTCGTGGTGAACGCCTATATCGCCGATGCGCAAACTCCCGATCTGGAGCAGCTCGACCTCGGACGCACGGGCCTGCTGCGCGCCTATCGCTGGCTCGAAGGCTGGCTGGCCGATCGCAGCCTGCCGCCTCACGTCAGCCTCGTCACCTGTGCGGCAGCGCCCGCGCTGTTTTACGCCGACTGGGTCGAGCGCATCCCCGAAGACTGCCCCCGCGTCGCCGCCCTGCGCGCCGAAATCCTCGCCTTGCCCCCGGTCGCCCGCTGCATCGACGACGCGCGCCCCTATCGCCACTATTTCCCCCTCGGCGCCCCTGATCGGGACTGATCGCATTCGAGCGTTCCGTGCTGGAAGCAGACGGGCAGATAACGACCCCATTGCGGACGTAGCTAGGCACGTTGAGTGCGCAGCTAGAACGGTGCGGGACGATGCAATTTTACGGTCAGTCGGTGGGGAGTGGCGAAGGTGATCTCAGCATCGCTCATGCTGTCGATGTTGATCGAAACGCGTTGATCATTGATCTCAAGATTGGTTGGCGGTTTCTGGCTAAACCTTTCGCGTAGGCCCTCTACGTCTAAGCAGGCTTCAAGAAACAACGCATCCTCAGCTACGCAACGAAAATCAATTGCCTCGTCATCGTTTAGAAAGGCACGATAGCGAGCAAGACCCCACCCCGCTCGGTCGAGATCATCGGGGCGATGATCAGAGATGGCGACATAGCCCTCGTCAGGACATTCGCCCGAAGGCTCTGTCGGACCAATCTGGCGTTGGTTATGGACCCCTCTTTTCCTATCGATCCACCAAACTTCCTTATCACTATCCTTCCCGGTCGGTGTCAGCCTGATGCGCCACTGTGTTCGCAGACATGGCAGCCCTTGGCGTATCGCCTGTTCGTTGAGGAGTAGGACGGAAGTGGGGCGGAAAATGCGGGGAGGCCAAAGGGTCTGGCTCACGATTGGCTGAGAAGAGCGCTCTTCGAGTATCAGGCGTCCAAGCTCTTCAACCGGAACCGAAGCTGGCTCCGGAATTGCAACGAGCACGGCCGAGAGAACGGCGGAAGAAAGAAGCGAGTTCATGCACATTTTCATTCGCTTGGTGGCAAAGTGCTGTCAATGATGATGCCTGCTTGCCAGTCTGTGTTCGCTTCCCAGTTCAAGTCGCGATGCTTTAGTATTGTTCGAAGAGTGGCCGGCCCGGAACCGACCCCATTGCGGCCGCTCCTTTCCACGCGAACGCCCATGCAATTCGAGCGAGATGTTCAGGTAAATTAGCTGCTAGCGGAATGGGTAGAAATGAAAGAGACGATCCTTCGAGAGACTAACTGTTCACCCGGTCGCGGATAGGGTCGTCGTACTTTTAACGTCACGCGATCGCCTGGCTTGAGGTCCAACTTTTCCAACTTCCATTTGCTCGCTCCGACCATGTCGAAAGAGTGGTGCGCGCAAGTTAGTGAGCAAACGCTTCTGCAAATGGCTAATACTTCGGCCGAGAGAATTCCGCGCGAGAGGATTTTTTCGATTTCAACCATGGAGCAGCACGAACTAAATGATCGCAGAAGTGCGAGCAAGTACGTCCCTCGGCAGGCAATACATTAGAATAGCGCGACAGATCATTTCGGTTTCCCACTCCAATTGCAGACACTACGGCCATTCGCACAGCGCCCAAAAGTCCACCGTATGATAATCGAGCACGCACGACTAAAGCGGTCCAGCTGCCAACGACCCCATTACAGACTTTCCACATGAGATATATCCGAACTATGATTCGACGCTCGCTGCCTCGGCATCGTGCATGAACGATTGGATCGCTTTGATGATAACTATTCTTGGGCGTCGCAATTCGAGTAGTGTGCAACTCGTCATGTGGGCTATCAATGAGATCGGTGTCGATTTCGAACGTTTGGACTATGGGCACGGGTTTAAGACGACCAATACTCCTGCTTACCTAGCTATGAACCCGATGGGCAGAGTTCCCGTTTTGCAGGATGGTCCTGTTACTATGTTCGAAAGCGCAGCGATATTGCGCTACCTTGGTGCCGGATACGGCAGCGAAACGTTCTGGCCGGCTTGTCCTCGATCCCGCGCTTCACTCGACGCTATTGCCGAGTGGGGCAAGAATACCTTTGCCGAAGGAGTTCTAAGGATATTCGTGTACGAAGTTCGAATGTCACCTGCCACTCGCGATCCTGCATTCTTGGCAGCAGCCATCGAAAACCTCATTCCTCTAGCTAAAATTTTCGAGGGATTTCTGCGGGGTAGAGAGTGGGTGGGAGGGGATCACTTTACTTTCGCCGATATTGCATGTGGCCACATCCTCCATCGCTATTTCAGTCTGGATTGGGACCGTCCCGACCTTCCAATGTTGCGGGACTATTATGAGAAACTCCAACAGCGGACAGCCTACCAACAGAATGCAATGGTTCCATTTGACGACCTCAGAGGTTCTTATAGGCCGCTCTGATTTCGCGTTTGGTCTACGGGAAAGTGAGCCCCGCTTGCGTCGCCCAGTCAAGTCCGCTTCCCACCCCAAAAGCAGTCGCTCTTGTGTAACGAGAAATACTATTTTATTTTGTGCAAATGGATCAGGAAAAGCGCGAGCTTCGTCATCAGTTGAAGAATGCCGAGCAGGAAAAACTCGCGCTTAAAGGCTTGGTGAAACGAGCCGCAGACGAGCTCGATGATCTGGCAGAAGCAGATTGCTCGGAAGAGGCCATTGATAACGCAAAGGCTCAGGCTGAGCGGTTTCGAAAGGTCATCGGCTCCAAAGCTAAGCAGTGACAGCCGTCCACCTGCTGCCGCAAGACCGGCGTGTATGATCATGAGCCAGGGCGCGATCCGGTTTCGAGCCTGCGTAATCCCGGAGGTTTGAATGCTATCGCCGACAACGCTTGCCGCCGCATTCGACCGGGTGTCGGAATACTGGTCGCCCAAGGTGATCGGTCAGGTCAACGATCAGCTTCTCAAGGTCGCAAAGCTCAAGGGGGAATTCGTGTGGCATGCGCACGAGGGGCAGGACGAGCTCTTTTACATCGTCAAAGGATCGCTTCGAATAGAGTTTGAGGACGAAGCCGTCGATCTCGAGCAGGGCGACTTCCTGACCGTACCCAGCGGCGTCCGCCACAATCCTGTCGCGCGGGAGGAATGCTGGGTGCTGCTGATCGAGCCAGCTGCAACAAAGCATACTGGTGAAGAGATCACATCGCGCACCCGCAGCCTTCAGGAACAGCTCGGCCAATAGCCGTACGGCTGCCTACTCCGTCCCACACCCGCCCTCGTCATTCCCGCGCAGGCGGGAATCCAGCCTTACGCGGCGCGTCATCGCCCTCTCGCCGATGACCGCAGCCGTCCCCGCCACCAGCCGTAGGACCCCCTCTCGAACAATCCTATTCTCTCGCTAAATACTTGACTTTCATGCATCTTTTCGGCATAGACCCCGCCGGATCGGGAGGGCGCGAAAGCTGGTGCACCCCCTTCCTTGCCCCCATGGCCCGCGACGGCGGTGTCCGGAAGGGCGACGCGGCCGGTGCGAAAGGCGCGGGCGTCCAGATCGGGATCGGATGACCTCATCCGGATCGCAAGGACACCTCTCCTCCTTCACCGGATGCGGCAGGCAGTACGATAGCGGTTGCGGGGCCCTTTCGCCCGCGCGGACAGCGGCAGGGGCTCCACGCTTTGTAAGGCGAACCCTCCCCGTCGCACCGATTGCCCATGTCGCACTCGAGTATAATCGGGGTTCAGGTTCGTGTTCATGCCCTGCCGCCTCAAGGCTACGGCAGTGCATGAAATATCCGTGCGAGGCGGCTTTACCGCCCCGTCGCACGAGGCCCGGCAGGCAGCCACGCGAACCGCGCCGACACGTCCCGGCCACCGCCATCCCGCTCCCGGGCTACGCCGCGCGTCTCGCGCAAGGTTCGCCCCGGCCGCGTGATCTTGTTCTATAGGCATTACAGTCCGGGCTCGCCGCCGGATGTTTTCGTGTGTGCGGAAACAACCTCATTGCCGAGCCGCTTGAAATTCGCGCATAAGGTACCTCTGTCACATGCGGGAGGCGCCTATGCATTTCATGCAGCTTCTGAAGTCGCTCGATGAACTTCTCTACGAGGTGATGAGCTGGCTGGTCTTCTTCCCGCTCACGCTCTGGCGAACACTTACGCAGCCCATCACGATGATGGAGTATGCGGACAGCGAACTGCATGATCCCGAAGAACAGCAATATGAGGATGCGCTCAGTCCGCCACTGTTCCTGCTTCTCGCGATACTGATCACCCAGGCCATTTCCATGTCGGTCGACTCCGGCACGAACACATTCGTCGCGGATCAGGCAGGCCTGGCGAGCCTGATCCAGGACGATACCTCGTTCCTGCTCCTGCGTCTGGCCGTTTTCTCGCTCATCCCGATGGCCTTTGCCGTAAGCCAGGTCGGCGGACGGAAAAGGCGGATGACCCGCAAGGGCCTTCAGGCTCCCTTCTATGCACAATGCTACCCCGTGGCTGCCCTGGCGCTGACGCTGGGCGTGTGCACCTCCATACTCTCGTCGAACACTGGCGAGGGGCCAAGACTGGCCGCGCAGCTTCTGATTGTCGTTGCGCTACTGCTGTTCCTGGCGCTTGAAATCCGCTGGCTGCGCCGGCGCCTACATTGCGGGTGGCTAAAGGCGACCGGAAGAGCGGCAGCCGCTTTTGCCGTAGGTATTTGCACTGCCATCGGGCTGGCTTGGCTTTTCACCTAGTGGTGATACACTTTAGCGGTCATCGTGACAGGAGATGCGCATGCGACTCGCAATTGCATTTGTCTCGCTATCGGCGCTTGTGTCGGCTCAACCCAGCCAGGCTCAGGCTCCTCCCGACATCGCGGATCTGGTCGGCGCCCGCGCAGCAGGCGGGGAGACGCAGCTGGAAGCGCGCGGCTACGATTACGTTCGCGGTCAGACAGGTGACGATCGCGTGTGGACCTATTGGTGGAACCCACGAACGCAGGTTTGCATAACGGTATCGACGGTCAACGGCCACTACGAGGCAATCACCCCCTCGCCCGCGCCGGATTGCGGCCAGGCCCAGACTCGCCCGACCACTCTTCCGGACAGACCGGTCCGCCCCATGCCAGTCCCCTCGGATCCCGATGCAGCAGCTTCGAACCTCGGCCTGGTATGTTTTGGCGAAGGCCAGCGGCCGCAGCTCGCGACGAAGTACGGCTACACCTGGGACGACAAGAAGGAGCGTTATACCTACGGCAATCGCACGGAACTCGCCGCCGAAGACTTCGATGCATCCGTGAGCATCCAGTTGTGGGACGGGGGCGGCCGGATCCGGCTTCCCAAGAAACTCATCCCGCCGCTCCACTCGCGCGGTCAGGATGGCTGGTGGAATCTCGACGCGGTCGTCGCCACGCGCGACACGATCACGGCGCAATATCGTCTCAACGGGCTCAACAAGCCCAGGCTTTCGATCGACCGCAGAAGCGGACGCATCTCTATCCGGGGCGCCTCCGATTATGCTTTTTCCGGCACTTGCGACACGGTGGATAACGAGCAGCGGCGCTTCTGACGGCTGCTCGTATCCCGCCGCCGATCCAGGCCCGGGAATTGAAAATTAGGTAATCCGGCCCGCCCGTGCTACAACGCAGTTGCTGACGTCGAATTATGCGACGGACTTCGGATTTTGACGACCGCCGCTTGCTTTCGATAGCCCCGGCGCAAACCAGACGACGACTTCCTTTCATCGGACGATTCTAAGCACGACCTTGCCGCATGCTGCGGCGGGGCAACCCCATGCGTTCTTGAAAGGAACTATCATGAGCAAGACCGGAACCGTAAAATTCTTCAACACCGACAAGGGCTACGGCTTC
Source organism: Qipengyuania sp. NPDC077410 (assembly GCF_044543405.1). Classification (NCBI taxonomy): domain Bacteria; kingdom Pseudomonadati; phylum Pseudomonadota; class Alphaproteobacteria; order Sphingomonadales; family Erythrobacteraceae; genus Qipengyuania; species Qipengyuania sp. NPDC077410. The sequence goes on along the minus strand of NZ_JBITWB010000004.1, from coordinate 128,090 downwards.
ATCCAGCCCGACGACGGTTCGGACGACAGCTTCGTTCACATCAGCGCCGTACAGGCTGCTGGCATGAACTCGCTCGATAAGGACCAGCGCCTTAATTACGAAGTCGAAACCGGCCGTAATGGCAAGGCCAGTGCGATCAATCTGTCGGCTGCCGACTAAGCACCTGCCAAGGTCTCTTCCGCGTGCTCGTGCGACCCTGCACGCGGAAGGGGCACCCTACCCTATGACCACACTTTGCGGAGCGCTATCATGAGCCAGACATTCGAATTCTACGATACCCGTGCCCGCGAAGCTGCCGTCGAAGCAGAAGCGGCCACGCTCGACAACGTCAAGGAACGCAGCCTTCGCGCTGAAAAGACCTGGCGCGGCTTGGCCAATCAGGCCCGCAAGGTGAAAGCGGACCGCGAAAGGCACGAGAGCGAACGCCTCGCCGCCCGCCAACTGGCCGAAAGCGCCAGCCAGTAACAGGCGCCCTATCGGGCCGGAGCGCGTCAGCTGGAAGCTTACTTCCGGCACACGGCCCGCCCCGTTAGCCGACGTTAGCGTCTACCCCGACGCCTTCGCTTTCCGGCGCCAGGCATGCAGCAGCGGTTCTGTATATCCGCTCGGCTGCTCGACACCCTTGAAGATCAGATCCTTTGCCGCACTGAAAGCGGGACCGTCCTCGTTTTCCAGCAGCGGCCGGTAGAAGGGATCGCCAGCATTCTGGCCGTCGACCTTGGCGGCCATCCGCCGCAGGCTGTCCATCACCTGCTCCTCGGAAATCACGCCGTGCAGCAGCCAGTTGGCGATATGCTGGCTGGAAATGCGCAGCGTCGCGCGGTCTTCCATCAGGCCGACATCGTTGATGTCCGGGACCTTGGAACAGCCGACGCCCTGATCGATCCAGCGCACCACATAGCCCAGCAATCCCTGGCAATTATTGTCCAGTTCCTCGCGGATTTCGTCCTGCGACCAGTTCGTGCTGTCCGCCAGCGGAATGGTCAGCAATTCGTCCAGCTTTGCCGCGGCGGGCAGGCCCTTCTGTATCTCGAACACGTCCTCACGGTGATAATGGATCGCGTGCAGCGTCGCGGCGGTCGGGCTCGGCACCCAGGCCGTGTTCGCCCCGGCGCGCAAATGCCCGATCTTCTCGATCATCATCTGCCCCATCTGATCGGGCGCGGCCCACATGCCCTTACCGATCTGTGCCCTGCCCGACAGGCCGCATTCCAGACCGATCCCGACATTGCGCGCCTCATAGGCCTTGAGCCAGGCGGAGTTCTTCATTGCCCCCTTGCGCATCATCGGCCCCGCCCGCATCGAGGTGTGGATTTCGTCGCCCGTGCGGTCGAGGAAGCCTGTGTTGATGAAGACGATCCGGTCTTTCACCGCATGGATGCAGGCGGCGAGATTGGCCGATGTGCGCCGTTCCTCGTCCATCACGCCGACCTTGATCGTGTGCCGTTCGAGCCCCAGCAAATCCTCCGCCGCATCGAACAGATCGTTGGTGAAAGCGCATTCTTCCGGCCCATGCATCTTGGGCTTCACGATGTAGATGCTGCCGCAGCGCGAATTGCCATGGCGGCCCAGCTTAGCAACGTCCTGCGCGCCGATCGCGCTGGTGACGACGGCATCCATGATGCCTTCGGGGATTTCCTTACCGTCCCAGCGCATCGCCGGGTTGGTCATCAGATGCCCGACATTGCGCACGAACATCAGGCTGCGGCCGGGCAGCGAATGCTGTGCTCCCTTGTCGTCGGTCCAGACCACATCGCTGGCGAGTTCGCGCGTGACGGTGCGCCCGCCTTTTTCGAAACTCTCCGACAGGTCGCCGCGCATGATGCCCAGCCAGTTGCGATAGGCGACGAGCTTGTCCTCGGCATCCACTGCCGCGACCGAGTCCTCGCAGTCCGCGATCGTCGTCAGCGCGGCTTCGAAAACGATATCCGCGATGCCGAGCCGGTCCGTCCTGCCGACCTGGCTGTCGGGGTCGACGACCAGTTCGATATGCAGCCCGTTATGCCGGAACAGCGGCCCGCGATCCGTCCTGCCGATGTGCTGTGCCGGATCGGCGAGTTCGATGGCATCGAGGTCTGCGAGATCGGCCCAGCCCCCGCTGGCGAGCGGCACGATCTCGTCGAGCAGCCTGCGCCCTTCGGCGATCACCGCAGACCCGCGCTCCTCGTCGTAGCCGCCCGGCTTCGCAGGCGGCGCATCCAGCACGTCGGTGCCGTAAAGCGCATCGTACAGGCTGCCCCAGCGCGCATTGGCGGCATTGAGCAGGAAGCGTGCATTGAGGATCGGAACCACCAACTGCGGCCCCGCCATGGTCGCGATCTCGGGATCGACGTTCTGCGTGCCGATGGTGAAATCACCCGGCACGGGGACGAGATAGCCGATCTCCTGCAGGAATGCGCGATAGGCGCCGCCATCGTGCGGCTTGCCCGCCTGCTCGCCGTGCCAGGCATCGATCTTCGCCTGCAAATCCTCGCGCTTGGCAAGCAAGGCGGCGTTGCGCGGCGCGAATTCCTCCAGCAGCGCGGCAAAGCCCTGCCAGAACCCGTCGACATCGCGGCTCAGCGGGCCAAGCACTTCGGTTTCGATGAAATCGGCAAGCTTGGGGTCGGCTTCGATCCCGGCGCGCGTTACGTATTGTGTCATGAAACTCCTCGGGGGCAGATGCAGTCGTGGCAATGTCGGACCCGGGGAGGAACGGCACGGTCTATGCCGCCAGCCGTTGATCAATGCAAGGCGCGGGGTGGACTCGGGCTTGCTCGGGATTAAGGACGTTGCACATGAAACCTGATATTGCACCGCAAGCCCTGCTCGACACGATCGATGCCGATACGATGCTGCGCGAAGTGCAGGACTGGGCAGCCATCAATACCGGCACCGCCAATATCGAAGGGCTGGATCGCATGGCCGGCATCCTGGCCGATGCTTTCAGCGTCCTGCCGGGCGACGTCGAACTGATCGACCCTGCTACCGTAACGGCCATATCCGCCGAAGGGCGCGAATTCGAAAAACCGCACGGGCGGCACATGGTGCTGCGCGTCCGGCCCAATGCGGAACGGCGCTTCGTGCTGACCGGCCACATGGACACGGTCTTCCCCGTCGATCATCCGTTCCAGGAGGTCAGCTGGATCGACGATGACACGATCAACGGCCCCGGCACTGCCGATATGAAGGGCGGCCTCGATGTCATCCTCCATGCGCTGAAGACGTTCGAGACGATGGAGTGCGCCCAGCGGGTCGGATACGATGTGATGATCAACTCGGACGAGGAAACCGGCAGCCTCGCCAGCCGCTCCCTGATCGAGGAACTGGCCCGCGGAAAATATGCCGCGCTCACCTATGAACCCAGCGCCCTGCCCGATGGAACGCTGGCGCATGCGCGCGGCGGTACGGGCAATTATTCAATCACCTTCACGGGCAAGTCCGCCCATGCCGGGCGCAATCCGCACGATGGGCGCAATGCCATCGTCGCGGCATCCGATCTCGTGTTGCGGATCAAGGCTCTCGAAGCGGACGACATCACCGTCAACCCCGCCAAGATCGAAGGCGGCAGCGCGAACAATGTCGTGCCCGACCTTGCCATCCTGCGGTTCAACATTCGCCCCAAATCGACCGACGCCATGAACCGGTTCGATGGGCAGCTCGACGCTGCTCTCGCTGCCATCGAGGCCGATCATGAGGTCGGCATCCACCGTCACGGCGGGGTGACCCGTCCTCCCAAACCGGTCGACAAAAAGGCGCAGCGCCTGTTCGATCTCGTCAAGACATGCGGCGCGGAACTCGGGCAGGACATCGGCTGGAAACCGACCGGCGGCGTGTGCGATGGCAACAATATCGCTGCCACCGGCGTACCCGTCGTGGACACCATGGGCGTCCGCGGCGGCGCCATTCATTCGCCCGACGAATTCATGATCGTTCCTTCCCTTCGCGAACGCGCCGCGCTTAGCGCGCTGGTTCTCGCCAAGCTATCTTCCGGAGACCATCTGTGACCTTTCGCCTGCGCGCCGCGCATATCAGCGACCTCGAACACCTCTACGAGATGGCCAAGCTGACCGGCGGCGGTTTCACCAATCTGCCGGCCGATCGCGCAGCGCTGACCAAGAAGCTTGAACGGGCGGATGATGCCTTTTCGCGCGACGCCGACGAACTTGGCGACGACCAGTTTACGCTCGTGCTCGAAAATACTGAAACCGGGCAGGTGCGCGGCACCTGTCAGCTTTTCAGCCAGGTCGGCCAGCAATGGCCATTTTACAGCTATCGCCTCAACACGCTGACCCAGCACAGTCAGGAACTCGATCGCACCGTGCGGGCCGAACTCCTCAGCCTGGTTACCGATCTTGAGGGGTCGTCCGAAGTGGGCGGTCTCTTCCTCCACCCGGGAGAACGCGCAGGCGGGCTCGGCCTGCTGCTGGCACGCAGCCGCTATCTGTTCATCGCCATGCACCGCCACCGCTTCGCCAATCGCATTTTGGCCGAATTGCGCGGCGTGATCGACGATCGCGGCGGCTCGCCCTTCTGGGACGGCGTGGCCGGCCGCTTCTTCGGCATGACCTTTCAGGAAGCCGACTATTTCAATGCCATCAACGGCAATCAGTTCATTGCCGATCTGATGCCCAAGCACCCCGTCTATGTCGCCATGCTGGATGACGAAGCGAAGAAGGTTATCGGCGTCCCCCACCCGTCGGGCCGCGCCGCCATGCGGATGCTGGAGAACGAGGGCTTCGCCGCGGAAGGCTATGTCGACATCTTCGATGGCGGCCCTTCCATGACGGCACGCACCGACAATGTGAAAAGCATCGCCGGGTCCACTCCGGGCCGGGTCTCCGCGACCGATCTCGACATTGGCGAGCGTGCGCTGATCGCCACCGGCACGCTGGGCACGTTTCGCTGCGCCTACGGCATGCGGGAGACGGGCGAGGACGGATCCGTCGCCATCGACGCGATCTGTGCCGAAACACTCGAAGTCGGCGAAGGCGACGAGGTGTGGAGCGTGGCGCGATGAGCAAGCTGGTCGAAATCAATTTCGACGGGATCGTCGGACCCAGTCACAATTATGCCGGCCTCAGTCTCGGCAATATTGCCAGCGCCAGCCACAAGGGCAACGCTTCCTACCCGCGCGCGGCAGCGTTGCAGGGGATCGCGAAGATGCGCGGCAATTTGGAGCGCGGGCTTGCACAGGGCTTTTTGCTTCCCCTTCCCCGGCCCAATTTCGGCCTGCTGCGCGATCTGGCGGTAGGCGACGATACCAACCCGGCGCTCGTGGCGGCAGCATGGTCGGCCAGTTCGATGTGGACTGCCAATGCCGCCACCGTCAGTCCCGCGCCGGATACCGGCGATGGCCGCTGCCATCTGACGCCGGCCAATCTGGTCACCATGCTGCACCGCGGCCAGGAATGGCGCGATACGCAGGCGCAGCTGAAGATCGCATTCGGTGATCAGCGGCATTTCGCGGTGCACGATGCGGTCCCGTCCAGCTTCGGCGACGAAGGTGCGGCCAATCACATGCGGTTTTGCGACAGTCACGATGCACCCGGCGTGGAGGTGTTCGTCTATGGCCGGCCCGGCGGCCGCTTTCCCGCGCGCCAGCACGAGCAGGCAAGCCGCGCCGTCGCCCGGCTGCATGGCCTCGAGCCCCGGCGCTGCGTTTTCATCGAACAGAACCCCGCGGCCATCGAGGCCGGAGCCTTTCACAACGACGTCGTCGCCGTGGCGAACGAGAAGGTCCTCTTCACGCACGATCAGGCCTTTGCCGACCAGATCGACGCCTACGAAGCCATCCGGGCCGTATTCCCCGACCTCCATGTCGTGGAAGTGCCGGAAAGCCAGGTTACTCTCGAAGAGGCGATCCGCACCTATCTCTTCAATGCGCAGCTCGTGACATTGCCCACCGGCGAAATGGCGCTGGTCGTTCCAAGTGAATGCCAGGAAAGCGCCAGCGTCTGGTCGTGGTGCGAACGCATGCTCGCGTCCAACGGTCCGATCCGCCACGTCATCCCCGTCGATGTACGCCAATCGATGGCGAATGGCGGCGGCCCGGCCTGCCTGCGGCTGCGCGTGGTGGCAGATCCTGCAACGGTCGACGCGCGGTTCTTGCTGGACGAGGCGAAGGCCGAACGGATCGAGGCGGTGATTGCGCAGATGTGGCCGGAAACAATTCAGCCCGATGAAATTGGGACCGAAGCTCTCGCAGCAAAGGTCATCGAAGCGCGCGAAGCCCTGCTGGCTGTCTTGTCGCTGGACGAGCTGGCATAATTTCCACCGCCCCAGATTGGGGCGCGTAGATACATCGTCGGGCACTTTTACACTTCTTCGCGCATTAACTAGGCGAACCCGCAGATTCGCGCCGCTGGCACGCGAATTGCATCGCGGGGCGTTAAGAAACGGAGTGAGGCGCGCGTGCTGAAGAAGGTGAAACGGCTGTTCGTGATCAAGACGCGCTTCGAAGCCTATCTGATCATCTTCGCCCTGGCACTTGGCGCAATGACCCGCGGCGCCGACTACACGCTGCAATATCCCGGCGTGGGCGGCTATCTGCTCTTCGCAGCGACATCGGGCGCAGTCTTCCTCGGCGGCGCGAAAATCCTCGACGCCTTGCGCTACGAACGCGAAGCGCAGGAAGCAGCGCCGGGTGACGCCGCGTCCGAATAAAAGCCGATCAATGAAATGGGTGGGGGTTTCTGTTGCTAGCTACCCCCGGAGCCCCGGAATCCGCTTCTGTTGCCCGGTGGGTCCAACCGCGCTTTAGCTTTGTAAGATCAGGGCGTTAGCCCATCAGATTACGCTGCGAGAGCGAGTGCTTCGTTATCGTTGGCACTTGTGTGTTGTGAACAGTTTTACGGGTTACTCAGCCCGGGCGAAAACACTGCCTTTCAGCACACGTCGATCCTAGTTCGGCCCCGTCATAACCCGCCGGAAAAGGCGGTTTGTGGTGGAGCCGCCGGGTACTGCCCCCGGGTCCGTTGTACCTATTACACAGCGCAGTTTATCGCCATATCCGGCCGAAGCCGACAGCCCCTATATAGCGATGCGGAGCTTAATGTGAAGTGAGCGGAGCGCGCCTTTTGCCGTGGCAGTGTAGCCCCCCGCCCTTTCTTCGAGCCTACCTCTTCGGATGCAGGCCCTTGCCCTAGGCCGCGCCGCCATCCTTGCGCAGTTCCGCCAGGATTTTCTTCAGCACGTCGAGTTCGGGATTCGTCGGCACGTCTGCGTTCGTCGAGCTGTCCTCGGTCGCGGCGGCCTTGCGCTGCATGTCTTCGGTGATCTTGTTCACGCTGCGAACGAGCATGAAGAGCGCAAAGGCGACGATGAAGAAATTGATCACGGCGGTGATGAGCGCGCCGTAGCCGATCATCGCCACGCCTGCTTCCTTGAGCTGCTCGTAATTGTCGAGCGCGCCTTCGTAGCCTTCGGGTATCTCGCCCAGCTGCAGGAACCAGTTGGAAAAATCGATGTCGCCGAAGATCCAGCCGATCAGCGGCATTATTATCGCTTCGGTCAGCTGCGTAACGATACCGCTGAACGCGGCGCCGATTACGACACCGACTGCCAGATCGACAACATTCCCGCGCGCGACGAACTTCTTGAATTCTTTTCCCAGGCTCATGGCGGTATGATTCCCTTAACCCTTAAAACTGGCGCCTTCCCTGCCATGATGGTTTGGCAGTCACAAGCGGGCGTTAATCTTGAACCGGCGCCATGGTGTGCTATCTAGATAAAGCAGTACGTCCCCCGACTTCCTAAGAAGGATTCTTGAAATGAACCGATTCGCCGCTTTCCGTGCCTCGATCGTCGCCGCCGCTGCGCTGGCGATATCGGCCTGCGGGATCAACTCGGTGCCTGCTGCTGAAGAAACGGCAAAGGCCAAGTGGGCCGATGTGGAGGCCGCCTTCCAGGAACGCGCCAATCTGGTCCCCAACCTCGAACAGATCGTGATGAGCTCGGCTGAACAGGAGCGTGCGACGCTTGAATCGGTCATACAGGCCCGCGCATCCGCCACCCGTCCGGAAATCCAGCTCGATGGCAACGATCTGAGCGATGCGGACAAGATGGCCCAGTATCAGCAGGCGCAGAACACCTTCGGCGGCGCGCTGTCGCGGCTGATGGCCAATGTGGAAGCTTATCCCGAACTGCGCAGCCAGGACAATTTCGGCCGCTTCATGACCCAGATCGAAGGTCAGGAAAACCGGATCCGCGTCGCCATTCGCGACTATAACGAAGCGGTGCGCGCCTATAACACGACGATCCGCACCTTCCCCGATACCATCGGCGCCAACATCATTCACGGTGCAGAACCCATGGTTCCCTACGAAGCCGTGACGCAGGGTGCAGAAGTCGCTCCAACCCTGGACATGCGTTCGGATAGCAGCGCCGCAAACTGAGCGGCACAAACATGCGCCTGCTTCTCTCAGTAATCCTGCCCGTGGCGGCGGCGCTCGGCTTTGCCCTGCCCGCCGCTGCCCAGACCTTTCCCGAACGCGGCACCGCGCCGGTGGTGGACGCTGCGAACATCATCGATGACGCAACCGAAGCCGCTCTGACCGAAAAACTGGACGCGTTCGAGCAGCGCAACCAGCGCCAGTTCGTGATCGCGACGATCCCCGATCTCGAGGGTTACGACATTTCCGACTATGGCTATCGCCTTGGCCGGGAATGGGCGCTGGGCGATGCTGAGCGTAATGATGGCATCATTCTGATCGTCGCTCCGAACGAGAAGAAAATGCGCGTCGAGGTCGGCTACGGCCTGGAGGGCATCATCCCTGACGGGCTTGCTTTCGAATATGTCGAAGGGATGAAGCCATATTTCCGCGATGGCGACTATTCCGGCGGGATTAGCTGGGGGGCAGACCAGATCATCAAACAGCTCGAACTGCCTCCTGAAGAAGCGGCCAAGGTGGCCCAGCAGGTGAACGAACAGCGCGAAAGCGACGGCGGCTTCCCCATCGGTGCGCTGATCTGGCTCGGCTTTATCTTTTTCTTCTTCGTCCTCCCCATGCTGAGCGGGCGCGGCCGGCGGCGGCGTTATCGCAAGGGACCGTGGGGCAATGCCGCACGCGACATCATTCTCTGGGAAGCCGGCAAGGCGATCGCACGCGGTCTCACCGATGACGACTGGGGCGGCGGTGGCGGCTGGGGCGGAGGTGGCGGCTTCGGCGGCGGCGGTGGCTTCGGAGGCGGCGGCTTTGGTGGCGGCGGCGGCAGTTTCGGGGGCGGTGGCGCCTCCGGGGGGTGGTAATGGGCTATCTTTCTCAATCCGATCACAAGATCGTATCCGATGCCGTCGCGGCGGCCGAACTTACCACCAGCGGCGAAATCGTGACCGTTCTGGCCGATCGCAGCGATGGCTATTCGGATGTCGTACTGGTGTGGGCCGTGGCGCTGGCCTTCACGGCCATGAGCCTGTTTGCGGTGATCCCGCAGCCCTTCATGGATCTATGGGATTCGCTCGTCGGTGGCTGGATGCACGAATGGACGACCGGCGAACTCGCCAGCATGACCATCGCCCTGGGGCTGGTCGCCTTCACGCTGGGATGGCTGTTGCTGAGCTGGGACCCGCTGCGCTTCGCCCTTACCCCCGGCCCGGTCAAGAGTGCCCGCGTTCACAGCAGCGCAATCAGGCATTTCAAAGTCGGCGCGGAACAGCGCACGCATGGCCGCACGGGCGTACTTCTCTATCTGTCCATGCGCGAACACCGCGCCGAAATCGTTGCCGACCAGCCCATTGCCGCAATTGTGCCGGCAGAAGTCTGGGGCGAAGCGATGGCGGACATGCTGGAAGAGCTCAAACAGGGCCACATCGCCGAAAGCCTGGCCATCGGGGTACGCGACGTCGGCATGGTACTGGCAGAACATTTCCCGCGCGCCGATGACGATCGCAACGAGCTTCCCGACCGACTGATAGAAGTCTGACCATGCCCGTCCCCGATCACGATGCGGACGAGAAGATCGTCTGGCAGGGCAAATACATCACCGCCAAAACGCGCGGTCGATGGGAATATGTGGGTCGTCCCCGCAACATCCGCGCGGCGGTGATCCTTGCCGTCGACGAAGACGACCACGTGCTTCTGGTGGAGCAGTACCGGGTGCCGCTTGGCCGGCCCTGTATCGAGCTACCGGCGGGTCTCATTGGCGACGAGGCTGATTTCGAAGGCGAAGACCCTCTCGTTGCTGCCGGACGGGAACTGGTAGAGGAAACGGGCTACCGCGCCGATGTACTCGAAGATCTGGGCACGTTCTGGTCCTCTCCCGGAATGGTCAGCGAAAGCTTCACTCTGGTCCGCGCCAGCCAGCTGGCGAAAGTCGGCGAAGGCGGCGGGGTCGGCGGAGAGAACATCACCGTTCACCGTGTCGCCCTATCCGACATTGCCGCTTTTACCGCCGCCAAACGCGCCGATGGTTGCGGGATCGATGTGCGCGTGCTCTTGCTGCTGGGACAGGGAATATTGGCAGGAGAGTGACGATGGCAGGACGGTGTGCAGGCAAGCTGGCACTGGTGACAGGCGCGGCGCAGGGGCTCGGCCGGGCTCATGCAACCCGGCTGGCAGAAGAGGGCGCGCGGGTGCTGTGCACCGATATCAACGGTGATGGCGCTGCCGAAACCGCCTCGCTCATCAACGCGGATCTGGGTGACGGCACCGCCCATGCGATCCGGCACGACGTTACCGATCCCATTGACTGGGAAGCCGCCGTGGACGCTGCGCGCGAGAATATCGGCGGTCTCAATGTCCTGGTGAACAATGCCGGTATCGGCGTGGGCGGCAATATCGAGACCTGCGATTTCGACGATTGGAAGCGCTGCTTTGCGATCAATGTCGATTCCATTTTTCATGGTTGCCAGAAGGCGCTGCCGTTGATGCGCGAGCATGCACCCGGCTCGATCGTGAACATTTCCAGCATTGCCGGGCTGATCGCCAGCGACACCATGCCCGCCTACAACTCGTCCAAGGCCGCGGTCTGGATGCTGACCAAATCGATCGCGCTGCACTGTGCGAAGAAGAATATGCAGATCCGCTGCAATTCCGTGCACCCGACCTTCGTCGATACGCCGATTCTCGATGGCACGGCGCTCAATCACAATCTCGACAAGTCTGCATTGCTGGAAAAGCTGGCGCGGCAAATTCCGCTCAAATTCGTGGGCGAGCCGAACGATATCGCCAATGCCGTGGTCTATCTCGCCAGCGACGAGAGCCGCTTCATGACCGGTGCCGAGCTCAAGCTCGATGGCGGCATTTCCGCGATGTAATTCCACGACTGCAGAATCAAGAGAGGGGCCATGCGGCCCCTCCCGGTTCTCTTTGTGTGAGCCACGGCCGGCACGAAAACCGGGACGGTAGGCGCGGGGCCGTGGTCAGTCTGCGATCAGTGCGATCGCCAGGTAAAGCAGGATGAAGCTGCCAAATCCGAGCAGTGTTCCTGCGACGAAGCCGAGCCGGACCCAGGTGGCGTCGATGTCGAAATAGCGGGCGATGCCGGAGCAGACCCCCATCATCTTGCCATTCGTGCGATCGAGCGCAAAGCTCTTGGCTGGACGGACGGCATCGTCCCCTTCGCGGAATTTCAGATTGCTCATGCGATAAGTCCATTGGGCGATGCAGGTACGATGGCGGTGGCGAAGAAGAGGGCTGAAAGGGCCAGTGAAAAGGCGGCTGCGAAGAGCTTGTGGCCGTTGTCAGAGTTGAACATGTTTTCCTCCTGAAGAATGGGCGGTTGGCCGATCAGGCGACGAGACCGGCGGGGCTTGCGGGGACGATGGCGGCGGCCATGAACATTGCCGAGACACCCAGGGCGAAGACGGCGGCGAGTGCACGGTTGCTGGCATATTCGAAGATGGACATTGTGTTGCTCCTTGATCCTTGGTTCGTTTTTCCCGGACCATCCGGGATGCCAAGTACTTTGCAACGGGTGTGCCAAACTCGAAAAATGGCGGAATTCCGTCAATTCTTCCTGAACCATGAGAGCAGACGTCGTTCACCAATCCGAAAGGTTGGGGAATTTCCCCAACTGTTGGAAATGATATGTTTTGAAGTGGCGGGCGTGACGACGGCGCGCTATCGAACGCTCACCTCATGGCGCTCGATCGCATCTCCCTGACCGACTTTCGCAACCACGGTTCGACCGAACTGGGCGATACCGCGCAATTCAATCTGCTCGTGGGCGAAAACGGTGCGGGAAAGACCAATATTCTCGAAGCGCTTTCCCTGCTTGCCCCAGGGCGCGGCCTGCGCCGCGCTGCCTTGGGCGACATGGTCCGCAATGGCAGCGATGCTGGCTTCGGCGTGGGGGCCAGCCTGCTGCAGGATGGTGAAGCCGTACGGCTCGCCACATATTCGGAAAGCGCCAACCCGGGCCGCCGCCGCGTCCGGGTAAACGGGGCGGAAAGCAGTGCGACCAGCCTCGGCGAATGGCTCGCGGTGACATGGCTCACTCCCGCCATGGATGGCTTGTTCACCGGCGCCGCCGGCGACCGCCGCCGCTACATGGACCGGCTGGCGCTTGCACTCGAACCAGCGCACGCCAGTCATGCAGCCCGCTACGAAGGTGCCCTGCGCGAACGCAATCGCCTGTTATCCGATCTGCGAGAGCCTGAGAGCGCCTGGCTCGATGCCATCGAAGCCCAAATGGTCCAGCATGGCTCCGCCCTAATGGCAGGCCGCGCGCGCCTCGTTGAAACGCTGGCGGTAAGGCTGGCGGAAATGCCTGCCGAACCTTTCGCCCGCCCCGCCCTTACCTATGCCCCCAGCGCACCTGATCATTCGGATGGTCTGTCGCAAGCGCTCTATGACAACCGCAAGCGCGACCGCGCCGCACAGCGCACCCTGCTCGGCCCGCATCGCGACGAGCTTGAAGTCATCCACGCAGCCAAGCGGGTCCCCGCTGCGCAAAGCTCGACAGGTGAACAGAAAGCGATGCTGGTCGCCATGACGCTGGCCCATGCCGGGCTGGCGGCACAAGGGCGAGCAGGCTTGCTTTTGCTGGACGAAGTGGCCGCGCATCTCGATCCCGTTCGCCGCGCCGCTCTTTTCGAACAATTGCGCAGCAGTGGAGCGCAGGTTTGGATGACCGGAACCGAGCCAGCCCCTTTCAGCAGCATAGCGACGGAATCCGCCGTCTGGGCGGTAACGGCGGGATTGGTGACGCGCGCCTAGGGCTTGGGCGGCAGCGCCTGTTCGACATTGCCCATGGTATCGCGCACAAGCGCCGCAATTCCATCGGCGGTGGGATGGATGCGGTCGTCGAGGAAGAGGCTACGGTCCTCATAGATGCTCTCGAGCCAGAACGGGATCAAAGCCGCATCGTATTGGCTGGCCAGCTCGCTATACAGGCTGTCGAACTGCTGCTGGTATTCCGGCCCGTAATTCGGCGGCGCCCGCATACCCATGAGCAGGACAGGGATCTCTCGCTGGCTCAGTTCCTGCAGCATCGCCTCGAAATTGGCGCGTGTCTGTCCAGGCTGGATACCGCGCAGCATATCATTGCCGCCAAGTTCGAGGATGACGAGATCGGGTTTGACCTCCTGCGCATCGAGCGTGAAGGCCAGCCGCTGCAGACCGGCTGCACTGGTATCTCCCGAAACGCCGGCATCGATCACCCGCGCGTTGATTCCGTCCTTGCGCAGTGCATCTTCAAGCTGTTCGGGATAGCCCTCGTTCTCTTCCAGCCCATAGCCTGCGAACAGGCTGTCGCCGAAAGCCAGTATGCGCCTCTCCGGCCCTTCGACAGCGATATCGGCCGCAGGGGTTTGCTGGCTCGCTTCCGCTTCGGTTGATGGCGCCGCATCTTGCGCGCCGCCGCAAGCGGACAGTGCCATGGCGGCGAACAGGATCGACAAATGCCGCAAACGCATCGGCGAGTTTCCTTGTGCAGTTTTCCGCTCCATGCCATCGCAGTACCGTGACGAACTCTCAAGCAGCGATTTCCGCCCGCAACCTCACCCTGACCCTCGGCTCCAGCGATGCTCCCGTCGAAATCCTTCGCGGGATCGATCTCGACATTGCGCGTGGATCGACTGTCGCACTGCTCGGTCCTTCCGGCTCGGGCAAAAGCTCGCTGATGGCCGTTCTTTCGGGCCTCGAGCGTGCCAGCGGGGGAACCCTGGTCGTAGCGGGTGAAGATTTCGCGACGCTGGACGAGGACGCTCTTGCACATGCCCGGCGCGGGCGTATCGGCATCGTGTTGCAGGCGTTCCACCTGTTACCGACCATGACCGCGCTGGAAAACGTCGCCACCCCGATGGAACTGGCTGGCGAACGCGACGCCCAGGCGCGGGCCAAAGCCGAACTCGAAGCGGTTGGCCTTGGCCACAGGCTGGATCATTACCCGCAGCAATTGTCGGGCGGCGAACAGCAGCGCGTCGCTATCGCCCGTGCAATCGCCCCGCGTCCCGACCTGATCTTCGCCGATGAGCCTACCGGCAATCTCGATGCCGCCACGGGTCACGAAATCGTGGAACTTCTCTTCAACCGCCGCGCCGAAACCGGGGCGACGTTGCTCGTCATTACGCACGATCCTGAACTTGCCGAGCATTGCGAGCGCGTGCTGCAGCTCGGTGATGGTCGCATCGCCAGCGACACTGCGGCGTGACCTGGGCGATTGCCTGGCGGATCGCGCGCCGCGATCTCAACGCTCGCTTTCGCGGCTTGCGCCTTCTGCTCGTTTGTCTGTTTCTCGGCACGGGAGCATTGGCAGCGATCGGATCGCTGACCGCAGCGATCGAGCGCGAGATCGAAACCAACGGCCGGACCTATCTCGGCGGCGATCTGCAGATCGAACTCTGGCAGCGTGACCTTACCGATGAAGAACGCGCTGCACTCGCTCAGCTCGGCGATGTTTCAGCCGGAACCCGCATGCAGGCCATGGCGCGATTTGGTGAGCAGGCCGCGCCGATCGAACTGAAGGCCGTCGATAAGGCCTATCCGCTTTATGGTGATTTGACCCTCGAAGACGGCCGTGCGGTGGGCGCTCCAGGTTCCGATGAAGCTTGGCTGTCGCAGGGTGCAGCCGATCGCTTGGGCGTCGCGCCGGGCGACACTATCGACATCGGCACAGAGAAGTTGTCGATCGGCGGGATCATCGCCGATGAACCCGATCGTCTCGGCGAAGGTTTTCAGTTGGGTCCGACGATCATCGTGGCAGAGGATCTACCCATCCGCGCCGGGCTGATCGCGCCAGGATCGATGTATCAGTCCAAGACTAGGGTTCGTTTCACGCAAAGCCGCGATACCGAGGCGGTCGGCGAAGAACTGAAGCAGCAATTTCCCGACGCCGGCTTCGATATCGATACGGCGGACCGCGCCGCACCCGGCACCGACCGGTTCGTGGACCGCATGAGCGAGTTTCTGACGCTTGTCGGTCTCGCGGCGCTGGTCATTGCCGGTATCGGTATCGGTGGGGGCGTCACATCCTATCTCGACGCGCGCAGGCAGGGGATCGCCACCCTCAAGATCCTCGGCGCGACCAGCAATGACATCGCGCGTATCTACGCACTGCAAATCGTGGCGGCGACGCTAGCGGGCAGCCTTGCAGGAATTGCCGCGGGCATCGCCATCGTCCCGCTTCTGGCAACGGCGTTGCAGGGTCTGTTGCCCGTTTCCAGCGGAGTGATCATCGATCCCGGCGCGATCGTGTTGGCATTGGCCTACGGCATGCTGGTGGCGCTGGTATTCGCGGCCCCGCCCTTGCTGCGCGCCCGCAATTTCCCGGCCATGGCGCTGATGCGCGCCCGCGTCGCGCCGCTGGCGCGCGATCCCCGCGCACTGGCTTTGGTCGGCGGGGGTCTCGCCGCCATCGTCGCCCTGGCCCTGCTGACATCCGACAACCCCATGCTTTCGGGCAGCTTCCTGGCCGGAGCCGCCGCCATACTCGGCCTGCTCGCCTTGCTCGGCCTTGGCATTCGCCGGCTCGCCGCCGCCCTTCCCCGGCCGCGCAACCCGGTCGCGCGCAATGCGCTCGCCAACCTGCATCGCCCGGGCTCATCCACCGGCGCGCTGGTAACCGCGCTCGGTTTCGGACTTTCGGCCTTTGTCCTGCTGGCAGCGGTTCAGAGCGCCATCGACGGCAATATCGCCAAACGCGTGCCGGACCGTGCGCCCGACTATTTCGTGCTCGATATCCCGCGCGATCAGGTCGACGAATTCGAGACGTTGGTCCGCAATGCGGATCCGGGCGCAAGCTGGCGCACGGTCCCTGCACTGCGTGGCTCCGTGCTCGCATTCGGCTCCGAAGGGGCAATGACCCGCACCGCTGATCTGGACGAAATTCCGGACGGCGCGTGGGCCCTGCGCGGGGAACGCGGCCTGACCTATGCCGATCGTCTGCCGGAAGGCAACGAGTTGACCGAAGGCACGTGGTGGGGCCCAATGTATGCAGGCGAGCCGCTGGTTTCGGTCGATGAGGATTTTGCCGACGCCGCCGGCCTGAAGGTCGGCGACATGCTGACCTTTGGCGTACTCGGCGTAGAGCGGACCGCCCGCATCGCCAATCTGCGCCGCATCGACTGGGAAAGCATGGGCTTCAACTACGTCTTCGTGCTCAGTCCCAACGCCCTTCAGGATGCGCCGCATAATCTCGCGGCGACCGTCGAGCTCAGCCAGGGCACGCCGACCAGCCCGCTGTTGCAATCGCTGGTGGCCGCCCTCCCCTCGACTTCGGTGATCGAGGTTGGCGGTGTGCTGGAACAGGCGCGGACGATTCTGGAACAGGTCGGCTTTGCCACGCTTGCAGCCGCCAGCGTCGCGGTCCTTGCAGGTCTAGCCGTACTACTGGGCGCCATTGCCGCCGCGCGCGCAGCGCGGACGTACGATACCGTCATCCTGAGGGTGCTCGGTGCCGATCGCCGTCAGATCATTGCAATGCAATTGATCGAATACGTCGCCCTGGCGGCAACGCTTGCGGTCGTGGCGCTTGGCATCGGCAGCCTTGCTGCATGGCTGGTCATCACGCAGTTGTTCGAATTCGACTGGCTGCCGGATTGGGGCCAAGTGCTCGCCGTGCTTGGCCTCGGCGTCTTCGTCGTTCTGGCTTTCGCTCTTGGCGCTTCGTTGCCGCTACTGCGTGCCAAACCTGCGCAGGCGTTGCGGGACCTCTAAAAGCCCAGGCGATCCAAAAAAAGCCCCGCGAGAACGCGGGGCTCTAAGATAAAGCGCTCGGTGCAATGCACGAGCCCTTCGGGTCGCATCTGCGATATATCACGCATCCAGCTGGACTACCGCGTAATGCGTATATGCTGTGCCGAAATGGGACAAAAGAAAAAGGGGGCCGCGCGGGCCCCCTTCTCCATTCGAATATTTCCCGCGATCAGAAGCGATAGCGAACCGTAGCGCCATAAGTGCGTGGCTGGTTGGGATAGCCAGAGATCGTACCCGGCTGTGCAACACCCGGGAAGATCTGCGACAAATAGCGCTGATTGGTCAGATTACGGACAAAACCGCTGATTTCGAACCCGTTTTCGAGCGCGAGGGTCAGCGACCCGTTTACCTGATTTACTTCGCGGCGATAGTTGCGCGCAAGGGCGATCGGATCCGGAGCGTCCGGTACGCCGTCAAGGATCTGAGTGTTGCTCTCGTGATAATAGTCCAGGCGACCAATCAGCAGATTGCCCGTATTGCCGAACTCGTGCGTGTAGGTTGCCGACGTCGCAATGGTGAATTCCGGAACACCGGCGACCTGCTGTCCGGAAAGGTCACCAACGACCGATCCGGGGAAGCTGTCATACTTCGAATCCAGATAGGTCAGTGCGAAGGTGAACACGAGCGGATCGATCGGCGTGAGCGTCGAATCGAATTCGAAGCCGCGAACCGACTGCGATCCGGCGTTGACCAGCGCGAAACCTGTGCCGGTGAAGGCGTTCGACTGGAAACCGTCGATGGTCTGATCGAACAGTGCCAGGTTGAAGGCCATCCGGTCGAAATCGGCCTTGAGGCCGACTTCGTAAACTTCCGATTCCTCCGGAGCCGCGAAGCGCGAACCGGTGGAAAGGTTCGGTACCGCAATACCGGCATCGCGGATCGGCGAAGATGGCGCGAGGATGGTCGAACCGAAAGGACCGGGCGTGTAATCGGCGTTGGTCGGACGGCTGTCGCGTGACAGGTTGACCGAGCTGGCCTTGAAGCCCGTCGCATAGGTGAAATAGGCATTCACGCGATCGCTGACATCGTAAGCCACACGAAGCGTGTAGCTCAGAT
This sequence comes from Qipengyuania sp. NPDC077410, assembly GCF_044543405.1. Lineage (NCBI taxonomy): Bacteria > Pseudomonadati > Pseudomonadota > Alphaproteobacteria > Sphingomonadales > Erythrobacteraceae > Qipengyuania > Qipengyuania sp. NPDC077410. The sequence continues at coordinate 109,917 of NZ_JBITWB010000004.1, read as the reverse complement.
TGTCATCATTCGTCCTGCCCGGCTCTACTGCGTTGGGCACCGCCAGGAACGGCGGCAGGAACTGCAGCGCCTGGAGGGGGAGCAGCTGGTTACAGGCGGGCGGCGGTGAACCGGCCGAGCACGGCGTGGTCGCAATCGCCGCGATCTGCTGGAAGCCGGCCGGTTGGGCAGCAGCGAACTGCTGGATCACGCCAGGCGTCACCTGCGAGGTGGGGATCTGCAGCGCCTGCGCGATACCGCCAACGATGACAGCATCGACGAAGTTCACATTCGCCAGCGGATCGAAGGAATCCTGACGGAGCGAGAAATCCTTCTTGTCGTCGGTGTAGTTGAAGCCGGCGGTGAGGGTCAGGCGATCCGTCACTTCGAAATCGACCTGGCCGAAGACCGAGTAGGATTCGTTATCGAGCGTGAAGAATTCGCGGGTCGAAGGACCTTCTGCGAAGGTAGCGCCGACCGGAATGCCGAGCTGCGATTCAACGAAGGACAGCGTGCCGGGAGTGCCGCCACCTGCCAGCAGATCGAAGAACGCGCGCGCATCTTCGCCATTGTCGAGACCGCTGTTCTGCTTTGCCTTCTCGTTGAAGTAATAGCCACCGAGCAGGAAGTTCACCGGACCGTCGAAGTCGGACGCGACGCGCAGTTCCTGCGTGAAGGTGTCGACCGCCTGGTTGCGGAACTCGCTGACCACGGCCGCGCTGGAGAAGTCCACGTCCTGCTGGTTGAATGCGCGCAGTTCGCGATAGGCCGTGATCGACGTCAGCGTCAAAGAGCCGAGGTCGAGGTCGGCCTGGACCGAACCGCCGTAGTTCTCGATGTCGTTGACCGGCAGCGTGTCGAGGAAGGCACGGTCGGAAAACACGTCTTCGACTGCCAGCTGCCCGCCAACGGCGAACAGCAGCGGGACGGTCGGACCGGCAAGAACGTTGCCGGCATAGCAGCACAGTTCGTCGATCTTGGAATAGTCGCCGATCGCGCGAACCCTAAGCGGGCCACCATTGTCGAACAGCAACTGGCCGCGAACGACGTAGCGATCGCGTTCATTGATCTTCTCATCGAGGTTCACGACGTCGACGAAACCGTCGCGCTTGTTGTAGGTGCCGTCGAGAGAGAAGGCGATCGAGTCAGTCAGCGGGCCGGTAATGTCGGCCTTGGCGACGATCTGGTCAAAATTGCCGTAGGTGAAGCTGGCCGAACCGCCGAACTCGAACTGCGGCTCACGGGTAACGACCGAGATGACGCCGGCGCTGGCGTTCTTGCCGAACAGCGTGTTCTGCGGTCCACGCAGCACTTCGATGCGGCTCACATTGGCGAGGTCGTTGATCGAGGATGCCGAGCGCGAACGATAGACGCCGTCGATGAATACGCCGACGGACGGTTCGATACCGACATTGTTGGCGCCGTTGCCGAAGCCGCGAATGATGAAGGTGGTGTTCGCCGAGCTCTGAAGCTGGCTGACGCGCAGCGACGGGGCCACGGTCTGAAGGTCCTGCAAGTCGCGGATTTCCGCACGCTCCAGCGTTTCGCCGCTGGTGACGCTGACCGAGACGGGCGTTTCCTGAAGGGTCTGCTCGCGCTTGGTGGCGGTAACGATGATGACATTGCCGGTCGAGGCATCGGCAGCATCGGGGATGTTATCGCCGTCGCTGTCGGTCTGCTGCTGGACCTCTTCCAGATCTGTATCTTGTGCCGAAACGCTCGCCGGGATGGCTACAGCAGCTACCCCTGCAAGCATGACGGTACGGACGGTCGCGGTGCGGCCGAAAGCGGTGAATTTCATGAAAGGTCCTCTTCTCTCAAGACGTATCTTGGTCCGCTGCGCGGCTCCCAAAATGCGCGCATGCAAGGGCGCAACTACCAGACTCCCCCGCCCTCTCAAGCATTTAGCGGACCAACGCCATAGCTGACTCGACGACTGTGCCTTTCGCGCTACACCGCAACACCTTGCCGCATTGCAGCATCTCCGCTAGGGGCGCGACCGAAACAAGCAGTGCCACTGGGCGTTGACGCTACGGCACCCTAATCGAAAGCACACTTCATGTCCCGCGACCTGCGCAACGTGGCGATCATCGCCCACGTCGACCATGGCAAGACCACTCTTGTCGATCAGCTTTTCCGCCAGTCCGGCACCTTCCGCGAAAACCAGCGCGTGGAAGAACGCGCGATGGATTCGAACGACCTGGAAAAAGAACGCGGGATCACGATCCTTGCAAAGTGCACCAGCGTCGAGTGGAACGGAAAGCGCATCAATATCGTCGATACCCCGGGCCACGCCGACTTCGGCGCCGAGGTCGAGCGTATCCTTTCGATGGTCGATGGCGTGATCCTGCTGGTAGATAGCGCCGAAGGCCCGATGCCGCAGACCAAGTTCGTTACCGGCAAGGCACTCGCCCTCGGTCTGCGTCCGATCGTTGTGGTCAACAAGATCGACCGCGGCGATGCGCGTCCCCAGGAAGTTCTCGACGAAGTCTTCGACCTCTTCGCTTCGCTCGATGCCAATGACGACCAGCTCGATTTCCCCAGCCTGTGGGCTTCGGGCCGCGATGGTTATGCCAGCGATGACGAGCACGCCCGCGACGGCAATCTCGAACCGCTGTTCCAGTTGATCGTCGACCACGTACCTGCGCCGGGCCTCGATGCGGAAGCGCCTTTCAGCTTCCTCGCCACTCTGCTCGATCGCGACAATTTCATGGGCCGTGTTCTGACCGGACGCGTTCAGTCGGGCAAATTGAACGTCAACGATCCGATCCATGCGCTCGATTCACATGGCAATGTGATCGAAGTCGGCCGCGCGACGAAGCTGCTGAGCTTCGATGGCCTCGACCGCGTGCCGGTCGATAGCGCCGAAGCGGGCGACATCATCGCTCTTGCAGGTCTGGAAAAAGCCACGGTGTCGAACACCGTCGCAGATCCGAGCGTAAAGACGCCGATCGAAGCCCAGCCGATCGATCCGCCTACGCTCGCCATGCAGTTCTCGGTCAATGACAGCCCCCTCGCCGGTCGCGAAGGCAGCAAGGTCACCAGCCGCATGATCCGCGATCGCCTTTACCGCGAAGCGGAAACCAATGTCGCCATCCGCATTACGGAAAGCGAAGACAAGGACAGTTTCGAAGTCGCCGGTCGTGGCGAACTCCAGCTCGGCGTGCTCATCGAAACGATGCGCCGCGAAGGGTTCGAGCTCGGCATCAGCCGCCCACGCGTGCTTTTCCGCACCGAAGATGGTCAGCGTATGGAGCCGTTCGAAACGGTCGTCATCGACGTGGACGACGAACACTCCGGCACCGTCGTCGAGAAGATGCAGCGCCGCAAGGCAGAGCTTACCGAGATGCGCCCGTCCGGCCAGGGCAAGACGCGCATCACCTTCTCCGCTCCCAGCCGCGGCCTTATCGGTTACCACGGCGAATTCCTGTCCGACACGCGCGGCACGGGCATCATGAACCGCCTGTTCGAGAAGTACGATACCTATCGCGGCCCCATCGAAGGACGCCAGAACGGCGTGCTTATCTCGATGGTCCCGGGTGAAGCAGTCCCCTATGCGCTTAACGCGCTGGAAGACCGCGGCGAATTGTTCATCCGTGGCGGCGCCAAGATCTATGAAGGCATGATCATCGGCGAAAATGCCAAGCCGGACGATCTCGAAGTGAACCCGATGAAGTCGAAGCAGCTCACGAACTTCCGTTCGACCGGCAAAGACGACGCCATCCGCCTGACTCCTCCCCGCGTCATGACGCTGGAACAGGCCATCGCCTATATCGATGACGACGAAATGGTCGAAGTCACGCCCGAGAGCATTCGCCTGCGCAAGGCGATCCTCGATCCGCATGAACGCAAGCGCGCCAAGCGCGCAGCGCAGAGCTAAGCTCTTCGCCGACGCTGCCGTCGGCATCGGCTACGGAAAGTAGCGCGGCGGCAGCAGCAAATCGGGCATACAAAAAGGGCGGCCGCAGCAATGCGACCGCCCTTTCTATTTTAGCTTGTGACCTGGATCAGAAGCGGAAGTTGAGACCCGCACGGAACGAGTTCACTTCGAGCTGACGTCCGGTCGAACGCAGGTTCGTTTCGCCCGAGTCGAGCAGGAACGGGTTGGTTGCAGGAGCCGAACCGGCGCCGACTACAACGTAATAATCGTCCTTTTCGAAGTGGGTACGAAGGTATTCCACGTTCAGGCTGATGCTGTCGGTCAGGTAGATTTCTGCACCTGCGCCGTACTGTGCACCCCACAGCCACTCATCGCCGTTCACCGGGGTGAAGCTGTTGGCAGTGTTGGTCGTGGTGAATTCGTGATCGATCCGGCCATACGTCACACCACCGGTGGCGTAGAGAAGACCGCGGCCATCACCGGGCGAGATACCGAGGCGTGCGCGAAGAGCGCCAGCATAATCGATCTCACGGGCAATGGTGTAGCTCGCAGGCGTCGTGCTGAACCCGGTGGTGTAATCGGTAGCGTTCGACTTCGAACCTTCCAGCACCACACCGGCTACGAACATGTCGCCGATGCGACGGTCCATACCGATCTTGATGGCGTAGCCTAGTTCCTGCTCGTCATCGCTGCAGGTCGGCGTAGCCGGACCGGCATTCGGCCGACCGTTGCACAGGCCGGGCGAGAACGCATCTGCACCGGTAATGGTGCGCACGACATCGTTGTATTCACCGTCGCCGTCGGTGTCGAAAGCCAGACCTTCGTCCTTGCCATCGTCGATGGATTCGACGCTGAGCGTGCCGCCGACATAGACGCCGTTGAAGTAGTCCGGATTGCTGTCCTGCGCGAAGGCAGGCTGAGCGATTGCGCCCGCCAGAACGGCGGTTGCCAGAAGTGTCGATTTTTTCATTGAGAAACCCTGTAACTGTTTGACCCTGTTGCAACACAGACGCCCGAGGCTGGCCCGCGTTCCCTTGCTATATGCAGCTTTTCTGAAGTGTCGCTTTCAAGTCACACTTGGGTTTTTGCATCGGCGCGGTATCGATGACGCGCAGCGGCGGTTTTCCACCCGAAACCCGTGCAGTGGCCATTGGTCCGCGGTTCTGTTAAAGGGCGCACCCATGCCAACGGGAACATATATTTCACTCGCCTTATATTTTATTCTCATGATCGCAATCGGTCTGTGGGCTTGGAAACGCTCCACCGATACCAGCGAAGGGTATCTCCTCGCCGGTCGCAATCTGCACCCTGCGGTGGCCGCGCTTTCGGCTGGCGCGTCCGACATGAGCGGCTGGTTACTGCTCGGCCTACCCGGCGCGCTCTATGCCAGCGGCCTGGTCGAAGCATGGATCGGCATCGGTCTTTTCATCGGCGCACTGGCCAACTGGTTCATCGTGGCGCCGCGTCTGCGCGAACAGACCGAGAGCTACGGCAATGCGCTGACCATTCCGGAATTCCTCGCCAATCGCTTCCCTGATAGGGCCGTGGCGCTGCGGGTCGTGTCGGCTTTGATCGTGGTGGTCTTCTTCGCGGTCTATACCGCCGCAGGACTTGTCGGTGGCGGCAAGCTGTTCGAAACGAGCTTTGCAGGACTGTTCGGCGATGTTGGCATGTCCGATTACATGCTGGGCATCTGGATCACGGCGCTTGTGGTGCTTGCCTATACCATGGTTGGCGGTTTCCTGGCTGTGAGCCTGACGGACTTCGTCCAGGGCCTCATCATGGTTGTCGCGCTGGTCGTAATGCCCTTGGTCGTGATGTTCGGCGAAGGTGGCAGTGGGGGCGGTTCGCTCACGCAGGTTCCTGTCGAAGGCTTTCTCAGCCTTACCAACGGCCTGACCGTGCTTGGCTTCATCAGCGCTGTGACCTGGGGTCTTGGCTACTTCGGCCAGCCGCATATTATCGTGCGCTTCATGGCAATCGATACGGTGGCGAAAGTACGGCCCGCTCGTAACATCGGCATGACGTGGATGGGCGTAGCCCTGCTCGGCTCCATCGGCATCGGGATCGCGGGCCGCGCCTTTACGCAGCGCAATGGCATTGTCGTCGAAGATCCCGAAACGATCTTCATCGTCCTGGCGAACCTATTGTTCCATCCACTGGTGACCGGCTTCCTTCTGGCTGCGCTACTGGCAGCCATCATGTCGACGATTTCCTCCCAGCTCCTGGTCGCATCCAGTTCGCTGACCGAGGATTTCTACAAGCTCTTCTTCCGCAAGAATGCCTCCGAACGCGAAAGCGTGAATGTGGGGCGCATCTGCGTCGCTCTCGTGGCCATCGCAGCGATCATCATAGCCAGCGACCCCGAGAGCGAGGTGCTCGGCCTCGTTTCCAACGCATGGGCCGGCTTCGGTGCGGCGTTCGGGCCGCTTATCATCCTGTCGCTGACGTGGGATCGCATGACGGGCACCGGTGCAGTTGCCGGTCTCGTTACTGGTGCTGCCGTTGTCATGGCCTGGATCGCGCTCGGCTGGAATTCGGCACTGCCGGGAATGAATCAGGGCCTGTACGAGATCGTTCCCGGCTTCATTGCCGCCTGGATTGCAATCGTCATGGTGAGCAAGGCAACGTCGGGAACGACCGAGCGCCCCTTGCCAGCCTGACACGCTTTCTTCACACGTCTCCCAAACGGAGGAGACGAATATGAAAGCGTTACTGGCCGGCGCTGCCGCCCTTGCCCTGACCGTGAGCCCTGCCACAGCGCAGGTCTCCGCGGATAAGCCCTCTGTCGAGCAGCAGATTGGCGCCGGCGGCCGTCCGGTCGGCGCGAACTGGTCGCGCAGTCCGGTAATCGCACAGCATGGCATGGCGGCCACCGCGCATCCTCTTGCCACGCAAGTCGCGCTCGACGTTCTCAAGGATGGCGGCAACGCGGTCGATGCGGCGATTGCCGCCAATGCCGCGCTCGGCCTGATGGAACCCACGGGCAATGGCATAGGCGGCGATCTGTTCGCGATCATCTATGATCCCAAGAGCGGAAAGCTTTACGGAATCAACGGTTCGGGCCGCAGCCCCAAGGGCCAGACGCTCGACCAGCTCAAGCAGAAACTGAACGGCGCCGATGCCCTGCCTCCTTATGGCGCCTTGCCGATTACCATTCCGGGCACGGTTGATGCGTGGTTTGCCATGCACGAACGGTTCGGCAAGCGTCCGATGGCCGATAACCTCGCACCTGCCATACGGTATGCCCGCGAAGGCCACCCCATCGCCCCGGTCATCGGCATGTATCTCGACCGGGCGTTCAAGGCCTACTCCGCGCGCGAGGATGAATTCGATTTCTCCAATGCGCGCAAGGTCTGGTTCGCCGACGGCGCCGCCCCCGAGGCTGGTGAGATTTTCCGCAACCCCGACCTTGCCAATACGCTCGAGACCATCGCCCGCGAGGGGCGTGACGCCTATTACGATGGTGCGCTCACCGATGTCATGGTGGACTATCTCCAGGCTCAGGGCAGCGCCTTCACCCGCGAAGATTTCGCCTCCCATCACAGCGAGTGGGTCGAGCCTGCCTGTGCGGAATACAAGGATGGCTACGAACTGTGCGAATTGCCACCGAACAGCCAGGGCTTTGCTGCTTTGCAGATGGTCAACATTCTCAAGAATATCGACCTGTCGCAGTGGGAGCGTGGCAGTCCTGAAGCGATGCACTATCTCGTGGAAGCGAAGCGCCTCGCTTACGCTGACGTTGCACGTTTCTACGCCGATCCGGATTTCAGCCCGTTCCCGCAGGCCTTGCTATCGGACGAATACGGTGCGGAGCGGTTCGGACTCATCGATCCGGCTCGTGCCACTCCGGAATTCGGACCGGGCGAGCCGAAGCTGGAGGGCGAAGGCGATACCACCTACATGACAGTGGTGGACGGCGATGGCATGATGGTCAGCCTTATCCAGTCGAACTATCGCGGCATGGGCGGCGGGCTGGTTGCGCCCGGCACCGGCTTCATGTTCCAGGATCGCGGCGAGCTATTCAGCCTCGATCCGGCGCATCCCAATGCCTACGAACCCGGAAAGCGCCCCTTCCAGACGATCATCCCGGCGTTCGTGAAGAAGGATGGCCAGCCCTACATGACCCTTGGCCTCATGGGCGGCGGCATGCAGCCGCAAGGCCATGTGCAGGTGCTGGTCAACATCGTCGATTACGGCATGAACCTGCAGGAAGCGGGCGATGCCGCACGCTTCAACCACGATGGTGGCCCACAGCCGACAGAGGCCCTGAACGGTCCCTTTGCCGACCCGCTCGGCACCCTCTTCGTCGAACCCGGCATTCCCGCCGAAACGGTGGAGCGGTTGCAGGCCATGGGGCACAAGGTCGAAGTGATCGACAACGGCATCATGTTCGGCGGATATCAGGCGATCGCCCGGGAGCCCGAAACCGGCGTGCTGACCGGCGCAACCGAAATGCGCAAGGATGGGCAGGCCAGCGGGTACTGATCCCGCCCCGGCCTGCCCTTTCCGGCAACCTTAGAAGTCGACCGAGACCGATCCCCGGAAGGTACGCGGGCGCCCCTGCAGCAGCCGCGCCGTGTCTCCAGATGCGAACGCGCTGTATGACGAGCTCCAGAACCGTTCGTCGGTCACATTGTCGACGCCAAAGCGCAGGGTGATCGGCGCGCCGCCCGCTGCAAGCACATAGCGGGCTCCGAGGTCGAGCGTGGTCCAGTCGTCCAGATAGCTGGTATTGGTCACGTTTGCAGCCTGCTCGCCCGTATGGATGGCGCGTCCGGTCAGGGTGAAACCGGGCACGAAGGGCACGTCCCATTCGACATTGGCGTTAAGGGTATAGTCGGGCACACCCAGCGCATCGTTGCCTTCGTTCACACCTCCAGGGGTGCGCTTGAGCTTCGCATCGACCACCGACCCGCCGGCTATCAGGCGCAGTCCATCTGTCGGCTGGACCGTAAAGAACAGCTCGATCCCACGGTTGCGCTGCTCGCCATAGCGGCCGAACCGTAGCTGCCCCGGCACGTCGGGATCAATCGCGAGATAACTGCTGGGCTGTTCGATCGTGAATAGCGCAAGGCTCGCCTGTACGCGGTCCAGCCCGATCTTTCCGCCGACTTCATATTGCACGGACCGCGCCGGTGCGAGCGCCTGTCCACCATTGGTAACCGGCAATTCTCCCGATCCGGGATTGTCTGGATCGATACCGCTGACAGGCGCGCGGGCGCCGGGTTGCAGCCCCTCGATACGGTTGGCGAACAGCGAAATTCGCTCGGTCGGCTTGACCACCAGGCCGACAACCGGGGTAATCGCAGAGGTGCTGAGCCGGCCCGTGAAGTCACCGGTCGCAACGTCGTAGTTCTTCTGCGTGATTTCCTGAAGCCGCAACCCACCCGTCAGCAGGATGCGATCGTTCCAGAAACCGATAGTGTCGGAACCAAATGCGCTAAGCTGGACCGATCGCGAATTGAGCTTGGGATCGTCCAGAGATCCCCGCTGGCAAAAGTGCTGACAGGGGAAATGGGCGCGTCCACAGGGTCGTAAAGATTGGTGTCGTACCCCGCGCGGAAATCGAAGGCGGTACGAAATTGCTGCCAGTTGATATTGCCGCCGAAGTTGATTTCGTGCGTGACGGCCTCGCCCAGTTTGACGCGCAGCCCCGCTTCCACTGCCTCATTGTTGATGCGCGCGGGAATGATGGACGGGCCGATCGTGCCAGCACCGGTGTCGGCATCGGTTATGGTGATCCCGGCGTAAGTGCCCTCCTCATTGCCATCCAGCGCGCCGCCACTGACATAAAGCATGGCATTATCGGCTACATCGTATTCGATGCGGGCAAGGCCGAAAATGTCCTGCAGCTCGGTACGGGCGAAAGACGGACCATAATTGAGATCCGCCTCGGGCACTTCGGGAATTGCGCCGTTGCCGATCACTACCTGCGGGCGAAGATGGTTCACCTCATAACGCTGATAGGCGCCATCCAGCGTGACCCGCAGATTATCGGTAGTCCAGTCGAACGATACGCCGCCAACGATTGTGCGGCGAAACTCGTCGTTCACTGCGACATCGCCGCTGCGATAGGCACCGTTGACCCGCACACCGAACTGGTCATTTTCGCCAAACCGGCGGGCAATGTCTGCGCTGCCGCCGAAATGGCTGTCGGACAGATAGCTTGCCGTGACGCGCGTCAGCGGGCTGTCACCTGCACGCTTAAGCTGCAGGCTCACATTGCCGCCGATCCCGGTTCCGCCCGGCGCCGCGCCATTCAGAAATGCGTTCGCCCCATTCAGCACCTGAACACCCGAATACAGCTCGGGCGCGATCAGCTGGCGTGGGCTGATGCCGTAAAGACCGTTCATCCCGATATCGTCGCCGTAAAGCGGGAAACCGCGGATCACGAACTGTTCCGCTGCATTTCCGAACGCGTAGGTAGTCCGGATCGAAGGGTCGTTTTCCAGAACCTCTCCCAATGTCAGCGGTTGCTGGTTCAGGATCAGGCTTTCATCGAATGTGCGCACCACGAACGGTACGTCCAGAGCATCCTTGGCGCCCAGAACTCCCAGCGTTCCGCCCGCGATGACTTCCGTCTGATTGGCCCGCTGGGCGGAAACGACGATCACTTCCTGTGACGTCCCGTCCTGCGCCTGCGCAGGGGCAGCAATGACCGCGGCAATGGCAAGTGCCGGAAGCGGGAGGAGGTGCAGTTTCATCTTTGGTTCTTTCTTCGGTTCTAGCGGGAAGTACGGCGCACCAGCGCCGCGAAAATGACGGCCGGGGCAATGCCGACCAGGATCCAGGCTATAAGGTCACGCGCGCCATCGCCGGTCAGTCCGAGTACGAGTCCGGCGATGGAAGCCACGCCGATCGCAATCGGCCAGCGAAACACCGTGGCAGTGCTCTGACGATGCCGCGTCCTGTGGCTCACGCGCACATCTCCTTGCGCGCACCGAGGGCGATCTCATCGACGCGGCGGTCGATCTCCCCGCCGCGGCGGCGTAGCCACAAAAAGATGCCGGTCCACAGCACCCAGATCGTTGCCAGCGTCAGCAGCGCCCACAGGATTTTGAGCGGCAAGCCACCATAATCGCCGAAGTGGAGCGGCTTGGACATCATCAGTGCCTGATTGATTGCAGGCATGGTCCGCGCATCCGTGAGTTCGCCCGTCGCAGCATCGACTAGCGCCGGGGTCAGCAGGTGTTCCGTGACAGGGCGGTCGCCCTGAAAGAAAATCGCATAATGATGACCGGAACTCCACGATCCACCGGGAAATCCGATGAACTGCGGGTTACGGCCAGGCAGTGCGTCCTGCGCCGCAGCCATGGCCTTGTCGATCGAACCGTAATCTGCGGGCGCCAGGGGCTGCGAACTGGCATAGGCGGCCGTCATTTCCGCAATTTCGCCATTGCGCCACGCGTCCGTCAGCGGATCGGCAAAGGCATTGATGGCACCCGTCGCGCCTACGACGAGCGCCCAGACCAGCGTGACGATACCAAGGAAATTATGCCGATCGAGCCGTTTGACGCGCAGGCTGCGTCGTGTGCGCAGCGTGCCGAACCGCAGCCGGCGCATGAATGGTGCATACAGTACCGTGCCGGATATCAGGGCGACGATGAAGCTGATGCCCATTACGCCGAGAAAAAGCATCCCGGGCAGGCCGAGAAACATGTCCGTATGCAGTTGCAGCAGAAAGTCGAGCAGCGGATTGACCGGCGCAGGCCCCAGCGCTTCGCCTGTAACGCGATCGAGAAATTGGAGATGCATGTCACCGCTTGCCGCATCCGGCGCCGGGCCGCTCGTAACGGTCAGCAGCGGGCTGTCCTGACTGAACGCCATGAACAGAGGGACTTCACCGGGCCGTTCCGCCAGTGCGCGGTCCAGCATCGTATCCAGCGGTAGTCCGCCTTCTGACGAAGCGACGCCCGACAGCGATTTCTCCGTATCGAAGCCCATGGCGGCATCGATCTCGTCGTGAAAGATCAGTGGCAGTCCGCTCACGCACAACATGAGCAGGAACGCCGTCGGGATGAGGCTGCTCCATTTATGGATCAGATACCAGATTCGGATAGTCGTGCGGCTCACGCCCCGCGCGTTACGAACTCATGGACGGAATGGCAATGATAATCATTCGCAATAGCATGGCTGCGTGTTTGCGTTGCTGAATTTCTACACTTGAGGCGCTCGGGTGCATCTCTGTTTAAAGTCCGTTAGGACGAAATTAAACATGTCTGGTAAATACATCCCTCGATGCGATTGCAGCCTGCCTTCTTAGCCTTTCTCCTTCTGGCCCTGGCGGGTTGCGGCGCAGTACCTGGTTCCAAGCCGACTGAACGGGTCGCGCGGCAGGCAGGGTCCGTCCCTGTTGCTGTTGCGCGACCCGAAGTTCGCCAGTGCCAGGCCGAACTGGGGCAGACTGGGTCTCGCTTCTCTCCTTTGACGGACAGGTTTTACGGAGCTGGCTGCTCGACCACGAACAGCGTGAGCCTGGAGGGCGTCGGCGGCGACCGGGGCGAATTTACTGTCACAAATCTGGGTGCTGTGGCCTGTCCGCTCGCCGATACTTTTGCCGCCTGGGCGCGGTACGGGGTCGATCGTGCAGCACGCCAGATCCTTGGCAGCCCGCTGGTTCGCATCGAAACCATGGGCAGCTACTCCTGCCGCAATGTCGCCGGAACCGGCCGTTTGAGCGCCCATTCGCGCGCCGAAGCGATCGATGTATCCGCTTTCGTCCTGGCCGATGGACGCCGTATTTCGGTATTATCGGGCTGGAATGCCTCGCGCCAGGAACGCGAATTCCTGCAGGTCATCCATAAAAGTGCGTGCAAGCGCTTCGGCACCGTACTGGGTCCCGATTACAATCGGGCGCATCACGACCACTTCCATCTGGAACATGGAACAGGAAGTTTCTGCCGCTAGGCCGCGTTGGCCCCGATCTCTGGTGTTGGATCGTCACCCAGCCGCGCTTCGAAAAACAGCTTCACTGCCTTGGCCAGATGATCGGCATCGAGCTTCGTCATCATGTTGGCCCGGTGGATTTCCACCGTGCGCGGACTGATATGGAGCTCGCGCGCAATGACCTTGTTGCTGCACCCTTCGGTCAACCAGTCGAGCACCTGCCGCTCGCGCGGAGACAGGTTGGCGATCCTGTCGCGCGCTTCCGCAATTCTGCGCCGTGCCATCACGTGATTGTCGGCATCGGTCAAAGTGCGCGAAATCGCTTGGGTGACCCTCTCGCCGCGCAGTGGCAGCTTCATATAGTCCAGAACGCCCGCCTTGATCGCTTCCACCACATGGGTCGGTCGCGGTTCCAAAGACGTTGCTATGACAGGGATCCAATACCCTTCGTCTGACAACGCCTTGAGGACGAACGCAGCGCTTTCGCCCTCCGTATCGTCATAGGCCAGGACTAGGCCCGATTGAGGGGGACGCTCCATGAGCTCGGCGACATTAGCATAGATTTCGGAATGAAGCCCAAGACTGTAAATCAGATGAGCCTGCTCCGCCCTGCATCTGCTATTACCACCTACGATATGTACCGTATGTCGTTCGTTCATGATTGACGAGGTGAGGGAATCCGGCACCGACCGTATATCCGTAATATTACGGGTGCGGATTATTACCGAGGCCACAGACCTCCGATCGGGTAATTTTACCTAGTCGATACGCTATAGTAAAACCCTGTTTTCGTTAATCTTCTCGGTAAAAGCTGTAATCGGGCAAGGAATGAAAAGCGTTTTTGAGCGCATCGCCCCAGCTCGAAGAGATCGCCTGGAAGTACGGATCGTCATGCGTGATGCGATGTTCGTGCTTCGGTTTGAACCCGTTGCGTTCGATCACCTGCAGGTCCAGCGGCAAACCGACCGAAAGGTTCGCCTTCAGCGTGGAATCGAAACTGACCATCAGCAGTTTCACTGCATCTTCCATGCTCATTTCGGGATCATAGCCGCGGATGATGATCGGTCGGCCGTATTTGGTCTCGCCGATCTGGAAGAACGGGGTGTCCCGGCTCGCCTCGATGAAGTTGCCTTCGGGGTAGACCATGAACAGCCGCGGCTCCATACCGGCAATCTGCCCTGCGACGATGATCGACGCGGTGAAGCGCCCCCTGCCCTTCACCCCGTTCGAATCCTGGCGTTCCGCGATGATCGTTCGCAGCAGCTTGCCGATTTCGGTCGCGACCTGGAACATGGTCGGCGATTTGAGGATGATGTTGTCCCGCTCGTCCGGTTCCTTCATCCGTTCTTCGAGCTGGCTGATGACCGCTTGCGTGCTGGCCAGATTGCCGGCCGTCAGCAGGGTGATGATCCGCTCGCCCGGGACGTTCCAGGTGAACATCTTGCGAAAGACCGAGATATTGTCGACGCCGGAATTGGTGCGCGTATCGCTCATCAGGACGAGTCCCTTGTCGAGCATCATGCCCACGCAATACGTCATCTGGATTTTCCTCTCGGCAGAATTACTGCTGCACTTGCTGCTGCTCTACCGCCACATCGACTTCGAGCACGGTTGACGTCGTGCCGAAACTGATTCCGGTCACAGGCGCGGCATCGCGATAATCGCGGCCGGTTGCAACCCGTACATATCGTTCGTCCGGGCTGATCCCGTTGGAAATATCGAATCCGACCCAGCCGAGTTCGTCGACATAGGCTTCCGCCCAGGCATGGCCCGCCTCCTGCTCGACCCGGTCGTTCATCATCAGATAGCCGCTGACATATCGCGCCGGAATGCCCAGCGATCGGGCGATGCCGATGAAGATATGCGCGTGGTCCTGGCACACGCCGTTTGCCGCCGCATAGGCCTCTTCGGCGATGGTGCGCGAATGGGTCGTCCCGGTCTTGTATTCGACCCGGTCGAGGATCGCGCCGGACAGGTGATGCAACGTATCGAGGCGACTTTCGCTGCGCTTGCCCACTTCGCCGGCCAGCTTGCGCATACCGGGGCCCGGCGTCGTCTGCGGCGTCTGCGCCAGAAAGCTCCACAGCGGAAGATGTCCTGCATGGCGCCCGATCACGCCCGCATGATCGTGGGTATCCACCCGCCCATGGCAAGTGACGGTCACTTCCTGCGCCCCGGTTTCGACCGAGACCAGGTTTACCGTGTTGTGATGCTGGTCCTCGTAAACGAACTCGGGATGGGCATTGTGATATTCCATCTCCCATTCGAGGATTTCCTGCCCCTGCGTCTGCTTCGGGGTCAGCCGCAGGCGCTGCAACGCATGAACGACGGGCGTGTCGAATAGATAGCGAGTCGTATGACGGATAGAGAGGCGCATCAGGCAAGGAACCTGTAATCTGTGGCGATCGCTTGTCCGATCGCGACGTTCGACGCCATGAAGTCGACAAGGAACTCGTGCAGCCCCTGATCGAAGACGTCCTCGATGGTAAGGTCGGCTATTCGCGTATCCGCCTCGCGCATCAGGCTGTTGCTGACGCCTTCCTGGCCGTGCAGCCGGGCCAGCGCTGCAAGATTGGCACGCAGTTCGGAATGGCAGAACGCCAGGCTGCGCGGGAATCCGTCGTCCAGTATCAGGAATTCGCAGATCCCGCGGGCATCGATCTGTCCGGCGTTGAGCCAGCGATAGGCGCGGTCCCCGGAAACGGAGCGCAGGACCTGATCCCACTGCCCTGTATCCAGGCTCGATCCGACGTAGGAAAGCGACGGCAGCAACAGGTAGTATTTGATGTCGAGAATACGGGCGATGCTGTCGCCGCGCTCGATGAAGGTGCCGGCCTGTGCAAAGTGGTACCCTTCGTCGCGCAGCATGGAACCTTCCATCGCCCCGTGTGCCAGCGTGCCGGCGCGCCGGATAGTGGCGACCGTATCCATGACGCGGTTCTCGCCTACCGGCTTTGCCAGCTGGTCCTTGATCTCCAGCCAGGGTTCGTTGATCGCTTCCCACAACTCGCTGCTGATCGCATTGCGCGCCTGCCGCGCATTCTGGCGAACCTGCCCGAACATGGCGAGGATCGAGGACGGATTGTCCTTGTCGCGAAGAATATGGTTCCAGGTCTGCATGCCCGTATATGTCGCATGCTTCGCCTCGTATCCGACGCGCTGTCCGGCCGTGGCGATGACCGATCGCCATTCTTCCTCCGCCGTCACCAGATCGCGGGTCAGCGCCATGCGCAGACCGGCATCGAGAAGACGCGCCGTGTTTTCCGCCCGCTCGAGATAGCGGAACATCCAGAACAGGCCGTTGGCAGTCCGCCCTAACATGATGAATTCCCGCGCATCAGTCTTTCAGCACCCAGGTATCCTTGGTGCCCCCGCCCTGGCTTGAATTCACGACTAGCGAGCCTTCTTTCAGCGCGACACGCGTGAGCCCACCGGGCGTAATGTCGATCTTGTCCGGGGAAACCAGCACGAAGGGCCGCAGATCGACGTGGCGCGGCACCAGCCCCTTCTTCGTAAAGATCGGGCAGGTCGAAAGCGCCAGCGTCGGCTGGGCAATGTAATTCCACGGCTTGTCGACGATCTTGCGCCGGAATTCCTCGATTTCCTTCTTGGTCGCGGTCGGACCGATCAGCATTCCGTACCCGCCGGAACCGTGCACTTCCTTCACCACCAGCTCGGCCAGATTGTCGAGGACGTATTTGCAGGATTCCTCATCTGCGCAGCGATGGGTTTCGACATTGGGCAGCAACGGCTTTTCGCCGGTATAGAACTCGACGATCTCGGGCATGAAGGAATAGATCGCCTTGTCGTCGGCAACGCCCGTCCCCGGCGCATTGGCAATGGTCACGCCGCCGCTGCGATAGACATCCATGATGCCCGGCACGCCCAGCACGCTGTCCTCGTTGAAGGTCAGCGGATCGAGGAATTCGTCGTCTACCCGCCGGTAAATCACATCGACGGGCTGGTAACCGTGGGTGGTACGCATCGCCACTCGACCGTCGACTACCCGCAGATCGCTGCCTTCGACCAGTTCGGCACCCATCTGGTCGGCCAGAAACGCATGCTCGAAATAGGCGGAATTGTAGATGCCCGGCGTCAGCACCGCGACGACCGGTTTGCCGCGCGTGCAATCGGGGGCACAGGCCGCAAGGCTCTTGGCCAGGCGGCGTGGATAGTCCGATACCTGCTCCACCGGGACCCGCATGAACAGCTCGGGGAACATGGCCATCATCGTCTCGCGGTTTTCCAGCATGTAGCTGACACCGGACGGCGTGCGGGCATTGTCTTCCAGCACATAGAATTCATCGGGCCCGGTGCGCACCAGGTCGATACCGACGATATGGGTATAAATCCCGCCGGGGGGCGTGAAGCCGACCATGTGCGGCAGCCATGCGGCATTATTGCTGAACAGTCGTTCGGGTATGCGGCCCGCACGGATGATCTCCTGCCGATGGTAGAGATCGTGCATGAATGCGTTGAGCGCCGATACGCGCTGCTCGATCCCGCGGGTGAGCTTGCGCCACTCGGCCGCGCTGATGACGCGCGGCACCATGTCGAACGGGATCAGCCGCTCTTCGGCTTCATTCTCGCCGTACACATTGAAAGTGATGCCGGTCTTGCGGAAATTGGTCTCGGCTTCGGCATGTTTGCGCCGAAGCAAGGCATTGTCCTGTCCGTCGAACCATTGGCAATAGCCTGCGTAGGCATCTCTCACGCCGCCATCCGGCTTGCGCATTTCGTCGAAATAATCGGCGCTGCCGGTCATGGGTCCCCGAACTGGATGTGCATGTCGTCCATGGACAAGACGACGCGAGGGCAGGAAGCCCCCCTTCAAGGGAACAAGTATCTAATCCCTATCCAGTTCCCCCAGCACAGCTTCGACCGCTTCATTTGTCAGCACGAAGCCCATGTGCGAACAGCGCAACGCGCGTGCGCGGTCACGCTCCCCCGGCTTGCCGCAGGCAGCGCGCGGATCGACGATCCCGTCGCACGGGCTCCAGAAAGCTACCGTTTCGACGGGGGGTTTCTCATGTACGACGGTATCGATCTCGGGTTCATCGACCCGGTGGCCGGCAATCGCCTGATAGGCACGCCAGCCATTGTTCGCTCGCGGGCTGCCGGAAAAAGGCGATCCCATCGTCACGACCTTTGCAACCTTGTCAGGATGGGCCTTTGCCAGTTCGCGCGCCATGACGCCGCCCAGGCTCCACCCGACCAGATAGATGGGCGTGCCGGTCCGGCGATA
This sequence comes from Qipengyuania sp. NPDC077410, assembly GCF_044543405.1. NCBI lineage: Bacteria > Pseudomonadati > Pseudomonadota > Alphaproteobacteria > Sphingomonadales > Erythrobacteraceae > Qipengyuania > Qipengyuania sp. NPDC077410. The sequence continues at coordinate 91,924 of NZ_JBITWB010000004.1, read as the reverse complement.
GATATCGACCAGGCGGCGTTCGACCATCTGGAACCGCGCCTGTGTGGCGCCGAAATTGTAGCCCAGCCCCCATTTCTTGGTGATGTGCCCGGCCTTTTCCAGCTTGCGCGCCATCCACCGCATACGGATGGGGTGGGCGCCAAACCCGGGCAGCAACATCACGGTCTTCGGAGTTTGGGCCGCCGGGATCTCCAGCGGCGGGCCTACCAGACGGCGCAACGGTTCGATCGGCCACAGGAATTCCCGCAGCATCAGCTGCCAGCGCGGTCCGCACGCGTCGTCGGGGCATGGCTCGGCGGCCAGGGCCCAACGTCGCGCGATTTCCTCGCGGTGCGTGATCACGGTGTCTTTGAACGGTAACGTTGCCATCACCGCGTAATAATGCGCGAAGCCGATTAATGGCTCCCGAATTTCAATTCGTCATTCAAGCGTCGCAATCACCCAGGCGCTGCTGCGAACTTTTCATCGTCATGGTCATGGTCTGACCGTCCGGCCCTTCGCCGTTCATGGTCATGTTCATTTCCGACGATGTTTCGGTGCCGGTTCCCGTCATGACCATGCGGGCCGTGCCCTGTCCTTCCGCCTTGCAGTTCATGACCGCATCGATGCTGCCGCCCTCGACATCGAATTTTTCGAATGTGCAATCCGAATTGCTGTCCTGCGCCTGCCGGGCCATTTCCTCGAAGCCCTTGTCCGCTTCTTCCTTGGTCAGGCAGTATTCGTGCGATTGCGCTTCCTTGTCGAACATGCTGCGCATCATGTCCTGTACCTGCTCGGGCGCTCCTGGCATGGATACGTCGACGAATTCCACCGTGGCGCGATACTTGCCCGGCTGCGGTCGGACCATGTCGGCCGACCTTGCGGCTGCCTCTTCCATACTGATCTCGCCATCGCCATCGGGGTCCGCATTGCTGCCTCCACAGGCGGCGAGAGTCAGGCTGGCGACAGCGGCAATCACGAAACGGCGCATCGAATATTCTCCCGAATTGGTGCCCGAAAGCTAGCAGTCGGATCGCCCTTGGCAAGCACCGTTGCGCCTTGCTCCCATGTTCCCCATATGTGCGCATATGAGTGAACTCGTCATCCGCCGCGGCCTCGAAGAACCCGACACAACCGGCGAATTCGTCCCTCACAAACCTGCCCGCCCGGAAAAGTCGATGGGCGGCAAGAAGTTCAAGCTCGTCAGCGAATATACGCCCGCCGGCGATCAGCCTACTGCGATTGCCGAACTGACGGGCGCCGCCAAGGATGGCGAACAGACGCAGGTGCTCCTCGGTGTTACCGGATCGGGCAAGACATTCACCATGGCCAAGGTGATCGAGGAATTGCAGCGCCCTGCGCTGATCCTCGCGCCGAACAAGATTCTGGCTGCGCAGCTCTACGGCGAATTCAAGAGCTTCTTCCCAGAAAACGCCGTCGAATATTTCGTATCCTATTACGACTATTACCAGCCCGAAGCCTATGTCCCGCGGTCCGACACCTACATCGAGAAGGAAAGCTCGGTAAACGAAGCGATCGACCGGATGCGCCACTCGGCAACGCGCGCCCTGCTTGAACGTGACGACGTGATCATCGTCGCCTCCGTATCCTGCCTCTACGGTATCGGTTCGGTCGAAACCTATTCCGCGATGATCTTCGACATCAAGAAGGACACGCAGGTCGACCAGCGCGAGCTCATCCGCAAGCTCGTGGCTTTGCAGTACAAGCGCAACGATGCGGCTTTCGCACGCGGCAATTTCCGCGTCCGCGGCGACAATCTCGAAATCTTCCCGTCCCACTATGAAGACATGGCCTGGCGCGTCAGTTTCTTTGGCGACGAGATCGAGGAGATCAGCGAATTCGACCCGCTGACCGGCAAGAAGGGCGCCAGCCTCGACAAGGTGCGGGTCTATGCGAACTCGCACTACGTCACGCCGGGGCCGACGATGAAACAGGCCGCCGAAGCCATCAAGTTCGAATTGCAGGAACGGCTGAAGGAACTGCACGAAGAAGGGCGGCTGCTCGAAGCTCAACGCCTCGAACAGCGGACCAATTTCGATCTCGAAATGATCGCGGCAACGGGCAGCTGCGCCGGGATCGAGAATTATAGCCGCTTCCTCACTGGCCGCCTTCCTGGCGAACCGCCGCCGACCCTGTTCGAATATCTGCCTGAAAACGCCCTGCTGTTCGTCGACGAAAGTCACCAGACCGTGCCGCAGATCGGCGCGATGGCGCGCGGGGACCACCGCCGGAAGATCACCTTGGCCGAATACGGTTTCCGGCTGCCGTCGTGCATCGACAATCGCCCGCTGCGGTTCAACGAATGGGACGCGATGCGCCCGCAGACCTTCGCGGTCAGCGCCACGCCGGGCACGTGGGAAATGGAACAGACCGGCGGCGTTTTTGCCGAACAGGTCATCCGCCCCACCGGCCTGATCGACCCACCGGTCGAAATCAAGCCGGTCGAAGATCAGGTTCAGGACTGCATCGAGGAATGCAAGGCGACGGCCGCCAAGGGCTATCGCACGCTTGTCACCACGCTGACCAAGCGCATGGCGGAAGATCTGACCGAATTCATGCACGAAGCGGGCGTTCGCGTGCGCTACATGCACTCCGATGTCGAAACGCTGGAGCGTATCGAACTGATCCGCGACCTGCGTCTCGGCGTCTACGATGTGCTCGTTGGCATCAACCTTTTGCGCGAAGGTCTCGATATTCCCGAATGCGGCCTCGTCTGTATTCTCGATGCCGATAAGGAAGGCTTCCTGCGCAGCGAAACCAGCCTCATCCAGACCATCGGCCGTGCCGCGCGAAACGTGGAAGGCCGCGTCATCCTTTACGCCGATCGCATCACCGGCAGCATGGAACGGGCGATGGCCGAAACCGACCGGCGCCGGGAAAAGCAGCGCGAATACAACGAAGAACACGGCATCACGCCGCAGACGATCAAGCGCCAGATCGCCGATATCGTCGCCCATACCGCCGCACAGGACGGCGTCACCGTCGATACGGGCGATGACGAGCGCAACAATCTCGTCGGCCACAATCTGCGGGCCTACATCGAAGATCTCGAAAAGCGCATGCGTACGGCTGCTGCCGATCTCGAATTCGAAGAAGCCGGGCGCCTGCGCGACGAAATCCGCCGCCTCGAGAATGACGAGCTCGGCCTCGGAGACGAGGAAAAGAAAGCTCCGCGCGTCGGTCGCAGCGATGCCGGGCGTCCGGGAACGCGCAAGACGCGCTACGGAAAGACCCGCTATAAACGGATGGGCGGCAAACCCTGATCGACGGACGTATTTGACGCGGCTTCGCCTCCCCCCTCATAGACTGTCCGACAAGGGGGACCGAACACCGTGACAAAGAACCGTATTCTCGCCGGCCTGTGCGCCGCCACCGCCCTGACGCTGGCCCCGCAGGCCGTCGCTGCACAGGACAGCACCGACGCCGCGGTGGCTGCCGAACAGCCCCTCACCATCGAACCGCAGGTCCGCACCCGCGACATGACGGGCACGTTCGGCGGGCAGCGCGTTTCCTACAGGGCCACCATCGCCGAGACCGTGCTCAAGGCCGACGACGGCAAGCCGGAAGCGGTCATCGTCACCACCAGCTACGTGAAGCAGCCCCGCGACACCTCGCGCCCCGTCTTCTTCCTCTTCAACGGCGGCCCGGGCTCGGGCTCGGTATGGCTGCAAATGGGTGCCTTTGGCCCCAAACGCGTCGCGATCCCCTCCGACGCGCGCGACGATGGCGCGCCGCCCTACCCGCTGCTCGACAACCCCGACAGTCTGCTCGACGTCGCCGATCTCGTCTTCATCGATCCCCCCGGGACCGGCTTCAGCTATCTGACTGAGGGCACCGATCCGAAGAAGTATTACGGGCTGGAACCCGACGCAGAGGCGGTCGCCAAGGTCATACGCCTGTGGCTCAACAACAATGGCCGCTGGAACAGCCCGAAGTATCTCGGCGGCGAAAGCTACGGCACCACACGCACCGCGATGGTGGCCCGCGAACTGGAAGGCGCGACGTACAACGACGTCGGGCTCAACGGGCTGATCCTGATCTCGACGATCCTCGATTTCGCAGGACGCGAGCCTACACCGGGCAATGAGCTCGCCTATCTGGTGACCCTGCCCAACATGGCGGCGGCGGCCTATTATCATGGCAAGGTCCAGGCCCCCTCGGTCGAAGCGATCGTGGAGGAAGCGCGCCAGTTCGCGATCGGGCCGTTCGCAACCGCCCTGCTCAAGGGACAGGATCTTCCCGATGCGGAACGCGCATCCGTCCGTGCCGAACTGTCGCGCCTGACCGGCCTGTCCGAGCAATATCTGGACAATGCCGACCTGCGCGTGACGGACCAGCGTTTCTACAAGGAACTGCTGCGCGACCGGGGCCTCACCATCGGGCGGCTCGATTCTCGCTATACCGGCCAGGATTACGACAATGCGGGCGAGTACCCTGACGACGATCCCAGCTTCTATGGCATCGATGCAGGCTACACCGCGGCAATCAACAGCTGGGCACGCGACACATTGGGCTTCGAAACCGATCGCGAATACCAGTCCATCGGTCGAGAACCGGGCCGCAACTGGCAGTGGACGCTCAATCAGGGACGCGGTGCCTATCTCAACGTCGCCCCCTTTATCGGGCAGGCCATGCGACAGAACTCCGGCCTCAGGACATTCGTCGCGCAAGGATATTACGATTTCGCCACGCCCTTTTTCGGTGCGGAATACTCTCTGAACCGGACGGGCATTCCGCAGGATCGTGTGGAGTTCCATTATTACCATGCCGGCCACATGATGTATGTGCGCGACGAGGATCGGGCCAAGCTGTCGAGCGATATTCGCGCCTTCATCCGCAGCGGACGCTGAGGATAGCTTCGGCTGGCAGCTTGAACGCCGTCACGCCTGTGTCATAGGCCGAAAATGCGTCGCACACTCGCCCTCCTTCCGCTCGCGCTTCTGGCCGCTTGCAAACCGCCGGCTTCGGACGACTATATCGAGCGTGCGAGGATCGACGAACCCGCCGAGGGCCCGTCGGAACCGATCGATTCCCCCGACACGGACGACGCGATCTGGGCACCGGCCGAAGAAGGCGCGCGTCTGCTCTACGGCAATCCCGGCGAACATCCCCTGTTCGCGATCGAGTGCCTCAGCGACGGCAGCGAGCCCATGCTCGGCTATACGCGCTTCGCCCGCGCGGATGCCCATGCCAAGGCGATCCTTGCCCTGATCGGCAATGGCCACGTTTCACGGCTCAATATCGATGCTGTGCAGATCGGCGATATATGGCGCTGGGAAGGCGCCATAGAAGCGGACGACCGGCGGCTCGACGCGTTGACCGGACGGCGCGAGGTAGAAGCGACGGTGCCCGGCGCGGGAAGCGTCATTCTCAATGCGAGTGCGTTGCCCGGCGAATTGGTCGAACGCTGTCGCAATCTTACCGAACCGCTTACTGCGGAGCAGCCGATGCCTGCGCCTTCTTCACCAGAAGATCCGGCGTAAGCACCTGCGGCAACTGCTCGGCATCGCCGCCGGGTTCGTACCAAAGATAAAGCGGCACGCCGGCGGCTCCCTGCTCGTTCAGCATCCGGCTGATTTCCTCATCGGGCTGAGTCCAATCTCCGCGCATGGCAACGACCCCGGCCTGCTCGAAAGCAGCTCGAGTAGCCTCGCGTTCGATTGCTACACCCTCATTGACTTTGCAGGTGACGCACCAGTCAGCGGTAAACCATACGAACACGGGCTTGCCCGCCGTTCGCGCCTCGGTCAGCGCCGCTTCGCTATACTCGACCGGATCAAGCAGGCTTGCCTCGGACGCCGCCTGCGCTTCGGGCTTCGGCAATACCACTATGCCCAAAGCCATTACGGCAAGCAGGGCCACCATCGCTATTCGCGCGCTGCCGCGACCGGTCCGTTGAAAACGGCCGATTACCGCCAGACCGACAAGCACAAGCACGGCCAACAGCGCCACGAGCGCCAGATATCCCGCCCCCCCGATCCGCCACACCAGCCATGCCAAGGCGATTGCCGTGAGGCCCATGGGCAAAGCCATCCAGCGACGGAAGGTTTCCATCCAGCTTCCCGGTTTCGGCAAACGGCGACGGATAGCGGGAACGAAGCCGATCAGCAGAAACGGTAACGCCAAACCGACGCCAAGTGCGACAAAGACGAGCAAACCATAAATCGGTTGAATAACGAGCGCAGTACCAAGCGCCACGGCCATGAATGGTCCCGTACAGGGTGTCGCGACGAAAGCGGCCAGCAAGCCGGTCGAGAAGGAGCCGCCGCGGGACGGCGCTCCGCCCGAAATCGCTACTCCCGGCACTTCGAACAATCCGGCGAAATTGGCGGTGATCGCCAGAGATAGCAAAAACAGGCCGACCACTACGATCGGCTGCTGCAACTGGAATGCCCAACCCACCTGTTCACCCGCCGAACGGAGTAACAGGATTGCAGCCCCCAACCCAGCACAGGCGATCACTACGCCGGCTGTATACGCAAGAGCATCGCGCCGCGCCCCGCGTTCTTCGCCACCGGCCTTGGCCAGTGCCAGCGCCTTGAGGCTGAGGATCGGAAAGACGCAGGGCATGACGTTCAGCAACAGACCGCCTGCCAATGCAGCGAGAAGCAATTGCCAAAGCACCGGTTCCGCATCACCGCCACGGATCGGCTTTGCCCCTTCTAGCGGCACGTCCCCCGGCTGCGCAGCGAAGCGCACTCCGCGACCCTCGCCCAGATCGAGTATGCCGCCGATCGTTGCGGGTCTTGGATCGGCGCCCGGGTTGGCACTGCTTGTCTGCGCCAGGCGCTCGATCGGAATTTCTGCAACCAGTAGATTGCCTTCGCTGATGAAAGTTTGCGTCGCGGTGTAAATGGGCCTGTCGCCCTCGCCCAGTTCGCCCGTGTCGAGAAAAACATGCAGATCGCCGAGCGCTGTTTGGGACGGAATGGGAATTCCAATACGCAGATGCGTCGCCGTGAATTGGAAATGCGCAGGGCTGTCGAGTTGCGGCACGATGGCGGATTGCCAACCGGCAAAGCGCGGATCAGCCGAAATGTTCGAGGGATCCAGTGAGAGCCTCGCCTGCTGGGGGACGCAAATAGTATCCGTGCAGGCGAGATAGCTCGCCGTAACCGCGATCGGACCGGCCTTGCCCACGTCAGCGCCCGACGGCACCGAAACCGGTACCAGCACAGCGTATTCGCCCTCGTACACGTGGTTCATAAGGCCGCCGATTACCAACCGATGCGGCATGGGGTACAGCGCATCACCCGCCTCCCATCCGTCCGGCAGCTGCCAGTCGAGCTGCATACCAAGGCCGGCATCGCCGGGGTTGGACCAGTAGCCGTGCCATTCGGGCGTCGATGGTGAAAAATGTAGCGCGACCATCCACGTATCGCCGGGCACCGGCGCACCGTCCGCCGCGATTTCCACCGGCATCCGGTCGCTACCGGGCCCGCGAATTTCCTGTTGCGCACTGGCCGGCAGCGCGAGCGCCAGCAAAACCAGCATCGCCAGTGCGGCAAGCCGCTCCATAATCCTTGCGTGGGTCACGTCCGCCGCTCTAGGGACACACCCTATGACAGACAAGCGAGACCTGCTGATCCTGGGCGGCGGCCTGGTGGGCATGACACTGGCGATGGCCGCTGCGAAAAAAGGGCTGTCCAGCCATCTTGTCGATCGGGCCGATCCGGCAAGCCTAACCGCAGAAGGTTTCGACGGACGCGCATCCGCGATTTCCACCGCCAGCTGGCGTCTTTTTCGTCATCTCGGGCTTCACGACGTCCTTGAACCGCATGGGTGCGATATCGCAGCCATTGCCGTCCTGGACCAGATGAAATCCGGTCGGCTGGACTTCAGGCCTGAACCGCACGAGGGCACCCTGGGCCGGATGTTCGCCAACCGCCAGCTGCGACTTGCCCTGCACGAAGCGGCAGCGAAAGAACCATTGATCGAATGGCATGCACCGGTTGAAATCGCCTCACGCGAACGGGGCGAGTTCAGCGTATCGGCCACCCTTGGTGATGGCCGCGTGCTCGAAGCAGCCTTGATGGTTGGTGCCGAAGGCCGGGGATCGCCCAGCCGCGATGAGGCAGGGTTCAAGATGGCGAGCTGGGATTACAGCCACCGCGCCATGATCGCTGGCCTGGACCACAGCAAGCCTCATGAGAACGTGGCATGGGAGATATTCTACCCTGACGGTCCCTTCGCTCTGCTGCCCATGCTCGATGGACCGGCCGGCCAGCATCGCAGTGCACTGGTGTGGACGGTCGACGAGAAGGATGCGGCGGGTGTATTGAAACTGTCCGATCGCGCCTTCCTGGCCGAAGTCCACAAACGCATGGGCGACCTGCTCGGCGAACTGACGCTCAACAGTGGACGGTCGTCCTATCCACTCAGCTTCCAGCATACAGCGAAAATCGTAGAGCATCGCCTCGCGCTGATTGGCGACAGCGCGCATGGTATGCACCCGATTGCGGGTCAGGGTCTCAATCTCGGCCTCCGGGACGTCGGAGCGCTGGTGGAAGTGCTCGACGAGGCGATCCGGCTCGGTCTCGATCTTGGGGATGCACAGGTGCTCAAGAAATATGAAGAATGGCGGGCGCTGGATGCGCTGATGGTCATGGGCGCGACCGACAGCCTGACACGGATCTTCGGTGTACCCGGCAAATCGGCAAGCGCCGTACGCCGTCTGGGCATGGCAGGAATTCAGCGTTCGGGGTGGCTCAAGCGCTTCTTCATGGACGAAGCCCGCGGTATTTCGGGAAAGCTTCCCCAACTGCTCAAAGCCTAGCTTTCGTCAGCGGGGCTCGGCTGTTCGATCCTGTTCCCCGCCCCGTCGCGTAGCCGGCGAGGCTCCAGCACCGCAGCGGTTTCGATAAGATCGAGCGCACGCTGCACAGCGGCATAGCGCTCTGCATCGCGGATCCAACCTTCCGCGCTGCTGGCGCCGGGCAGATTGCGAACCTCGGCAATAGCGGAATCCGTCCGCCCGCTTTCGAGGAACAAACGCGCCCGATCAAGCCGGCGTTGCGGTTGCGGAGACGGCGCGCTTTCCCGGCGCACAACGAATAGCTGCGAGAGTTCCTCGCTCAGGCGCGCAAAGCCGAACTGACCGTTGGTTTCGGAAAGCCGCGGCGAAAGTCCTTCAAGCCGCGCTATCAGCTGGTCCAGCGTGATCGGATTGCGGCTGGTGCGGATGATCGTGTCCACTGCATTGGGCATCGCATCGCCAAAGCGCAATCTCAACTGGTCGGAGAGGTAACCGAGCTCCGCGCCTTTTTCGAGAGCGCGGCGCGTGGCGAAGGCGATCAGCAATCCTTCAGCGCGGGCCGTGTTGCCGGCCGCGGCCTGAGCCTGCAGGTCCAGCCGCGCGAGCCGCTGCTCCGCTGCAGCCAGCCGGCTGTCGATACCGCCCTGCTGTTCGGCAACACGCTGTACCGCTTCCCGTGCCGCCTGGCTTGCCGTCGCCCTGGGGGTCGGTACGGGAGACGAAGCCGGACTGGACAGCGTTTGCGGCTTGGATGGGGCGTTACCCGTTGCGGCGGGCGCGCGGTCCGTCATGGAGTAGACGGCATAACCTGCCACGGCCCCGCCCAGCAGGAAACTTGCAAGCACGGCCACAAGAACGGGCTTCGCCGAAGGCCCCTTGCGCCGGGTACTGGTGTAATCGTTCATGTGCTTCCGTTCTGCGACCCACTCGTCCCGCTGACGCGGACCCTCCAGCCCATTACTCGTCGGTCTGGCACAAAGCTCGCGCCAAGGCCAGTAGCTCGCTGTCTCCGGGGGCGTCTGCAATTTCGACGGATCGCCAACCCTCGCCCGCCATTTCCGCGACACGGGGCCCGATCACTGCCAGATCGACTTGCGATCGGTCCATTTCATGGCGGTCGAATTCAACCTGCAGTCGCTCGGCCGCGGCGCCGGAATGCAGCGCAACGACGCCGCCCGTGCGCAGCCGCGCGATATCCTCGTCCGTCATGCTTTGCGGGACAGCTCGATAGATGATCTTCGTCTCTATCCTGATCTTTTCCGGCAGGCGCAAGGTTACGCGGTCCTCGCCCGCAAGCCGCAGCAGATGGAGTTCGCGGCCATCCAGCTCGTTTAGCAGGGATTGCAAGCCGCCCCGCCCTGTCCGGCCGATCAGAAAACCCGCATTGCGCGCAGCATCGGCGGTTGCATCGCCCACTGCGTGGACCGGCAATTTGGTCAGCCGGTCGATCTGCTTTCCGCCGTGACGGAACACATTGGCACTGCCAACCAGCAGGCCGTCGAACTGTTCGGGATCCGGCACTTCCCAATCGACGGGTTCGACCGTGAACAAGGGCGCTCCCGATACCTCAAGGCCCATGTCCAGCGCCGTTTTCGAACTGACCGACCAACCCGGCTCCGGCCGAAAGAGAAACAGTGTCTTCATGTCGCTTCCCCGAAATGTTCGGCAACTTCGGGCGGCGCATTGTTCAGCAACGTCCGCGCAAGTTCGAGCGGGGCCTGATCGTCGCCAACCTCGAATTCGGCGGCATCGGCAATACGCACAGTGCCGTCGGGACTGAAGATTGCCGCATTCAATTCGATCCGCCCCGCAGATATCCGCGACAGCGCCGCGATCGGACTGCTGCACGATCCCCCGAGCCCTTCGAGCAGGCGGCGTTCCGCAGCGATTTCCGCATGACTTTTCACGTGATCGATACCAGCCAGCAATTCGCGCGTTCGCGCATCGTCACGCCGGCATTCGATCCCAATCGCGGCCTGCGCTGGAGCAGGCAACCAGACCTGTGGGTCTAGCCGCACGCCGACATCGTCTTCTCCGAGCCGATCGAGACCGGCCGCTGCCAGAAATGTTGCGTCAGCCTCCCCGGCTTTCAATTTCGCCATACGCGTGGCCACATTGCCGCGAATGCCGACTACCGTCACGTCCGGGCGCAGATGCAATAGCTGTGCGGCGCGGCGCGGCGCACTGGTACCGACCCGTGCGCCTGCCGGAATTTCGGCTATCGAGGCAGCCCCCAGCAATCGGTCCGCCTTGTCCGCCCGAGGCAGGATCGCTGCGATAGCGATGACGTCGGGTCGAATGGTTTCGACATCTTTCATCGAATGGACCGCGGCATCGATACGCTCTTCCACCAGCCATTGATCGAGTTCGCGGGTCCAGAGCGCCTTGCCACCGATTTCGGCCAGGGGACGATCCTGCACCTTGTCGCCGCTCGCCACGACTGGGACCAGTTCGACTGCCGATTCGTCCCAGCCATGAGCTGCGCACAGCCTTGCACGCGCCTCGTGCGCCTGCGCCATGGCAAGCGGTGAGCGGCGGGTTCCAAGTCGGAGAATAGGTTGGACTGGCATAGGGTCCGCTTGCCCTAGCGAGCCATGCCGCTAAGGGAAAGCGGGATGGCACTGGTTCTCGGCATAGAAAGTTCGTGCGACGAAACCGCAGTCGCACTCGTCGACAGCGACCGTCGCATCGTGGCGCAGCGCATCGCATCGCAGGATGCGGAACATGCGCCGTTCGGCGGCGTCGTCCCGGAAATTGCCGCGCGCGCCCATGCCGAACGGCTTGCTCCGATGATCGACGGCGTGCTCACCGATGCCAATATCGCGCTGACGGATTGCGATGCGATTGCCGCCACCGCCGGGCCCGGCCTCATCGGGGGTGTCATGGTCGGCCTGGTCAGCGCGAAGGCGCTCGCAATGGCCACCGACATTCCCCTCATTGCGGTAAACCACCTCGAAGGCCATGCTTTGAGCCCCCGCCTTGCCGACAAAAGCATCGACTTTCCTTATGCCTTGCTTCTCGTATCCGGCGGCCACTGCCAGATCCTCATGGTTAACGGCGTGGGCCAATATCGCCGGCTGGCCACGACCATCGATGACGCGCTGGGCGAGGCTTTCGACAAGACGGCAAAAATCCTGAAGCTGGGATTTCCCGGCGGTCCGGCGGTCGAGCGCAAGGCGATGGAGGGTAATCCCCGCGCCGTTCCGCTCCCGCGTCCGATGGTCGGCAGCGGCGAACCGCACTTTTCGTTTGCCGGGCTTAAGAGTGCGGTCCTGCGCGCGCACGAAAGTGGCCGGTACGAAGTGGCCGACATAGCAGCCAGCTTCCAGCAGGCTGCCGTGGACTGTGTAACCGATCGGTTGCGTATCGCGCTTCGATCCATGATCGGCGTGGATACCCTCGTTGTAGCAGGGGGCGTCGCCGCGAATGCCACTGTTCGGAGCGAATTGGAAAAGCTGGCAGCCGATCACGGCATGCGCTTCGCGGCTCCGCCGCCAGCACTTTGTACCGATAACGCAGCAATGATCGCGTGGGCAGGGATCGAACGCCTCGGTCAGTCGGACCCGCTTGATATTTCCGCCCGTCCACGCTGGCCGCTCGATCCCGAAGCGGAGCCGGTACGCGGCGCAGGAGTAAAGGCATGAGTGGCGGGCACCACGGTCGCGTCGGCGTTCTCGGAGCGGGCGCTTGGGGCACGGCACTTGCCCAAATGCTGGCGAGCGATGGACGGGAGGTGCTCATTTGGGCGCGCGAGCGAGAACTCGTCGACGAAATCAATTCGGCGCGCTCGAATTCGATTTATCTGCCGACTGCCACCTTGGCAGATACCATCCACGCAACCGGCGATCTGGTCGAAATGGCCAAACTCGACGCTCTGCTTGTGGTGACGCCGGCCCAGCATATGGGCAATGTGCTCGCTGCCATGCCTGCTCACCCGCATGATCTCGTACTTTGTTCGAAAGGCATCGAAGCCGGCAGCGGGCGACTCATGAACCATGTCGCAAAGGATGTTGCCAAGGGCAGCGCCATCGCGGTCCTTTCCGGACCGACGTTCGCACATGAGGTCGCAGCGGGACTGCCGACGGCGGTAACCCTCGCCTGTGACGGCGGAGAGAAACAGTGGGACCGTATTTCTGCGATGATCGCACGGCCAACTTTCCGACCTTATTACTCCGATGACATTATCGGTGCGGAAATTGGCGGTTCTGTAAAGAATGTTCTCGCCATCGCCTGCGGCGTAGTCGACGGACTCGGTCTTGGCCAGAATGCACGCGCAGCCCTCATTGCTCGGGGCTATGCCGAAATGCTCCGGTTTGGCGAAGCACTCGGCGCTCGGGCCGAGACCTTGGCGGGATTGTGTGGTCTGGGCGATCTCGTATTGACCTGCTCATCCACTTCCAGTCGCAACTTCTCGCTCGGCAAGGCGCTGGGGGAAGGCAAGAGCGCCGATATTCTAATGGCGGATCGCCGCACCGTTGCAGAAGGTGCCCATACCGCACCCGTGCTCGTCGAACTCGCCGAGCAGCGGGGAGTTGCGATGCCCATTGTCGAAGCGGTGCACAGTTTGCTCACGGGCGGGGCACCGCGCGAAGTCGTCTCCGATCTCTTGTCCCGGCCACTACGGGCAGAACAGGGACCTGCCGGGTGACAGCGGAAAAACCGGACGAAGACCTCTCCGCCTTGGCAAAAGGTGGGCGGCAGAATTTCTTCGGCTTCATTCTGCGCCTTGTCGCGCGTCTGCCGTTCCTCTTCATCGCGGGACGCCTCTATGGCCCGGACGCTCTGGGTCGCTTCGCGTCGGCGCTGGTCGTGGTCGAACTGGTCGCGTTGATCTGTGCGATGGGCGAAAAGCGGGGCCTTGCGCAGCGTCTTTCCGATGGCGAGGGAGTGCATCCGGCGAACCTCGTTTACGATGGGATGCTGCTCGCAGTCCTGTTTTCGGCGCTGGCTGCCGTATTCTTCTGGTTCGTCCCTGCTCCCCTATTTCCCAGTGGGGAATATACCGAACTCGATCGGTTCATCGTCCTTGCGATCCCCGGCTACGCGTTGACGGAAATCGTCCTGGCAGCGCAGGCCTACAAGTACGATATTGCTACCACAGTTCGCGCACGCGCCGTGGTCGAACCCTGGACGATCTCGATCATGGCTGGGGCCTTCTATTTCGTGCCATCGATGAGCGAATCCGGACTTTCGATGGCATATCTGGCTTCGATATACGCAGGCTTGGCTACCGGGCTCTGGTCTTTCTTTCGCAGCTATGGTCCCCCGAAAGAATGGCGCCCCCACCCCACTTATATGAGCAAGATGACGGCGCGGGCGCTGCCACTGGCAACTGCAGATGCGATTGAATGGGGCACGCGGCGTGTCGACATCTTTATCCTTGGCCTCTTCGCGGCTCCTGCCGCAGTAGGCGTCTATTATATTGCCCAGCAGGTCGCCAGCCTGCCGCAAAAGCTCAAGACCAGTTTCGAACCGATCCTCGGCCCCGTCATTACCAAGAACCTGAAGACCAAGAACTACAAAGCCATCGCAAGCCAGATCTGCCAGGTCGGTTTTTGGATCGTGGCGATGCAAGCAGGTATCGCGCTCGCACTGGGTGTCCCGGGTGAAGCGGTGATGGGGTTGGTCGGGCCGGAATTCGTCGGCGGGACGGGCGCCCTCGCATTCCTGCTCGCGGCAGAAGTCGTCGCTGCTACGGCTGTCGTTTCGGAAGCGGTACTGGTTTATGTCGCCCGAGTGCGCAATTTGTGGATCTCGATCGCCACTATTGCACTGCAAGCGATACTAACGGTCGTGCTGATCGAGGCCATGGTTGCTGGCGGCTACGGCGAACCTTTCAAGGCAGCTGCTGCGGCAATTGCGCTCATGCTGGCTCTGGGCACCGCCAGCCTGGTCAAGGCCATGCTGCTGTCGAAAATTCTCGGCCAGCGGATCAACACCTTCCGCTGGCCGCTGGTATGGGCAGCAGCCCCCGCCGTCCTTGTTGGTTGGCTCGCCACGCGATTGCCCGAATGGGCCGAACTGATCATCGGCATCCCTGCAATCCTCGGCGTTTACGGTTTTATTATCTGGCGACGTGGCTTCGGGCCGGAAGATCGTGTCCTGTTCAAGCGAAATCTGGATAAGGAAGAAGCGGCTGCTGCGGATTGACGGCTTTCGTCGCTGACAGGAAACGTTCAGTCCGCATTAACCCCTCGATGATGTAACTCTGTATCAAGCCAACTGTCTTGGGGAGGACATCATATGCGTTTCGCCAATCTTGCCGCCGCTTGCGCTGCTGCCGCACTCATCGCGGGTTGTGCGTCAAAGCAAGGTGGCGAACAAATCGTCACAACCGGCGCCCGTACCGCTGCTACGGATGGCAAACTTCCTCCGCCGCCACCCCCGCCTCCGCCACCTCCGCCATCGCTCATGGCGCCGCAGGCTGTGATAGTTTCCGGCTCTCGAATGGCGCAAGAAACGGCTCCGGATACAACTGAAACATCCATTGCAGACGCTAACTACCGTTATTTTCCGCCCGTGTTCGTTCCGACGCCGCCCAGCCGGGACCAGTATGACGGTGACGAGGTGTCGTCGGTCAAGGTTGTAGCCAACGAACCCGTATCCACCTTCTCGGTCGATGTGGATACTGGCGCCTACACCAATGCGCGTCGCTTTATATCGGAAGGAAGCTTGCCGCCCAAAGGCGCGGTTCGGACCGAGGAATTCATCAACTACTTCCGCTACGATTATGAACGCCCGGACAGCATCGCGCAGCCCTTTACCGTCAATACCGATGTCGCTGTAACACCTTGGAACAGCAGTTCACACCTCTTGCGGATCGGGCTGGCTGGCTACGAGATGCCCGAACAGGAACGGCCGGCCGCAAACCTCGTCTTCCTGCTGGATGTATCCGGGTCCATGTCCAGCCGCGACAAGCTGCCGCTGGTCAAGACCGCCATGCGTCAGCTTGCGGGCATGCTGAGCGACAAGGACCGCGTCTCGATCGTCGTTTATGCGGGCGCCGCCGGTCTCGTTCTCGAACCCACGAATGACGAACGTAAGATCAAGGACGCGCTCAACCAGCTGGAAGCAGGCGGATCGACGGCCGGCGGAGCGGGCATCGAACTTGCCTATCGCGTGGCCGAAGCGAACCGGATCGACGGCGGCGTCAACCGCGTAATCCTGGCGACAGATGGCGATTTCAATGTCGGCACTTCGGATAGGGAATCTCTGATCGAACTGATCGAGAAAAAGCGCGAAACCGGCGTCACGCTATCTGTACTCGGCTTCGGCCGCGGCAATCTGAACGATGCGATGATGGAGCAGGTGGCCAATAACGGCAACGGCAACTACTCGTATATCGACAGCGCGTTGGAAGCCCGCAAGGTCTTGGGCGATGAAATGGGCGCCACGCTCTTTACCATCGCCAAGGATGTGAAGATTCAGGTCGAATTCAATCCGGCAGTGGTCAGCCAGTACCGCCTGGTTGGTTACGAAAACCGCATCCTGCGCGAAGAGGATTTCGACAACGATGCGATCGATGCGGGCGATATCGGCGCCGGCCATCAGGTCACGGCAATTTACGAGGTGGTCCCGGTTGGCGGCAAGGGTTGGATCCCGGCGCGTCGATACGAAGACCAGCCAGATGCAAAGGCCAGCCAACTCGCCGCCGAAGCGGCCTTCATCAAGTTGCGGTACAAACGGCCCGACGGCGACACGTCCACGCTGATCACCAGCACGCTGCCCAGCTCATCTTTGCAGACTACTCGCGCGCCAAGTGGTGATTTCGCATTTGCCGCTGCCGTAGCGGCATTCGGTCAGAAGCTGCGCGGCGATCCCATGTTGTCCGATTTTTCTTATCCGCAAATCGCCGCGCTTGCTGGCAAACAGACCGATTTCTGGCGGCAGGAGTTTGTTCAGTTGGTAAGGACGGCCGACGGGCTGGAATAGCGTCCTTGGCAGGAAGGGCGGATGATGGCTAAGAGCCATGCCATGCCGATCCGCCCATCCCTTGTCATCCTTGCCGGAGCCGTATTGACCGGCGCCAGCGCCTATCTGCTGGCCGAACCTATGGCACCCGGCTTCATCGAAGGTCTGGAAACAAGATCGGCGGCCGCTATCGAACAGGCAGGTGGCGGGAAGGTAACTGCACGGTTTGCAACGGAAAGTGGTCTTCCCACGCGCCATCCCATCCTGTCAGGGGGCGAAACGCTCAACGATTCCACGCGCGCCGATGTCGCACAGGCCGTCTACGCCGTCCCCGGCGTTGGCGGCGTCAGATGGAGTGATGGTTCCAGCAGGGCGGAAAGCCGCGAACAGGTCTATCAACCACTGCACTGCCAGGAAGACGTCGAAGGGTTGCTGCGCAGCAGATCCATACGGTTCGAGGAAGCCAGCACCGCGCTTCTGCCTGCCAGTCAGGTCCTGATTGACGAGGTGGCCGAAGCGCTGCGACCATGTCTCGGCTCTCTCATCGCCGTGACCGGGCACACCGACCAGCAAGGAAGTGATGAGGTCAATCTGGCACTCAGCGTGGAACGGGCCGAGGTCGTTCGCGAAGCACTGGTTCGCCGCGGTATCCCCCGCGATGGCTTGCGGGCAACCGGAGTGGGTTCGCGCCAGCCCGTCGAAGGGCTGACGCCCAGCGACCCAGCCAATCGCCGCATCGAATTTTCCGTTATTCGCACAGAACCCGTCCGCCCCACCCCGGTCGACACTCCGGGAGCACGCTGACATGCCATTGTGGTTCGAACTCGCTGCCCTGATGATCGCCGCCTACGGTGCCGGGATCGGCATCGGTTGGGTCATCTGGGGCAATCACGACCAAGACGAGGAATAGATCGATGAACGAATTACTCCAGACCTACTGGCCCCTGATCGTTGCCGCACTGCTGGTCGGCTTGGTCATCGCCTGGTACGTGTTCGGTGCTTCTCGCCGCACGCGTGTGACCGGCGCCAGCCGCGATGTGCTGGACGAAGGTGCGGCACCTGCAGAACGTAACAAGGCGCTAATCGACAGCGCGCCTGCCGCAACTCCGATGCAGCCTGCTGCAGGTGTTCCAACGATGTCGACACCGGCACCATCGGCTGGCGACGACCTCACCCGGATAAAGGGTCTGGGTCCAAAGCTGGCCGCGACGCTGCAAGATATGGGCGTGACCACCCTATCGCAAATCGCGCAATGGGATGACGCAGAGATCGATCGCATCGATGCCAATCTTGGCCGCTTCCAGGGCCGCATCCGCCGCGACAACTGGGTAGACCAGGCTAAATATCTATCTGTCGGAGATGAGGCAGGGTTCGTCGAACGTTTTGGCAAGCTCTCCTGAAATTCGGAACGAATCGATTGGTGTGGTATTCCTTTACTTGGGTCGAACACGAGGAGACCAAGGATGGGACAGCGATTGCGCGTGCTCGTTGCCGAAGACGAGTTCATAATCGGCTGTGACCTGTGTCACACAGTCGAAGAAGCCGGTTATATCGTCGAAGGCCCGTTCGAAGATCTGTCCTCCACTATGCTGGCTTTTCAGAAGAACAAGCCGGATATCGCCATTCTGGACGTTCAGCTCGAAGACGGCATCGTCTACCCCCTCGCCGAGCAGATGATCGCGGAGAACGTGCCGGTGATCTTCCATTCGGGTGAAATGACCCCGGCAGAAGTGGCCCGTCGGTTCCCCAGCGCGCTGGCGTTAGCCAAGCCCTGTCCTCCGGCCGAAGTCATCGATTCGATCCAGCGCGCAACACATCACGGCTAACGGCCGTTTTGTGTTTCCCTGGGCCCCGCCCCGGGCGACGTTCGCTTCGGTGGCTTGATGCGTACGCTCGATGCGCATGCGATCCCGCTGATCGGCCACACCTCTTGCTCCCGCCATGCAACCCTGCCACTGGCAAGCGCATAACAGAGGAGATTACATGGCTGGAATGGTGCCGTTTGCCTGGGACGATCCCTTCAACCTCGACGATCTGCTAACCGAGGAAGAGCGGATGATCCGCGATGCCGCCCACGCTTTCGCGCAGGGCGAGCTGCAACCGCGCGTGATCGAGAATTTCAGCAACGAAGTCGATGATCCCGAACTGTTCCCGATGATGGGCGAAGCAGGCCTGCTGGGCGCGACCGTGCCCGAGGAATACGGCGGCGCCGGCGCCAGCTACGTCGCCTACGGCCTGATCGCGCGTGAGATCGAACGCGTCGATTCCGGATACCGCTCGATGGCCTCGGTCCAGTCGAGCCTCGTGATGTTTCCGATCCATGCCTACGGTTCCGAAGAACAGCGCAGGAAATACCTGCCCGACCTCGCCAGCGGCAAGCTGATCGGCTGTTTCGGCCTGACCGAACCCGATGCGGGCAGCGATCCCGGCGGCATGAAGACGACCGCCAAGAAGGTCGACGGCGGCTATGTGCTGTCAGGCTCGAAGACATGGATTTCCAACGCCCCCTTCGCCGACGTGTTCGTCGTCTGGGCGAAAAGCGAGGCGCATGGCGGCGGCATTCGCGGCTTCGTGCTGGACAAGGGGATGAAGGGCCTGTCCGCCCCCAAGATCGAAGGCAAGCTGTCGCTGCGCGCATCGACCACCGGCATGATCGTGATGGACGAGGTCGAGGTGGGCGAAGACGCGCTGCTGCCCGATGTGCAGGGCCTCAAGGGGCCGTTCGGCTGCCTCAACCGCGCCCGCTACGGCATTAGCTGGGGCGCTATGGGTGCCGCGGAATTCTGCCTGCACGCCGCGCGCCAGTACGGGCTCGACCGGCACCAGTTCGGCGTCCCGCTCGCCAGCAAGCAGCTCTACCAGCTCAAGCTCGCCGACATGGTGACCGAGATTTCGCTGGGCCTGCAATCCTCGCTGCGCGTCGGCCGCCTAATGGACGAAGGCAAGTTCGCGCCCGAGATGATCAGCATCGTGAAACGCAACAATGTCGGCAAGGCGCTGGATATCGCCCGCAAGTCGCGCGACATGCACGGCGGCAACGGCATTTCAGAAGAATACCAGGTCATCCGCCACATGGTGAACCTGGAAACGGTCAACACCTACGAAGGCACGCATGATGTCCATGCGCTGATCCTGGGGCGGGCCATTACCGGGATCGCCGCGTTTTGATCCGCCTGCACGGCTACTACCGCAGCTCGACCAGCTACCGCCTGCGCATCGCGCTGGAACTGAAGGGGCTGGATTACGAATACGTGCCGGTGAACCTGCTGACGTCCGAACAGAAAGGCGCGGCGTTCACCGCGCGCAACCCCTTCGGCTCGGTCCCGCTGCTGGAAGTCGACGGCAAGGACTATGTCCAGTCGATGGCGCAGATCGAATGGCTCGACGAAGCCTTTGCCGATCGCCCGCTGCTGCCGTCCGACCTGCACGATCGCTATGTCGCGCGCGAACTGGCCTATGCCATCGCCACCGAACTGCACGCGCCATTGAACCTTCCGGTGCTGAAATACCTGAAGGACGAATACGGCAAGTCGCAGGACGAAATCGGCGTGTGGTATCGCCACTGGCTCGCCCGCACGCTCGCCCCGCTGGAGGCGCGCCTGGCGCAGCTTAGCACGGGCGATTTCCTGTTCGATGCACCCGGTTTCTTCGAAGTCTGCCTGCTGCCGCAAGTCTACAACGCAAGGCGGTTCGAATTCGATTTTTCGGACATGCCGCACATCACCCGGATCGAAAGCGCCTGCCTGCCCCTGCAGGAATTCCAGAGCGCCCATCCGGACAACCAGTCCGACAATCCCGAGAACACATAAGCCCCGAGAGGAACCCCATCCATGAAGCTCGCAACGATCCAGGACGGCACCCGCGACGGCAAGCTGGTGGTCGTGTCGAAAGACCTCACCCGCTACTGCGCCGCCGACAACATCGCCCCGACGCTGCAGGCCGCGCTCGACAACTGGGACGAAATCGCCCCGAAGCTCGAAGCGCTCTACACCGATGTCGAACACGAGGCGGTGCCGTGCGAGCGGTTCCATGAACGCGAGGCGCATTCGCCGCTGCCGCGTGCCTACCAGTGGGCCGACGGCAGCGCCTACATCAATCACGTCGAACTGGTGCGTAAGGCCCGCGGCGCCGAGGTGCCCGAGAGCTTCTATCACGATCCGCTGATGTATCAGGGCGGCAGCGACACCTTCCTGCCCCCGCGCGCCGACATTCCGCTGAAGGACACCAAATGGGGCTGCGACATGGAGGGCGAGATCGCAGTCGTCACCGACGATGTGCCGATGGGAGTGTCGAAGGAAGATGCCGCAGGCCACATCAAGCTGGTCATGCTGGTCAACGACGTGTCCTTGCGCGGGCTGATCCCGGGCGAACTGGCCAAGGGCTTCGGCTTCTTCCAGTCCAAGCCCGCCAGCGCGTTCAGCCCCGTCGCGGTCACGCCCGACGAGCTGGGCGATGCCTGGCAGGGCAGCGTCATCCACCTGCCGCTGATGGTCGATTACAACGGCCAGCCCTTCGGCCGCGCCAATGCGGGCGTCGATGCGACGTTCAGCCTGGCCGAACTGGTCGCCCACGCCGCCAAGACGCGCGACCTGGGCGCCGGGACGATCATCGGATCGGGCACGGTATCGAACCAGGGCCCCGACGGCGACCCGGGCAAGCCCGTCGCCGAAGGCGGCCTCGGCTACAGTTGCATCGCCGAAATCCGCATGATCGAAACAATCGCCAACGGCGAGGCCCAGACCCGCTTCATGGAACCCGGCGACACCGTGCGCGTGGAAATGAAGGACAAGGACGGCCATTCCATCTTCGGCGCGATCGAACAGAAGGTCGTCGAAGCCTGAACATGAATCAGAGCGGGGTCACATGGGCCCCGCTCCCCGATCATTTCCCGCGAGCGACGTGCCGTTTCAGCGGACCGTGACAGCAGTCTACTTCCTGCATCACTTCTTCGGTCGGTTCTTCGGTACCGGAGATGATCGAAATGTCGCCCGTGCTCTCCAATACCATCGACCGCACGTCCGACAGGTCTGATATCCCCGCGCTGCGGATCTTGTTGAGAATATCGCTTTCGGACACGCGCGTTTCGGCGAGCGCCCCTTCCAGGATTTTACCGTCATACATCAGCATGGTCGGGTCGTTTTCCAGCAGCAGCTGAAACCTGCGTGATCCGCGCCGCAGCCGCGCCAGAACTAGCTGCGCCACCAGCAAAGCCATTATAGCGCTGAGCGCCTGTACGAGCGCAGTCCATTCGGTAACCGTTGCTGCCGAAGCGAGGAGCGATCCGGTCGCCAGTGTGACGACGAAATCGAAAGCCGTCATCTTGGAGAAAGTACGCAGGCCGATTGTGCGCACCAGCACGATGACCCAGATCAGCGCGATCACCCCCAGTGCCACGCCTCGCAGGATGGCGTCGGGATATTCGGAAAGACCGAACATGGCTTTACGTCACTCCTGCGGTGGGCCGGTCGATAGCGTAATCGATCGGCTTGAAGGTTCCACCACAGGAATCATAAGCGGAACAGGCCGTCAGCCCGATGATCAAGGGGGACAAGGCTCGCATGGAAATGTGGTCTCCCGATTTGGAAACGGGCGGCTCTACCGCCAAGCGTCCGGTCGCGCCGTCGACCGGCACGTTCATGAATAGGTTGAAAGCTGTCGGGATCATGTCCGCTTCGACACCATAGGGCGACAGCGCTTCGGCCAGATTGCCGAAACAGCCGCGATGCACGGGCTTGTCGGCATAGAAATGGCGAAAGGTCGCCTCGCTGCACGGCGTCAGCAGAAAATCGTGCCGCCCGACCGTGTCCTCGACAATTTCGAGCATGGGTTTGGACCGGTTCGACCATAAGCGATTTCCCTGCCCCAGGGAGATGGTCTCCTCGTAATCGAAAGTGCGCCCATTCGAGATGACTTCCCGCACATCGTCCGCATTGAAAGCAAGCAGGTCGGAAACCTGGCCACCTTGCGGGTCGACGACAGTCAAGGTTTCGCCCTCCTCCAATCGAAAGGCGACCCCGGAACGCGGGGCAATGCGGTTGGGGTTCATGCAGCCCTCGTGTCGCTGAATGGGCAGACCCAATCCTCATCGACCACCCGCCCGCTATATTGCGCAGCGGGGCTGGCTTCGCCGTGGCGTGCCAGCATTGGATTGGGCGAACCGGCCAGCGCAATGTCGCGATCGATGATCGTTTTGCGCATCTTCTCGTAACGCCCCTGTTCGCGCAGAGCTTCGAACTGGTCGTGCAAGTTGAAAACCAGTGTCGGAAAGGCAAACCGGCGCGCAAGGCGCGATGCCCTCGGATGTAGCCCCACAACGAAATAGGCTTCCCCACCGAAACTGAGCGAGAAGTGTGGATCGTCCGGATCGGAGCTGACACGCGGATCGCGCGGCTGATCGCGCCAGGTGTCCTTGTCGCTGAGTGACTGGATACGGTCCCATAGCGCCTGCTCGAACCGTTCCTCGCTCAAGTCTTCAGGCCCGTCGAACACCACCGCAAGGCTCCTTAGCCCGCTTTCGATACGCTCCTCGCGATACCGGTCGCTCCATTCAACCAAGGCGCGGTGGATTTCGAGGTCGTTCCAGGCGCTAGTGATATCGCGAGCGTGAACCACGCTCAGATTGCCTTTAGCCAGTGCCGACTTGGCACCGACGCAGGGGAAGCCAGCTTCGCGTATGTGGGTTTCGAGAGCATGCGCACTCGGCGCGTCGGCGGGGGTGACAACTTGCATGATTGGCGAATGTTTGACCGACCGGATCGTTGCATCACCAAATATATATCAATCGCTTTTCATCCATTCGACGCATCGCGACGTCAATCTCTCTCCTCCCGCTGTTTCACCTCGTCTTCCCGCGCATGCATGTCACGCCAGAGCTTTTCCGTGCCCGCTTCCTGCGCCTTGTTCACGAACTGCGAAGCGACCAGCCAGCCCTTGATAGGGCGAAGCGGCAGAACGCATCCAATGGCCATCAGCGGGATCGCGATCGCAAGCAGGACGATCAGCGGAAGTTCCAGCGAAACCTGCAACCAGACGATGAAGAACAGCAGCGGGAACGCCACGAATGTCAGAGAGAAAAAGGCCGGCCCGTCATCCGGTGATGCGAACCGGTAATCCAGTCCGCACACTTCGCATCGGTCGCTGACTTTCAACCACGACTTGAACATTTTGCCCTTGCCGCACCGCGGGCACAGTCCTTTCCATCCGGATTTGAAAATCCAGGCAGTCTTTTCGCTGTCGTCAAGTTCCATAGATGGTTCCAAAATTCCAAAGGCATGCGGGCGCACACAGAAACCCATGTTCGTTCCCTACCTCAGGATCGGAGTTGCAAGGTCGCCGAACAAGCGAATTAATGTGCATGCAGGTTGCGATAGGAGCACGTCAGCGCGCAAACGAGTTCTTACGCCGCCGGTTTAGAACCCTGGCAGTGTCTCTAATTCGCCGGATCGTCCGTTCGCGCTGCTGCTACATGGATCGGGCGATGACCATCTTCATGACCTCGTTCGACCCGCCGAAAATCCGCGTGATACGGCTATCCCGATACATGCGAGCGATCGGATAATCGTTTATGAAGCCGGCACCGCCATGGAACTGCAGGCATTTGTCGACCACTTCGCCCTGTAATTCCGTGACCCAGTATTTGGCCATGCACGCAGTCGGCACGTCAAGCTCGCGCTTCAGGTGCTTGGCGATGCAGTCATTGACGAAAATCTTCGCTGCGGTCGCGCGGGCCTTGAGGTCCGCCATGACGAATTGCGTGTTCTGAAAATCCCAGATGGTCTGGCCAAAAGCCTTGCGATTCTTGACGAAGTCCAGGGTCGTCTCCAGCGCCTTTTCGATGCCTGTCATGGCACCCATCGCAATGATAAGGCGTTCCTGAGGAAGCTCGCCCATCAACTGGTAGAAGCCTTTGCCCTCTTCCCCGCCCAGCACATTCTCCGCCGGTACGAATACATCGTCGAAAAACAGTTCCGACGTATCGGACGCGTCCAGTCCTATCTTGTCGAGCTTCTTGCCGCGTTGGAAGCCTTCTGCGCCTTCGGTCTCGAGCAGCATCAGCGAAATGCCCTTGGCCCGTTCATTGGGATCGGTCTTGGCGACGACGATGATGAAGTCCGCGGTCTGGCCGTTGGAGATGTAGGTTTTCGCGCCGTTGATGCGATAGCCGTTCCCATCCTTCAGCGCAGTCGTGGTGACGCTCTGCAGATCGGACCCTACGCCGGGCTCGGTCATGGCTATCGCGCTGACCAGTTCCCCGCTTACCAGCTTTGGCAGATACTTCTTTTTCTGCTCTTCGGTGCCATGGCGCACGAGATAGGGCAGGATCACGGTGTTGTGCAGCGATGCGGCAAAGCCCTCCACTCCGTGCTTCGCCTGCTGGTCGATTACGACCATTTCGTGCCGGAAGTCCCCGCCATGGCCGCCGTATTCTTCGGGCACCGATACACCCAGCAGTCCCGCCTGACCCGCTTCGTTCCAGAATTCGCGTTCGACCTGTCCATCCTCGCGCCATTTGAGGACACGTTTTTCAGGGGCATGCTGCTGATAGAACTTGCCGACCGCGTCGGCGAAGATCGAGATTTCCTCGTCCTCCATGAATTCGGGCTGGGGTACATTGATTGCGGGCATCTGTCTGGTCCTCTCCGGATATTGTTATGGCGCGCTGAAGGGTCTTATTTGCCCTTCCAGTTGGGCGCGCGTTTTTCGGCGAAGGCGGCAGCCCCTTCGCGCGCATCTTCCGATACGAATACGGGCGCAATAAGCTGGGTCTGGCGCGTATAGCGCTCATCCATGGGCCAGCCGCGCGACTGCTTGATTACCTGCTTGGACACACGCACGGCCAGCGGCCCGTTGGCGACAATGCTGGCAGCCAGTTCCTTCGCCGCCACAAGTGCCTCGCCGTCGGTTATCCGGTTGATGAGACCAAGCTCATACGCACGGGCCGCATCGATGAAGTCGCCGGTCAGCGCCAATTCCATGGCGATCCGTTCCGGGATCTGGTCGGGCAGCATCATCACCCCGCCCGCTGCAGCTACCAAGCCACGTTTTACTTCGGGAATGCCGAATTTCGCGCCCGCACTGGCCACTACCAGATCGCACGCGATCATCAGTTCCAGCCCGCCTGCCAGAGCATATCCTTCCACGGCAGCGATCAGCGGCTTTTCCGGTGGCTTCTGGACGATGCCGCCGAAGCCGCGTCCCTCGATACTGGGCGATTCCCCGCGCAGGAACCCCTTCAGGTCCATGCCCGAACAGAATGTTCCGCCGGCTCCGGTCAGGATACCCACGCGCAGATTATCGTCGCTGTCGAGGCGGTCCATGGCCGCTGCTATGCCTTCCGCCGCAGCCTTGGTCATGGCGTTTTTTGCCTCGGGACGATTGATGGTGACGACCAGAATGCCGTCCTCCTCGCTCGTCAGGACTTCCTCGGACATCGCGCTCTCTCCCATTGCAAATCGAAACTTGTCTTGCGCCCTTGCTGCGTCACGCTTACGCAAACGTCAACCGGCATTCGCCGCAAGAATCGAAAAGTGGAGAGGAGTTTACGCCATGGCTGAAGCCTACATCATCGATGCCGTCCGGACCCCGCGCGGGATCGGTAAACAGGGCAAGGGATCGCTGGCGCACATGCATCCACAGCACCTTGCAGCCACCTGCCTCAAAGCCATCAAGGATCGCAACGATCTCGACACCTCCACGGTCGATGACGTGATATGGTCGGTCAGCACGCAGGATGGCATGCAGGCGGGCGATCTGGGCCGCATGGCAGCGCTCGACGCCGGATATGACGTGACGTCCTCCGGCACCACGCTCGACCGGTTTTGCGGCGGCGGGATCACCAGTGTGGCGCTCGCTGCGGCACAGGTGATGAGCGGGATGGAAGACTGCGTCGTTGCGGGCGGCACCGAGATGATGAGCCTCACGGCACAGATGTCGAAGGACAAGATGGCCGCTGGCCTCAAGCCGCCGATGATGGGCAGCTATAACGAACGTCTCATGCGGACACATCCGCAAAGCCATCAGGGTGTTTGCGGCGATGCCATCGCCACCATGGAAGGCTTCAGCCGCGAAGAACTGGACGAGGTCGGATATCGCAGCCAGCAGCGCGCCGCCAAGGCTATCGAGGAAGGGCGTTTCGACAAGTCGCTCGTCCCGGTAACCGACGACGATGGCAATGTCGTTCTCGACAAGGAGGAGTTCCCTCGGCCGCAGACGACCATGGAAGGTCTTGCCGAACTGGAACCCGCTTTCACCAAGATCGCCAATGTCCCGCTCGATAAGGCCGGCACCACTTTCTCCGGGCTGATCAACGCCAAATATCCCGACGTCGATATCAAGCACTTCCATCACGCGGGCAACAGTTCGGGTGTCGTCGATGGTGCGGCAGCCGTTCTCGTGGCAAGCAAGGATTATGCGCAAAAGCATGGGCTCAAGCCCCGCGCGCGCATCGTCGCCACCGCCAATATGGGCGACGATCCGACGCTCATGCTCAACGCCCCGGTTCCGGCGGCGAAAAAGGTCCTGTCGAAGGCAGGCCTGACGACCGACGACATCGATCTTTACGAAATCAACGAAGCCTTTGCCGTCGTCGCAGCCAAATTCGTTCGCGATCTCGATCTCGATTGGGACAAGGTCAATGTGAACGGCGGCTCCATCGCACTCGGTCACCCGATCGGTGCCACCGGTTCGATCCTCATCGGCACGATGGTCGACGAATTGGAACGCCAGGGCAAACGCTATGGCCTCGTGACCATGTGTGCAGCCGGCGGCATGGCTCCCGCCATTATCGTCGAACGGGTCGACGATTTCGTCGATTGATCCCGACCTGACATGCGCGCCCTCGCCTATGGCGAAGAAAGCGGCTAGAGGGCGCGCATGCATTTCCTCGACCAAGCCAAGATCTACCTCAAGTCCGGCGGCGGCGGCCCCGGTGCCGTCAGTTTCCGGCGCGAAAAATACGTTGAATACGGCGGCCCCGACGGCGGTAACGGTGGCAAGGGCGGCGACATCGTATTCGTGGCCGTTCAGGGCCTCAACACGCTGATCGACTTTCGCTATTCGCAGCACTTCAAGGCCAAGCGCGGCAATCACGGTCAGGGCAAGGACCGGACCGGCGCTGGGGCGCCGGATCTTGTTATCGAGGTGCCGGTCGGCACGCAGGTCCTGTCGGAAGACAAGGAAGAGGTGCTGGCCGATTTTACCGAAGTGGGCCAGCGGGTCGTCTTTCTCGAAGGTGGCATGGGCGGTCGCGGCAATGCCAGTTACAAGACCAGCACCAATCGCGCCCCGCGCCAGCACCAGCCCGGCATTCCGGGCGAGGAAATGTGGGTGTGGCTGCGGCTGAAGCTGCTTGCCGATGTCGGCCTTCTGGGCCTGCCCAATGCGGGCAAAAGCACTTTCATC
Source organism: Qipengyuania sp. NPDC077410 (assembly GCF_044543405.1). Classification (NCBI taxonomy): domain Bacteria; kingdom Pseudomonadati; phylum Pseudomonadota; class Alphaproteobacteria; order Sphingomonadales; family Erythrobacteraceae; genus Qipengyuania; species Qipengyuania sp. NPDC077410. Next base: position 63,858 of record NZ_JBITWB010000004.1, on the reverse strand, counting down.
AACCAGGTTTCCAACGCCAAGGCCAAGGTCGGGCACTACGCCTTCACCACCTTGGTCCCCAAGCTCGGTGTCGTGACCCACAAGAACCGCGAATTCGTGCTGGCCGACATTCCGGGCCTGATCGAAGGCGCTGCCGATGGTGCTGGCATCGGGGACCGGTTCCTTGGCCATATCGAACGGTGCCGCGTGCTTATCCACCTGATCGACATTTCGGGCGATGATCCGGCAGAAGCCTACAGCACGGTCAATGCCGAACTCGAAGCCTATGGCGGCGGTCTTGCGGACAAGCCGCAGCTCGTGGCGCTGAACAAGCTCGATCTGGCAGACGACGAACTCGGTCAGGGCTTTGCAGAAGAACTGCTGGCCGCCGGCGCGGACAAGGTTTTCACCATTTCCGGCGCTACGGGCGCGGGGATTCCCGAACTGCTCGACGGCGTGCTGGGCTATCTTCCCGACCGTACGTCGACAGAAACCCACGCCGAAGAAGTGGAAGACGAAGACGATACGGCCGAATGGTCGCCTCTCTGAGCGCGAAGTCGTGCTTCGGGCGCGCCAAGCGAAGCCGGCTTCCGCGTGCCGCTACCTTGGCCTAGTGGGTCGACGATGACCATTGCCGCCCTCGCAGACCTGCGCAACGCGCGCCGCCTTGTCATCAAGGTCGGCTCGGCTCTGCTCGTGCAGGATGGAAAGCCGCGCACACAGTGGCTGGCGACCCTTGCCGCCGAAATCGCGGATATGCGCCGGAGCACCGAAATCATCGTCGTATCTTCGGGCGCGATTGCCCTCGGCGCAGCGAAACTCGGGCTGGCAAGGGGCGGGCGCGGCAGCCTGGCCGATGCACAGGCCTCCGCCTCAGTCGGTCAGGTCGAACTCGCCCGCCTGTGGTCCGATGCGTTGGAAGCGCACACGATCACGGCGGCACAAATGCTCGTGACGCTGGGCGATCTGGAAGACCGCAGACGTTATCTAAACGCTTCGGCTACCCTCGCCCGCCTGCTCGATGCAGGGGCCATCCCCGTCGTCAACGAAAACGACAGCGTCGCCACGGAAGAAATCCGTTTCGGCGATAACGACCGGCTCGCTGCCCGCGTCGCCCAGGCAGCAGGCGCCGATGCCGTCGTGCTGCTGTCCGATGTCGATGGCCTGTTCGATCGCGACCCCCGCGAACCGGATGCCACCCTCGTGCCGCAGGTGGAAGGTGTGACGCCGGAAATCTTCGCCATGGCCACGGGCGCATCGACATCCGGCCTCGGCTCCGGCGGAATGACCGCCAAACTGCAGGCGGCACGAATTGCAGAACGGGCTGGCATCGCCTTGGCGATCGTCAACGGAACCCACCCCTCGCCCCTTGCCCGCGCCATCGCCAATGGCACCGGGACGGTCTTCCTGCCGCAATCGAATGCGAGTGCGCGCAAGGCCTGGCTCGGCGGTCGTCTTGCCCCCTTGGGCGTCGTCTCCATCGATAGAGGCTGCATGATGGCCCTCGAAAATGGGGCAAGTGTTCTGGCTGCAGGCATCATCGACATAGAAGGCGAATTCGGACGCGGCGATCTGGTCGCGGTTCACGGTCCGCAAGGCGAACGCCTTGGCCAGGGGCTGATCGAGTACGCGTCGGCCGAATGCCGCACGATCATGGGCCTCAGGGAAGAACAGCAGGCCGACAGGCTTGGCTACGCCCCGCGCGCCGCCGTCATTCACCGCGATCACATGGTGCGAATATGACCGTTTCGCTTACCGGGGCAACCGGCTTTGTCGGACAGGCCGTGCTCGATGTCGCGGCGCAGGTCGAAGAGCCTGTTCGCGCACTTACCCGCCGCCCGCAGGCCGATCGCAAACACGTCGATTGGATTGCAGGCGATCTGTCCAACCCCGCTGCTCTTGCGCGGCTGTGCGACAGTACCGATGCCGTCATTCACGTTGCCGGCCTCACCACCACGCCCGATCCCGCAGATTTCGAAGAAGCCAACGTTACCGGAACCGAACGGCTGATCGCCGCGGCGAAACAGAAAAAGGTCCGCCGCTTCATCTTCGTATCCTCCCTTTCCGCCCGCGAGCCCGACCTATCGGTCTATGGTGCGTCCAAGGCGAAAGCGGAGCGCCTGGTCGAAAACAGCGGCTTAGACTGGACGATCGTCCGCCCCCCCGGCGTCTACGGCCCGCGTGATGTCGATTATTTCGAAATGTTCCGCAGCGCGCGCATGGGCTTCGTCCCGCTCCCACCCGGGGGCGCCAGTTCGATCATCCATGTCGACGATCTCGCTCGCTTGCTACTGACCTTGGTCGATGCCCCGCCCGCCCTCGTACGCCGCCAGATATTCGAACCCGACGACGGGCGCGAAGGGGGCTGGTCGCACAAGGAACTGGCAAAAGCGATCGGCGCTGCCGTGGGTCGCCGCGTCTTCGCCACGCATCTGCCCCGCGCCGTCCTCGAAACCGCCGCCAGGGCCGACCGCCTGATACGCCGCGACAAGGCCCGCCTCACCGCCGACCGTGTGGGCTACATGACCCACCCCAATTGGGTGGCACGATCCAGCCGCAAGGTGCCCGAAGCCGTCTGGTCGCCGCGCATCTCGGGCAAGGCAGGCCTCGCATCGACCGCTGCATGGTATCGAAAACACGGCTGGCTCTAAGGCAATTGCAGCCTCAACGCCTGCGCGATAAGCAGGTGAAATGTCTGGCAAACCGATCATGCCTGCCATGGGCGAATATGCCCCGTGGTTCTACGCCAGGGCGCTGGGTGGTGCCGATCGCTTTGCCTTTTCTTCGATCGCCGGCCGCCACGTCCTCATGCTCTTCTGCGGCCACGCCGGTACCCCTGCCGCCCAGCAGGCGCTGGCACTTGTACAAAGCAACCGCACCCTGTTCGACGATAAGACTGCGTGCTTCTTTGGCGTGACGGTCGATCCGTCGGACGAAGCGGACGGCCGCATCGCGCAGAAATTGCCGGGAATTCGCCACTTCCTCGATTACGATGGCGCAATCAGCAAGGCCTACGGAGCATTGTCGAACGATGCTGCCTCCTATGAAGCGCACTGGCTGGTGCTCGACCGGGAACTACGCATTCGATCCCGCTATCGTATCGATGATGGCGAGCGCGCCATTGCAGATCTCCGCACGCGGCTTGCCGCAGTGGAGGAAGGCTGGGCACCGGTCATCGTCGTCCCCGATGTGTTCGAACCTTCGCTGTGCGCCGACCTGATCGCGCTGTATGAAAGCCGCGGCGGCGAACCTTCGGGCTTCATGCGCGATGTCGATGGGAAGACGACCCTCGTGGTTGACGACAGTTTCAAACAGAGGCGGGACTGCCTGATCGAAGACCAGACACTGAAAGATCGCCTATCCGGACGGATCGCGCGGCGCCTGATCCCCGCGATGGAACGCGCGTTCCAATTCCGCGCCACGCGGATCGAACGCTACCTTGTCGCCTGCTATGAAGCGGGCGCTGGCCACTTCCGCCCTCATCGCGACAATACGACTCACGGCACTGCCCACCGGCGCTTCGCCGTCACGATAAACCTCAATGCAGGCGAATATGACGGCGGCGATCTGCGCTTTCCCGAATTCGGCCAGCGCACCTATCGCGCACCGACGGGCGGCGCGATCGTGTTCTCCTGTTCGCTACTGCATGAAGCGACGCCGGTGACCAGCGGGCGGCGTTACGCATTCCTGCCTTTCCTCTATGACGAGGCCGCCAGGAAGGTTCGCGACGCCAATCTAGACAAGCTCGCAGCCCATCAAGCGCAAACAGCCGGTTGATGTGTCGCAATGGGGCTGGACTTTTGGAAGCCTTTGCTTGAAAGGCGCTCTCCGGTCGCCGGCTTAGCTCAGTTGGTAGAGCAGTTGATTTGTAATCATCAGGTCAGGGGTTCGACTCCTCTAGCCGGCACCATTTCCCCGCCCTGTGGGGCGTCATCATCAGCGACAGCCCGCCAACGGCCGGTTCCGGCGGTTTCTCAACTATCTCTATTGGCCCTCTTTTTTGGGGGTTTCAGGTTTCGGCCAAATTCTCGGCTGACTTGTCGTCGGCGACTGATCCGGCGAAGATCTGTGGGGGATCTGCCGCTACATCGTCGCCATCAAGGCTATCGCGAAAAGCACTGTCGAGGCCAGCCCGAGCAGGCTTCTTATATCGTGAAGGCGCCCCCAGCCCACAAGCTGGGCCCTTATGTCAGGGCCTGCCTGTTCTGGATGAACGGCCTGAAGTCGTTTGTTCGTCGGCATGATTGCTATGATGGTAAACGGCCAGTTACCAAGAAGTGCGATGCTTCCAGCGATCCACAACCATTGGGTCGATAAATACCAAGCCGCCAATCCGCATACACCGCCGATAATAGCCAGGCCGGACTGTATCGGGAGCGCTTTCGCGTAGCTTGATTGCCACTGTGTGAGTAGCGGCCTGTCTTCCAGCAACAGGCGGGCCGGGTGTTCGACCAGACTGATATAAGCTGCCGCACCGGCAAACAAGGCGGCGGACACCAGTGCAATGATATAGAAAAGCGACATCAGGGTTCCTCGGCATGAGCCGGGGAGACGCGAAAAAACAGCCAGCGCCTCCCCAAACAAATTGGGTCAACGCCGCGGCTGAGAAGAACCCAAATTTGGGTGCAGGAGCTACCAACCTGCCACTCTATTTTCGGCTGTCGTATAATGGAGAAAATATCACGACCGCTCAAGCCCAATGTCTGCAAAGGGCGTCGTTAACAACCGGTCCGCTTTTGTCGCGCTTTCTCGATTATCGGACGGTCAGCTCTCAGGCGCTGTGCGAATGGCCAGGAAGGTCTGCACTTAAGATAGAAAGTAGCGCAAAAAGATCCTGCTGAAAGGCCTGTACTATCGGACCGTACTTTCGCTTGTCCCATACCGTCTGTATTCCCAAGGACATGGATAATGAAGAGAAACTTGCCAGATTAACCGAGCGTGAGAAGGTGTGCCTGCGGCAATGGCTACAGCACAAATCAGCAAAGGAAATCGCTGCAGACCTTCACATTTCGCATCACGCGGTCGAGAAGCGGTTAAAGATGGCTAGGACCAAGCTTGGCACCACTTCCTCGCTGCAAGCTGCACGTCTACTCAGCCAGTCAGAAGGGTACGGTCGAACAGTACCCCAAACGCCGGACCTTCACGCTCACACTCTCCAGCCCCAAGCAAGTTATGTCCGGCCACTGATTTTGGGAGCAACCGCCATGACCCTTGTTGCAGCAGCATTATTCGTTCTCCTGCCATCTATGGGAGAAGATCCTCTCCATTCAGAGACCGTAGTTCAAGTTCGCAATGGCGACGAGCAGCTCGAAAGCGCACTTAACATCTTGATCGCCGCCGCCACAGTTGGTCCCGACGGTGAGGTTGTCTTGACCAATCCACTTGGCGATCAGCGTTATCTCCAACCGCGCAGCGGTCATTATTGGCAGATTAGCGCCATAGGGCACCACGACCTTTCTTCGCGCTCGCTCTGGGATCGCACGCTCAAGGTAAGAGGCCGAAAGGCGTTGAGCGAACCGCTATTTTACAATTCCAATGAATTCCCGCGCGAGCCGCTTAGGGTCGCCCAGCGCTCAATTTTATTGCCAGGCAGCGATGTTGAATGGCAATTTATCGTCGCCCAATCGCTCGAAGTCCCCGACTAAACCGTTCGTCTTGGCGAACGTCAACAATGGGGTCGTTAGCAGCCGGACCGCTGTTGTCGCACTTGCTAGATTATCGGACGTTCGGCATTGAAGCGTTGCGACAACTGCTGCGAAGGTCCGCAATTGAATGGAAAGCAGATAAGCGCGTCATTGATGCAAGGCGTGTAATTCCCTCAGGAGTGCGGCCACGCCCTCGGTTTTTTCGCTTGTGTGGCGAGAGCCCGATCCGTTCTGTTTCCACATAGGTCAAATAGGCACCGACCTCCTCGTTGTCTGTTTCTCGATCAAGAAGCTAAGACCGTAGGCACATATCTGTCGTATTCGGCCAGCGCTTTCTCGAAGCCACTCACGCCGATTGGATCCCGAGTCCAATGGAGTACCATTTTTACCGTTTGCAGCTTTTTGTCGCTCATCAGAGTATGACTAGCCGCCGGGGGGCGACATGTCCGCAATGGGGGCGGCGCGGGAAGTTCGGGTTTCGGCATCAAACTTGATGAGGCTGTCAGGCAGTTCCAGGATCGCTTCAAGTCGTCGCAGAAGACCAAGCTTGGAGTGGTTAGCGGAAACAGACTGGCAAGCAAGTAACGTCATTGACAGCATCTTGTTGCCAAGCTCATGAAGGTGAACATGAATTTGGCTGTGTCTTCCGCCATCCTCTCTGCCGTGCTCCTTGCAATTCCAGAGCCATCGTCGGTCCCGGCCAACGAGCTCGGAGAATTGATACTCGAAGAGCGCTCTTCTCAGCCAATCGTAAGCCTAGCCTTTTGGCCTCCAGACATTCACCGCCGCGATCCCGTCCTCCTCCTTAACGAACAAGCGACACGCCAAGGGCTTCCATGCCTGCGCACTCAATGGCGCATCAGGCTTAAACGAACCGGAGAAACTACGGATACAAAAGGGTGGTGGGTCGACAGAGCAAGAGGGGTTCATAGCCGACGCCAGATTGCTCTAGCAGATCCTTCGGGAGATTGTCCTAGCAAGGGCTATGTCAAGATATCCGGTTACCGGTCCATTGATCTCGACCGAGCCGGCTGGGGTCTTGCACGCTACCGTGCTTTTCTGAAAGGTAACGAGGAAATTAACTATCGTTGCGTAGCCGAGGATCAGCCGTTTCTCGAAGTCTGCTCCAACGTCGAGGGGCTACGGGAATGGCTTGGCCAAAAAACGCCGACCTACCTCTGGGGCAACGATCAGCGCGTTTGGCTCAGGATCGACAGTACGAGTGATGCCGAGATCAGCCTCGCCTCTCCCTACCGTCTAACCATCAAATTGCACCGTCCTGTGCCATTCTAGATACACGACCCAATGTGACTTAGCCATAAATCGAAAAATCCCGTCAGTCCGATCTGGCTTCTCCTCGCGAAAAACCGATGTTCGCAAAGAAGTTTGCTAGCAGAACGCAAGGTTCAGTCGCTGCCGGCACTTTACTCGAAAAGGCTTGTTCCGCCAGCGTTCCAAAACGGCGCCCCTCGGTAATCAGCGCCTCCCAAGTCCACTGACAGCCCTCGCTTGGGATCTATTCAATCAAAACACAGCCCACAACCGCCAGAGCCGAGAGATATTTGGAAAGACTTGCATCGCTGACGTCGGCTAAGTCGCGAATGACGGAGCACTCGGCCTCGCTGGCGCGCACGAGGATTGCGGCGATTTGCACCCAGGCAGGTGGAATGAGCACTTCGTCACTGCGCATTACCGATCAGGTTCCGCCTGCAACGAGCATACGGCCCATATTTCCTTACGCGGGGCTTTAAGCCTATACCGGCCCTCTCGGGTCGCGACTCGTGAACGGAAACATCCGCCTTCGCCATCGGGTCGCGAACGGAGGATCATTACATGAAATATCTGATTGTGCTCGCCGCAGCGACTGCGCTCGCCGGCTGTTCAAAGCCTGCCGAACAGGAACCTGCCGCGCAAGCTCCCGAACCTGCTGCAACGCAACCTGCGCAAGTCATGGCCGCCGACGGCCAGCCTGCGCCGGGAACCTACCGTGTCACTACCCAAGGCGGCGATGTCTTCACGGAAGAACTCAAGCCCGACGGCACATACATACAGACCGATGCGGATGGCACCGTGGTCGAGACCGGCCGCTGGGTCCAGAAATCACCCCAGGACTATTGCTGGACGGTCGACGAACAATATCGTGAGGAAGACGATACGGTCGCCGAGAAATGCAACACGGAAGCGGTCGGCGCCGATGGCGTCTGGACATCGACCAATGCCGATGGGGAAACGGCGACCGTCGAACGGATGTAACGCTGCGGCCTGATCAGATGAGTGGCGCCGGATTGCGTGTCGGCGCCACTTTCTGCCTTACAGGAACGGTTCCTCGCCGGGCCGGTGGATACCGCATTCGACCTTGTCCCAGCCGGACCAGCGTCCCGCACGGGCGTCCTCGCCTTCGGCCACCGGCCGCGTGCACGGCATGCAGCCGATGCTGGGAAAACCGCGCTCCACCAGCGGGTGACGTGGCAGATCGTGCTTTTCGAAATAGGCAGTGATGTCGTCGGCGGACCAGTCGATCAGCGGATTGATCTTCAGCCGTCCCTGCGCATCGGACGTATCGACTTCGAAACGCGGCAGATTGGCGCGGGTCGACGACTGGAAAGCCTTGCGCCCCGTGAAGCTTGCATCGTATTCTTCCAGCGCCTTGGCCAGTGGCCTGACCTTGCGCAATTCGCAGCAGCCATCCGGGTCGTACGACCATCTGAGCCCGCTTTCGTCACGCGCCTTCAGATCGGCGATTTCGGGATAGAGATCGATGCGCCTGAACCCCAGCCGGTCGGTCAGTTCGTCACGATAGGCCAGCGTCTCGGGGAAGTGCTTGCCCGTGTCCAGAAACAGCACGGGCACATTCGGGTCGATCTGCGAAATGAGGTGCAGGAGCACGGCACTCTCCGCCCCGAAGCTGGAAACCACCGCCGTATCGCCAGCGAGGCTCCCCTCGATTACCGCGCGCAGCCATTCTTCCGTCTCCGTCCCGCGAAACATGCGGTTGAGGCGAATGGCGTCCTGCTCGGTAAAGCGGGGCCCCGTGTCGAGACGGTCGATGGCGCGCAGTTCGTTCATGAGTGCCGTTTCGCCCAGATCGGCGTCCGCGTGTCCGCAGCCTTCTGGTAGACATCCGGCCAGCGATCGAATGCAGCTTCCACGTCGTCCATGTCGAGTTGCTGGTCCGGCTCGAATGCGTCGAAGCCGCAGCGGCGCATATAGGCGAGCTGGTCCACCAGGACATCGCCCACGGCACGCAGTTCGCCGTCATAACCCGCCTCGCGCAGGATGCGGGCGGAGGAATAGCCGCGCCCGTCTCCGAAAGCGGGAAAGTTCACCTCGACCAGCGCCAGCCGCTCGAGATGGGGCACCAGTTCGCGGGCATCGTCGCCCGGTTCGATCCGGACTGCCGATGCATTCGACTGGTCGAGAAAAGCATCGACGGTGACCGCCGGGTGATCGACGGGCTCGTCTTCGCGATAGCGCAACGTATCAGCCATAAAGCGCCTCCTTGAAAGGGTTCATGCCGATGCGGCGATAGGTGTCCACGAAGCGCTCGCCATCCTGACGTTCGCGCTCGTAAACTGTGGTGACCGTCTCGACCGCGTTGACGATGCCGTTCTCGTCGAAGCCGGGTCCGGTGATCTTGGCCAGGCTCACATCCTCGGCTTCGCTGCCGCCGAGCAGGAGCTGGTAATTTTCCACGCCCTTGCGATCGACGCCGAGGATGCCGATGTGGCCTGCGTGGTGATGCCCGCAGGCATTGATGCAGCCGGAAATCTTCAGTTTCAGTTCGCCCAGCGTACCGGTCTTGCCGGTCTCGGCGAAGCGCTCCGATATCCTCTGCGCGATGGGGATCGAACGGGCATTGGCAAGGCTGCAGTAATCGAGCCCGGGGCAGGCGATGATGTCCTCGACCGTGTCGAGGTTCGGGCTGCCCAGCCCCGCTTCGTCCAGCGCGGTCCACAAAGCATGCAGATCGGCCTTGCGAACATGCGGCAGGACGATGTTCTGCGTGTGCATCACGCGCAGTTCGTCGAAACTGTATTCCTTCGCCAGATCGGCCATCAGGTGCATCTGCTTTGCCGTGGCATCGCCGGGGATCCCGCCCACCGGCTTGAGGCTGATGACGGCAGACACATATCCGCTGGCCTTGTGCGCCACGGTGTTGCGATCCACCCACAGCGCGAAATCGGGATCCGAACGGTCGATATCGTTCGGTGCCGTTTGGTCGGTGTTCGGCGCCTCGAACATACGTATGATCCGCATGAGTTCGTCATGCGGCGGCTCCACGCCCTGCTCGAGCAGATGCACGAACTCTTCCTCGACCTGGCAGGTATATTCCTCCGCGCCCAGCTCCTGAACGAGGATCTTTATCCGGGCCTTATACTTGTTGTCCCGTCGCCCGTACCGGTTGTAAACCCTTAAGCAGGCTTCACAATATGTCACCAGCTGGTCCAGCGGAACGAACTGATTGATGCAGGGCGCGATCATCGGCGTACGGCCCATGCCGCCGCCCACATAGAACGCAGCCCCCAGCTCGCCCGCATCGTTCTTCACGATGTTGATGCCGATGTCATGCAACCGCATCGCCGCACGATCTTTTTCGCTGGCGATGACGGCAATTTTAAACTTGCGCGGCAAGTAGCTGAATTCCGGGTGGAAACTGGACCACTGACGCAGCAGCTCAGCATAGGGGCGCGGATCGACAACTTCGTCCGCCGCCGCTCCTGCGAAATGGTCTGAGCTGATGTTGCGGATGCAATTGCCGCTGGTCTGGATCGCATGCATCTCCACCTTGGCAAGGTTGGCCAGAATGTCGGCTGCGTCCTCCAGCCTGATCCAGTTGTACTGGATGTTCTGGCGCGTCGTGAAATGGCCGTAGCCGCGATCGTACTTGTCCGAGATGTCAGCAAGCGCATGCATCTGCCGGCTGTCGAGCGTGCCATAAGGGATGGCGACGCGCAGCATATAGGCGTGGAGCTGAAGATAGAGCCCGTTCATCAGCCTGAGCGGCTTGAACTGATCTTCGGTCAGCTTCCCTTCGAGACGTCGGCGGGCCTGATCGCGGAATTCCTCGACGCGGGCATCGACCATCGCCTGGTCGTATTGGTCATATTTATACATCAGATCACCCAGTTGCCGATTTCCGGATCGGCAGGCTTGAGGGTCAGGTCGGGACGGACCGTCGGTCCAAGTGCGCGAACGCGCTCCTTGATGTGCGACGGTCGCGGCGAGCCATCGTGCATTTCGGCATCGACGGCGTAAGGCACATTGACGCGGCGGGCGGCTTCTTCGCGGCGCGCGATCTCGTCTTCGTTGCCGGACACGTCGACGGCTTCTTCGATATGGATCGACCAGTCTTTACCGGTCCACCAAGTTACCGCTCCGGTCTTGAGATCGTTTCCTGTCAGGAGCCTCATCGCGCAGCCTCCTGTGCTGCCAGCGCGAGCGCAACGTCGTCGCGTGCGGTCACTTCCCCGATCACGATCAGAGCCGGGCTCACGACATTCTCGTTCTCGACCAAATCGGGCAAGCCGGCAAGCAAACCGCGCAACACGCGCATTTCAGGCCGAGTACCGTTTTCGATGATGGCCAAGGGCATATCAGGAGCAAGGCCATCCTCCATCAGCTTTTCTGCAATCATGGGCGCAGTTTTGACGCCCATGTAGATTACCAGTGTGCGGCCCTTACCAGCCAGCCCTGCCCAATCCTGATCCTTCAGGCCTTTGCACTGGCCCGCAACGAAGCTCACGATGCTCGACGCGTCGCGATGCGTCAGCGCGATCTGCGATGCGGCGGCTGCGCCGTTTGCAGCGCTGATACCGGGCACAACTTCGACCGGGACACCTGCCGCACGGGCAACCTCTGCCTCTTCGCCACCGCGCCCGAAAATGAAGGGATCGCCCCCCTTCAGGCGCACGACGTCCTCGCCAGAGCGGGCAAAGCGGACCAGAAGGTCGCTGATCGCTTCCTGAGGAAGAGTATGATGAGACCGGCGCTTCGCGACCGAGATGAGTTCCGCGTCATCACGCGCAAGCGCCATGATCGCCGGATCGACGAGCCCATCGTGCACGATGATCTTGGCGCGTTCGATCAACCGCGCGGCGCGAATTGTCAGCAGGTCGGGGTCGCCCGGCCCTGCGCCGACAAGGTAAATGGTTCCGGTATCAGCCATCGTGGCAAGATGCGGACCAGGGCCCTTTCGCGCCAATCAGAATGCGTGTGCGGCAAGGAAGGGTAGATTTTGAAACCGACGCTGTGCGTGGGGCAATCTATTCTTTTGCCGGAGTGGGCGCGATCGCGCCTTGCCCCATTACTTCGATAAGACGATCGAAATCGGCACTGGAGCGGATATGCAGATCGCGCTGCGGGAACGGGATTTCGATGTCGTGTTCCTTGAAGAGCCACCACAGCTTCTTGAGCACAACACTGCGCACATTGCCGACGCCTTCTTCCGGGTCCTGTATCCAGCAATGAATGACGAAATTGACCGAACTGTCGCCATATTCCTTCATCCAGACTGTGGGCGGCGGCGCGCTGAGTACCCGTTCACAGCTCTTGGCTGCTTCGAGCATCAGCTTTTCGGCAAGATTCATATCGGCTTCATAGCTGACGCCAACCGGCACCTGCATACGGACATTCTTTGACGAGTAAGACCAGTTTTCGACCTGATTGATCATCAGGTTTTCGTTCGGAATGAGATATTCGCGCTGGTCGCGCGTCGTTACCGACACGGCCCGAATGCCGATCTTGCGGATTTGCCCGAAGCTTTCATTGCCCGCCATGTCCGTCACGGCGATCACGTCGCCCGGCTTGATCGATCGATCCATCAACAGGATAATACCCGCGATCAGATTGCCGAAGGTCTTTTGCAGACCGAAACCGATCGCAAGGCCGAAAGCGCCGGAAAACACCGCCAGGGCGGTGAGGTCGATGCCAAGCAGATCGATCGCGAGGAAGAAGGCAATGGCCCACACGATGATCGTGGCGACCTTTTCGACCAGCAACTGCTGGGCATTGTCCAGCCTCGTCATCCGCCTGACGAGGCGCCGAGCCATCCTACTGACGAACCAGGCGAATACAAGAACGCCGATGATGACGGAACTGACCATCAGCACATCGAACAGAGAAACTCTGAATTCTCCGAACGACAAGGCCACGGCATCGAGCGTATCGACCACAGACTCCACGGTTTCGCTTCGCGAGCTCAGCGCTTCCCTCGCGCCGTCGGCCGCGTCCAGCCCGCCCTGCTCCTGAGCAGGCTCGGCAAGGCTCCACGCCTGTTCGACGGGAGCCGTGGTGGGTGTCGCACCATCGCTAGGTGGGGTTTCGCCCTGCACGTCTATCCTTCGTTCATCGCCGCAAAACCTTTGGTGAGGTCGGCAATCAAATCGTCCTTGTCTTCAAGACCGATCGATAGCCGGATGGCGAAGCGGTCCTCAAGCCCCCATCCTTCCTTCGGCCATGCCATGGTGCTGCGGATTGGATCGACATCGAACGGCAAGGCCAGGCTTTCGAAACCACCCCAACTGTAGCCGATGCCGAACAATTGCAGGGCATCGATCAACCGGCAACGGGCGGCATCGTCTCGGCCCTTCAATACGAAGCTGAACAAGCCGCAGCCCCCTGTAAAATCACGCTGCCATAGGTTATGCCCCGGCCCACCCGGCAGCATCGGCGAAAGGACGTGAGCGACCTCGTCGCGATCATCGAGCCATTGCGCAATCGCAAGTGCGGTCTTGCTCTGCTGTTCGAGGCGCACGCCCATGGTGCGCAACCCCCGAAGGGCCAGCGCAGCATCATCGGGGGACACGACATGGCCCAACTGCTGCGCACCGAGGCGCAGGCGCCGATACCATCGCTCCCCTGCAGATGCGGCGCCCATCATAAGGTCGGAATGTCCGCCCACATGCTTGGTCAGCGCGGTGATGGCGATATCGCAACCATGGCCAAGAGCCTCAAAGCCGAGCGACGTGGCCCACGTGTTGTCGATGAGACTGACCGCGCCCTTGTCTCGCGCTATTCGCGTAAGTGCGGGGATGTCACAAACTTCCATGGTCAGACTGCCGGGCACTTCGAGCATCACGGCCCGTGTGCGATCGCAAAACGCCGCTTCGAACGCCTCGAGATCGAGAGGGTCGAAGAAACGATGCTCCACACCGAAGGTCTTGAGCAGTCCCATCGCCGTATTGCGTGTAGGTTCGTAGGCATTGTCGGCGACGAGCAAAACGTCTCCACTGCGCAGAACGGCCAATAGTGCCCCCGCCAGAGCCGCAAGGCCACTGGGGTACAGGACCGTTCCCGCCGCCCCAGGCTCCAGCGCAGTCAACGCCTGTGCCAGAGCCCACTGCGTCGGCGCGCCGCGGCGGCCGTAGAAGAATTGCCCGTCTTCGTTACGAGCTTTTCGCGCCTTGAGGTCGGCGCAATTTGAATAAAGGTGGGTACTTGCGCGCCAAATCGGCGGATTGACGACATTGTCGGCAAAGTCGCCAGAGCGGCCAACCGTTACAAGACGCGTCGACCGCGCGTAGCTGTCGTCATTTCCCCCAGCCATCGCTACTGCGCCGCCCCTTTTTCCTTCGGCGTATCGGCGTCCTCACCCCATTCGAGCCAACTGCCGTCGTAAAGGGCGACATCGTCTTTTCCTGCCAGATGCAGACCATACGCGAGAACGCACGCCGTCATGCCGCTGTTGCAATAAGTGGTGACCGGACCATCCAGATCTACGCCGGATTCCGCGAACAAAGCAGTTATATCGTCGGGCGACCGGTAGGTTCCGTCTTCAGCGAAGAGTTTGGCGAAGTGCAGGTTCGCCGCCCCGGGAATATGACCTTCCGAACCGCTGCCTTCTTCCCCCGCAAAGCGCGCCGCGTCTCGCGCATCGACGATCTGTTCGGCGCGAGAACTATCGTTTGCGAGCATCTGATCCTTGCCGCGAACGGCGCCAGCTATGGAGGGGGTAGGGAATTCTGTTTGTTCGTAAGTTGCCCGGCCCGCCTCGACAGGACGTTCTTCCTGTTTCCATCTCGAGAACCCGCCATCCAGAATGGCGACATTCCGGAAACCATAGAGGCGAAAGATAAACCACGCGCGGGCTGCACTTTTTATCTGGCTGTCGTCGTAGAGCACGACGCGGCTCGACGGGGTGATCCCCAACTGCCCCAGGCGTCTGGCAAACTGATCCGCCGTAGGGACTGCCTTGGGAACCTGTGATGCCGTATCGACAAAGCTGGTCAGGTCGAGAAACCGCGCATCCGGGATTTGACCTTCCGAAAAATCCGCGGCCGAATTACGCGGGCTGTCGGGTAGATGAGCCGACGCGTCGAGTATCACCAGGTCGGGAGAGCCGGATTGTTCGGCAAGCCATTGGGTCGAGACGAGACTATGCATCGTCGCCCGGTTAGCGTGCGGATGAAGCGAAGTCGACTCAGGCAAGCTCGCGCTGGGCAATCGGTTCGTAACTGCGCGGGCCTTCATCAAGCCTGAAGGGTTGCACGCGGCCGCCGTCCGGCATGCCCTGCCCGACCACGAACGTCTTGAGCAGTGCCCCTTCGCCCGGACCGTCTATCCTGACCCGCATCAGCGGAACCAGTAGCGGGTGGCGACCCTGCCTGATCACATGGGCTTGCGCGAGCGGGAGCTGGACTTGCCCTGTAAGGGTGACGCTTTGCCGGGGAGAGATCCGGGGAACCTCATGGCGTTTTTCGAGCACCGTGCCATTGGTAGCGATCTGCTGTTCCATCGGCGCACCGGAATGAGCCGAAACCAAGTCTATGCCGATCACGACATCCGCTAGCGAAGCATTGGTACGATTGATCAGCGTCAACCGGTATTTGAGCGTGGCGAAGGCCGCGCTGCGGATGAGCTTTTCGTTTTCTATCCGTACGAACAACGCATCCGCCAGCGGCACCACGTCGACGGGCGCCGCTGCGGCAACCAGCGGTCGTTCGATTTCCGGTACGACAGCTTCGCGGCGGCGGTTCCAGATAACAAAACCTGCGCCGAGAAGTGCGAGCAGCGCTGCGATGCCGCCTATCGGCAACCAGGGGAGGTCTTCGCCATTGTCGTCGCTCGTTGCCGGTTGTGCGGGCGGCAAAGGCTGCGGCGATGGTGAAGCTGGCGATAAGATTGTAGCGCTCGGCTCGTTCGCCGGCTCGGATGGCGACGGGGTCGGCTGTGCTTCGGCTTGCGGATCTACCGTTTCCACCGTGCGGGGCGTCACGGTTGGGAGAGGACTTGCCTGCGGGGCCTGTCTTGTAGGAACAGGCCGCGGTTCGGAAAGCTGGACCGGCACGGACGGTGCAGGCGCCGAGGACGGCGTTGGCGTCGGTGTCGGGGTATTAACGGCACGCGGACGGATCTCCACGCCCCTCTGCGTATCCGCAGGCCCCTGTGCTTGCGGGGTGGCGCTTGGGCTTGGCGCAGGTTCCAACGAAAAATCGTTTACCGACTGGGCGTGCGCCATGGCCGGTAAAGACGCGACAAACGCCAGGATGGAAATGCGGGTACGAAGATTCATGCGGTTCGTTTCGCGGATTAAACCCGCCACTGTGCGGAGGCGCGCTGAATAGGTACTTAAGCGCACAGTTCCAAGCCCCGGCTTGCGCATTTTCGCGCATCACGGCAGGAGCGCGGCATGAGCGACACACCTTCTCCCAAATTCCTCGGCGTAAGTACTGGCTTGCCCACCTCTCCGGACGAGGCGGAACTCGATTATGTGGCGAACCCGCGCGCAGGCCAGCTTTATCTCGTGCGGTTCGCGGCGCCCGAGTTCACATCACTTTGCCCGGTGACGGGACAGCCCGATTTCGCACATATCGTTATCGATTACGCACCCGGCGAAACAATCGTGGAATCGAAAAGCCTCAAGCTGTTCCTTGGGAGTTTTCGCAACCATTGCGGTTTTCACGAAGATGTGACGGTCGGCATCGGCCAGCGCCTGTTCGACGAAATGAAGCCGCAATGGCTGCGCATCGGCGGTTATTGGTATCCGCGCGGTGGCATTCCGATCGACGTGTTCTGGCAAAGCGGCGCTCCGCCGGAGGCTCTTTGGCTACCGGATCAGGGCGTTCCGTCGTACCGGGGTCGGGGCTAATCCGGACAAGCGCACATGGCCAGTAGATATGACGCCGTCATCATCGGAGCAGGCCATAACGGGCTGGTATGCGCATTCTATCTCGCCCGCGCGGGGCTGAAAGTCCGCATCGTCGAACGGCGCGATGTCGTGGGCGGTGCGGCCGTTACGGAGGAATTCCTCCCGGGTTTCCGAAATTCCATAGCAAGTTACACCGTCAGCCTGCTGCAGCCCAAAGTCATTCGCGACATGCGACTGGAAGAGCACGGTTACACCGTCATCGAGCGTCCAATCTCCAATTTCCTTCCGCAGGAAGACGGGGGCTATCTGAAGCTGGGCGGCGGGCTGGAACGAGCACAGGCCGAATTCCGCAAGTTCTCCAAGCATGATGCCGATACACTCCCGGCCTATTACGATGCGCTGGAAGGGGTGGCTTCGGTTCTCCGCGACCTGGCGCTCAAGAGCCCGCCGAATGTCGGCGAAGGCCTGCGCACACTGATTTCCGGGGCGTCGCAAGGGTGGGGCATGGCGCGTCTCGACCTCCCGGCCAAGCGCGACATCCTCGATCTGTTCACGAAATCCGCGTCGAGCTTTCTCGGCCAGTGGTTCGAGAGCGAAGCGGTCAAGGCCGCGTTCGGCTTTGACGCCGTAGTCGGCAATTACGCCTCCCCCGACACGCCGGGCAGCGCCTATGTCCTCCTTCATCATGTGTTCGGCGAGGTAAATGGCAAAAGGGGTGCCTGGGGCCATGTGATCGGAGGTATGGGCACGATCACGCAGATCATGGCCAAGGTGTGCCGGCAGGCCGGTGTCGACATCAGCTTGGAGGCGCCGGTGTCCGAAGTTCTGGTTGATGGCGATGAGATCGCAGGGGTACGGCTCGAAAGCGGCGAGGAAATCGCGGCGGCGCGGGTCATCGCCAATGTCGGCCCCAAACTCCTCTATGGCAAAATGCTGGACGAGAGCCACCAGCCCGAGGATTTCCGCCGCCGCATGCGGGGGTTCAAGGCGGGCGGCGGCACCTTCCGCATGAATGTGGCGCTGAGTGAGTTACCGACGTTTACCGCGCTCCCTCAACCGGGTGAGCAACACCGATCCGGTATCATTCTCGCCCCGACACTGGACTACATGGACAGGGCGTTCCTCGATGCCAAGACCGAGGGCTGGTCCAAGAAACCGATTGTCGAAATGCTCATCCCCAGCACGGTCGACGATAGTCTTGCTCCGGCAGGCCAGCATGTGGCGAGCCTGTTTTGCCAGCAATTCGCGCCCGAACTCCCCGATGGCCGCGATTGGGACGATGAAGAGGATGCTGCAGCCGATACCATTATCGATACGGTCGAGGCCGTCGCCCCAGGCTTCCGTGCCTGCATCCTGGGGCGACAGATTCTCAGTCCCAAAGGGCTCTACAGGAAGTTCGGGCTGGTCGGAGGCGATATCATGCACGGCCACATGAGTTTGGACCAGGTGTGGTCCGCGCGGCCGGTGTTGGGTCACGGGGCCTACAGGGGACCGGTAAAGGGGCTCTACATGTGCGGTGCGGGGACCCATCCCGGCGGCGGGGTGACAGGTGCTCCCGGACATAATTGCGCCCGCGAAATCATCTTCGACCGTGGCAATTGGCGCAAATTCAAGGGCGTTTAGTTCGTCACCGAGGGACGGCAATGGCTATTTCGCTTGTTTCAAGTGCTTCAAGATCAATACACTTCGAATCTTAAAGTCGACTGGCGAACGTATGCGTACGCGCAGGCGTTCGAGATATGTCGTTCCACAAGGCGGAGGGGCTATCCGAGAAGGATATCGTCCCCATGCAGAACCCCAACACCGTGATCCTCGTGGTCGAGGACGAAGTCCTCATCCGTATGGATGTGGTCGATCAGCTGGGCGCTCTTGGTTACAGGTTGATCGAGGCGGCGAATGGCCAGGAGGCACTCGATGCGCTGTCAGACGGCGGTGTGATCAATATCCTTTTCACCGATGTGCATATGCCGGGCGATCTCGATGGGGTTATGCTGGCGCGAGAGGTTTCGCGACGCCGACCGGAAATCGGCATTATTGTGACGTCTGGAAGAGCCTCGCTCAGCGCGGATTCTCTACCGGAAGGTTCGCGATTCTATCCTAAGCCCTACGCCTCAACCACGGTCCACACAGCGATACAGGAAATGCTGGCGTCGCCGGACTGAATTCAAACTGGTGACAACAATTTAGCGCGGCAAAACAATCGTCACGCGAAGCCCATCGTTGCGCCAGTCATGATCAATGGTCGCACCCAGCTGGCGGATGGTGGAAGCCACCAGGCGGCTGCCGAAGTTCTGGCTTTCGGGTTCGACCGTCGCAGGGCCGCCGCTTTCAGACCATTCGATTTTCAAGCCTTCAGGGCCCGTATTCCACTCGATGGAAACGACGCCAGAAGTGTCCTTCAGACCGCCATATTTCGTCGCATTGGTGGCAAGTTCGTGAAAGACCATGGCCAGACCCGACAAAGACTGCGCATCGACCGTTTGATCATCCCCCGCCAAGCGTATGCGCTCATCCACATCGCCATATCCCAGAGGGCTCAATATCGTCGCGAGCAGCGTGCGGATGGATGTCATTTCATCCGAGCGACCCGCCGCATTTCGCACGATGATCAAATCCTGGGCAGACGCAATGGCACGCAGTTTGCCATTGACCTTGTCTGCCAGATCGCGGGCACTGAGCGCTGCCGGCACGTTGAGATTAATCAGACTCTGGGCAAGCGAGAAGGCGTTCTTCACGCGGTGCTGCAGCTCTTCGAGAACAAGCCCCTTCGCCTCTTCGGCGCGATGCCGCATGCGCTCGAGGCGAATCCGCTCAACAGCGATCGATGTTGTGAGCGCAATTGCCTCGATAATCTCGCGGTCGAGATCCGATGGCTGGCGCGGCTCACGATAGTAATTGGCAAAGGTGCCGAGCACGCTTCCGTCACCCGCTTTAATCGGCACTGACCAGCAGGCTGCCAGACCGTGAGACAGAGCCAGTTCGCGAAAATCGGCCCAGAGCGGATCGGTCGCTATGTCTTCGACAAAAACAGGGCGTCCCCGCGCCGCCGCAGTCCCGCACGACCCCTCGCCCTCACCGATTTCCATGCCTTCGATGGCGGCGTTGTATTCATCGGGAAGGCTCGGCGCACCGCCCAGTTCGAGATGTTTTCCATCTTCGGAAAGCAGCAGGATCGACGCCAGCATGCCATCGCCGGTCTGTTCTTCAGCCAGACTGACAATGTCGGACAGTATGGCTTCGCGATCGCCCCCCAATGCGACGCGGCCGAGAATCTGCTGCTGGCGGCGCCATACTTCTGCCAGATACCTGTCCGACAATGGATCGGTCGCGGAGGGAGCATCGGCGGTTTGCGAATTTTCGATGGCCCACTCCATTCCAAAGTCGACAAAGTAGCAAGTCCGGGAAATTTAACAAGGTATTAGCAGGCCCTCGCCCTGATCACGATTCCCTGTCCGCCGCTTGGATAGGGGGGCTGGCATTGCCTCAACCCAAGTCCGGGAGAAACCTCTTTCGAGACACATCAAGAAACTGAAGCATCGATCGAGGCCAACGACTTGGCATGGGTTGGGACCGCGCCACGCTAGGGTTACGGGGTTTCCGTTATCGGAACCCGATTGGCAAAGTGCGCCTTGCTCCAGGCACAGGCTGCCGCAGCGCCCAATCCGTGCTGAAAGTCGCTGATGCGACCGGCAATGTGGGACGCCGTTGCCAATTTGGCGAGGCGATCATCATCGTTCGCCGCGCATCCGGCACCCATGAGTGCCCGCTGATGCTCGGCGTATTGATGGTTCAGGTCCATGTCAGTTCTCCTGCTGTGGCGGGAATGCTGGTGCACGGCCGCGAATAAAATGGGCGCTCAGTCAATCATCGTCGCGACGAGACGTCGCAGTTCGGTGGTCGCGATCGGAGCGGGGATGTCCCGCTCACGGCTCACGCTCGGAGCATTGTTCGCGCCATAGCGCAGCGAAAGCTTGGGGCGCGACGCATCGCGCACGTTCATTGTATTCATTAATTGTGTGCTGGCAGGTTGATCCCGCCACTTTCTTAAAAGTCTCAGCGCCTGTAGACGCGCTTGCGCGCACCGGCGGGCGCTTGCCCGGGTGTTCGTTCGCGGAAGACGATCCGGCCCTTGCTGAGATCGTAGGGTGTCATTTCGACATGTACGCGGTCTCCAACGACCGATCGGATGCGGTAGCGACGCATTTTTCCCGCCGTGTAGCAGATAATGCGATGCTCATTATCGAGAGTGACGCCGAAACGTCCATCGGGCAGGACCTCGTCGATCGCGCCCTCCATCGTAATGAGCTCTTCCTTCGCCAAACAACCATCCTTACGTACAAAAATAATCCGCGCGGACGCATTCCGAAGCGGAGCCAACTTGGATGAAATGGAACTGGTGCCAACCCCGTGCTTTCGCGCGGTCGGTGGCATTCAACATCCGTCGCAAACGACGTCAGGCAATTTTCATATAACAGGGTGCAAAAAAATTACAATAGGCCGACACTGTGATTATGAAAAATGCTCACGCAGGCGCAGGCAGCGTCTTGCTGGGAGTATCCCGACCATTTGAGAAACGGCCTCAGTACCCCACAACAGCACTGCGAAAGAGCCAAAGCTGATAACGCCTCACAGCTGCGCTGTTCGCGAGCGACACTAGCAAATGCGTGAAATTATGGCGGAGAGGGAGGGATTCGAACCCTCGATACGGTTGCCCGTATACCGCATTTCGAGTGCGGCGCATTCGACCACTCTGCCACCTCTCCGCATGTATCGGGTGCGCTTTCGGGCACAAGGCCCCGGTCGAAGCGAGGGCGCCGATTAGCCGAGCACCCCACCCTTGCCAAGCCCTTTTCACGAGAATTCGGGGGATCGTCCGCCATTCCCCATTGTAAGGGCCGCGAATTATCCCATATCTGCTAGTCACATGGATCGCACACAATACTTTTCCGCCCAAGCTGGACGCACAATCGACGTTCCGCGTCGTGTAAAAAGCCGCTTCGCCATCGGCGATGTGGTCAAGCACCGCGTGTTCGATTTTCGCGGCGTGATCTTCGATATCGATCCGGTCTTTGCCAATAGCGACGAATGGTACGAAGCCATTCCAGAAGACATTCGCCCCGATCGCAATCAGCCCTTTTACCATCTGCTCGCAGAAAGCGATGACAGCGATTACGTCGCCTATGTCAGCCAGCAGAACCTGGTGACGGATTCGATCTCTGGGCCGGTTTCGCACCCTGATGTGCACCAGTATTTCGAACAGTTCGAAAACGGTCGCTATCGCATGCGCCGCAGCATGACGCACTGATCGATCGTTACGATCAGTTCTTGATCTTCCAGCCTGATACAAGAAGCCGGTAAGTCACGAAGGCCAGCACCACGTTTAGCGCCAGAAGGCCGAGCCCAGCCAGCATTACAGCCGTTCCATCGCCGATATCGCTTTGACCGAGGAAGCCGTAACGGAAGCCTGAAATCACGTAAAAGAACGGATTTGCCCGGCTGACGGACTGAAACGCGGGCGCAAGCCGGTCGATGATGTAGAACGTGCCCGAAAGCATGGCGAGCGGAGCGATTACGAAATTCGTGACGGCCGCGTTGTGATCGAATTTTTCGGCCCATATGGACGCGACCAGCCCCAGCAGCGAAAGCATTAGCGCCCCCATCAGGCCAAACCATACCACCGCCCATGGGTGAGCCATAGCAAGGTTGACGCCGGGATAAAGCAGCATTGCACCAGCCACCACGAAGCCCACTGCTACCGCGCGCGTCATTGCAGCGCCGACGATCCCCGCCATCAGTTCGCCTTCGGACAAGGGCGGCATCAGCAGGTCGATGATGGTTCCCTGGATCTTGCCAGACAGCAGCGAGAAGCTCGAATTGGCAAAGCCATTTTGCATCATTGCCATGGCGATCAGCCCCGGCGCGACGAAGGTCGGGAAGTTCACTCCCAGCACTTCGCGCCCCCCACGGCCGAGCGCTACCGAAAATATCACGAGAAAAAGCAGAGTTGTGATCGCTGGCGCCCAGATTGTCTGCGTCTGGACCTTGAGAAACCGGCGTATCTCCTTAATATAGAGACTCCACAGGCCAATCCCGTTGATCCCCCGGATCACCGGGCGTCCCCGCGGCGGAAAACGGCCCTCCCCTCCGGCATGGTCCTCTACGAAAGAGGCGTCCGGGTGCTCGTTTTCGGGCGATGCGGGCTGGGCTTGATCCACCATGAGGCCGCGACTAGGCCCAAGCGTCCCAGCTTGCAAGCTGAGGCGTCAAGACACGAGATACAGGACTGCAGATGAGCTGGACCGACGAACGGATCGCAACGCTGAAGAAGATGTGGGAAGGCGGATCTACCGCCAGCCAGATTGCCGACGAACTTGGCGGCGTCAGCCGCAATGCCGTGATCGGAAAGGCACATCGCCTCGGCCTCAAATCACGTCCGTCGCCAGTTAAGACGAACGAGAAGAAGAAGCCTGCCGTAAAGGCCAAACCGGCTGCACCCAAGCCGGTCGCAAAGAAGCCTGTAAAGCCTGCAGCGAAACCCGCTCCGGCCGCTCCAATCGCTCCGGCGAAGCCTGCGGCGGCCTTGCCGCCGGCGCCCGATGCCTCAATCCCGTCGCAGCCCCTGCCCAACAAGTCTTCGGACCTGCCCAAGATTGTTTCGGTCGGTCCGGGCGGTTTTCTCCGTCAGGGCCCGGGCGACCAGCAGGCCCCTATCCCGCCGGCGCCGCCGCGCCGACTGGTACCGGCCAAACCTAGTGCGGAGATCGCCGACAAGACGAGCCTGCTGGATCTGTCGGACAAGGTATGTCGCTGGCCCATGGGTCACCCTGGCGAGCCCGATTTCCATTTCTGCGGGGAGTCCGTAAATCCTGGCTTCCCCTACTGCGTTGAACATTGCGGCCGGGCGTATCAGGCACAGCTTCCGCGCGGCGCGCGCCGTCCTCCTCCGCCCCTGCCCTTCGGCGGACCGCGCGTACGCTGATCGACTGTCCGAACTCCTCGCCTTCTCCTTCATCAGCGATGCGGAGAAGGCGAGCATAGTTTCACGACCTATCGAAACGGGCCCGAACATCTGCCGGGTCGGACGCTGGCGAATGGGCAATCTCGAAATCCCTCATTGATGCATATGTGACACGTCAGTTAGACGTCGACACGAGCGAACAAGAGAGGATCCAGTCGATGCCACTGTCACTTCACGCCGCCTATGTGCCCAGTGCCCTCCAGATGCTTGGGACAGCCAAGCATCTAGTCGATACGGCAGAAAAATGGTGCGACGATCACGGCCATGACCATGCCGACATCGTCGGCGCTCGGATCGTCGATGACATGCTGCCCTTTTCCTATCAGATAAAGAGCGTTGCCGAACATACGAAAGGGTCGATCGAAGGTCTACGCGCCGGCGTCTATTCCCCCGACCTGTCGCCGCCACCTGCAAGTCTCGGCGATTTGCGCACCAAGCTGGCGCAAGCGACCGAATTCATGAACGGCCTGACCGAAGAGGACATGGAAGGGTTCATCGGCCAACCCATGCGGTTCGAATTCAAAAGCAACCGAATGGATTTTACCGCTGAAGACTTCCTGCTGAGTTTCAGTCAGCCGAACTTCTATTTCCACTGCGCCACTGCCTATGACATCCTGCGCATGAAAGGCGTCCCTGTCGGCAAACGCGATTTTCTGGGACGAGTGAGGATCAAGCCCTAGTCTTACGGGCAAACCAGATCGTGTGGCGCGGGCCCTTGTTATTGGGCCTTGCGCGCACTTCGCGCACCTCCACGTCGAAACCGCTTTCCTTCAGACGCATAGTGAACCTGTGATCGGGAGCAGCAGACCAGACCGCAAGAATGCCGCCCGGCTTCAGTGCGTCGCGCGCCTTGCCGAGCCCCGTCTTGCTGTAAATACGATAATTGGCATCGCGTACGATCCCATCGGGGCCGTTATCGACGTCGAGGAGAATGGCATCATATTTGGCGCTCGTTCCGTCGTTCGCGTCGTCAATAAGAGCGGCGACGTCGCAAATCACGACATTCCCGCGGGGATCCTGAAGGCTATCGCCCGTGAGATGGGCTAGCGGGCCTTCAGCCCATTCCAGTATTTCCGGCACGACTTCGGCAACGGTAACCGTGCCTTTCTCCGGCAGGCCCGCAAGTGCCGCGCGATAGGTGAAACCCATTCCATAGCCACCGATCAGGATACGCGGAGCCCGCGCATCGAGTTCGGCCAGCGTGAGCACCGCAAGCTGTTCTTCGGAGAACTGCATGCGCGTACCCATGAGTTCGTCCCTGCCGAGCATGATGACGAAATCGCGCCCGTGGCTAACGAGCGTGAGTGTTTCGCCATCGGGTATGTCGGCAGTGGCAATCGTTTCACGCGGCAGCACATTTATCTCCGGAAAGGTCCCCGCCCCTAACCCAAATCATGCTCGCGTCAAACTCAAGGCGTCATTCGTACGATCAGCGTCCGCTGTAAGCGTCTTCGCGCCAGTCGCCGCGTTTGACTTCGCACCACTGGACGGGGGACGATGTCCGCTGATCTCCGATTTCAGGAATAAGGGTGTAGCTCACCTGACGGCAGTTGCGGTCCGAATAGGCAGTGGCACCGCTCACCAGGACATAGCCGCGCTCGCCATTATTCTTCCACATGCGAGCCTTTCCGCTTTTCAGGGCCCGCACGGTCGTACGCCGCACCGCCGATTCGTCGGGGCCGGCGAAGGGTATCGCAACCGGTGCGCTGGCCGGCGGCGGGCCTAGCAGGATGAATGGACCGGGCGATGCCTCTGACTTGCCGGACTTCGCTGCCCTGCCAGCTTTGGGTGTTGTCGTAGCATCATCTTCATCGATCGCCGCTGGTTCTTCGGCTTCGACGGTCGAGCGGAAGAAATCGGCAACGGTCCCGCCGGACAGAATGCCGCCCGAGCCTTCTTCGCTTTCCGTTACAACGTCGCTATCGGCTGCACCGGCCGGATTGGCGTACATGTGCCACCCGTAGAGGCTAGCCGCCAGCAACAACGCTGCCAGCGTCAGCAGAACGAGCAGGAGATTGTGCCGGTCCAGGCGCTGCGTTTCGGCAAGTTCCTGTTCGGAATAGCCCCGCTCGCGAAGCGTCGCGATCCGTTCAGACTGACGATTGCGTTTCGGGACTTTTGTCAAAGCAGCACTGCTCCACCCCGCCGCATGTTCATCCATGCTGATGACACCAACTCGCATGCGAGCACTCACACCCTTCATTATCATGTAGAAGTCGCAGTGTCATTTATCACGGTTAAAAACGGGTTAATTCATCATAACCAGGCACACTTAAAGAAAAGGGCCGAGAGGTCTCCCTCACGGCCCTTTCCCGAAAGTTATTGCGGAAGGATCAGTCCTTCAGGAAGTCCGGAACGTGGGCTTCGCCGCCACCGTTGCCGCCATCGCGATCGCGACGCGGACCACGGTCACCGCCGCCGCGGCCACCACGGCCGCCACGACGATCGCCGCCGCCGCCACCGCCGCCACGCGGACCACGGTCGCCGCGCGGTTCGCGCGGCGGACGGGTGTCTTCCAGCTCTTCGCCGGTTTCCTGATCGACGACACGCATCGACAGGCGGACCTTGCCACGCTGATCGATCTCGAGGACCTTGACCTTAACTTCCTGGCCTTCGGACACGACGTCGGTCGGCTTCTCGACACGTTCGTTCTTCATTTCGCTGACATGGACGAGACCGTCCTTGCCACCCATGAAGTTCACGAAAGCGCCGAAATCGACGATATTGACGACCTTGCCGTTGTAGATCTTGCCGACTTCCGCTTCTTCGACGATGCCTTCGATCCAGGCCTTGGCAGCCGCGATCTCGTCGGCGTTCGAAGACGAAATCTTGATCACGCCTTCATCGTCGATGTCGACCTTGGCGCCGGTTTCGGCGACGATCTCACGGATCACCTTGCCACCCGTGCCGATGACGTCGCGGATCTTCGACTTGTCGATCTGGATAGTTTCGATACGCGGAGCATGCTTCGAGACCTCGTTGCGCGAACCGGTCAGAGCCTTGTTCATTTCACCGAGGATGTGCGCACGACCGGCCTTTGCCTGTTCGAGCGCCTTCTGCATGATTTCCTGCGTGATGCCAGCAACCTTGATGTCCATCTGCATCGTGGTGATGCCGGCTTCCGTACCTGCAACCTTGAAATCCATGTCGCCGAGGTGATCTTCGTCGCCCAGAATGTCGGACAGAACGGCAAAATCATTGCCTTCGAGGATCAGGCCCATCGCGATGCCGCTCACCGGACGTTCGATCGGAACGCCGGCATCCATCATGGAGAGGCAGCCGCCGCAGATCGTTGCCATCGAGCTCGAGCCGTTGGACTCGGTAATGTCGGACAGCACGCGGATGGTGTACGGGAAATCGTCATGGGTCGGCAGCACGTTGTGCAGCGCACGCCAGGCAAGCTTGCCATGGCCGGTATCGCGGCGCGACGGGGCACCGAAACGACCGACTTCACCGACCGAATACGGCGGGAAGTTGTAGTGCAGCATGAAGCGTTCGTACGACAGGCCTTCGAGACCGTCGATCATCTGCTCGCTGTCCTTGGTGCCAAGGGTGGTCGAGCACAATGCCTGCGTTTCACCGCGGGTGAACAGCGACGAACCGTGCGCACGGGGCAACACGCCGAC
Source organism: Qipengyuania sp. NPDC077410 (assembly GCF_044543405.1). Taxonomy (NCBI): domain Bacteria; kingdom Pseudomonadati; phylum Pseudomonadota; class Alphaproteobacteria; order Sphingomonadales; family Erythrobacteraceae; genus Qipengyuania; species Qipengyuania sp. NPDC077410. Next base: position 36,504 of record NZ_JBITWB010000004.1, on the reverse strand, counting down.
CATGGCTTCGATCGGGCGAACCTGATCGAGCTTGCGGCCGTCGATGCGGGTGCCGTCCTTGAGGATGGCGCCGCGGACGATTTCCGCTTCCAGCTTCTTGGTCAGCTTGATCGCGGTCATGCGCTGCTGGCCGTCGAATTCATCCGAACCGTAATGCGCCTTGACCTTGTCGCGGGCCGCATTCAGCGCGTCCGAACGGGCCGACTTGTCGGTCTGCTTGTAGGCAGCTTCGATGTCTTTGCCGATCATCGCCTTGATGGCCGACTTCATGTCTTCATTGCCATCCTGCGAGGCAACGTCCCACGGATCCTTGGCGGCCTGTTCGGCCAGGTCGACGATCGCATTGACGACCGGGCGGATGTTGTCGTGTGCAAAAGCAACGGCGCCGAGCATTTCTGCTTCGGTCAGTTCCTTCGCTTCCGATTCAACCATCATCACGGCATCGCCGGTGGCGGCAACGACAAGATCGAGACGGCCGTCGTCGGCCAGGGCCGAGGTCTGCTTCGGGTTGAGGATGTATTCGCCATCCTTGAAGCCGACGCGGCAGGCACCGATCGGGCCCATGAAGGGAACGCCCGAAATCGTCAGGGCTGCCGAAGCGGCGATCATCGCCAGAACGTCGGGCTCGCATTCGCCATCATAGCTGAACACCTGCGCAATGACGTTGATTTCGTTGTAGAAACCTTCGGGAAACAGCGGGCGGACCGGACGGTCGATCAGGCGGCTCGTCAGCGTTTCCTTTTCGGTCGCACCGCGCTCGCGCTTGAAGAAGCCACCCGGGATACGGCCGGCTGACGAGAATTTTTCCTGATAATGGACGGTCAGCGGGAAGAAGTCCTGACCTTCCTTCACGCTCTTGGCGGCCGTGACCGCACAGAGCACAACGGTTTCGCCATATGTGGCGAGGACCGCGCCGTCAGCCTGACGGGCAATGCGGCCGGTTTCCAGAGTGAGGGTCTTTCCGCCCCACTCCAGCGATACGGTTTTCGTGTCGAACATGTATTTTCCTTGATGACCCGCACGGCCTTATTGCGATGCGGGGCCTACTGTGCCGGGTATTCCGTCCCGGTCCGGTACGAGGCTTTCGTCGCCTCTTTTGTCCGCCCCAGCGCCGGATTGCGCGGAAGCCGGATAAACAAAGGGGCGACCTGAGCCGCCCCTTTGAGAAACTCTTACTTGCGAAGACCCAGCTTCTGGATCAGCGCGTTATACCGCTCGACATCCTTCTTCTTGAGATAGGCGAGAAGGTTGCGGCGCTTGTTGACCATCATGAGGAGGCCGCGACGCGAGTGGTTGTCCTTGTGGTTGGACTTGAAATGCTCGGTCAGGTTGCGGATGCGTTCGGTCAGGATGGCGACCTGAACTTCCGGAGAACCCGTATCGCCCTGGGCGACGGCATTGTCCTTGATGATCTCTTGCTTCTTTTCGGCGGTAACCGACATACTTCTTACTCCGCGACATCCGGTAGGTTGAACCCCCGCACGACTTTCGCCGTACCACCGCTGAGTTCCATCAAGGCCACCGGCACATCGTGCAGTGTCGCAAGGTGAAGCCCGTCGGCATGGGGCAGTTCCGAAAGTACCCGGCCCTGGCGGACCGCCTGCGCGCTATCGGGATCGAGTTGCAAGGCCGGGATGTCGTCCAGCCCCGCCTCGAGCGGCAGGAGGAGGTTTTCAATGCGCGCGCCCTTAGCGACTTCCTCCAGTTTGTCCAGCGAAATCGCCTGTTCTTCGGTGAACGGGCCGGCCTTAATGCGCCTCAGATAGGTGACATGCCCCAACGTTCCAAGCGCGCGTGCGATATCCCGTGCAAGCGAGCGGATGTAGGTGCCCTTCGACACATGCGCCACGAGTGTGATGCTGTCTGCCAGTTCCAGCGGGGCTTGCGGATCGTAAGGATCGGGGCGGCCGGCGGTGGTGGCAAAAGCGGACCGCAATTCACCATCTTCGCGGTTACCGTCCAGGTCGAGTGAGTACACCGTAACGGCGCGGGTCTTCATCTCGACCTCTTCGCCGGCCCTCGCCCGATCGTAAGCCCGCTTCCCATCGATCTTTACAGCCGAATAAGCGGGCGGAACCTGATGGATATCGCCTGTAAAATGATCGAGCACTGCTGGAATCGCAGCCATCGGCGGGCGTCGGTCGGATGTTTCGATGACCTCGCCTTCGGTATCCAGCGTATCGGTTTCCTCGCCGAACTGGATGGTGAAGGCATAGATCTTTTCGGAATCGAGCATGCGACCGGCGAGTTTGGTCGCTTCACCCAGAGCGATGGGCAGCACCCCTTCGGCCAGCGGATCAAGCGTACCGCCGTGACCGACCTTGGTCTTAGCATAGCCGCCCTGCCGCAGCACACGCTTGACGGCCGAAACGGCCTGCGTCGAGCCAAGGCCGCGGGGTTTGTCGAGGATCAACCAGCCATGTGACGGGGGTTTGGTGCCGCTCATCCGGCGATACCGCGGGCCATCCACTCGGCAATCTCGAAATAGCGCTCCTGCAGCCACAAGACCGGCGGCAGCACGGTATTCTCGATCAGACCGCTGTTCGGAAAGGCCCACGTCGCTGCGATCAGGATGATGAAGAATAGCATTCCCATCGATTGCAGCTTCTGCCAGTTGGCCGCCCATTTGGGCGGCAGCAAGCCGCCCACGATATGCGATCCGTCGAAGGGGGGAATTGGCAGGAGATTGAATAGTGCCAGGAACACGTTGATCAAGATGAACATCCCGCCTGCCGACAACAGCCAGTCCGGCGGCGTTCCGCCCGACGCGATGATGGTGCCCGAGACGGCGCCGAATACCAGCGCCCCGATAAATGCCAGAACAAGATTCGTGGCCGGTCCTGCTGCTGCCACGGCTACCATTCCGAAACGTGGATCGCGCAGCCGGTCGCCGCGAACCGGCACCGGCTTTGCCCAGCCGAATATCGGCCCGCCGAACAGGGCCAACGCTCCCGGCACCAGCAGCGTGCCTATTGGATCGACGTGGCGGATCGGATTAAGCGAAAGGCGCCGCTGTTCCTTGGCGGTCGGATCGCCCAGAGCAAGCGCAGTCCAGCCGTGGGCAACCTCGTGAAAGACAATGGCGATGATCAGACACGGGATCAGAATCACCGCTAGCAGAATGGTTTCAGTCATGGCGCTCTAGATAGGGTGGGCCTGCCTAGCGCGCCAGCGCTTGGCGGAAATGCTTTCGGCACATGGCGACATAACGGTCGTTGCCGCCGATTTCCGTCTGTGCACCCTCGATCACGGCGTCGCCTCGCGCATCGACGCGCAGGTTCATCGTCGCTTTGCGACCGCAATCGCAGACGGCTTTCATCTCGATCAGCGCGTCTGCCAAGCCCAGCAATGCGGCCGACCCTGCAAACAGTTCGCCCTGGAAGTCCGTACGCAGGCCGTAACAAAGGACAGGAATGCCCGCATCGTCCGCCAGCCGGGCAAGTTGCCAAACCTGATCCTTGGTCAGGAATTGCGCTTCGTCCACCAGTACACATGCGATCGGGCTTTCCGAATGATCGGCAAGAACGCGCGTTTCGATATCGGTGTCGACCTCGAACCGGTGGGCATCGCTCGATAATCCGATCCGGCTGGAGATCGCGCCGAAGCCCGGCCGGTCGTCGAGAGCCGCAGTCCACAACGACACGCGCATGCCACGTTCGCGATAATTGAATGCAGCCTGCAGCAGGGTGGTGCTCTTGCCCGCATTCATACTGGCATAATAGAAATACAGCTTGGCCATCGACTGGCTCTAGCCCTTGCGGCACCACCTGTTAAGCACGGTGTCAGAGAGGATGATCATGATCATCCATCCAACGAAGATGGTATTCAGGGATTTTCGATGGCGGAAGCAGGAGCGAAGGCAATACCTACCCAGACCGGCATTCTGGGATGGGTCGAACGGACAGGCAACAAGCTGCCCGATCCAGTCTTCATTTTCTTCTATCTGATAATTGCCCTGGTACTTTTCTCGGTCGTTGCGGCGATGTCCGGCATCTCGGCAATGCATCCCACTGCGCTCGACGAGGTCACTGGAAATGCGCAGAGGATCGAGGCGGTAAGCCTGCTTTCGCCCGAGAATATCCAGCGCCTCTGGGTCGAAATGCCGACAACGTTCACCCATTTTCATCCCCTGGGCTACGTCCTCGTCGTCATGCTGGGCGCAGGGGTGGCGGAACGTTCCGGCTTCTTCGCCGCAGGCATGTCGAAGGCCGTGAAGAGCGCACCCAAGACGATGCTGACGCCGGTAGTCGCGCTGGTCGCCATGATCGGCAATCATGCCGCCGACGCGGGCTATGTCGTGCTGATACCGCTTGCCGGAATCCTTTTCGCAGCAGCCGGTCGCCATCCGCTTGCCGGCATCGCGGCCGCTTTTGCCGGCGTCTCAGGCGGGTTTTCCGCGAACATCTCGCCGGGCCAGCTCGACGCTTTACTGTTCGGCATTACGGAAGAAGCCGTCGCCGCCAGCGCCCTTGATCCCTCCTGGACCGCCAACATTGCCGGCAACTGGTTCTTCATCAGCGTGATGACAGTCGTTTACCTGCCAATCATCTGGTACGTCACCGACAAGATCATCGAGCCGCGCTTGGGTCCATGGACTGGCGGCGCGACCGCGGGTCGAAGCGCTGACGATGCCAGCCCGGACCCGGCCGGGGAGACCGGCGAACTCGCCTCCAGGGGATTGCGCCATGCAGGGCTTGCTGCGTTGTTCGTGGTCGGGCTTTGGCTCTTGATGGTGTTCGCCCCGGGAACGCCCCTGATCGACGAAGCAGCTTGCGAAGCGATCCCCGCCGCGGATTGCTCAATCCACGCGCAACTGGCGCCTCTATATCGCAGTCTCGTTGCCGCTTTCTTCCTGCTCTTCCTGCTCACAGGCTGGGCCTATGGCCGCGCGACCGGAAGCATCAAGAACCACCGTGATCTGGTCGAGATGATGGCCGAATCCATGAAAGACATGGGTTATTACCTCGTCCTTGCCTTCGCCGCAGCGCATTTCGTGGCCATGTTCGGCTGGTCCAACCTGGGCCTCATCAGCGCCGTTCACGGCGCGGCGGCGATCGATTCCACCGGCCTTCCCCTGCCGATCGTGCTTGGCCTGATGGTCGTCTTCACCGGATTGCTGAACCTGTTCGTTGGCTCCGCCAGCGCGAAATGGGCACTGCTTGCGCCCATCCTCGTACCCATGCTGATGCTGCTCGGCATCAGCCCGGAAGGTGCCACTGCTGCGTACCGCGTTGGCGACAGCGCGACCAACATCATCACGCCGCTGATGGTCTATTTCCCGCTCATCCTGGTGTTCGCCCAGCGCTGGCAGAAGGATTTCGGCCTCGGCAGCCTGACTGCGATGATGCTGCCCTATTCGATCTGGTTGATGGTCTCGGGCACAATGCTGATCGTGCTGTGGTTCTATCTCGGCATCCCGCTCGGGCCGGATGCCCCGGTAGGCTATGTCATGCCCGCCGCGATGCCGTAGCGATCAGTCTTCGTCGTCGAGGTCGCGTGCGACCTTGGGATCGGACAGCAGCTTTTCGATCCGATCGGCTTCGTCGAAGCTTTCGTCGGGTTGAAAGCTCAGCTTCGGCGCGAATTTGAGGCCGAGCCGCTGGGCGACTTCCTTCTGGAAGAAAGCCGTATTGGTACGTAGCGCTTTCAGGACGGTCGCCTCGTCTTCGCCCAGCAACGGCTTCACATAGGCCTTCGCGTTGCGCAGGTCGGGCGTCATGCGCACTTCGGTGACCGCGATATTGCTGGCCGAGAGCACATCGTCATGCGCCTCCCCGCGCGCGAGCAGTTCGGACAGGATATGCCGCACCCGCTCACCCACCTTGAGGACGCGAACCGATTGCTGTTCGGGGGTGGACTGCTGGCGGACCATCACTTCTCTCCGGTAGGACGTGGGGTGGGAATGGCGGTGCTGGTCGACCGGGCGAGAAGCCGGTTCTCGCCATCGAACAGTTCGCCTTCGAGGAAAATCACCTTGCGCCCGCGCCGCACCACCCGGCCCTTGCCGATCAGCGGGCCGGCCGGGACGGGCCGCAGCAGGCTCATGGAGATTTCCAGATTGAGCGGTGCTTCCTTCTGATCGGTGGCCCAGACATGCGCCCAGCCCATCACCTCGTCGAGGAAACCGGCGACCAGTCCGCCCTGCACGCTGCCGCGCGGGGTGACGAAGGTCTCGGGAGCAGTGAAGCGGAGCGTGATTTCCTCACGCTCCGCATCGAAATGATCGAACTCGACGCCCATCAGTTCCGCATGGGCCGCGCCGAGAGCGTGTTCGGACGCCATTACAGGGTACGCTCACGCTCCTCGACTTCGAAGACTTCCAGCTGGTCGCCAGCCTTGATGTCGTTCGTATCGGCAAGCACCACACCGCATTCCAGACCGGCGCGGACTTCGTCCACATCGTCCTTGAACCGGCGCAGCGAGGCGATGGTCGTGGCCGAGACGATGACATCGTCCCGCGTGAGGCGTGCGTGCAGCCCCTTGCGGATGACGCCTTCCTCGACCAGCAGGCCGGCGGCCTTGTCCTTCTTGCCCGAACGGAACACTTCCTTGACGGCGGCACGGCCGACGACATGCTCGATCCGCTCCGGACCCAGCTCGCCTGCCATCTCCTTGGCGATTTCCTCGGTCAGGTGATAGATGACGTCGTAATACTTCATCTCCACACCGTCGCGCTTCACCAGCTCGCGTGCCTTGGCATTCGGGCGTACGTTGAAGCCGATGATCGGCGCGTTCGAGGCAGCGGCCAGCGTCACGTCGCTCTCGGTGATCGCACCCACGCCTGCATGCAGCACGCGGACCTTGATCTCGTCGTTCGACAGATTGTGCAAGGCAGAGGTGATCGCTTCCACCGAACCCTGCACGTCGGCTTTCACCAGCACGGGGAATTCGATGACATTGGCGGCCAGATTGTTGAACATCGTGTCGAAACTGGTCGGGGCCAGCGCCGTGCGCTTTTCCGTCGCCTTTTCCTGACGATATTCCGCCACTTCACGCGCACGCTGCTCGTTTTCGACCACGGTCAGCACATCGCCCGCACTCGGCACGCCGCCAAGGCCCAGAACCTCGACCGGCATGGAAGGCCCGGCCTTCTTGATCTGCTTGCCCTGATCGTCGACGATCGCACGGACACGGCCGCTCTGCGTACCCACGACGAAGGTGTTGCCACGCTCCAACGTGCCGCGGGTCACCAGCACGGTCGCTACCGGGCCGCGGCCCTTGTCCAGCTGCGCTTCGATCACGGTGGCCTCGGCCATACGATCGGGATTGGCCTTCAGTTCGAGCAGTTCGGCCTGCACGCTGATGGCTTCGAGCAGCTTGTCGAGGCCGGTCTTTTCCTTGGCCGAGATTTCGACATCCTGCACATCGCCCGACATCTTCTCCACGATCACTTCGTGTTCGAGCAGGCGGTTGCGGATGTTGTCCGGATTGGCTTCCGGCTTGTCCATCTTGTTGATCGCGACGATCATCGGAACGCCGGCAGCCTTGGTGTGATTGATGGCCTCGATCGTCTGCGGCATGATGCCGTCGTCGGCGGCCACCACCAGCACCACGATATCGGTGATGTTCGCACCGCGCTGGCGCATCTGGGTAAAGGCAGCGTGGCCAGGCGTGTCGAGGAAGGTGACCAGGTCGCCGCTCTTCGTCTTCACCTGATAACTGCCGATATGCTGCGTAATGCCGCCGGCTTCGCCCTTGACGACATTGGCGCCGCGAAGCGCGTCCAGCAGGCTGGTCTTGCCGTGGTCGACATGGCCCATGATGGTGACGACCGGAGGGCGCGCCTTGAGCGTTTCTTCCGGATCGACATCTTCGTCGGCCGCAATATCGACGTCCGCTTCGGACACCTTCTGGATGGTATGACCGAACTGTTCGACGAGCAGTTCCGCCGTATCCTGGTCGATCGTCTGGTTGACGGTAACCATCATGTCGAGGTTGAAGAGTTCCTTGACGAGATCGGCCCCCTTCTCACCCATACGCTTGGCCAGTTCGCCGACCGTGATCGCCTCTGGGACGATTACGTCGCGTACCTGCTTTTCGCGGGGCTTGCTCGAGCCACCGCCCTGCATCCGGCGTTCCTTTTCGCGGGCACGCTTCAGTGCGGCGAGGCTGCGCGCACGGCGGCCTTCGTCCTCGTTGAGAGCCTTCTTGACGGTCAGCTTGCCCGAACGGCGCTTGTCCGGCGTTTCGGCCTGTGCACCGCGGGCGGGCTTCTCTTCCTTCTTCTTGCGCTCGGGCTTCTTGATTTCGGGTCGCGCGACCGGTGTGAACCGGCGCGGGGCAGGCGCAGGCGTTGCCGACGAGGCCTCCTCTGCCGGTGCCTCTTCGGCAGCCGGAGCGGGTACTTCGGGCTCCTTCTCGGCCTTCTCTGCCTGTTCGACCTTCTTCGGCTCTTCGGCGGCCTTCTTGGCTGCTTCTTCCTCGGCCTTGCGGTTTTCTTCCGCCCGCTTCTTCTCGTCTTCTATTGCCTGCCGGGCCTGCTCTTCCTCGCGCTTGCGCGCTTCTTCGGCCTGGCGCAGCCGGTCTTCCTCGGCTTCGCGCTGAAGCCGGGCGACGCGTTCCTGCGGCGTCTCGTTCGACGGGGCAGGCTTCTTCTTGACCTCGGGCTTTGCAGCCGTCGGGGTCGGCGCAGGAGCCGGCGCGGGCTCGGGCGCCGGCGGCGGAGGTGGCGGCGCGGGCGGCGTCTCGCCGGGCTTAACAAGCTTGCGGCGGCGCTTCACCTCGACCGCCACCTTGTTGGTGCGGCCGTGGCTGAAGGTCTGCTTGACCTCACCCGGTTGCGCGCCCTTCAGGGTCAGCGGTTTGCGGGCTGGTTTCTTGTCGTCGTCGCTCATTCTTGCTCGTTTCTCTTCGTATCAATCGTTCAATTCGTCGCTGGCGCTCGCTAACGCGGCGCCATACCGGCAGGGAATTCCTGTCCCAGATAATGCATGAGGCGCGTCAGGGGCTTGATGACCCTGGTAGCCGATGCATCCTCGGCCAGCGCCAAATGGACGACATTGTCGCGGCCCAATGCCACAGACAAAGCGTTCCGGTCCAGAGGCAGTTCGAGGCCCCGTTCTCCGGACCCTTCCGCCTCGCGTCCGACCCGCCAGGCCTGATCCAGCTTCTTGCGCCCATCTTCGCTTGCATCGCTGGCGTGCAGCAACAGGACCACAGCCCCGCCGCGCGCAGCCTCGGCAATGCGCTGCGTACCTAAGATAAGACCTCCGACGCGCATTTCGAGCCCCAGTCGGTCCAGAAGCACGCGCGTCAGCGCATCCTGCACCATCTGGGGCAGCGTCTCGGGAATTTCCAGGTCGCCCGTCTTGAAGGCGCGCGACAGCCCGCCCTTCAGCTTGCCATTGGCCAGCGCCGCTTCCAGACCGGCGCGGTTTTCACCGACCCAGGCCCCGCGGCCCGGCGCCTTTTCCTGCGCATCGGGCAGGACAAGGCCGGACGGCGAAACAGCCAGCCGCACGAGTTCCTCGCGCGGGCCGGTCTGTCCTGAAATGACGCAGCGCCTTTCGGGCTCGGAAGCTTTCCGTGCCTTGGGCGCTTCGACGATGTCGGAACTCAGGCTCTCATTGGGTGGAGTCCGCATCGGCGGCCTCCTGCTTGTCGGTCGTCTCGGCAGGTGCCGGAGCTTCCTCTTCGTCTTCGAACCAATGGGCGCGGGCAGCCATGATGATCTCGTTGCCCTGCTCTTCGGTCAGGCCATATTCGCCCAGCACGCCGCCCTTGTCCTGCTCGCGGACCGAGGGACGCCGCATCGGCGGACCGTCGGCATTGTTGCGGCGACGCGGGGCTTCGCGCTTCTTCTGGATGAGTTCGTCGGTGGCAAGATCGGCCACGTCGTCCAGCGTCTTGAGCCCTGCCTTGCCCAGCGTGACCAGCATGGCCTCGGTCAGGTGCGGCAGTTCGGCCAGCGCGTCTTCCACGCCCAGCTCGCGGCGCGCCTCGCGGTGCGCTGCTTCCTGACGATCGATGGCTTCCTGTGCGCGGCTCTGGAGCTCTTCGGCCAAATCCTCGTCGAAACCTTCGATGCCCGCCAGTTCTTCCAGCTCGACATAGGCAACTTCTTCGAGTTCGGCGAAGCCTTCGGCAACAAGCAGCTGCGACAGCGTTTCGTCGACGTCGAGTTCCTCTTCGAACATCTTCGAACGCTCGGCAAATTCCTTGCTCCGCTTTTCCGAGGCTTCTTCCTCGGTCATGATGTCGATCTGGTTGCTCGTCAGCTGGCTGGCGAGGCGCACGTTCTGGCCGCGGCGACCGATGGCCAGCGAAAGCTGGTCGTCGGGCACGACGACTTCGATGCGGCCATCTTCCTCATCGAGAACGACGCGGCTGACGGTGGCGGGCTGCAGCGCATTGACGATGAAGGTCGCGCCATCTTCCGACCAGGGAATGATGTCGATCTTTTCGCCCTGCAGTTCCTGCACGACGGCCTGCACGCGGCTACCTTTCATACCGACGCAGGCGCCGACGGGGTCGATGCTGCTGTCGTGGCTGATCACGCCGATCTTGGCACGGCTGCCCGGATCGCGGGCGGCTGCCTTGATCTCGATAATGCCGTCGTAGATTTCGGGCACTTCCTGCGCGAACAGCTTCTTCATGAAATCGGGGTGCGCGCGGGACAGGAAGATCTGCGGACCGCGGTTGTTGCGTTCCACCTTGGTAATCAGCGCGCGCACGCGTTCGCCGACACGGGCGGCTTCGCGGGGGATCTGCTGGTCGCGGCGGATCACGCCTTCGGCGCGTCCCAGGTTCACGATCACATGGCCGAATTCGACCGATTTGATCACACCGGTGATCACTTCGCCTGCGCGATCCTTGAATTCGTCGAACTGGCGCTCGCGCTCGGCGTCGCGGACCTTCTGGAAGATCACCTGCTTGGCACTCTGCGCGTCGATCCGGCCGAGATCGACCGGGGGAAGCGGATCGACGATGAAGTCACCGATCTTGGCGTCGTCCTGCAGCTTCTGCGCAGCCTTCAGGTCCACCTGCTTGAAGTAGTCTTCGACTTCCTCGACCACTTCGACAACACGCCACAGGCGCAGATCGCCGGTCAGCGGATCGAGCTTGGCACGGATATCGTTTTCGGCGCCGTAGCGGTTACGGGCAGATTTCTGGATCGCCTCTTCCATCGCTTCGATGACGATCGCCTTGTCGATCATCTTTTCCGAAGCGACCGAGTTTGCGATCGCGAGGAGTTCAGCCTTGTTGGCGGAAATGGCGCTGGCCATCAGTCGTCTGCCTTTTCTTCTTCGGTTTCGACAATTTCGTCGGCACCGCTCGTGTCGAGCGGCTGGGTGGCGGCAATAAGTTCGTCGGTCAAGACAAGCTGTGCCGAATGAATCTGGTCGCGGGGAATGGAAACTTCCCCTGCCTTGCGATCATCGATCGTGACCAGGTCGCCATCGATGCCCTTGAGCGAACCGCGCAGATTGCGCTGGCCGTCATATCCCTTCGCCATGGAAATCTTGGCTTCGTGCCCTGCCCAATCGGCGAAATCCTTCGCTCGGGTGAGCGGGCGGTCGATGCCCGGGCTCGACACTTCGAGATGATAGGCGCCCGCAATCAGCACCTCGCCTTCTTCTTCCAGCGCGTCCAGCCGTTCGGACACGCGGCGCGACAGGGCCGCACACTGGTCGATCACAAGCTGGCCCGTCGCCGGGTCTTCGGCCATGATCTGCAGCGCCTCGCCGCCGTCGCCGGCTTCGGACGGCATCATCTTGACGCGCACGAGATCAAATCCGAGCGCCTTTGCCTCGGGTTCGATTACTTCGGTCAAGCGTACCAGGTCGGCCATTCAGTCTCCATTTGCACATGCCAGGCGACAATGGGGTTTCGTGCCGGCCCCTTGCGGCGCCAGCCCCTCCAGTGTCGCGACAATGTCGGGATGCGCAGCCAGATAGGCGCGAGTCTTGCGAAAAGCAAGCGGCGATCAGCTATCGTCCGCCAGCGCGTGCTTCTTTATGCAATGGCGCAACTGATCGTAACTCAGCCCCAGCGCCTTGGCTGTCTGCCGCTGGTTCCAGCGATGCTTGCCCAGCGCATGCTCCACTATGGCGCGCTCATGCGCATCCACGGCCGAACGCAGATCGTCCACATGATCGAAATCAGGCGGGCGGTCGGCGGGCGCATTGACTTTCGCAGCCGCTTTCTCGGCCCGCGGTTCCGGCGATACGGGCTTCCAGGGGCTGTCGAAGGGATCGAAAACCACGTGCCCGATCGGCTCGCTCCAGTCGTCCCAGCGATAGATGGCGCGTTCCACGACATTGCGCAGTTCTCGCACATTGCCGGGCCAGTCGTGCTTTTCCATTTGTTCGGCGACATGGGGCGCGAAGCCCGGCCAGCCCTCCCAACCCAGTTCGGCAGCCATGCGGCGGCCGAAGTAATCCGTCAGGACATGCACATCCCCTTCGCGCACGCGCAGGGGCGGAAGGGTAATGACTTCGAAACTGAGCCGGTCGAGCAAGTCGGCGCGGAAATCGCCGCGCTCCGCTTTCCTGGGCAGGTCCTCGTTGGTGGCCGCGACGATACGGACATCGACCCGCGTCGGACGACTCGATCCGATGCGCGTCACCTCGCCATATTCGACTGCTCTCAACAGCCTCTCCTGCGCACCCATCGACAAAGTGCCCAGTTCGTCGAGAAAAAGCGTCCCCTTGTCGGCTTCCTCGAACCTGCCTGCCCTTGATCTGGTAGCACCGGTGAAGGCCCCCGCCTCGTGCCCGAAAAGCTCGGCCTCGATCAGCGTTTCCGGCAGCGCGGCGCAGTTCATGGTGACCAGTGGCTCGTCCCATCTGGTAGAAAGGCGATGCAGACGTTCCGCGATCAGTTCCTTGCCCGTGCCCCGCTCGCCTATGACGAGCACGGGCCTGCGCATTGGCGCGGCGCGGCTGGCCCGCTCGACTGCGTCGAGGAAGGCTCCGGACTGGCCTATGAACTGGTTCTCCCGCTCCATGGGCCAATATATAGGAAAATGCCCCAAGGATTGGCAACAAAAACCATCACCTCTCCTATGCGATGCCTCGCAACGCCCGAAAATCCGCCGTTTTCCGGGTTTGGCACGCCCTTTGCTGAAAAAGGGATAACAGCAATCGGTCATCTGACCCAAGGGAGGCACCCCGCATGTACAACATCAACTTCTTCCGCAGCCAGCTCGGGCAAGCTGCCATCGCGAGCATCGCGGCCATGGCCACCTTCGTCGTGCTGAGCTCGCATATCACGGTCACCGCCCCCACCCCCGCGGTGGCCGCCTACGAACAGGTCGAGATCGCATGACCCTGCCCCCCGACCACGATCCCTTAGGGCCGGAGCGCCACTCCCCCGACAGTCCCCGCGGCAGTGATGCCGACGGCGCTTCGGCCCGCCCCCGCTTGTCGCGGATCGAGGAAGAGGTAGAACGGCTGCGCCGGTCGCCGACACCGACCCGCGACGCCGGACGGTCCAGAGGATCGGACTTTTTTGCCAATGGAGCACCTTTAATGGGCATTTTCAGCCGCACCCGCGACATCATCGCCGCCAACTTCAACGACATGCTGGACAAGGCGGACGACCCCCAGAAGATGATCCGCATGATCATCCTCGAGATGGAGGAAACGCTGGTCGAAGTCCGCGCGAGCGCCGCTCGCACGATTGCGGACCAGAAGGAGATGCACCGCCACACGGTCAAGCTCGACAAACTTCAGGCGGACTGGAGCGAGAAGGCCCAACTCGCCATCTCGAAGGACCGGGAGGATCTTGCCCGCGCCGCCCTGGTCGAAAAGAAGAAGGCGGTCGACATGAGCGAGCAGCTCAAACAGGAGATCGCCGTCCTCGACGATGCGCTGCGCGCCTATGAGCAGGACATCCAGAAGCTTCAGAACCGCCTTCGCGAAGCGCGGAGCCGCCAGACGGCGATTGCCGCGCGCCTCGAAAGCGCGGAGAACCGCGTCAAGCTTCGCAGTCTGATGACGAACGAACGGGTCGACGATGCACTTTCGCGCTTCGATCAGCTCGAACGCCGCGTCGACTACGCCGAAGGCCGCGCCGATGCGCTGAGCATTGCCGACAAGTCGGACAAGCCCAGCCTGGCCGACGAAATCGCCGCCCTGGAAGGTGCCGACGCGATCGACGACGAACTCGAACAGATGAAAAAGGCGCTCGGCAAGAACGGCGCGAGCAAGGAGGACTGATCCGTGGAAGAGATTTTTGCAATCGTGGCCATTTTCATCGGCCTGCCGTGGATCATCCTCCACTACATCACGAAGTGGAAGACTTCGGCGACCATCACGACAGATGACGAAGCCCTGCTCGAGGAACTCTACAGCCTCGCAAAGCGGCTGGACGACCGCATGGATACGGTCGAGCGCCTCGTAGCGAGCGACAATCCGGACTTTCGCCCCGCCCGCCTCGTTCACGACAGTGAACAGGATAACCAGCAGCTGCGCGAACTCGAGCAGTTGATGGCCGAGAAGAAAGGAAGCCTGAAATGAACAGCCCCCGCACCACGCTTTACCGCGACAAGCAGAACGCGAAGTTGATGGGCGTATGCTCCGGCATTGCCGACTATACCGGCGTCAATGTCTTTTGGGTCCGTCTCGGCCTGGTCGGCCTGACCTTCATGTCCGGTGGTTCGACCATCCCGTTCTACTTCATTGCAGGCCTGCTGCTGAACAAGAAGCCGTCACATCTCTATGTCGACCGCGAAGAGCAGACCTACTGGCAGCGTGTTCGCCAGAACCCGAAGCGCACTGCCCGCGAAATCCGCGCGCGAATGAAAGACGTCGATCGCCGCCTTGCTGACGTCGAAACCTACTATGTCAGCAGCAATCCGCGCCTCAACGCCGAGATCGAACGGTTACGCTGAGCGAACAGAGGGGGAGAAGCAGAATGGAAAACATCGGCGTTTTTATCCCGATCATCGCCCTGATGATCCCGATCGTCGCGATTTGGACGAAGCACCAGCAAAAGCTGGCCGAAATGAACGTCAAGACCACTGCGCAAGCCACTGCAGAAAAGGCCGCGCAATACGCCAGCAAGGTCCACGACCTGGAAGACCGGGTGCGCGTGCTCGAACGTATCGTGACCGACAAGGGTTACGACGTAGCCACCCAGATTGAGGCACTACGCGATCAGCGCACCGTCGAAGGGGCCGACAGCGGGGTGCCGCTGAGTATCAAGACAGGGGAGAAGGCATAATGGAATTCCTTTCCGAAACAACGATCATCGCAGGCGTCGGCATCATGACAGCCGGGTGGCTGATGACGACATGGATGCGGATCAAGAATGGTTACCCGCTCGAAAACAGCTGGGGTAAGGCGGTCTATCCAAAGAACGACCAGGCCGTCGAACGGGTCAAGTTGCTGACGCAGGAAAATGCTGAACTGCGTGCCGAACTCGGATCGCTTAAGGATCGCCTCGGCAATGTCGAACGGATCGTGACCGACAGCGGATATCATCTGACGCACGAAATCGACCGTCTGCGTGAAGGCAGGGAAACCAACTGATGGATCCCGACCTGATCCTTGTCTTCGGTTTCATTCTGGTGATCCTGATGTTGGTGTTGCCCTTCGCCTACATAGTGAATCAGCGGGTCCAAGCGCACGAGGAGCGTAAGCTGGAACTGCATGCCCGCGCCGAAGAAGCGAAGGCAGACCAGGCGCGGTTTGCCAATGGTGATTATTCAAAGATGGAAGAACGGGTTCGCGTTCTCGAGCGCATCGCTACTGACGGCAATCATGTGCTCGCTATGCAGATCGACGAACTGAGAGACCTTCACCAGATCGATGACCGAACAGCTTCGCGTGAGAATGCATTATGAGTTTCTGGACTGCAGTTGTGATAATCGTGGCGCTCATAGCCTTTGCCGAAATGGTGAAATCGAAGCATCGCCACGGTTCAGGACTGGGCGACGACCAGTCGGAGCGCGGGCAGCATCAGACGTTTGATCGCACCGAAGAGCGCCGCGAACTGGATGAACTGCGGGAGCGCATCAAGGTGCTCGAGCGGATAGCGACTGATAACAATTCGCTCGATGCGCGCGAAACGAAGCGCATCTCTGCCGAAATCGAAGCTCTGCGCGAAAAGCAGACCGATAGGGACTAGTTGAAGGAGGACATGAGGTGGTGTTCGAACCGACTATGATAATCGCAGGAGCCTCGCTGGTCGGATTGACCATCGTCGCTAGCGTTCTGCTCCGGGCCTGGCAGGGCTGGCTGGCTCTCAAACGCCAGGAGCTTGAACGACATTACGCGCCTGATGATGAAAAGGCCGGATCATCGCTCGGCGCGGCGCGCATTGAGATCTCCGACCTCAAGGAACGTATCAAGAAGCTCGAGGCGATCGCCAGCGGAGTAGACCTTTGAGCGTCGTCAGGACCGACGCCGCACGGGCCGGTATCGGCCTCGGCAGCGCAATTGCCGTGGCCATCAGCTGGAGCTTGCACAAGTCCATCGTGTGGGCCGCCATCCAGGGCTTCTTTGGCTGGTTTTACGTTATCTACTATGCGTTTACCCGGCCCGGCGGCTTGTCAGGCTGAGGCACATGGACGGCTGCCGCCCAGCCCGCTAAAGGCGCGCCATGCGCACGATTTCCGATATTGCAGAAGAATACGAGTTTCTCGAAGGCGACGAACGCTACCGCCTGCTGATCGAGCTGGGTCGCGACCTTGAAGAAATGCCGGGAGCGCTCAAGACAGATGCCACGCTGGTGCGCGGCTGCAGTGCCCAAGTATGGGTTTATCCAACCGGTGATGAAGGAAAGCTACATTTCCTGGCCGACAGCAATGCCGCAATCACCAAGGGCATCGTCGCTCTGGTCATAGCGGCCGTACAGGACAAGCCGGCAACCGAAGTCGCGAAAATGGACATTGAGGCTGCACTCGCCCCTTTCGATCTGAAAAACCAGTTGTCGAGCAATCGCACGCAGGGTGTGCCGAACATGATTGCCCTAGTGCAGGAACATGCCGCGCGGATTGCAGCGGGGTGATCTGACGTGAGACGGCCGATCTTCAAGGGTCTGGGTATTTTCGCAGTCGGTCTCGGTGCCATAGGGGCGGTGCTACCGATCATGCCGACAGTCCCTTTCCTGCTGCTGGCGGTCTATTTCTTTGCGCGATCGAGCCCGGAACTCGAACAGAAAATCCTCGATCATCCCCATTGGGGACCGCAGGTGAAAGACTGGCGCGACCGCCGTGCCATCAGCCGATCATCCAAGACGATGGCCATTGGCGCCATGGCAGCGGGCGCAGTGTTCACCTGGTACACCCTTGGCCATCCCTGGTACTGGATTTCCATTGGAATTCTTGTCGTCTGCGGCAGTTGGATAGCCACCCGGAACGAATGACCTCTGGAACTGCCCCGTCGCCGATCGGTTGGTAATGTGAACGACGGAAGGGCATCAAAAGGACATTTTTTCCATGGCAATTCTCATTCTCATCGCCACGATCCTGCTTCCCCCCCTGGGTGTCGCTGCAAAGCATGGACTGGGCGGTAAAGCGCTGTTGAACCTTGTTCTAACCTTGCTGGGCTATTTCCCGGGGCTGATCCATGGCCTTTACGTGAACTACGCCAAGTAAGCCATTCGCCAACGGTTTATGAATTGCGCCGGGGCCTCAGGCTCCGGCGCTTTCGCGTATGGTCGCGATACCGGCTTCACGCTGCCGCCGGAGTTCTGCCTTGAGCCTCGCAGGATCGCGAGCCAAGACAAATCCGAAACTCACCCCGCCTTCCTTACCCACAGTCGCGTGGTGTAGCTTGTGCGCCTGCACCAAGCGCTTCGCATAGCCACGCTTTGGAACCCACTGGAAGTAACGTTGGTGCACCAGGCCATCATGCACCAGCGTATAGATGATTCCGTAGAACAATATTCCTAGCCCGATCCATGTGCCCGGCCACCACGCGCCCGATCCCAGCACCATCGGACTGCCGATGGCGAACATGGAAATGCTTGCCACTGCGCCGACGATTGCGAAAAGGTCGTTCTTTTCCAGCAAATTGTCATGAGGCTCGTGGTGGTCCCGATGCCAAGACCAAGCGAATCCGTGCATGATGTACTTGTGGCTCGCCCATGCGACCCATTCCATGGCCAACACAGTGGCAAAGACGATAAGGGCCGGCGCGAGGAAATCCATGCACCCGATATAGTGTCATGCGCCCGGCAGGCAAAGCCCGCCTGCGTGAGGACTATTCGGCAGCGTAAGGTTTCTGCTTGCGCGGCATTCCGAAACAGCGCTCCGCAACGTCGCGATCGATGCGAGCGGGTCGATGGCTGTCGGCATCGATGCAGCACCACATGCTTTGCACTTCGGCCAGAACCTCTTCGCCGCGACGGATTATCGTATTGTAGAAGCTACGGGCACCCGCGATCTTTTCCAGCACGGTTTCCGCGATGACATCGTCATGCAGAAACGCTGGTCTGCGATAGGTAATCTCATGTTTGAGAGCGACCCATGCCTTGGTTGCGACCTCTTCTGCAGGAGCCAGCTTCTGCCAATGCGCAAGCACTGTATCCTGAACCCAGTTCAGATAGCGGGCATTGTTCACGTGGCCCATGAAATCGATATCATCGGGAAGGACTTTGATCGGGAAGAAAAATGGCTTTGCTGACATAAGTGTCAATAGAGCAGAGAAAGGTTAAGTTTGGAAGACTCTGGATTTGCCTTTTTGCGGATACGGGCTGCTTGGCTCAAGGTTCACCGCAATGGCCAGCAAACCGCGCACTCTTTACGAAAAGATTTGGGATCAGCATGTCGTCGATCGGCTCGATGACGGGACTTGCCTGATCTATATCGATCGCCACCTCGTCCACGAAGTGACTAGCCCGCAGGCATTCGAAGCCCTGCGGCTGGCTGGTAGAACCGTACGGCGCCCCGACCTTACGCTTGCGGTCCCGGATCACAATCTGCCGACAACGAAGCGGATCGCAGCAGACGGTTCGCGCCTGCCGATCGAAGATACGCAAAGTGCAGCGCAGCTCGCCGCCCTTGAACGCAATGCGCCATCCTTCGGGATCGACTATATCGACGCCACCGCGCCCGAACAGGGTATCGTCCATGTCGTCGGCCCCGAGCAGGGCTTTTCGCTGCCCGGCACCACCATCGTTTGCGGGGACAGTCACACCGCCGCGCACGGCGGGATCGGCGCCTTGGCATTCGGTATCGGGACGAGCGAGGTCGAGCATGTGCTCGCGACCCAGACGCTACAGCTTCGCCCTTCGAAAACCATGGAAGTACGGGTGGATGGAATGCTCGGTCCGGGCGTTACTGCGAAAGACCTGGTCCTGCATATTATCGGCATCATCGGAACCGCAGGAGGCACCGGACACGTCATCGAATATCGCGGCCGGGTGTTCGAGGAAATGAGCGTCGAAGGGCGGCTTACCGTTTGCAACATGAGCATCGAAGGCGGCGCACGGGCAGGCCTGATTGCGCCTGACGAAAGGGTTTTCGAGTATCTTCGCGGCCGTCCCTATTCGCCGCAGGGCGACGATTGGGATAACGCGGTCACCTGGTGGAGGTCGCTCGCCACCGATGAGGGCGCCTATTTCGACAAATCGGTCGTGATCGACGCCGCGATTGTTGAACCAACCGTAAGCTGGGGGACCAGTCCTGAAGACGTGGTGGCGGTAGGCGGGTGCGTCCCCTCCCCCGACAGTTTTGCCGATCCATCCAAGCAGGATGCGGCGCGCAAGAGCCTGGATTACATGGGCCTGACCCCCGGAACGCCGATCGAGGATATCGCGGTAGAGAATATCTTCATCGGCAGCTGCACAAACAGCCGGATCGAAGATTTGCGTGCCGCGGCCGAGGTGTTGAAAGGTCGCAAGAAGGCGCCAAACGTGCGATGGGCAATTGTGGTCCCGGGTTCCGGATTGGTCAAACGCCAGGCCGAAGACGAAGGGCTTGACCGGATATTCACCGATGCCGGCTTCGAATGGCGCGAGCCGGGCTGTTCCGCCTGCCTGGCGATGAACCCCGACAAGGTACCGCCGGGTGAACGCTGCGCTTCCACGAGCAACCGTAATTTCGTCGGCCGCCAAGGCCCCGGATCCCGAACGCATCTGGTCAGCCCGGCAATGGCTGCTGCCGCCGCCGTTACCGGGCGTCTTGCCGATGTCCGTAACCTCGCCCCTTGCCAAGACGGTGCGGCCTGACCATTGAGAACTCATGACCAAGAAGATCACCGGAAAAGCCGCCATTGCAAGTGCGATCGGATCGGCCGCCATTGCTGCCGCGATGCTTTACGCCAACAAGCGCAAGGAGCGGAAAAACCAGCCGCAGCGCCCCGGACCCATACCTTCTGGCGAGACGCCCGAAACCGATTAGTCGACCGCTTCTGGAGGGAGCTTCCCATGCTGCGCAGCATGACACTGGCGACCATGCCGGGTGGTCAAGGGTGAAGGCCGTTTCCACCATCGAGGGGCGCGCCATTCCGTTGGGCCTCAAGAACGTCGACACCGACGTCATCATCCCCGCCCACTGGCTCAAGACCGTAAGCCGCGAAGGGCTCGGCGCAGGCGCATTCGAAACCATCCGCGCGGCGCCCGGGAATCCTTTCGATGTCGAGGATTTCGCTAACGCCCCCATTCTCATCGCGGGCGACAACTTCGGTTGCGGATCGAGCCGCGAACATGCCGCCTGGGCCATGCTGGATATGGGGCTGACAGCGGTGATCGCACCCAGTTTTTCCGATATCTTCGCCGGCAACGCCTTCAAGAATGGTATTCTGGCAGTCGAGCTGCCGCAGGATCAGGTGGACCGGTTGCTGGAGGTTGCCAAGGATCAACCGATTACGATCGACCTGGAAAATCAGGTGGTCACGACCCCCTTTCAGGACCGGTTCGAATTTCAGATCGATCCGTTCCGCAAGCGCTGCCTGCTCGAAGGTCTAGACGAGATCGGCCTGACGCTGGCCAGCGAGAGCGCTATTGCAGCGCACGAGATAATGCGCCGGGGCACTACGCCCTGGCTTGATAAAACAAATAGGAGAAGATCAGCGTGAAAGCAGTCCTTTCGAAGGAGACCGGTGGCCCCGAAACCCTCGTTGTCGAGGAGATTGATATCCCCACGGCTGGCTCGGGTGAGGTTCTGGTCAAGGTCGCTGCCTGTGCGATCAATTTCCCCGATACGCTGATCATCCGCGACATGTACCAGTTCAAGCCCCCTCGCCCCTTCGCGCCAGGCGGCGAAATCTCCGGCACCATCGAAGCGCTGGGTGAAGGAGTCACCGATTTCGCCGTAGGTGACCGGGTGATGTGCGGCGTCGGCAACGGCGGCCTGCAGGAAAAGGTCGTCGTTCCGGCAGCCAAGTTGTTCAAGGTGCCCGATGGCATCGATCTGGTGAAAGCCAGCGCGCTACTGATGACCTACGGCACAACGATCCACGGGCTGAAGGATCGCGGTGATATCAAGGAAGGCGAGACGGTTCTCGTACTCGGCGCCGCCGGGGGCGTTGGTCTCTCGGCCGTCGAACTCGCCAAGGCGTATGGCTGCCGCGTCGTCGCTGCCGTCTCCACCGAGGAAAAGGGCGCGGTTGCCAGGAAGCACGGCGCCGACGAAGTGGTAATCTATCCTCGCGCCCCGTTCGATAAGGACACGTCCAAGCAGCTGGCGAATGACTTCAAGGCGGCCGTAGGCCCTGATGGCGCCAACATCGTATATGATATCGTGGGCGGCGATTATTCCGAGCCGGCTTTGCGCGCAATCGCCTGGGAAGGACGTTTCCTGGTCGTCGGCTTCCCTGCCGGCATCGCGAAAATGCCGCTCAATCTCACACTTTTGAAAAGCTGTGACATCCGCGGTGTATTCTGGGGCGCATTTGCCGCGCGCGAGCCGAAACGTAACGAGCAGAATATTCAAGAACTCTTCGATCTCTGGAAAGCCGGCAAAATCGAACCGCTGGTGAGCGAGACATATCCCTTGGAGCGGGCGCACGAAGCAATCGCCAAGCTCGAGAACCGCGGAGCGATCGGTAAACTCGTCGTTGTAATGGAATAAGCGCCCTTGCGGGCCGGTGGGGCCACGCCTATTCCGACCCGCAAGATTCCATCCCGAGAGGACTGACATGACCGATTTTAAAGATCGCGAACGCGGCGAAGAAGCCAAGTTTGCCTTCGACGAGGAAAATGCCTTCAAGATCGCTGCACGCCGCAATCGTCTTGTTGGCGAATGGGCTGCCGGGCTCATGGGCCTCACCGATGAAGAGACCGACGCCTATAAAAAGGCTGTCGTGCAGGCCGATTTCGAAGAAGCTGGCGATGAAGACGTCATCCGCAAGCTTCTGGGCGATCTGACTGCGGCCGAATGCGATGTCAGCGAAGCCGACATTCGCACAAAGTTGGAAGAATGCTCCGTCGAAGCGCGGCGTCAGTTCATGAGCGATCAGGGCTGAATGTAATGCCCATGGCCGCAGACGACATCGTCACGTTGATCGAAGAAGCGCTTCCCGGCGCAGTCGTGGAAATGCGCGATCTGGCGGGCGATAACGATCATTGGGCCGCCAAGGTTACGGCGCCGCAATTCGCCGGGCTGACGCGTGTCAAACAGCACAAGCTGGTTTATGATGCGCTGGGCGGGCGAATGGGGGGCGAACTGCACGCCTTGCAACTCACTACGCAAGCCCCCACCTGATCTCGCATACCGAATTTAGACAAAGGACGGACCAATGTCCGATACCAATCAGCGTATTGCCGATATTGTCGGCGCAAACGATGTCGTGCTCTTCATGAAGGGCACCCCGCTTTTTCCGCAATGCGGATTTTCCAGTCGCGCGATTGCCATCCTCGACCATTGCGGCGTCGCCTATGACAGTGTGGACGTGCTGCAAGACATGGAAATCCGTCAAGGCATCAAGGCCTTTTCGGACTGGCCAACCATTCCCCAACTCTATGTGAAGGGCGAATTCGTGGGTGGCAGCGACATCATGATGGAAATGTTCGAAGCAGGCGAACTCCAGCAGATGATGGATGAGAAGCAGGTCGCCAAAGCATCTTAGGTTCTTACTACCTTCAGCAGCTTTTCCAGCCAGCAACGCGCTGGCATTTGTGAAAGCAAGCTGATCTCACTCCAATTGCAGTTGTAGAACGGGAAAGGCCCGTCCGGTGGGAAACCGGACGGGCCTTTTTTCTTAGCGACGCAGGGTTAGGAGACCGTGGGTTCGGCGTCGCCACAAAGACGTGATCTAGACACGGGACATAAAGCACGGGATGTGCCAAAATTCAGGCACGGGCGGTTGTTCTGGCTTTTCGTTGGTTAATGGGCCTTCCGCGGCTTTGCCTTCTGTAAAGTTTATCGACACCGGACATCCGGCTTTAGCCCTTGGCAATGGTCGCAGTCACCGTCACAACATCTGCATGAACGAACCAACCGAAATCGGCGCCGACGGCATCCCAGCAGCGACCGTGGTCATTTTTCGCAATTCGTCAGAGGATGGCCCACCTGAGATCCTGATGACGATCCGATCGCGCGAAATGGTTTTTGCCGGCGGCATGGCCGTCTTCCCGGGCGGGCGGGTCGACCCGGCAGATTTCGACCTCGGGGCAAAGATTGGCGGTCGCCTCGATCCAGACGAAGCTGCGCACCAGATCGCCGTTGTACGCGAAACGCTTGAAGAAACAGGGTTGGTCATCGGACTGACCGGCGAAATCGATGCCGATAAAGCGCGCGCCGCGCGGAAGTACCTCGAACAGACCGGTGAGCTCGAACCGGTTCTCGAACATTTCGCATGGGAACTCGATCTCGATCAGTTAGTGCCGTTTGCCCGCTGGTATCCAAAGAATGAACGCATCCCGCGTGTCTATGACACACGTTTCTACCTAGCCGACATCGGTACAGGCGCGGTCGAGATAGAGGCGGACCTTTCCGAAAATACGCATCTTTTCTGGACTACTGCGCAGGGCGCGCTCGATTCTGCGGAAAGGGGGGACATCAAGATAATCTTCCCGACCCGCCGCAATCTGGAGCGCCTCGCCCTGTTCGAAAATTTCGCCGCGGCGAAGGCTCAGGCCGAAGCCATTCCCGTGAGAACGATAACTCCCTTCATAGGCGAAATGGATGGCAAGTCGTGGCTGCACATTGGTGAGGACTTGGGATACCCCGTGACGGGCGAACCGTTGAACACGGTGGCAAGAGGGTGACGTTAAGTGCCAGTTCTTCCGGACTCATTGGTATGGTGTCGGCAATGACCGACGGTGCGGGCGGGCCAAATAAATGTTTCCGCTCTGCGACAGGTGGAGTTGTAAGGCAGTTCGGGTAAGATAGGATTATGGGGGACGCATGGTAACGATACGCGACGTTGCGAAAGCCGCAGGCGTGTCGGTTGCCACCGCATCGCGCGCGCTCAATGGCATGTCCATCGTCACAGCAAAAACGCGCGAAAAAATCGAAGCTGCGGCAACCGCGCTTGATTATGTTCCGCACAGCGGCGCGAGAAGCCTCACCAAGCGCAAGACCGATACGATAGGGGTTATTCTACCCGATTTATTCGGCGAGTTCTTTTCCGAAATCATTCGCGGTATCGACCTTGTCACCCATCGCGCCGGCAAGAGCTTGCTGCTGGGCAATATGCATGGGAGTGCCGAAGAAACTGCACAAGCGATCCGGGCGATGCGAGGCAGGGTTGACGGACTGCTTGTCATGCCACCGAACTCTCGCGCCGATACCGTAGAGGCAGTGACGCGCGATATCCCCACCGTACTACTTAACGCCCAAGGAACCGATAACGTCACTCCCTTTGTATCGGTAGACAATTATACAGGCGCGCGGTTGGTCACGGACCATCTCATCGATCGCGGAGCACGCAATATAATTCACATCGCGGGTCCTGCTAACAATCGCGATGCGCGCGAGCGACAGCGGGGGTATTGCGACGTGCTGGCCGAGCGCACCGGCAATGGAAGCCCATTGATATTGCCAGGCGATTTTCGCGATGATGCGGGTCGCGAGGCCGCTCGCTTGCTGCTTACCAGCGGCATTACCTTCGATGCCGTGTTTGCCAGCAACGACATGATGGCGGTCGAATTGATGAGCGAGTTGCGCGTGGCCGGTCTTCAGATCGGTAGCGATATTCTTGTCGCGGGGTTTGATGACATTCCGCTTGCCCGGCATGTGACGCCGGGCCTCACGACAGTTCATTCCGACATTACACGTGTGGGTTCGACGGCCGCCGAACTGATGCTGCGCATGATGGAAGGCGAGACGCTGGCACGGGATGAAAGTCTAATCATCGCCCCCACCCTCGCGATCAGAGGATCAAGCGGAGGAGGAGCCGGAACGGCTCGTACCTGACGAATTGACCCCGTATCGAGAACTCGAATAGGACGAACTTATTTCTATTTTCGAGTTTCTTGGAGAAAGATCGCGATGACCCGGTTCGGACGTTTTGCCGTGCTGCTAACTGCAGCATCAATGGCCACGGCTTGCGCGAGTATGCCGGGTCCAGCGCTCGCTGATGCGGTACCCGTGATCACTGGACAACACCCGCAACAGAGTCTGGAGGCAGGAGGCTACCCGTACCAGTTGTTTGTGCCCCGTTCATACGATTCCGAAGCCAAATGGCCTTTGATGATTTTCCTGCACGGCTCCGGGGAACGTGGATCGGACATCGCGAAGGTCAAGGTTCACGGACCGCCCAAGCACGCGGACATGGATCCAGACTTTCCCTTCATTCTCGTCTCCCCATTGCTGCCTCCGGAAGAAGACTGGGATGTTTCGAAGCTGGAAGCGATCCTCGATCATATTGTGGAGACGATGCCGATAGATGAAAATCGCATTTACCTCACCGGTTTGAGCCGAGGTGGGCGTGCCACATGGCGATGGGGAGCCGAGCGGCCCGATCTCTTTGCGGCCCTAGTCCCGGTGGCTGGGCAAGGTGATCCGGCGACCGCCTGTGAACTGGTTGATGTACCAATCTGGGCATTGCATGGCGATCGGGACGATGTGGTCATTCCTGAGGGAAGTTTTGCGATGGCGCGCGCGATCAGGGCGTGCGGTGGCCAGCGAAGCAGGCTGACGATCTATCCCGACCTTGGCCACAACGCATGGGACCCCGCCTATGCGGATCCCGAACTCTACCTCTGGACGCTTTCGCAGCGGCGGACTGATGCAGATGACTAGACTATATGCGGCGCTGGTGCTGATCGGCATGTTGCTGGTCGCCGGCTGCATGCACGCGCCAACCGCCAAGACAGAGCGCGAAGCGCAGCTTGATGTGATGACCTATAACGTCAGGCTCGATCTGGCATCGGATGGGCCCAATGCCTGGCCAGAGCGACGCACGCTCGTGCGCGATCTGATCCGCTATGAAGCGCCGGCGATCCTCGGCATGCAGGAGGTGCTGCTTCCCCAGAAGCGCTATCTGGAAGAAACACTTCCCGCCTATTCTTTCATCGGAGTGGGCCGGGATGATGGGGAAGAAGCTGGGGAGTTTTCACCACTAGCGTGGCGGCACGATATGTTCGAAATGACCGACAGTGGTACCTTCTGGTTGTCTCCCACACCGGATGTTCCAGGTAAGGGCTGGGATGCCGCCTATCCGCGCATTGCCACGTGGGCAATTCTGGAACGCAGCGATGGTCAAGGAAAGCTGCGCGTACTCAATACGCACTTCGATCATGTCGGCGCGGCCGCCCAGGTCAACGCAGCGAAACTCATTTTGCACTGGATTAACACCGGCCCTGGAAAGGGCTTGCCGACGATCGTGATGGGCGACTTTAACTCCGACCCGGACAGCGAAGCCTATCAGGTCCTGACTTCCGGGGCGCTTGTCGATAGCCGCAGCGCAAGCATCGCTCCCCCTTACGGACCACCGGGCACTTTTACCGGCTTCGACATCGCTCAGAACGCCGGGATGCCGATCGATCACATATTCCTGTCACCCGGCATTCTCGTCGATCGATATGCGGTGATCACTCAGCACTGGGGTGGCCGCCTGCCATCGGACCATTATCCGGTAAGTGCTGTTCTGCGACTGCCAGACAGTTAGAGCCTTACCGTTCGGGATCGTCCAGCCAGCCCCCGGAGAACCCCGCCCGCTCTAGGCCGCGGCGGATGTGCGGGTTCTTACGCATCGTCGCCCATACGAGGCCGGTGCGCTGGTTTTCCAACATGGCCAGGATCGGGCCCTGGTCGATGCCGAGATGATCGCGCGCGACCCAGCCTTTGACCGGATCGGTATCGCCCGTCGTCGAGCCGGCGTCCACGAACGTAAAGCTGGGGTTGATGGCGTCCTTGAAGCCGTAATCGGTGTAGAGGCGGTCGCCGTACTTGGCCCTCATGCTCATAAGCGCCGGGATGGTAACCTCAGGCGCGAAGGGTATCGACCCGCCCGCTGCCGTCGGGACGATGGTGCCGTCATCGACCACGCGAATGGCACTGACGCCGCGCGCAGCATAGGTCAGGAAGGTGCGGGACTTGCCGTTAACGGCGTACTGGCCCGCCGATGAAGCTGGCCCGTCTGACGCAGTCCACCCCCAGATGCTGGCGCTGTAATCCTTCCAGTCATTGGGATTATCGGCACCATAGGCCCGCTGGCTCAACGTGGCGCGCCGGCTATTCTCGAAATAGTCGATGCCCTTCGAACGCATGAAGTCATCCTGGATGCCGCGAAAATCGATCCAGACGTGGCTGTACTGGTGCCCGAACAGAGGCTCGAACTGGAGATATTCGTAACCGTAGTAGGTGCCCCAGTCCTTCTCGAGATCCATGGCCCAGGCCTGATCCCAAGCTTCCTTGCCAACGGGATGTGTGGGGGATCCTGCTGCCAGTATGTAAACCAGCATACCTTCGTTGTAGCCGATCCAGTCATGCGTACCAAAGTCGCCCCCTTCCCCGCGCTCGGGGTACCACCCCATGGCGATCGCCTTTCCGCTCCCGCCATTGGCTGAAGGAATGGTGCTGTTTTCGCGCTGAACGAAAGTCCAGTCGACCCGCCGGTAGATCTTCTCCGCGAGATCGCGGATCTCGCGCTCCACGGCTGTGTCGCGATCGAAGTAGCTTTGAGCGAATAGAACGCCGCCGAGGAGTAGCGCGGTGTCGACTGTAGAAAGTTCGGTATTGCCGCGCCGCGTGCCATCTTCGTTATTCAGAAAATGGTAGAAGAAACCCTTGTGACCGCTCGTTCCGCTGACCGCGGGCCCTTGCGGGGCATTCCAGTAAAATTCCAGACAATCTCGCGTACGCTGGGCAGCATCGTCGCGCGAAACGTAGCCACGTTCAGCACCGACGCCAAAGGCGGTCAGGGCATAGCCTGTCGCAGCGATCGAGGAGAACGGGTTGCTGGGCCACCGGTCCGGCGCCAGGCATCGCTCGGTATCGGTAGTATCCCAGAAATACCGGAATGTGCGCTGTGTCAGATCTTCGGAGAAAGCAGCCACATCGTTCGATGCGGGGCCAGAAGACGCAGGCGGATCGAAATTGGCGCAGGCAGCGAGGGTTAAAGACAGGGCGACAGCTGAAGCTGCGGAAAATCTCATGATAAACTCAAATCGTTATGATGTGCCGCACCGGGAGGACAGTGCGGCACACCTTGTTGCGACCCAATTAGAAGTCGAAGCCTGCAGAGACCTTGATCGTCCTCGGGAAACCATCGGTGCTGTAGTTATTGAAGTTGCGCGCTCCAGTCACCGCGTCGAAACCGTTGTAATTGCGATCATCGAACACATTGAGCACGTCTGCGCGAACCCACAGGCGAGTGTCGTCATTGATCAGACCGATGTTGAAATACTTGGTCAACGAAAGGTCGAACTGTCGGAAACCCCACAGATCGCCATTTGCATCGTTTTCGACTGCCACGACATCGCGGGAGTTCGGATCACCAGCTACGGAGACGAAAGCCTGCTGATACGCTGGCGATGCGATCTGGAACTTGCTGCCGAGAGTAAAGTCCAGCGGAAGATCTACCGTTCCAGCCATCACGAAACGATGCTTGCGTACGCCCGCCGACCGGATAACGGGATAATCGTCGAAAGATGGGAAATCGAGCGAGAAATACTCGCCAAAGCGACGATTTTCTTCGGCCAGTGTGAAGGTGTAGGTTGCATCGATCGACCACGGTGACTGTTCCGTGTAACGCTTCCCAAACTTGAGATACGCGGAATCTGCATCGGTGTTGATGCCGTTAGTACCAATTAGAATAGCACCATACGGACTTGGTGGAGTACCGAAAGGCGAGTCCGGATTGCCTTCGGACGGAAAGAAGCTTCCATCCGGGCGACGATTACCGAGCAGATATCCAAATCCATCGCGGCTGGCGATATGACGATATCCGACCTCGAGATTGAGGAGATCGAACGTGCTGCGAACACCCAGGCTGAACTGGTCCGAATAAGGCAGCTTCAGATCGTTATCGATAAAGCGGAGCTCGCCGCCAGCACCCGGAGGTGCTCCGTCGATTAGCTGCTGACGCCCAGCTTCCGTCAGATAGATCGGGTCGAACGGGATGCAGGTTGGACTGGCCGTGCAATCGCCGCGAGGGTCACCGGCATTCTGAAAGATGAATGTTCGCCCAAACGACGCTCCCTGTACGAGCTCTTGTTGAATGAAATCAAACTGGTTGCGGTCGTAAGAGCGGCCATAACCGCCAAAAAGGACGAACTGGCCATCAGGATCCAGCCAGTAAGAAAAGCCGAGCCGTGGCTGGATCGCGCCATAGAAGACTTTTCGTTCGGTGCCGGTCGAGATGTAATCGTTGATGTCGTAATTGGCGTTGATGAGATTGGGATAGTTTTCCGGCTGAACAGCCGCCACTCGCGCCGGATCGTGCACGTAATTGAGGAAATCTGGCGTGCGCTCGAAGTCCCAGCGAACGCCGAGATTGAGCGTCAGCCGATCCGTGACGTCCCAGTCGTCCTGAATGTAGGCGCCAAACTGGAAAGTCTCTGAATTAAGCGACACATCGTCGCCCGGCACGATCGTGCTAAAATTCAATTCATATGGAATGGCGTCGTTGAAAGCGCCGCTGTTTGGTGTCGTGGGATCAGCGGGGTTGTAAGAGACGTTATATGTGTATTGAGGGTTGAAGCTGTTCTGCTGGGTCGAGTTGAGAGTGACCCACTTAGCTTTTACCCCGGCCTTGATTGTATGCCGCTCGAAGCCCGTCCAAGTGAAGTCGTTGGAGACCTGCCAGCCATCCTGGCCTTTGTCCTGGAAGTTTCGACCGCCACCGGTTTGAAGCACAGTGCCTTCGCGCCGGACGCCGTCCTCTTCGATCACGGCACGGAAGATATTTCGCGGCTCAAGTAAGAACGGCCGCGGGTTCCATGTTACATCTTCGTAAGTGATCTTCAGATCGTTGATGAAATTGTCGGAGGTGTGTTCCCACCGCGCGAGACCGCGCCATTCCTTCACGCTCGTGACTGTGCGCGTGCTGTAGGCAGCCGTACCGCTACCGAAATCTTCACCATCCTCGTCGCGATACTTGACCGAAACCTGAAAGAGGTCGGAATTATTGGGCGTGAAGTCCAGTTTTCCGAAATAGAGGTTTTCGTTGAATATCTCGCTGAACGTACCGAACGCACCCTGATATTCGCCGGGGAAGAAGCCCGTGGACAGATCGAGGCCGGGCGTCACGTCGCGCGGCGTGATGATCTCCTTGCCTTCATACGTGCCGAAGAAGAACAATTTGTCGCGGATGATCGGCCCGCCCAGGGTACCGCCATACTGCAGATCCCTGCTTTCGGTTTTCCCTTGCGGATTTTCCCCGAACAATTCGATCGGGCGTGCAGCCCGTAAACTCTGATTGGTGAAATCGATGAAGCCGGAGCCATGGAACTCGTTGGTGCCCGACTTCGTGATAGCCGTGATTGCGACCGATCCGACCTGGTCGAATTCCGCCTTGTAGTTGGAACTGATGACGCGATATTCGCCGATCGCCGCCTGGGGGAACGGGTTGCCTTGCGTTGAATCCTGTCCGGTTACGCCGCCTCGAAGAATATAGTCTTTCTGGCTCACGCCATCGATGAACACATTCACCGAACTGCTGTTCTGGGCACCGCCCTGAAGCCGGCGGTCGCCGCCAAACCCGTCGATGAACTGAACGCCCGGCGCAAGATCGGCAAAAGCCAGGAAGTTGCGGTTCGTCTGCGGGATCTGTTCAATCAGCCGCTGGGAAATATTGATGCCGACTTCGCCGCCTTCCAGCGTACGAATGCGGTCGCCCGTCACCAGAATGACATTGTCGCCAGCAGCAACATCGTCTGCACCATCATCGGCGGCTGCGGGTGCTTCCGTTGCGGCGATTTCGCCCACATCGAAGTTCAGGACAGCATCCTGCGCCACCGACAATTGGAAGGTGTCGGTCTGAAGCACACCGTCGGGCGTCGTAACCTCGAGACGATAGGTTCCCGCCGCGAGGGACGCGAAATTATACCGCCCGTCGGCAGCAATCGTGGCGGTGCGGGTCACGCCCGTATCCACTCTAACCGCAGCAACCTGGGTGGCGCCGCCGGTAATCTGACCGCGTAGCGATGCATTGGATTCCTGCGCATGCGCCGGCGCAGCAAGGCCGATCGCCAGCGCACCCATGGCGCTACCGTGCACAAGAGCCAGAGCCATGCGGCGAGCAACCGCCGAACGATTCATATGCGGAAACTTCATCGGTAATTCCTCCCCAAAATCGCGGTCTCGGCTCGACCGCTCAGGCTCGCGGCATTGCCTGCCGCGTAACCGAATCGACATTTGACGAGCAATGTTGTAACCGGTTTCATGATCGATGTATAGACAGATCGGAAGAGGCGATTCCCTTGGGGCGGCTCTTCATCGTGAATATAGTCAGAAGTCCAAATGGGAGGAATTACATGCGTTCATTGCAGCGAGGTGTGCTTGCGGGCGTCAGCGCGTTGGCACTTGCCGGTTGCGCCACCACGGGCGTGGCATCGGCACCCCCGCCAGCCTCCAGCGCTTCGTCCACCGCAGTGCCGATCGAGCCCGCCCAGCCATCCTGGGCCGCGCGCGATGTAGAGATGGACGCCTTTCTCGATGATCTGATCGGGCGGATGACACTTGAAGAAAAGGTCGGCCAGCTGACGCTGCTCACCAGCGATTGGGAATCGACCGGTCCGACCATGCGCGAAGGCTATCAGCAGGATATCGCAGCAGGGCG
Organism: Qipengyuania sp. NPDC077410; assembly: GCF_044543405.1. Taxonomy (NCBI): domain Bacteria; kingdom Pseudomonadati; phylum Pseudomonadota; class Alphaproteobacteria; order Sphingomonadales; family Erythrobacteraceae; genus Qipengyuania; species Qipengyuania sp. NPDC077410. The sequence goes on along the minus strand of NZ_JBITWB010000004.1, from coordinate 4,441 downwards.
CGTGGGATCGATCTTCAATGCCTATACCGCAGATTATACGCGCGAACTGCAGCGGATGGCTGTCGAAGGCACCAGGCTGAAAATACCGCTGCTGTTCGGATACGATGTGATCCACGGCCACCGCACCATCTTCCCGATCTCCCTCGGCGAAGCGGCGAGCTGGGACATGGATGCAGTCGAGAAATCGGCCCGCGTATCGGCCGCGGAAGCGTCAGCCGAAGGGATACACTGGACTTTCTCCCCCATGGTCGATGTATCGCGCGATGCCCGCTGGGGCCGCGTTTCGGAAGGCGCCGGGGAAGATGTCTACCTCGGCAGCAAAGTCGCCAAGGCACGCGTGCATGGCTACCAGGGCGACGATCTGAAGGCCGTCGACACGGTTCTGGCAACCGCGAAACACTTTGCCGCTTACGGGGCAGCCCAGGCAGGCCGCGACTACCACACGGTCGATATCTCCGAACGTACGCTGCGCGATGTCTACCTCCCGCCTTTCAAGGCCGCAGTCGATGAAGGGGTCGCCACCTTCATGACGTCGTTCAACGAATACGACGGCGTGCCAGCCAGCGGCAGCAAATTCCTGCTGACCGACGTCTTGCGCGATGAATGGGGCTTCGACGGCTTTGTCGTCACCGACTACACCTCCATCAACGAGATGGTCCCGCATGGTTACGCCAAGGATCTCGAGCAGGCTGGCGAACAGGCGCTCAATGCCGGCGTCGATATGGACATGCAGGGCGCCGTGTTCATGGAAAACATGGTGAAATCGGTCGAAGAAGGCCGCGTGAGCCAGGCGAATATCGACCGCGCAGTGCGCCGCGTGCTCGAAATGAAATATCGCCTCGGACTGTTCGAAGATCCCTACCGCTATGCGGACGAGGCGCGGCAGGAAGCAACGCTGTACAAGCCGGAATTTCTCGAAGCTGCGCGCGACGTAGCGCGCAAATCGATGGTTCTGCTCAAGAACGACGGCAATGTGCTCCCGCTGGCCGCCGATGCGGAGCGAATTGCCGTGATCGGCCCGCTTGGGGACAGCAAGACCGACATGATCGGCAGCTGGTCGGCAGCCGGTGATCGCGAGACCCGACCGGTCACCGTGCTTGAGGGCATGAAGGCCCACGCCGGAAACGGTGTCACGGTCCAGTACGCCAAGGGCGCGAGCTACGAGTTCGGCGACGAAGGTAAGACCGATGGTTTTGCCGAAGCGCTCGCGCTGGCGAAATCGTCGGACGTTGTCGTCGCGGTCATGGGCGAAAAATGGGACATGACGGGCGAAGCTGCCAGCCGTACCTCGCTCGACCTGCCGGGCAATCAGCAGGCCTTGCTCGAACAGCTCGTTGCAACGGGCAAACCGGTCGTGCTGGTGATGATGAGCGGTCGCCCCAATTCGATCACCTGGGCAAACGACAACGTGCCCGCCATTTTGCATGCGTGGTATCCGGGCACGCAGGGCGGCCACGCGGTCGCAGATGTGCTGTTCGGTGATTACAACCCTTCGGGCAAACTGCCGATCACCTTCCCCATCAATGTGGGCCAGGCGCCGATCCACTACGACATGAAGAACACCGGCCGCCCCATTGAACTGGGGGAGCCGGGCGCAAAATACGTTTCGCGCTATCTCAATACGCCGAACGATCCACTGTACCGCTTCGGCTATGGTCTCAGCTACACGACATTCGGCTATTCGCCGGCAACGCTGTCGGCCTCGTCGATGGGACCCAAGGGTTCGATCACCGCTACTGCCACAATCACCAACACGGGCACGCGCGCGGGCGAAGAGGTGGTGCAGCTCTATGTGCGCGATCTTGTCGGATCGGTCACCCGGCCGGTACAGGAACTGAAGGGCTTCGAAAAGATAGCGCTGCAACCGGGTGAAAGCCGGACGGTATCCTTTACGCTGCGGCCCGAAGACCTCGCGTTCACCCGTGCAGACATGTCGCATGGGTGGGAACCGGGCGAATACCGACTCTGGATCGCGCCTTCATCGGGCGCGAAGGCGAGTACTCCGGTAACCTTTACCCTCACGGAGTAATCGCATGAACCTTCCCGGCTTCCGTGCCCCCCAGCCCTCGCGCTGCTCGCCTCCATTGCCCTGACGAGCTGTGCGGCGGTCGAGGCCGGGAAGGTTCACACTGCTGCGGCGGGGTAGGTTCGCTAAGGCACGCGGCCGGACGTCGCCGGCCTAGCTTGCCGGACGGAGAGATAGGGCAAAGCCCCCACCCGCTTCCATCGATAGCGTCAAAGTATCCCCGCCGATGATCTCGCGTGTTTCTCGAACCATGGCAAAAGGATCACCTTCGATCCCGCCGTCCTTGCCGTCACGCCAGATTTCTGCGGTGTAGCGCTTGCCCTTTGGCAGAAAAGACAGATCGATCGAAATTTCGCGACGTTCGGCATCTGTAACGCCGCCCACCCACCAGTCTTCACCGCCGCGATGCTGGCGCGCGACGATCGCGTATTCGCCGATGTCGCCCGCCAGGACGCGCGTCTGTTCCCAATCGACCGGGACCTGTTCGATAAAGGCCAGCGCATCGGGATGCTTTACGTAGTTTTCGGGCAGGTCGGCCGCCATCTGGAGGGGCGAGTAAATCACCACGTAATCGGCTAGCTGGCGAGCCAGCGTGTTCGGGATGGCTCGGCCGTCGCGGCCTTCCAGACTGACGATGCCCGGCGTCAGATCGAACGGCCCCGAGAGCATGCGGGTGAAGAGCAAGGTCGGTTCGTGCTCGGGCGGATTGGGCGGCTCGCCCCAAGCGTTGTATTCGGTCCCCCGCGCACCTTCACGGGTGACGAGGTTCGGGTAGGTCCGCCTGAGGCCCGTATCCTTGATGGGTTCGTGCGCATTGATGGCTATGTGGTGCTCCGCGGCCCGTTCAGCCACGTGGACGTGATGGCGGGCCATGTATTGTCCGTCATGGTATTCCCATTGCTCCGTCCCATCCGGATCTTCGCGCAGGACGCCGCCGGCGTCCGCGACGTAGCCGGTTTTCACCGAATGAACGCCATAGCGCTGGTAGTAATCGAAAGCCTTTTCGAGCTGGCGTTCGTAAAGCCCTGCATTCCCGGCAGTTTCATGGTGCCCCATGATCTCGACGCCCTTTTCGCGCGCGTATTTCGCGATGCGGCCCATGTCGAAATCGGGATAGGCTACGGCGAACTGGAAATTGCGTCCGCTCTCGCTCCACCAGCCTTCGTTCCAGCCTTCTACAAGGACCGAGCCGAAGCCATGGTCGGCTGCGAAATCGATGTATTCGAGTACGTTATCGGTGGTCGCGCCGTGCTTGGGTCCCGCGTTCCAACTCCATTTGTCGAGATGCATTCCCCACCAGATGCCGACGTATTTCTGCGGTTTGACCCAGCTGACATCGCCCAACCGGTTGGGCTCGTTGAGGTTGAGAATGATGTCTGCGGCTGCATAAAGCGCCGGCGCGTCCTCGCCGATCAGGATGGTCCGCCACGGCGTTTCGAAGGGCGCTTCCCGCCGCACCTTCCAAGGCTGCGAGGATGGAGCGAGGCGGGTGCGGAAGCGTTGGTGGTCGATGCGTTGCAGCCAGAAGGCCGAATAATCGATCAGCGACGCTTCGTGGAGCGCGATGTGAAGGCCGTCCGAGCGGCGGAAAGTGATCGGCGAATGGGCCGTGCCGACCTGATTGGCCGGGGTGTGATTGTAGAGATATTCGTAACGATTCCATTCACCTGCGGGGATCCACCAGGCTTCCGCATCGCCGGCAATCGCGAACTCGGTAAGCTCTTCATCGATCATCACATCGGTGAGCTGAGGCTGATCGGGAAAGGCGAAGCGGAAGCCCAGACCGTCGTCGAACACCCTGATAGTCATGTCAATCGAGCGTTTGATCTTGCCCTGTTCGGTCAGCCGAACACGCATTTCATTGTGTTTATCGACGACCAACCGGCTTTCGCCCCACGGCTGTTCCCAGGTTTCGTCTGCACTGGAGCGCACCGGATCGCCGAGCGTGATGCCGCTGCCCCACTTGCCCGCGCCGCGAAGCAGGAAACCCAGTTGCGAGGCATCGATGACCGGCGCCCCGTCGCGGTCGACGGAATAGGTCGGCGCGCCGTCCACTGTGGTCAGCGCAAAGCAGAGCCGCCCGTCGGGCGAACATTGCCGATGCGACACATCGTCCTGCGCGGCAAGGCCGCCTGCTGGAACGAGCACGAGGAACAAAGCGCCCAAGGCCGCCCGTCCACCACGATTGCGCAAATATGACCCGATCATCTCTACCTCCTGAAACGAGGGCTAGGCGTTCGCACGGCGCGGGGCCAGAAATTTCGTGCAACCGGTTACATTCTTGGCTATCCGATGGCGGATAAGGCCCGTCGGACAGGGCACACCTGGGAGGAATGTAGAGATGGCACTGGCCCCTGATGTTGCAGCGAGCACGGATCCTGCGGCGGTTGTCGAGGATGGCGAAGGGATCAAGGC
>NZ_JBITWB010000003.1:0-368076 GCF_044543405.1 Qipengyuania sp. NPDC077410 | reverse complement strand
GCTCCGCTACGCAGCCCATTGCTTCAACCGCGCTCATGCGCAACAAAACGGCTCGGCTCTAATCCCAGCTGGAGGAAAGCTGGGGGTCACGTCAGCCGTTACCAAACTGTCGGTCCATTCTCGCGCTCAGACGATTGTCTGAAACGTTGCGCTCTTCCCTCATAAGGCCAACCGCGAGAGTGGTTTGGCCCGACAGATCAACCGCCGCGACGAGTTGCTCAGTATTCCAAGTCCGGCTTGTGCCGTTACGCAACTTAATGGTCGAGAGCCCGCCGCCAAACGTCAACGATCTTAAATGAACTCCTGCGTTCTTTTGGTCGCGCATAACCGCAGTGCGTAGCGTAGCTAATTCCGGATAATTGGGATCGCGCGCCTCAATGGCTTCTACCGCAATGCGGGAAGCGGCCAAATCGCCGCGCCAGAAAAGGATGTAGCCGCGTGCCAGCGCGATATCGAGATCGTCGGGCGCGAGCACCGCGGCTTGATTGATCAACACAATTGCGCTGTCGAGATGGCCGTCATAAGCTTCGACCATTGCCAATCGGCGGAGGAGATCTGCATCATCCGGCCGCTCAACCAATAGTTTCCTAAGAATGGTGCGCGCGAGGTCAAAATTCCCTGCCGCACGAGCATCCTCTGCTGCCCCTACACTTATAGTGCGCTTCGATTCTGTATCCTCGCCTGCAGCAAGAGGGGAGCTAGTCAGTATGAATGCAGCAACCCAGATGTGCCGAAGGACCTTCATGATTATCGATTCAACAAGGCCGCAATGCGGACCAGAAGTTCTTGGGGAATAAAAGGTTTGGTCAGATATTCCGCAGCGCCGCTTTTGAGCCCTGCCACGATATCAGCCTCACTTTTGCGCGCGGTAAGCATGACGACGGGAATGTCGCACAACTCATTGTCCGACTTTAATTCCGTCAGAACTTCGGGTCCAGACATTATGGGCATCATCGAATCCAGAACGATTAAATCTGGAGCTTTCTCGCGTGCAGCTGCCAGCGCGTCTTCGCCGTTGCTTGTTGTTTTTACTGAGTAGCCAGCGCCTTCGAGGCGGAACTTAAGAATTTCGACCAAAATAGGGTCGTCGTCTGCGATTAAAATTTCAGCCATGGTTATATCCTGATGAATAAGAACAGTTAAGGCCGAATGAAGATTTCACGGACAGACCGACCCCGGTTGGCGGATGATATGGCATAAACATTGGTCAACGATCGAGCAGACGTTTGCGCATTTTCGATACCATTTTCAAAGCGATAATATCGTCTTCGGTATCCAGAAACTCATGCTGAAAATCTCGACAAATATCGCCAAGTGCTGCTTGGCCAAAATACGCCGCAACTCCTGCAATTTGATGCACGAGACTGCCGATCTCATCGCGCAATTCCAAGTCCAACTGGCCGGCCGCCAAAAGTCGGTCCATTGCTTTTACAGCTGCGTGCGTGCGGTCTTCAAACATTTGGCGCAAACGAGGATCAGTCTCTTCCTCGAGTGCCGGTTCCTCCTTTGCGGCACCGGTGGGCCCGGCAATTCGCGGCTTAGACCAAGCTTCGATTGCAGCAACAAGTTCAGTTAGCCGTAATGGCTTTGCCAGATGGGCTTGCATGCCCGCTGCAATGCAACGTTGAATATCATCGGGATAGGCGTTCGCGGTGACCGCCAAGATGGGCAATTCCTCAGCGCCAATCCCTGCCGCCCGGATTGCGCGAGTTGCCTGCAACCCGTCCATGTTCGGCATCTGCATATCCATAAGAACCATATCATACGGACGCCCGCCCCGCCGCGCTTCTAATACAGAATGCATTGCGTGCTGACCGTCGTTTGCGATCGCGCTTAAGTGTCCGGCTTTTTCGACCATGGCCATTACCAGTTCCTGGTTTACCGGATTGTCTTCAGCGATGAGAATCGTCAGCTGAGCCTTAGGCAAACTGAGGGAGCGCGGCTGCGACGGGCTTATGGGCGCTCGCGTATTGCTACTGGCCTCCAGAGGTAGTGAGAGTGTGAAGGCCGAGCCTTCTCCTAGCTTGCTTTCGGCGCGCAAACTTCCACCCATCAATTCGGCAAGCTCGGAACTGATTGGCAAGCCAAGCCCCGTGCCGCCATACCGTCTGGCTGTTGTGTCGTCAGCTTGAATAAATTTGCCGAAGATACTTTCCAGCCGGTCGGCATCAATGCCAATGCCGGTGTCGCGAACGGTCACAAGTATCCATTTATGCGGATCGGACAGCCGATTGCTTATTTTGGCTGAAATAACGACCTGCCCTTGTTCAGTAAATTTCAGAGCGTTGCCCAGAAGATTGAGCACGATCTGACGCAAGCGCATTTTGTCCACAAGAACGGAAGCTGGCAGGTTGGTATCAATCTCGAGGCCAAGCTCGATCCCCTGTGCTTTAGCAACAGGCTCCATGAGCCGCTGACAGCTTCTAAGGGTATGACGCAAATCAGTCGGTTCCTTGATTATCGCCATCTGATTTGCTTCGATCTTGGCGAAATCGAGCAGATCATTGAGCAGCCGCAGCATCGCGTTGCCTGAATCCGCTATCATCTGCAGTCGGCGCTGCTGGTCTGGATTTCGTTCGTCAGCAAGCGCCAATTCAGTGAACCCGATAACTCCATTCATGGGAGTGCGTATCTCATGGCTCATATTAGCAAGGAAACTCGATTTTGCCTTATCGGCGGCACGCGCCTCTTCGATCGTTTCTGTCAACTGCTCACGCATGCGTGTTTCATCGGTGCGGTCGATTATCACACCAAGAATGTCGGTGGCTTCTCCGTCGGCATCAGTTTCTACCAAGCCGCGCACTTCAACATGCCGCACTTCCCCATCTCGGATTAAAAGCCGAGCTTTGAAACGATATGGCTCGCAGGTTTCTGTTGCGGTCTTTATCGATTGCTCGACTATTGCGCGATCGTCGGGATGGTAAAATTCGATCGCCTTTTCGAGTGCAGGCTCATCTCCGGGAATTGTCCCATGAAGGCGATATACTTCGTCGGACCATTGTAAACGGTTGGTGGTTAGATCGAGATGCCAGTGACCTATGTGGGCAGTTGCCTCAGCCATTTCCAACATTCGATTGCGCTCCGCGAGCTCAGCTGTCGCATCTTTGACTTCACGAACCACATGGTTTTCACGTCGCAAAAAGATGACCAGAAGGGCGCCAAGTAGCGCGGTAATGGTAAACCCGCTAACTAATGCAACCAGTGGCGCGCTGGAAGCGTAACGCTGTTCGAATGGCACGAGGCTTGTCCAACGCAGGGTCAGGGGCTGTCCGGCCAAATCTATCGTAGTCGACTGTTCAAACCGTGGCGACTTTCCGACATATCCTGACGCATACAGAAGTGCGTCTGGTTCAATCTGCTTCCCATGATAAACTTCTAAGGCGAAGTCATCGCCTTGGCGTGGAGTGAGACTACTGAGTAGTTCGTCTGCAACCAGAGGGGCATAAACCCATTTGCCGGACGGGTCATTGGTCTGATTTAGAACTGGAAACATCAGGAGAAATCCGGCCCCCTGCTCTGCATCTTGAACTAAAACAATCGGTCGCGTCAGGACCGGTTCATGAGTTGCAGAAGACTGAGCGATGGCTTCGCGGCGTCCCTGTTCAAAAGCGAGATTGAGACCCAGTGCCGCTAGATTCTGGTCCAATGGCTCAATTCGGTTTATGATAAAATGCTCGTCGCGTTCAACGACAGGGTGAATGGTAAAACGATTACCGAACTCCTTTGCAAACTCTTTGCGGAACGCTGCCAATTCGCTATTTTTCACTGCGCGAAACATACCTAGCCCGCGCATGCCGGGATAAGAACGGGCAATGTTGAGGCGATTGACGTAATCGCGCCATTCGGACGGGCTTACGGAACCGTGGAGCGACGCGAATGCAGCGGCACCTTGAAGACCTCGTTGATAAATCTGCAGCCTATAGCGCAGCGCCTCTTCAGTATCTGCGGTCATGGCCGCAAACCCTTCCTCGCCCTGCTTGTAATCCCGTTCGGAAACAAACTGCCACGCATAAAAAGTAAGCAACAATGTTGTTATCAAGCTGATCGCAACAAGCGAACTGGTTCCCTGTAAAGACCGTCCCTGCCATTTGACGGCAACCGGCGAGCGGTTGGACAGCAATAAGATCGGCATGACCAATATGACGCCTAGAAAATCCCCGCCATACCATGTCAGCCAATTAGACAATGCCATGTTGCCATTGATCGCACCGGAGAGAATCAATGTGGCGACGCCGACTGTTGGCGCGATTATGCATGGGAGCACGACAACCAACATTCCGGCGAATGCGATGCGCCGCAGGTTGGAAAGTTCGATACCCCTTGCAAAACGCTTCGCTATAACGAAGCCCGCGATTGCCTGAATGCTTGCACCGATACCGATCGCGGCAGCGATCGCAAATACACGCCAGGAGTGATCGAAGTCAGCCGAGCTATCGAAGCCGGTCAGAACATTTAAAGTAAATGAGCCCAGCCAGATGCCAGGCCATAGCCATGCCCCGCGTGCCAACAATGCACAAAGCGCGACACCGGACGCAGGCCAAATTATCGTCGCATAGCCCGGGGGCACGGCGAGTGAAATGCCAACATATCCAGCAATAAAATAGCCCAAAGCGAGAAACGCATTCTCTCGAGCCATCCTCAGCTTAAAAGGGGCGCGCTCGATCGTCGGACTGGTTGATGGTGCTGCGCCCATATTAACCGCTTGGTTTTCGTTCGCAATCGGGTTTAGATATCATATCTCGTATGTCACGGAATTAGCGTTTCAAACCTGACAATCCGATATTACGTGATTATCCGTATTCTCTCGTTTTGCGTCGTTTCCGTTTGCCATGTGATTGTGATGGGCAAAATCTTTATTCGATCACTTTTAATCAGCATTGCGACTGGCGGAATATTTGGCTTTTGGGCACAATTCAGCCTGACTGGTCGTGGGACACGTGAGTATATACTACATTGCCGTTCAACCGACTGTAGCGCCCTCCCCTTGTCATGCCGCGACTGCACAACCGAAGTTCGAGGTTTGCCCGGCGCTGCTGAGCAATTTCTTCAAACGTTGATCTGCACGCTGGATCCCCTGATCCATGTCAGAAGGCATCTGCCGCAAATGCACGATCTCGTTGACCTTTGCTCGAAAGCTTCCCTTCTTGCCGATCGGCGGAAGGATCAAAGCGCAACCATTTTCCGCACCGACGTAAAGTTGGCAGCCTGAGATGATGTGGGTTGCGCCGTTACGAGGCAAATACAGTGTCATCTCGACGAGCCGATATTCGCCAACGATTCTTTCGAACCCGAGGTGAATGACGTCCTCATCACTGTCTTTCGCGGCCATTGCCACCTGCATAAAGTTGTCAGGGCTGCGTCGATCTCCTGCAATCAGCGACAATCCTGACCTTAGCGCTTTACCGTTCAGCAGGATCTGGTGAACAGCATCGAGGTGGCGGCGCATGATCTGGTTCTCGGCTTCGATGGTCATTAGTATCATCCTTCAGTTTCATCCCCCCAATCTGGGGACATTCCCACCTCCAAAAATTTCTTGGCTAAATGTATTATCCCGCAGGATGGCATCCTGCGGGATTTATTATCGAGAGTGCTCTCCCACCATCTAGTTTCAATGGATTGAAAACGTCGAGTGAGGCGAGCAGCAAACTCACACGACACTAGCACCATTCGGAATCTGCGACTTCAACGCATGCCGACGTTCGGTCCTGATTATCCGGCGGAAAGAACTCGCTTGCGTGAGCATTTGACATGCATCCAAACAGACCGGCTTAGTGCCGATGGTAGCGATTTACTGGCACGTGTCGAGGTGGGCATCCCATAGTTCCCGAAGGATTTCTTGGCCTCCGTCGCGGAGCAGTTCCTGATCATAAGCACCATGGCGTAGGCCAAGCCCAGTGAGCACTTTTGGCACAATACAAAGATGTGCGTGCAGGGGATAAGGCGCGCCGATCACTCCGGGCGAATGTAAAATGACCACCGAAGCGACTTTACGCGAGTTGGCCAAGGATACGGCATAAGACCGCGCTCGCTCCCAACCCGTATGGAGGCGATCCACATCTCCCAAAGGCAGAGAAACGTAGGTCAGTAGGCCTGTTTCTATAGGTGAGACGAACTCATCAGCTTGCCGGAGGAGGACATCCGGATCACTCAGCAGGTCGTCCGCTCGTGGCGGAAGAATGACCTCCACCTTCTCGACGTTGGGGGACCAGCGCGATCGATCGTTCACGTAGTTATGGGCACCGACATGACATTTTCGCCAGCCGAACTCGTGTGCCGAATTCTCTCGCCCTCGAAACGTCTTGCGCAGGACACCGAATGTGAAGCCATCCGATGATCCCTGCGGGTTCGTGTAGAGCCAGCTCAGCGGATCTTGCTCACTGGTCTTCTGCGGAGCTTTGGGCATTTTCGCACGTGCGCTACGTTTCTTGGCGGCCATCAGAACGACACCCCCTTGAGGAAGCGAGCGATTTCGGTATCCGCTCGCTGACATCCGGCGAAAATCTCGGCTTCCGACGCCGGTGGTTGCCAGTGGACCTTAAGACCGCTCTCTTCGACCGACACATAACGACCACCACGCATTGGAACGAGCCAGAGAGATTGATCGAACCGGCAAGGCAGCATGTGGGTCAGAAGCATCGGCTCAACTGGAGACGAGAGCACGATATCGGCCTCGCACGGGCGCTTCCCAGCCAATAACCGAAGAAGCAAAACGTCGCGGTCTTGATCGACCGCCGTTTTGAGCATGGCCAGATCACGACGCTCCGCGTCGGCGGTTCCGCACATCACGAGACGACATTCTGGCACGTCGAGCGTCCCGCTTGGCAGGCCAGGTAAATTCCATGTGGCCACTGTGGACGCAGTCAATTCCATCAAAGGGATTGCGAGCAGGCGTTCGCATGGCGGCAAAGGCCGTGAGGTATATTCAGACATGTAGTATTAGCTTTCACTGGAGGGTCACCGGCCATCGTTGACCAGATCAGGCTGCCTTCAATTTTCATCTTCAGGACAGCTTCGCCTGCTCCACTTCAGCTTTTTCGACCGCCAGTCTTGCGGTCGCCATTCTTACTCATTGTTGTTACCTATGCCGTTCCGGGCCACGATGTTGCAAATCAATTGGTGATGCTCATTGCCACCTCCCGACTAGCCAAGCCTGTTCTGACAATGCCAAACGAGTGACCCGACTCATGTGTCAGGAAGCAGTCGTTCCAGAGCGCTAGCGTTCGTGACCCTTCTTTGGGGGCTGCCAGCCCTCTTCCGTCGACGAAACTCTTCCCCTGCTGAAAACCCGTTCCGGCGGGACGCCTTTGGCTGTTGGCGTGGCACCAAGCTCGTTGTGCGAAGGATCAGGCGGTTCCGCTGCCTGCTTGCGATCGGGCGCGCCACTATTTGATCGGCCCTCTTCACCGTCTAACCCCTCTGGCTCGCTACTCGTTTGCGAGGTTCGCGAAGACTGAGCGATCGTCTTGGCTTGAGTTTGTGCCAACGGCGGTTTGGGCTCGCTAGATACCATCGGCGACAGATCATCTGCCGGTCGAGCCATCAGCGCCTTCTTCCTTTCCGCGACTGCTTGAGCCTGTGCAATGGCAGCCTGCCGTGCGCGCCCTACATTCAGATTATCTGCTCGCTTCACACCAGCACGGGCTTCCAACTTCTGGCGCGCAATCTCGGCTAGATCTTCTCTTGATAGCGGTTTTTCTGAGCCTGCCTTAGGATGGACAGGTTGTGAGGACGACTTACCATCGTCGGTAATGTTTGCCTTTCTGGCGAAATGCGGTTTGTCCTTCTCGGACTTTGTAACGGAAACGGTTGAATGGTGGCGCGGCCACTCGTTATCTTTCGTCGCACCCTTGCGTAGTGAGACGAACTTTTGGGCAGCCGACGCCAGCGGTTTCTCATTGCCGGCTTGTGCCGTGACGGTCGCAGCCTTCGATGGTGGCTGCAAGGCGTCATGCTTTGCCACAGCACTGTCGTTTTTACGAACGACGACGGCTTTTTGCTCCTGCCCCGAAGCTTTCTTCACCGGCGTTTGATGATGCGGCGCTTGCGCCCTCTCTCGAGCCGACGCGAGCCGAGAATCCTCTGGCGCTTTTTCAGACTCAGAAGAAACGTTGGCCACCCGTGGGTGGCTCGTTGCGTCGCCCCCCGGCCTTATGTCTTTGTCCTGTGTAGATTGGATAGGTGCTCGTTTAACGGTCTCCGGACTAGCGTCGGTCCGTGCTTGGGCAAGTTCGGAAGCGACGCTGATATTAATGCGCTCCTTTGAAGATTCCGAGTTGCGCGGGATCTCGGCAATGGGAAGCACCGGTATCGAAGCTGCATACATTTCATTGGAAGCGGCGGATATTCGCGCACCATGCTGTCTTATGACAAGCGCCGATCTGGCTAGCTCAACTCTCGCCGCCAACTCGGATATAAGTTTTGCGCGCTGACCTCCGCGTTCGACGATCTCCTGCGCTTTTCTGCGAAGTTTGGAAGCAACACGCTGCTTGGCTTCTTTCAGTGTCTGTTGAACCCTCTCTGTGGTCGCTCGAAGATCGGCCGCCATCGCTAGCAACCGATGGATCTCATCGACTTTCTGCTGAGCAGCGAGCAGGCGCCGCTTCGCCCAGGTCCTCTTCTGCCCGACCTTGGTTTGGGTCGAAGGTTCAAGACCCCGCGCACCGTTCGACAGGGCAGTATACCGTTTGGCTATGTGAGCGGCATTCAGCGTCGCATTGATGTCGCGAACCACAGAACGTCTCCGCTCTTTGATGCCATCCTTGGTGTTGATATCGGCGACCTTGCTCATCCCGAATTCCCACTCATGAGCAGCGATCCTTTCGGAAGGGCGCAGGCTATACATCAGATGCAGATGGAAGTTACGCTGATCCCCGCCTCGGTCCGGCTTATGGATCGCTGCCACGTAAGCGAGGCCCCGTTTCGTAAGCCGTTCGACGATCCGCTTCACTATTCGCCTGCGAAGCCGCGGGGACGCTTCGCATGGAAGTTCGATGACCTCGGCGATATAGACATTGGCGTTGGCACGATCATGCCTCTCGACGGCCTCGATCACCCGCCAGAAGGTGCGAAGTTCGTTGCGATCATCTGCGACGTTGCTGTGCCATCCGAGTTCGCCGTCCTCCAGGCTTTCATGTGCTGTCATGTAGAGGCTGGCGCGCTCTGCTTCGCCGGAGCGCCAAGATCGACCTTTCTTGGACCCAAAGCCACGCGGCACGAAATCAAAATGGATCGAGGACATTCCGTCGGAGGCGCAACGAGGGCTGTTCCCCCAGCTCCCCGTAAAGACATCCTTGATCGTCCTGTTGGTCAGTTTACGCGGCGTGCGGTTTGAGCCGCGGGGTCGATCTTCTGGTGCGGCGCGCACTCGCACTCGGCGGCGAATGAATGCCTCTGCCTCTTGATCCGAAATCCGCTTACGGCGCCGACGGGCGTTTTCAGCGATACTCTCTTCACGTTCATTTGCCTTCCGCGTCTTCAGGTTCTGCGCGCTACGAGCAGCCGCAGCTGCAGCCCGCAACTCGGGCGATCCATTCCTAATTTCACGCATTGATAGTTGCACAGCGAGGCTCGGTTTCCTGATCCTTTTTCGAGGGGGGTGGGCGCATTTGGGTTTCTCGGCAGAAAAACCCTTTGTTGCGCACCACCCCCCTCTTCCTTCCTTGATTTAGGATCGCCTCACTCAGGGTGGTGCATCCTACCCCTCCGAAGCATGAAGTACCTCGGGGTGTTCGGGAGATTGTCTCTGGCTTTGAGGTATCCTTTTTTCAGCTGCAGCACCGTCGGCTTTGCGCCCTCATTCCAGACGTTCGAGCGCCCCGAGGTGAACCCTGAAAGCGGTCGTTCTTGCAACTCAACGCTAAGGACGGGTCCGTCGCCGATGCTAAATGTGATCTACGTCTAGGGTGCCGTGGCCCTGGAGAGATGGCCGCGCTGCAAAGGATTGTACGATATGCTCCTCGCAGATCGCCGTTCTCCACGGCGCGGCTTGAGTTCAGAAGGCAGCCGTCAGCGAGACGACCACGGCGGCGTCGACGATCTCGGGCGTCGCGCCAGCTGCAAGCGCGCTGAAATCGGAGATGTCGGTATCGATATAGGCGACGCGCGCGGTCAGGCCTTTCCAGCTTGCGCTCGCGCCGAGCGACCAGTCGGTATAGCCCCCTCCAGGGGTGAGCGTGGTCTCGCCTTCCGATCGGCCGACGTGTGCGTCCAGCGCAAACGGAGTGCCCTCGACAGGCAGCGCGGCATCGGCGGAGACATAGAGATTGTTGTTGCCGCCGATCGCATCCTGCGCGGGTGCGTAGGCGACGCCGAGCGTAACAGCGGCGGGGCCTGCCGCCAGACCGAGCTTGGCATATGGCTCGAAGAACTCGTATTCCCCGCCGGTCGAGCCCGGATAGGCATAGTAGATCACCCCACCATCGAACGTGACTTCATCGGCGACCTCGACCTTGTAGCCTGCGTAGATGTCGAGCTCTAGGTTGGAGCCGCCAAGCTCGCCGAACCCGTCGATGCTCGAAGCCCAGGTGCCGGCATAGAGGCCGCTCCGGTGCGTAACGCTGACCCATCCCTGCACCGCCACTTTCTCATCCGACAGGTCGATCCCGCGAAACCGGTAGGAGGAGACAAGCGCCGTTCCGCCCGACACCATGACAGCATCGACCACGGTCTGGTCGGTTTCCTCCTGCACATCCTGGGCGAAAGCAGGCGTGGCGAGCGAGGCCGCAAGCGCGGCTAGACAGATTATGCGCATCGGAAAGATTATCCTTGAGGAAAGGGCGGCAACCGTCGCCGCGCCATGCGCAAGGTCCATCCTCCCACTGCCCGTTAAATCGCCATGCGGATCGCGGGGGTGGCTTGTGAAATCTGCGTGAAAGCGGGGCATGCCAAGCCCGATTTCATGCGGATTTAATGCGCCGGTAGACATTCCCCCGGCGAATTTTCATGCGAGCTAGGTCCAGAGCGGCTGCCGAAGAAGGGAGCTGTTTCGCATGACATTCGATCTCATTCTCGTGGGGCTCGTGGCGCTCGGCCTGCTGGCCTATCTCACCGCGGTCCTCCTACAGCCGGCGCGCTTTTGATGGAGCGAGCTGCCTCTGGCCAAACCGGATTGTTCCAGCGCGAGCTGGTCGTCCCTGCCATCCGCGATTCCTTCGTGAAGCTCGGTCCGCGCACGCTGGTGCGCAATCCCGTGATGTTCGTCACGGGAATCGTCGCGGCGACCGCGACCGTAATTCTGCTGCGGGGGATCGTCAGCGGAGCGGGGGATATCGGCTTCCAGGCGCAGCTAGTGTTCTGGCTGTGGCTGACCGTGCTGTTCGGCAATTTCGCCGAAGCGCTCGCTGAAGGGCGCGGCAAAGCGCAGGCCAGGGCGCTGCGCGATACCAAGGAGAGCCTGGTCGCGCTCAGGGTCGGCAAGAATGGTGCTACCGAGAAGATCCCCGCAACGCAGCTACGATACGGCGACATCGTGCTGGTCTGCGAAGGTCAGCAGATACCTGCTGATGGTGAAGTCGTGGCCGGGGTCGCGTCGGTCAACGAAGCGGCGATCACCGGCGAAAGCGCGCCGGTGATCCGCGAGGCAGGCGGCGACCGCTCGGCAGTAACCGCGGGCACGACCGTGATCTCGGACGAAATCCGGGTGAAGGTGACCGCCGAGCCGGGCAGCGGCTTTCTCGACAGGATGATCGCGCTGGTCGAAGGCGCGAGCCGTCAGAAGACGCCGAACGAGATCGCGCTGACGATCCTGCTGACGGGCCTTACGCTGATCTTCCTCGTCGCAGTCGGCACACTGCCCGCCTTCGCAGAGTTCGCCCGTGGCGCGATTGCGGTGCCGGTGCTGATCGCGTTGTTCGTGGCACTGATCCCGACCACGATTTCCGCACTACTCTCCGCCATCGGGATCGCCGGGATGGACCGGCTGATCCGCTTCAACGTGCTCGCCAAGTCGGGCCGAGCGGTGGAGGCGGCGGGCGATGTCAGCACGCTGCTGCTCGACAAGACCGGCACCATCACCATCGGCGACCGGCAGGCGAGTGAGTTCGTTGCGCTGCCTGGCGTCGCGGACAGCGATCTGATTGCGGCGGCACGTCTTTCCAGCCTTGCCGACACCACGCCCGAGGGGCGCTCCATCGTCGCGCTCGCGGGTGGGGGCGAGGAGGCGCCAGCGGACAACAAGGTAGTCGCCTTCTCCGCCCAGACGCGCGTCAGCGGGATCGACCTGCCCGGGCGGACGATCCGCAAGGGCGCGGTCGACGCGGTCCTGAATCTCGGGAGTTTCCCCGACGAGGCGGTCGTCGCCCTCAAGAAAATCACCGACAAGATATCCCAGGCCGGCGGCACGCCGCTGGCCGTGCTGGAGAACGAACGCCTGCTTGGTGCGATCCATCTGAAGGATATCATCAAGGCGGGCATTCGCGAGCGCTTCGTCGAGCTGCGCCGGATGGGCATCCGCACGGTGATGATCACCGGCGACAACCCGCTCACCGCCGCGGCCATTGCCGCCGAGGCGGGGGTCGACGACTTCCTTGCCGAAGCCACACCCGAGGACAAGCTCGCCTACATCCGCAAGGAACAGACCGAGGGCAAGCTGGTCGCGATGTGCGGGGACGGGACCAACGACGCGCCCGCGCTCGCGCAATCGGATGTCGGGGTGGCAATGAACACCGGCACGCAGGCCGCGCGCGAAGCGGGCAACATGGTCGATCTCGACAGCGACCCGACCAAGCTCATCGAGGTCGTCGGCATCGGCAAGCAGTTGCTGATGACGCGCGGCAGCCTCACCACCTTCTCGATCGCCAACGACGTCGCGAAGTATTTTGCGATCCTCCCGGCAATCTTCGTGGTGCTCTACCCCGCGCTGGGTGCGCTCAACGTGATGGGGCTCGCAAGTCCGCAGAGCGCTATCCTTTCGGCGATCATCTTCAACGCCATCATCATTCCGCTGCTGGTGCCGCTGGCGCTCAAAGGCGTCACGTATCGCCCGATGCCAGCTGCCAGCCAGCTGCTGCGCAATCTCGGCATCTACGGCGTGGGCGGCGTGATCGCTCCCTTCGTCGGCATCAAGCTTATCGATCTCGCCGTCGCAGGTCTCGGCCTCGCGTAAGCCCGCGAAAGGACATCTTCATGCTTTCCGCCATTCTCACAATCATTCTGATCGTCGGCGGCACCGCGCTGCTGGCGTGGCCGCTGGGCAAATACTTGGCCGGGCTATTCTCGGGCCGCTTCGCGCGCACCGACGGGCTGTTTGCCCGCATGGTCGGCGGGGCGCCCGAGCAGGACTGGAAGCAGTATTCGCTTGCCCTGATCGCCTTCAACATCGTGATGTTCGGGTTCGTCTTTACGCTGCTGGCGACCCAGCACATGCTGCCGCTCAATCCGGACGGCCAGAGAGCGGCAACGCTGGATCTGGTGTTCAACACTGCGGCCAGCTTCACCACCAACACCAACCTGCAGCACTATTCGGGCGAGAGCACCTGGAGCTACCTCGCCCAGATCGGCGGGCTGATGTGGCTCCAATTCGTTTCGGCGGCGACCGGCATCGCGGCCCTTGCCGCGCTGGCCCGGGGCATCGGCGGGAAGCCTACCATGGGCAATTTCTTCGTCGATTTGCAGCGCGCCTCGTTCTTCGTGCTGCTGCCGCTGGCGATTATCATCGCCGCTGTGATTGCACTTAACGGTGTGCCGATGACGCTGCAGGGCGCGGCGCAGGTCACCACGCTCGAAGGGGTGGCGCAGACCGTCGCGCGCGGGCCCGCAGCCGCCTTTGTGGCGATCAAGCAGCTCGGGACCAATGGCGGGGGCTTCTTCGGCCCCAACTCGACCCATCCGCTGGAGAACCCCACCTTCTGGTCGAACGCGTTCGAAATGGTCGCGATCATCCTGATCCCGATGGCCTGTGTATGGATGTTCGGTCGGATCATCGGCCGACCCAAGCATGCCATCGTCGTGTTCGGCGTGATGGCGGCGCTGCTGCTGATCAAGATCACCGCATCGGTCGGGTTCGAGACTGCACCGACCCAAGCGTTCCTGAACCTGCCCGTGGCGCAGGATGTCGGCAATCTTGAAGGCAAGGAGCTGCGGCTCGGTGCCACCACCGGCCCGCTATGGGCGGTGCTTACCACCTCGACCAGCAATGGTTCGGTCGGCGCGATGCACGACAGCCTCAATCCGCTCACCGGGCTTGTCCCGATGGCGGGCATGTGGCTCAACGAGACCTTCGGCGGCGTCGGAGTCGGCATGATCAACATGTTCCTCTACATCGTCGTAGCGGTGTTCGTCGCAGGCATGATGGTGGGCCGGACGCCGGAATATCTCGGCCACCGGATCGAGGGGCGCGAGATGCGGCTGGCGGTGCTGGCGCTGATTAGCCACCCGGTGCTCATCCTCGGCGGCACGGCGCTGTTCGCGGCCACCGCCTGGGGCGCGGGCACGCTCAACAATATCGGCGCGCACGGCTTCTCCGAGATCCTCTACGAGTTCAGTTCGGCCGCGGCCAACAACGGCTCCGGCTTCGAAGGATTGGGCGACAACACCGTGCCGTGGAACATCGCCACCGGCCTCGTGATGCTGATCGGTCGCTACCTGCCGATCATCGTCCCGCTGGCCATCGTCGGCTCGCTGATGGCCAAGCGCCGCAGCGCGGAAAGCGCGGGCACGCTGAGCGTGGAAAGCAGCACCTTCGGCGTGATGCTGCTGATCACCATCCTGATCTTCGGCGCGCTGACCTTCTTCCCCGCCGCCGCGCTCGGCCCCGTAGCCGAACACCTGACCTTCATGCGCTGACCGCAGCCGTAACCAAGGATCCGATACGATGAACTATGTCCTCCCTTCGCTCCGCCTGTGGCTGGTAACGATCCTCGTCTGCGTGGTTGGCTATACTGGTCTGGTGCTCGCCTTCGCTCAGACCTTCGCGCCCTACCAAGCCAACGGCTCCATCATCGAAATGAATGGCCGCGCCGTAGGTAGCAAACTGATCGCGCAGGAATTTGCCGGCCCGCGCTACTTCTGGCCGCGCCCCTCGGCCGCCGGTTACGACGGTATGGGCGCGGCGGGGAGCAACCTGTCGCCAACCAGCGCGGACCTCGCCGCGCGCGCTGCAGAGACCGTCGCCCGTTACGGCGCCACTGACGGGAACCCGGTTCCGGCGGACCTAGTGGCGGCATCGGGTGGCGGGCTCGACCCGCACATCTCGCTCGACGGTGCGCTCTATCAGGCCGACCGGGTCGCAGCTGCGCGCGGGCTTGATCCGGTCCGCGTGCGCGATCTCATCGAGCAGCAGGCTGCCGCGCCGGGCGCAATCTTCGCGCCCGAGCGTATCGTGAACGTGCTGCAACTCAATCTGGCGCTCGACCGCCTGGAAGAATAGGCGAGACAGGCAATGGTCGAAGATCAGCCAACCAGCGATGCGACTCGGTTCCTTCGGCTCGCTCGCGCCGAGGAACGCGGTCGCCTGACCGTCTACCTCGGCGCGGCACCCGGCGTCGGTAAGACCTATCGCATGCTGCAGGACGCGGCCCGGCAGCGGACCGACGGCATCGATGTGGTCGTCGGCGTCGCCGAAACTCACGGACGGAGCGAGACCGCGCTGCTGCTCGACCCTCTGGAGGTGATGCCGCGCCGCCATTACGCCCACGAAGGCCACCGGCTGGAAGAGTTCGACATCGATGCCGCGCTGGCGCGGCGTCCACAGCTCATTCTGGTTGACGAACTCGCGCACACCAACGCACCCGGGTGCCGCCACCCCAAACGCTGGCAGGATGTCGCCGAACTGCTCGTCTCGGGCATCGACGTTGCGACCACCATCAATATCCAGCATCTCGAGAGCCTCAACGATATCGTGGCCGGAATCACCCACGTCCGCGTGCGCGAGACGGTGCCCGACAACATCCTCGAACATGCCGAGATCATCGCTGTCGACCTACCGCCCGAAGCGCTGATCGAGCGGCTCGAGGCTGGGAAAATCTACCTGCCGGAGACCGCCGGACGCGCGCTGTCAAACTTCTTCACACCAACCAAGCTCGCCGCCTTGCGCGAGCTCGCGCTGCGCTATGCCGCGAGCAATGTAGACCGACGGTTAAGCGACCAGCTCGAATTCAGCGGCGAAGCGCGCGCATTCGTTTCCGGCGACCGGCTGATGGTGGCGGTAAGCCCCGGCAAGGGCGGAGCTCAGGTCGTTCGCGAGGCCAAGCGGCTGGCCGACATGCTGCACGCCCCGTGGATCGCGGTGGTGATCGAAAGTGGCAGCGCGCGCGCGGTCCACGGCGCGCAGCGCGAGCAATTGGCGGACAATCTCGCGCTCGCATCGTCGCTCGGCGCCTCGCTGATGACGGTCGCGGCGACCGATGTTGGCCAGGCGCTGGTCGATCAGGCGCGCGAATTGCGGGCGAGCCAGATCGTGATCGGCAAGAGCCGCCGCAGCCGCTGGTTCGAGTGGCGGCACGGCTCGATCGCGCAGGAAGTCATCCGCAAGGCCAAAAGCGTCTCGGTCCACGTCGTCCCCGTCGACGAAGCGGACGAGAAGCCGGCAACGCCCAAAGACCCTTACTCGCAGCGCAACAATATCTTCGCCTTCTGGCTGGTGGCGTTCACCATCCTTGGGCTGCACTTCGCCCAGCCGTTCATCTCGCGCAGCGCGATCGATCTGGTCCTGCTGCTCCCGGTGGTCGTCAGCGCAACCTTTCTCGGTATGCGTCCTGGCATCTGGGCGTCGATCTGGGCGGCGCTGGGCTACAATTTCTTCTTCACCCAGCCGCTTTATACGCTGAGCATCTACAGCACCGCGGACATCGTCACCTTCTTGGTCCTGTTCGCCGTGGCAGCGGTGATCGGCGGGCTAGCGGGCAAGGTGCGCCGCCAAGCCGAAACAAGCGCGGGGGTTGCCCGGCTCAACGCCTCGCTGGCGCGCTTCGCAGGGCTAATGGGCGGGCTCTCCGACCGGGACGAGACTGCGCGCGTCGCGTGCAGCGAGATCGGCGGCCTGCTCGATGTGGAGGCGATCATCGTTTCGATCGAGGATGACCGGCTGGTGGTGCGCGGCAACGAGCACTATCGCGAACTCGACATGATCGATGAGGCCGCGGCGAAGTGGGCGCTTGAAAACGGTGAGCCAACGGGCCGCGATACCGGCACGCTGAACGCAGCTGACTGGCAGTTCCACCCATTGAAGACGGCGCTCGGCATGATGGGGGTGCTGGGGATCGCACGGCCGTCGCAGCAGCGCGTAATCCGCGCCGACGACGCCACGCTGCTCGCCTCGCTGGTCGATCAGACCGCGTTGGCGCACGAGCGGCTAGTGCTGGAAGGGCGTGCGCGCGAGGTCGACGCCCTTCAGCAACGCGACCAGCTTCGTGGAGCCCTGCTTGGCAGTATCGCCCACGATCTGCGAACGCCGCTGACCGCGGTGATTGCCGCGACCGATGCGATTCCGTCCAAGGGATCATTCGCCAGCGAAGTGTTGATCGCACGCGAGGAATCGCGGCGTTTGCAGCGCTTCCTGAACGATCTGCTCGAAGCCTCAAGAATTGAGCATGGCGCGATCCGGCCCAGCATGGAGAGCGTGGACGTGACCGACGTGATCGCCGCAGTCCTGCGCGATCTGCGGCAGACCGGCCCCGATATGCGGGTCGAGACCGCGATCGATGCCGATTGCCCGCTGGTGCGCACGGACGCTCTGCTTGTCCGACATGTGCTGATCAACCTGATCGACAACGCGCTCAAATTCTCGCCGCAGCCGAGCAAGATTCGGGTCGAGCTCGATTGCAGGGACGATGACGTGGCGCTGCGGGTGCTCGACCGGGGGCCGGGCCTGCCGCCGGACGCTGCTGCGCTGTTCGACCGGTTCGAGCGGCTCGAAGGAACCGATCGCGTGGGCGGTTCGGGCCTTGGCCTGTGGATCGCAAAGAACTTCATCGAGGCGGTGGGTGGCTCCATCGCCGCGGAGAATCGCGAGGGTGGCGGCGCAGTGTTCGCGATCGCGCTGCCACAGACTACGGTCGTGTCCGAGGAGACCGCCAACGATGCGTAGCGATGTGCTGATTATCGACGACGAGCCCGCGATCCGGCGTTTACTCGTCGGTGCGCTTGACCGAAGCGGCATCAGCCATGCCGAGGCGGCGAGCGCAGGGGAAGCGCTGCGATTGGCAAAGGCTCAGCCGGGACCGCTGGTCGCGCTCCTCGACCTTGGCCTGCCCGACCGCGACGGGCTCGAGATCGTCCCGCAGCTTGCCGCGCTGGGCCTCGCGGTGATCGTCCTGACCGCGCGCGACGCGACCGAGGAAAAGGTCGCCGCTCTGGATCTGGGTGCCGATGATTTCGTCACTAAGCCGTTCGACAGCGAGGAGTTGCTCGCCCGGGTTCGTTCCGCGCTGCGGCGCAAGGCAGGGCCACTCGCCGATAGCTCTTCGCGGGAATTCGCCGATGGCATGATCGACCGCGAGGCGCATGCTGTCACGATACGGGGCGAAAAAGTCGAACTGACGCCGCGCGAGTTCAATCTGCTCTGGGCGCTGGCCGACCGCCCAGGACGCGTAGTCACCCATGAGGGCCTACTAGAGGCGGTCTGGGGGCCTGCCCACCGACAGGATCTGGACTATCTGCGGGTCGCGATCCGCTCGCTCCGGCGGAAGATGGAGCAAGATCCGAGTAATCCGCGGTTGATCGTGAACGAACCAGGCGTGGGCTATCGCTTAGCTGTGGACCTAGGGCTGAGAGTCTGATTTGATCTAATTGCAAGACAGAGCTGACTGTCTGCTTACGGCCCAGTTCCTGCCAGTCGGCAATTCGCCCCAAAATTCGTCATCAAGGCGCTGGTTGCTGCAGTCAGTAAGCTATCCCCAATCATGTGGGCGAGAAAGAAATCAGAATGGTCAGAGAGTCCGATAATCCGAAATTTAACAAAGCGTTTGGCCGTATTAGATTGCTCGCTTTATGGGCGAAAGAATCGCTATTCCCATATCCGAGGTTGGCGTAGGCTCGGTTTGCCCGCAAGACGAAAGCGTGATTCAGCATGCCTGCAGTTGATGACAATACCGGTATGGGTTCACGCCAGGCGCCCGTCACGACAGCTGAAACCGATCCGCAACTCGATGACATCGCCCTGCTCGCGGCACAGATCTGCGCCGCGCCCGTCGCCCTTTTGGGCGTGCTGGAAAACGATGATCAGGTGCCACGCGCCACCCTAGGTATCCACGCTAAGACAGCGCCTCTCAATGAGTTAATCTGTCAGCACACGATCGACACCGGCGGTCTACTGGTAATTTCCGATCTTGCAGAAGATAGGCGCACGAAGACGCACGCGCTGGTCACGGCAAAACCGTCTCTCCGCTTCTATGCTGGTATGATGCTCGCCGACAAATCTGGCACCCCCTTGGGGTCGCTTTGCGTAATGGATTACGAGCCGCGCCCAGGCGGCCTTACCACGGAGCAGGAAGCGGGCCTCAAGGCTCTGGCGCGGCAGGCGATGACACTATTGTCCGTCGAAAGCGAACGTTCGCGCGCACGCACCGTCTTCGACAGCGCGATAGACTATGCGATCATCGTCATGGATCTCGATGGAACGGTGGTGGACTGGAGCGAGGGCGCGCAGCGAATACTCGGCTGGGATAGAGACGAGATGATCGGGCGCGATGTCGATGCCTTCTTCACCCCAGAGGACCGTGAAGCCGGCATCAGCGACAAGGAAATGCAGAGCGCGCGCGAAAAAGGGCGCGGCATGGACGAGCGCTGGCACCTGCGGAAGAGCGGTGAGCGCTTCTGGGCCAGCGGTGAAATGATGCCGCTGAGACAGCCGAGCGGAAAGCTCGAAGGCTATGTCAAAATGCTTCGTGACCGGACGAAGGAACGCGTGGCGGAAGAGCGCTTGGAGATGGCGCTTGCATCGTCCGGGGCGGTTGGGCTGTGGGACTGGATGGTCGATAGCGACCTTCTGCACGGTGATGCCAACTTCGCGCGCCTCTATGGGCTCGACATCGACGAGACCAAAGCCGGTCTTACCGAAGAGCAGTATCAGCGTTACGTCGTCGCAGATGATCTCGAAGCGCTTCGCCGCGACATTCGCGAGGTGTTCGAGGCGGGCGCAGACTTTCTCGTCGAATACCGGTTGGACATTCCCGACCTTCCCCTACGCTGGGTCGAATGCAAAGGGCGGATGCTGTATTCAGCAGACGGCCAACCAGTGCGATTTTCTGGCACGGCGGTTGATATAACCGCCCGCAAACTGGCCGAGGAACAGCGGCATTTGCTGATGCAGGAATTGTCGCACCGGGTGAAGAACACCTTTGCGGTAGTTCAGGCAATCGTTTTCCAGACCTTGCGCGGCATCGATCAGAAGGTCATCGACGCTTTGCAGAGCCGCCTCGCCGCACTCAGCCGTGCTCATGAGATCCTGGTCCAGACGAGCTGGTCCTCGACCTCCATCGACGAACTACTCGATCGCGTCCTGCGGTTCGAGGGCGATGAAAGCCGTTTCGTCTTCGACGGACCCGATCTCGTCATCGGTTCGCGCGCTGCTCTGTCGCTCTCAATGCTGCTTCACGAACTCGCGACAAATGCGGTCAAACATGGATCTCTGTCCGTGTCGGATGGAAAGGTGTTCCTGAGCTGGAAGCTGCGGGAGGAAACTTTCTGTCTTGAATGGAAGGAAACCGGTGGCCCGCCCGCCATTAACTCGGAAAGCAAGGGGTTCGGATCAAAACTGATCGCGATGGGCATTGCCGGCACACGGGAAGTCGATCTGGATTATGCTCCGGAGGGGCTGACGGCTCGCTTCGAATGCCCGCGCGAAACGCTGGAATTCGATCAGGGTTGACATGGCTTAGTCGCTAATAGCCTGCATCGCGGCAACCAACCGTTCAGGCTGGACAGGTTTGTCCAAAATGGCTCTCGCATAATCGCATGTGCTGCATTCTTCCGGCGTGGAGGTCACAAAAATAACCGGAATGTCGCCCAAAGCATCACGAATGCGCGCGACCGCATCGGGGCCTTTGCCGCCTTTGCCTAAATTGACATCAGACAGGATTAGATCGGGCACTTGGTTCATCGCGGATGCCATCGCCGTAGCTTCGGAATTAGCTATGTTGGTGGTATCGGCTCCGTTCGTTTCGGCCATCCAGGCTATGAAATCGGCGAAAAGATATTCGTCTTCGATGATAAGCACGTGACACATAATTCAGACCCTTCGTGAGGGTTAACGATCAATACCAGCTTTCGATGCAACGGCTCGTCGCAAGGCCATCCGTTCCTAATCATGCTCTCTCCGAGATACTTCACGTCCCAAGACTTTTGACAGTACGATGCGAAAGGCAGCTATTCCGCAGTCGAAAAGTCCAAGCGGACCGCCTGCAAACGGCCTAGTTCCCGTCACAATTCAGAACCTCAATAAAAGAACAATGCTAGGACGCTGAAGAGCCATCGCGAACGTGAGCTTAGCGTAAATTTCGCAGTCTGCAGTTATAGGGGATTCTTAGGAGGGTGCGCCGTTTGGAGGCGGACACCCTTTGGGGGTAGAATGCACTCCGCCTTTCGTCGCCAGCCTACCTCTGCTGTATGGCGGCACGACCAGAAAAAGAAGAACACCAAACGCCGGGAGCGGATACGTCCCAGCGCGTGGTCGTTTGTTGGTTGCCGCCGCATATTCCGGTAATCGAGAACGAAGTCCGCTTTCTCGATAATCTGTTAGGATCGGAATTGGCGGCTCTGTTCGACGAGGAACTATGACCATGGCCCATCACTCCCCCATACGCGTTTGCATCTATACGCGCGTGTCGACCACGCGCCAGGCGGACAACGAGCTGTCGCTTACTGATCAGGACGAACGAGCACAGCAGTGGTGTGATCAGAACGGCGCGGTAGTGGTTGACCAGTTTGTAGAACCGGGCGCGAGCGCGATGGATGACGACCGTCCGCAGTTCCAGCAGATGATGCAACGCGCGACGAGCGACGAGCGGCCTTACGACGTCATTCTAGTGCATTCCCTCTCGCGGCTCTTCCGGAACGCAGAACATTTCATGGTCTACCGGGCCCGCCTGAAGCTCGCGAAAGTCACCATCGTCAGCATCACGCAGCCGTTCGGTGATGATCCCGCATCCGAACTCGCAGTTGGCATCCTCGCGCTGTTTGACGAATACCAGTCAAAGGAGACCGCCAAACACGTGCGTCGCACAATGCTTAAGAACGCGGCCCTCGGCTTCTGGAACGGGCAGACTCCGCCTCTCGGTTACAAGACCTACGAAGCCGATCGAATTGGAGGCAAGAGCAAAAAAAAGCTGGAAATTACGGACGAGGAAGCGCCGATAGTGCGCAAAATCTTCAATCTCTATCTCGTCGGTCCGACAGGAGGCACGCCGCTCGGGATCACCCGCGTCGCTGCATGGCTGAACGAAAACGGTTTCAAATATCGCGGTCGTAAGTTTCACGTCTCCAACGTCCAAGCCGTGCTGCGGAACACCGCTTATGTCGGTGTGGCGATGTATAATAAGCGAGACTCGAAGACCCGTGAGCTTCGTCCCGAACGTGAATGGGTGCCGATCCCCGTGCCAGCGATCGTAAGCGAGGATGATTTCGCCGCGGCACAAGCTAAGTTGAGCGCGAGTCGCGTCGTCAATACCCCCGCACGGGTAACGACCACCAACAACCTACTCATCGGCGTAGCAGTATGTGGATGCGGCGGAGACGGTTGCGGTGGAGGCATGGTTGCAGCAACCGGCAAGTCGGGAGCGTATCTGTATTACGCATGCTCCAACCGTATGCGCTCGGGGCGGACCGCTTGCACCGGACGCCGTATTCCACGCGACCAATTAGACCAGGTCGTCATGAAAGCGCTCGAAAAGCGTCTGCTTACGTCAAGTCGGTTGGAGGACTTGCTGGCCGGTTGGCTCGACATGTCTGAAAAGGCAGTGACGAACCGGCGCGAAGAGCTGCGCCAGCTACGCACACGCAAGAGCAGCCTGGAAGCAGGAATCGACCGGCTACTAGATCTCGTTATTCAGGGTCAGATGTCCCCAAGCGACGAACGCTTCTCGAAAAAGCTGCACCAGGAGAAGCAGCAGCTGGCTCAGGTGCAGGCAGACATCGCTATGACCGAACGTCAGCTCGCCGGTAGCGTTCGCAAAATCACGCCAGAAGTCATCGAGCGTTTTACGCTCCTCATGAAGAAGTGCCTGAGCGATGAAGATCCGGCGACGCGGCGCTTCTATATCAACGCGCTGGTGGGACGGGTGGAAGTCGGAAACCAGGAGATACGCATCTCCGGTAATGTCCGCGCTTTAGAGAACGCTATCGTAGCGGACGGTGGCGCCTCTGTCTCCAAAGTTCGCAGCATCGAACGGGGATGGTGCGCCCGACAGGATTCGAACCTGTGGCCCCCAGATTAGGAATCTGATGCTCTATCCTACTGAGCTACGGGCGCGCCGGTGCCTCGTATAGCGGCTCGAACCGCCGAGGCAATCAGTTGAGTTCTTCTGGTGGTGCTACCGGTACGAGAAGAGGAGCTACGGAAATTCCTTCGGCCATCATGTCCTCCGCCTCGTCTCTGGTGGCGCGACCGTGAATCGGGGCCTCATCGGCTTCGCCGTAATGCATTTCGCGGGCTTTCTCGGCGAATTTGTCGCCGACCCATGTGCTGCTCTCCAACGCTTTCGCCTGAGCTTTCGCCAGTTTCTCCAGCGCTTTTTTCACCTCGGCTGGCATTTCGCCTTTGACTACCTGAGTGGTTTCGACGGGCGCATGCGATCGGGTATTGCTCTTGGCTGGCACTGACGGGGCCATTGGCGCCTTGCCGATTTCCTCGCTGCCGCACTGCGGGCAGACGAGCAAGCCGCCTGCTTTCTGGTCAGCATAATCATCCGACGAGCCGAACCAGCCCTCAAACCGATGGCCTTCGCTACAAGAGAGATCGAACACTATCATGTGGCGGCCTATTTCGCTATTTCTCGTCTATTGGCAAGGCTTGGCACCTGCGCTCGAACTTCAGCAATTCTGGCAAGATCGATATCGCAGTAAGCAAGCGCCGCGTCGTCGCCCTCCATTTCAAGCAAGACGTCGCCCCAGGGGTCCACGACCATGCTATGGCCATAGGTCCGACGTCCGTCGGCGTGTTCACCCACCTGCGCCGCGGCAACGACGAAAGCGCTCGCTTCAATCGCCCGGGCCCTTTGGAGAACATTCCAATGGGCCCTTCCGGTCGGTACGGTAAAGGCGGCAGGAATGGCGATGCAATCGCACTGCGCCCTACCCAACTGCTCGTACAGTGCTGGAAAACGAATGTCGTAGCAAACCGACAGGCCCAATCGCCCAACCGGAGTTCCGGGGACCGTCACCACATCTTGCCCTGGCTCGTAAGCGTTCGATTCTCGCCAGCTTTCCCCACTGTCGAGATCGACGTCGAACATATGTATCTTGTCGTAGCGGCCCGCGATGTTTCCGTTTGGATCAATCACGAAAGCGCGGTTTGCCCACCTGTCATTTGGAGACTTTACGGCAAGCGATCCGAGCGAAACCCAAATGCCCGCCCGATGTGCAGCATCCCGTGCCCTGGCCAGCGCAGGCGTGTCACTTTCCAAGACTATCGACTTCGCTGCTCGCTTTCGATCGCGATCGAGCAGGCCCGACATTTCCGGGGTGAATATCATGGCAGCGCCATTGTCAGCTGCAGAAACAATGGCGCTTTCAATGGCTGTGGCGTTGTCTTCGGGATCGATATCCGAAGTCATCTGCAAGATGGCGATGCGGGCCATTCAACCCGTCAGCATAGCGTCGAGTTTTCCATCCCGCTCGAGCGCCGAGAGGTCGTCCGATCCACCCACATGGGTATCGCCGATAAATATCTGCGGCACGGTCGTGGCCTGCGGCGCCCGAGCCAGCATTTCGTCACGCTTTGACCCGCCCATGGTGATGTCGAATTCGTTATACTCGACACCTTTTTCATCGAGCAGGCGCTTGGCGCGAAAACAGAATCCGCAACCAAACTTGGTGTAGATATCGACTTGCGGCTGACTCATGAAATTCCTCTATCTTTCCAACGCCCGAAATAGCGTGCGCCTGGTCTACTTGAAAGCCCGATCCGTGAACCTATTTCGGAATCGTTGCCATGCCTCGCATGGCGACGACGGGGTGCCGAATGCGGGCCTCGTCTGGTTAAAATCGCTCACAAGAGGATTTGTTTCGATGAACCGTATGGACCTTACACCTTTCCGCCGCTCCACCGTAGGTTTCGATCGTGTATTCGATCTGATGGAACGACAGGCGCGCAACGCCGGCGGAGATAACTACCCCCCCTTCAATATCGAGCGCCGCGGCGATGACGATTATCGCATCACGCTGGCAGTTGCAGGATTCCGCTCGGGTGATCTCGACATCGTCGCGCAGCAAAATCTGCTGGTCGTAACCGGCAAGAAGCGTGACGAATTCAACGAAGGCGAAATGCTGCATATCGGCATTGCCAACCGTGGATTCGAACGCCGGTTCGAACTGGCGGATTACGTGCGGGTGGACAATGCGGACCTTGCTGATGGACTGCTTGTCATCGACCTCGTTCGCGAAGTCCCCGATGCGATGAAGCCGAAGAAGATCGCTATCGGCGGACAGCAACCGCTCGAAGTGGTCAAGACCGACAAGGAAGACGGCACCAAGGCCGCGTAATCATCTGGTCGATCTGGTGAAAATGTAGGGGGCGGAACATAAGTTCCGCCCCCGCGACGCTTTACGCCGCCCAGCCCCGAAATCGGCCGTCCGGGTCGCAGAAGACGACCGTCATCGGGGCAAGCCCCACCGCTTGTTGGCGAAGCGCATCTCTCTACCCTCTGTCCTCTGATGCGGATCTGACAGGATTTTGCACCAGATGTATCAAAAGATAAAGCGTCGACGGCTGGGCGCGATGATTTTGTCGCCTCGTTACAAGCGCCCGAAAATCATTGATCTGCGATTTCAGTCAGTTGCCGGATCGGCTGCTTTTTACCCCGTCAGACCAGCCTGGCCTGTTCGAGCGCAGCGCCAACAAAACCGGCGAACAGCGGGTGGGGATCGAACGGCTTGGACTTCAGTTCCGGATGGAACTGCACGCCTACGAACCATGGGTGATCCGGCCGTTCTACGATTTCGGGAAGCAACCCGTCCGGCGACATTCCCGAAAACACGAGACCCTGACTTTCCAGGGAATCGATATAGGCGCTGTTGACCTCGTACCGGTGACGATGCCGCTCGGAAATCATCGTATTGCCGCCGTAAATTTGCGACACATGGCTGTTCGCGGAAAGCTTGGCATCATACGCGCCCAAGCGCATCGTTCCGCCCAGATCGCCGCCTGCCTCACGCGTTTGCAGGCCTTCTTCCGTCATCCACTCGGTAATGATGCCGACGACCGGTTCGGCCGTTTCGCCGAATTCCGTCGAGCTGGCGCCGGCATAGCCTGCGGAACGTGCCGCTTCGATGCAGGCCATCTGCATACCCAGACAAATGCCGAGAAACGGCACCTTGCGTTCGCGTGCGAAACGGACCGCGGCGATCTTACCTTCGCTGCCACGCTCGCCGAAACCACCGGGCACCAGGATAGCGTGCATGGGCTCCAGCTTCGCGGCTATATCGGCGTCGTCGCCTTCAAAAATTTCCGCATCGATCCACTTGGTGTTGACCTTCACCCGGTGGGCCATACCGCCGTGAACCAACGCTTCATTGAGCGACTTGTACGCGTCCTGCAGGCCGACATACTTTCCGACCACGCCGATCGTGACTTCGCCTTCCGGATTGGAATGGCGGTCCACTACATCGTACCAGCGCGACAGATCGGGGTCTGGCGCATCGGTAATCCCGAAGGCGCGCAGCACTTCGGCGTCCAGGCCTTCACCGTGATATTGCAACGGCACGGAATAGATCGAGGGTGCGTCCAGTGCCGGAATCACGGCCTCCTGCCGCACGTTACAGAACTGCGCGATCTTGCGCCGTTCGCTGTCGGGGATTGGGTGTTCCGCCCGGCAAAGCAGCACATCGGGCTTGATCCCGAGGCTCGCCAGTTCGCGTACCGAATGCTGGGTCGGCTTCGTCTTCAACTCACCCGCAGCAGCGATGTAGGGTACGAGGGTGACATGCACGCTCAGCGTCTGCCATGGCTCCAGCTCATTTCGAAGCTGGCGGATGGCCTCCATGAACGGCAGCCCTTCGATATCGCCGACAGTGCCGCCGATCTCACACAGGATGAAATCGTGATCGTCCTGCCCGGCAAGCGCGAAGGCCTTGATCTCGTCCGTGACATGCGGAACCACCTGCACCGTCGCGCCGAGATAATCCCCCCGCCGCTCTTTGGCGATGATGTCCTGATAGATACGACCGGAAGTGATGTTGTCGCCCTGATGCGCCGACACCCCGGTAAAGCGTTCGTAATGGCCTAGATCCAGGTCCGTTTCCGCCCCATCGTCCGTCACATAGACTTCGCCATGCTGATACGGGGACATCGTCCCTGGATCGACATTGAGATAGGGGTCGAATTTTCGAATACGGACCTTGTAGCCACGCGCCTGGAGGAGAGCAGCAAGCGATGCTGCCATGAGACCTTTGCCGAGCGAGGAGACCACGCCGCCGGTGATAAATATATACCGCGCCATGGGAGTCGGGCCTTAAGCTTAGTGTTTGAGTCGGGGCAAGCGCAAACAGCTGCAAATCGCGCCGAGCATGCGGCGCAATCCACAAGCCTGCGATGTTCTGAAGATTATTCGGCTGGGGTTGCCAGCGGGTCGGGATTCGCGGGCGCTTCCTGTCCGGTGGCGGCAGGCTGATCGGTGGTTGCCGGGCCGAGCGGGTCTGCGGGCGGGGCCGGAGCGACCGTACGATCAAGTGTCGATTCGATCGCATCGCCGCCCGTCGTCTCGACCGCAACTGCGGCAAGGCCGATCGACAGAACGACGAAAAGAATGGCAAGCCACTTGGTGGACCGGGTCAGAAAGTCCGCAGCACCGCGGGCACTCAGCATGCCGGACGGGCTGCCGCCCACTCCGAGGCCGCCGCCTTCCGAACGTTGCATCAGGATGACGCCGACTAGCGCGGCTGCGACGATCGCCTGAACGACGGTAAGGAAGAGGAACATGCGAGTACTCTTGGAATGTGATTGGCTGGGCTCACGCGCATTTAGGCGCGCGAGCGGAAAACGGCAAGGCGGGCCTGCTTATACCTCTTCGGCTTCCGAGGCGCCCACGACGATGCCGAGGAAGTTTTCGGCCGAAAGGCTGGCACCGCCGACAAGCGCGCCACCCACTTCGGGCACCGCAAGAATCTCGCGCGCGTTATCCGGCTTCACCGAACCGCCATAAAGAATGCGAACCTTGGCAGAAACATCTTCGCCAAAGGTCTCATCCAGTAGAGCGCGAATAGCGCGGTGCATGGCGGCAATGTCTTCAACCGTCGCGGTACGGCCCGTGCCGATGGCCCAGATCGGCTCATACGCGATGGTGAGCCGGTCTGCCGGATCCTGAAAAATCGGCAACGCTGCGCGAAGCTGACCCAGAACGAAGCTTTCCGCCTCTCCCGCATCGCGGGTTTCCAGCGATTCGCCACAGCAAAGTATCACGCGAAGGCCGGCTTCCAGCGCCGATTCGATCTTCGCGTTGATCAACTCGTTGGTTTCGGCATGATCCTGGCGCCGTTCGCTATGTCCCAGTATGACGAACTTCGCGCCGGCATCGGCCACCATCGATGCGTTGATATCACCGGTGTGCGCGCCTTCGGCGCCGGAATGGCAATCCTGTGCACCGATTCCGATCTGCTCGGCTTCCTTATGAACCGCGTGAATCAGAGTGTAAGGTGGCGCGACGGCAACCTCGACCTTCATGTAGCGCTGGGCCGCACGATCGATGGCGCGCGCTTCCGAAAGCATGGCGCGCGTGCCGTTCATTTTCCAGTTTCCAACGATGTAGGGCCGTTCGGCCATGGGTACGTCCTGCAAATTGTCTGAGTGAGGGCCCCGCTATATGGGGCAAGAGTTGCGCTCCGCTAGACAAGGTTTCTTCCCGCGTCAAAACCCTTTGCAGCCTGTTGCTCATGGGTCGCAGGGCGGATAAAGCGCCCCAACCCGTTCCGGCCCGCCAGAACGACAGCAGCAACCCGATGGGATCGCCCGCAGATCATGTTCCAGTTCTTCCGCAACTTCTTCAAGACCAAACTCGGCCTTGCCATCTCTCTGGCATTCCTTGGCCTTATAGCCCTCGCCTTTGCCAGCGCAGACGTTTCCAGCACCGGCACATTCGGTGGAATCGCAGGCGGTGATCGCGTCGCTGTGGTCGGTGATGAAAAGATCGGCACTGCCGATCTGGTAGTGGCTGCGAATAATGGCCTCGACCGTCTTCGGCAGGAAGATCCCACGCTTTCCATGCCGGAATTCGTCGGCAGCGGTCAGCTGGAACTGGTTCTGGAAGCTCTTATCGATCGCAACGCGATCCAGGGATACGCCAGAAAATACGGGTTCCGTGCCGGAGAGAATCTGCTGAACAGCGAAATTCGCATGATCCCCGCCTTTCGCGGCGCCGACGGCAATTTCGACGAACAGACATATCGCCAGGCGCTGGCCATGCAACGGATCAGCGATGCTCAGGTCCGCAGCGATCTCGGTGTCGGACTGCTTTCGCAGCAATTGCTGATACCGGCCAGTTTCGGGGCGTCGGTGCCGAACAAGCTGGCCTACCGTTATGCACAGTTGTTCAAGGAACGCCGCCAGGGTTCCATCGCCCTTCTGCCCGCTGCAACATACGCCCCGTCGGGCGCCGCCGATCCTGAAGTTCTACGTGCTTATTACAACGCCAACCGGGAAGCTTTCGTCCGCCCCGAGCGCCGCGTAATCCGCTACGCCACGTTCGATTCTGATGCCTTGGGCGATCGGATCGAACCGACCGAGGCCGAGATCGCAGCCCGCTACAAGCGCGACGCCGAACAATATGCCGCAAGCGAAACGCGGAACTTCACGCAATTGATCGTACCCACCGAAGCGGCGGCAAAGTCGATTCGCGACCGCGTTGCTGGCGGCGCCTCCTTCGAACAGGTTGCACGGGAAGCGGGTCTGCGCGCGTCACCGGTGTTGGACGTCACACGCACTGCTTTGGCCGCGCAATCCTCTCCCGCCGTTGCCGCAGCATATTTCGCCGCGGCAGATGGCGCGATGACAACGCCCGCCCGCAGTTCGCTTGGCTGGCACGTTGCACGCATCGATTCGGTGGATGCCACCCCGGCCCGCACCCTTGCTGATGTCCGCGGAGAAATCTCCGACACGCTTCGCGAAGAAAAGCGCGTTCGCGGCCTCGCCGATCTCGCTACCGAGATTGAGGAGCAGCTGCGCGACGGCGCTACGCTCGCCGAAGTTGCCGACGATCTGGATCTTCAGCTGTCGACCACCGGACCGACGCTCGCCGACGGCCGCATGTTCGAAAATCCGGAACAGTCCGTGCCAGACGTCCTGCGCCCCGCACTCGCCACGGCTTTTCAGATGGAAGTGGAAGAGCCCGAGATCGCACCGGTCGATGGCGGACAGACTTATCTCGTCTATGAAGTCGGCGACATCACCGGCGCCGCTGTCGCCCCCTACCAGGAAATCGAACAGCTCGTCGAAGCGCGCTGGCGTGCAACCGAGGGCATGAAGGCGGCACAGGCCGCTGCCGATCGGGTGATGGCCCGGGTGCGCAAGGGCAGCACGATGCAGGCGGCCCTTGCTGCAGAAGACCGCCGCGTGCCCCCGGCTCAATCGGTTGATATGACGCGCGAGGATCTCGCTCGCCAGCGCGAGCAGCGCGTACCGCCACCTCTCGCCCTCCTGTTCAGCATGGCCGAAGGCACCACGAAAAAGCTCGATGCCGGCGGCAACACCGGGTTCTTCGTGGTCAAGGTCAACGACATTACCATGGACGACATCGCCAAGGACGACCCGCTGATCGAACAGGCTACCCGTCAGATGGGGCCCCTGATCGGCGAAGAATATGCCGAACAGCTCCGCCTCGCCATGCGTGAAGAGCTGGGTGTATCGCGCAATCCGTCGGCTATCGATGCTGTTCGCAAGCAGCTGATCGGCAACTGAGGCGCATTTGAGCACAAGTCTCAAAGGCGTCGACCAGGCGCGTAAAGCGCTAGCTGACGGCAGGCCTGCGCTGGTCTGGCGGCAGGTGGTCGCAGATACCGAAACGCCTGTCGGGGCGGCGCTCAAGCTATTTTGCGAAGGCCGCGGCGATTTTCTGCTCGAGTCGGTGGAAGGCGGCGACGTGCGCGGCCGCTACAGTCTCATGGGTCTCGATCCGGATCTCGTGTTCAGGGCGACCGGCGATCGGGCGGAGATCAATCGCGACTGGCAGAACGATCACCATGCCTTTCACGCTTGTGAAGGCGGCACCCTCGAAAATCTTCGCGCATTGGTGGAATCCTGCCGCTGCGATGTGCCCGATGAATTGCCGCCAGCTCTCGCCTGCCTCGTCGGCCATTTCGGCTACGAAACGATCGGCCTCGTGGAGAAGCTGCCCCGCCCTCCACACGGCGAACTCGACCTGCCGGACATGCTGTTTGTACGGCCCACGGTCCTGCTTGTTTTCGACCGGCTGAGCGACGCGCTGTTCTGCGTCGCACCAGTCTGGGACGAATTGGCGATGGAACTTGCTGGCGAACGGATCGACGACGTTCTGCGCAAGCTTGCTCAGCAATTACCACCATCCGCAAAGGCCGTGACGGACCATCCCGAACCTTCCTTGGCCCCGACCATGTCCGCCGCGGATTACGAAACGATGGTTCTCAAGGCTCAGGACTACATTTCGGCTGGCGACATTTTTCAGGTCGTCCTCTCTCAGCGCTTCACTTCGCCTTTCACACTCCCGCCGATGGACCTTTATCGTGCGTTGCGGCGCGTGAACCCATCGCCTTTTCTTTATTTTCTCGACATGCCCGGCTTTGCCATTGTCGGCTCCAGCCCGGAAATCCTCGTACGCGTGCGCGATGGCGAGGTCACCATCCGGCCGATTGCCGGCACACGGCCGCGCGGCGCCAATTCTGCGGCAGACCGGCTTGCCGAACAGGACCTGCTCGCCGATCCCAAGGAACGCGCCGAACATCTGATGCTGCTCGATCTCGGACGCAACGATGTCGGTCGCGTCGCCGCGTCCGGGACCGTTACCGTGACTGAGAGCTTCACTGTCGAACGCTACAGCCACGTCATGCATATCGTCAGCAACGTCACCGGGCGGCTCGATCCGTCGAAGGATGCGATCGATGCAATGTTCGCCGGCTTCCCTGCGGGCACCGTCAGCGGGGCGCCCAAGGTCCGCGCCTGCGAGATCATTGCCGAACTCGAGCCGGCGACGCGCGGCCCCTACGCTGGTGGCGTCGGCTACTTTGCCCCCGACGGTTCGGTAGACAGCTGCATCGTATTGCGCACAGCCGTGGTCCAGGACGGCATGATGCATGTACAGGCTGGAGCAGGTATAGTCGCCGACAGCGATCCCGCCTATGAACAGAAAGAATGCGAAGCGAAGGCGAGCGCCCTGCTCGCTGCGGCCAAGGAAGCCGTACGCCTCGCGAGGGAGCCCGGATTCGGTCAATGAGAATTACAATCGCCGCCCTCGCCCTTCTGGCCTTGACTGCTTGCGAAGCACAGCCCGAAGGCGAACCCGTCGCCCGCGCACGCATCGATGGCCAAGCGCAGGTGGATCCCACGCCCGATCCGACCCCGACCGAAACGCTCGCAAGCCAGGTCGAAAGCGCCTGCCGTTCGATCATTTTCGAAGATACGCCGGTCACGCATTGCCTTGCCGTGCCGGCGCGTCACAGCATCAGCATGGCACTTGGACGTGACGGCAAGTTCTATCGCAGCCTGACCGACTTCGCAGCGGCCACCGATGCGCAGACCATCGCCTTTGCCATGAATGCAGGCATGTTCGACGATGACGGCGAACCGATCGGGTATTTCGTGGAAGATTCGGAACGGCTGCATCCGCTCAACACCGCCGATGGCGAAGGCAACTTCCACATGAACCCCAATGGCGTTTTCTACGGCACCGATGGCGAATGGGCAGTGCGCGCGACTGACTGGTTTCTGGAAAATGTGACGGAGCGTCCTCAATTCGGGACGCAATCCGGCCCCATGCTGGTGGTCGATGGCAAGATTCACCCGGAAATCACGCGCGACGGACCGTCTAAATTCGTACGCAACGCGGTTGGCGTGGACGATGAAGGCCGCGCGCATTTCGTGATCTCGAATGCGCCGATTTCGTTCGGCAAGCTCGCCCGTTTCTACAAGGACGAGCTGCACGTGAAGAACGCGCTGTATCTGGACGGGAATGTTTCCCAGCTCTGGAACCCCGCCACGGAACGGCTCGATACCGGGGCCCCGATCGGCCCCATCGTCGTGGTTAGAAAGAAAGCTTCCGAATGACCGATACGCGCTGCGCCCTCTATCCCGAGATCGAACCCTATGAAACCGGGATGCTCGATGTCGGCGAAGGCCATTCGCTCTATTGGGAACGCGTCGGCACCAAGGGGGCGAAACCGGCCGTCTTCCTTCACGGCGGTCCGGGTGGCGGGATGTCGCCTGCCCATCGCCGCCAATGGGACCCTGAACTTTATGACGTGCTTCTGTTCGACCAGCGCGGCTGCGGCAAATCGCTTCCTTTCGCTGAAATCGAAAACAACGATACCTGGCGCATAGTCGAAGATATCGAACGTCTGCGCGAAATGTGCGGGCATGAAAAATGGCAGGCTTTCGGCGGCAGCTGGGGCTCCACCCTTGCCCTCGCCTACGCCCAGAAATATCCCGAGCGGGTGAGCGAGCTCGTATTGCGCGGCGTGTTCCTCGGCCGGCAAAAGGAAAAAGACTGGCTCTATTCCTACGGCGCCAGCGAAATAATGGCCGAACAGTGGGACGACTTCACCGGCCTCATTCCAGAAGCCGAACGCGGCGACCTCGTGAAGGCCTATCACAAGCGTCTGACCAGCGATGACGAAGACACGCGCCTTGCCGCGGCAAGGGAATGGTCGTTGTGGGAAGGAACCGTCGCCACACTTCTTCCCGATCCCGCCCTGCTCGACAGTTTTGCCGATCCTTCCAAGGCCGTTCCCTTTGCCCGCATCTGCGCCAAGTTCTTCCTCGAGGATTTCTTCCTCGAAGAGGCGCAATTGCTGAAGAACGTCGACAGGCTCGCCGGCATTCCGGGTATCATCGTCCAGGGCCGCCACGACATCTGCACTCCGCCTGTCTCCGCGTGGGAGTTGAAAAAGGCCTGGCCCGAAGCCGACCTTTGGATTGTTCACGATGCGGGGCACAGCGCAGGAGAAACCGGGATCGTCGACGGTTTGGTTAAGGCGACAGACAAGCTGGCAGGCAAGAAAGCCTGACGTCACGCCGACGTTTCGCATCCCGCAGCTTTCCTTGCTTGAAAGCCGCGCATCGCGCCTCCATTGACGCCACGAATGACCGACCGCCGATCAATCCTCGTAATCGACAATTACGACAGCTTTACCTTCAACCTGGTCCATTACCTGATGGAACTGGGGGCTGAGGTCGAAGTCGTGCGTAACGATGCCGTCACTGCCGATGAAGCTCTGTTGGCAGGTCACGCAGGTTATCTCATATCGCCGGGCCCCTGCACGCCCAATGAAGCCGGCGTCAGCCTTGATCTGGTGGCAGCATGTGCAGACGCCGGAAAGCCGTTGCTCGGTGTGTGCCTCGGCCATCAATCCATCGGCCAGTTTTTCGGCGGACGCGTGGTCCGCGGGGGGCTGATGCACGGCAAGACGTCACCCGTCACACACGATGCCACTGGCGTATTTGCCGGACTGCCGTCTCCGTTTACGGCAACGCGCTATCATTCGCTCGTGGTCGAAGACATTCCCCCCTGCCTCGACGTGAATGCCACCAGCGAAACACCGGGCCTCGACGGCAGCAGCGTCATGGGGTTCCGACACCGGGATCTGCCCATTCACGGGGTCCAGTTCCACCCGGAAAGCATCGCCACCGAACATGGTCACGCCCTGCTCGCCAACTTCCTCGAAATCTGCGGCATCGCCGCCAGGGTCCCGGCATGAAAACGCTTCCCGACGCAAAGCAACATCTTGGGGAAGCGGAAGCCGAAGAGGTTTTCGGCTGGATCCTCGACGGTGAAACCGATGACGATGCGATCGCACGTTTCCTGGTCGATATGTCCGCGCGCAGCGAAACATCTGACGAGATCGCCGGCGCTGCGCGCGCGCTGCGGCAAAGGCTCATTCCCGTCGACGCGCCCGAAGGCACGGTCGATTGCTGCGGAACCGGGGGTGACGGACACCACACGCTCAACGTCTCGACTGCTGTCAGCCTCGTCGTCGCAGCTTGCGGCGTGCCCGTCGCCAAACACGGCAATCGGGCCGCCAGCAGCAAATCCGGCGCGGCCGACACGCTCGAGGTACTCGGCCTCGACATGGAAGCTGCAGGAAAAAGTGCCGAGAAGACGTTGGCGGAACTCGGGATCTGCTTCCTTTTCGCCAAGAACCATCACCCGGCCATGGGTCGGATCCAGCCCATTCGCCAGAAGCTTGGCGTTCGTACGATCTTCAATCTGATGGGTCCGCTTTCGAACCCGGCCGGCGTGAAGCGGCAGCTTATCGGTATCGCGCGCCCGGCCTATGTCCCCATCTATGCCGCAGCCAAGGCAAAGCTGGGCACCGAACGCACCTTCATCGCCTCGGGAGACGAAGGGCTGGACGAACTGAGCCTTGCCGGCGGCAACGAACTGGCAGACGTTCAGGGCAACGATTTCGAGATGCGCCGGGTGCTGGCGGTACATGCCAATCTGCCCCACGCCCCGGTCGAGGCTATTCGCGGTGGCGATCCCCGTCACAATGCCCGCGCGCTGGAAGCCCTGCTTGCGGGCACACCCGGACCTTATCGCGACGCGGTACTTTTCAACGCCGCGGCCACTCTGATCGTAGCCGACCGTACGGACGACTGGACGGAAGGCGCCGAAGTCGCCGCCGAAGCACTGGATTCCGGCAAAGCCAGGACCTTGCTCGAAAGCTGGATCGCAATGGCCGCCTGATATGAACAAGCTAGAACAAATCTGCGCCACCAAAAGAGAAGAAGTGGCCGCACGCAAGCGCATGCGGTCGCTGGCCGATCTCGACGCTTCCGCTCGCGAACAGACCGCCCCGCGTGGTTTCCGCTCTGCGCTCGAACGTGCGGAACGGTCCGGCTTCGGCCTCATCGCCGAAATCAAGAAGGCTTCACCCTCGAAGGGCTTGATCCGGGAAGATTTCCATCCCGCTGCCCATGCCCGCGCCTATGCTGCAGGGGGCGCTGCGTGCCTTTCGGTTCTCACCGACGCCCCGTATTTTCAGGGTCACGAAGATTATCTGGTCGAAGCGCGATCGGCCTGCGAATTGCCCGTCCTGCGCAAGGATTTCATGGTCGATACCTGGCAGGTGGCCGAAGCGCGCGCACTCGGCGCTGATGCGATCCT
Source organism: Qipengyuania sp. NPDC077410 (assembly GCF_044543405.1). NCBI lineage: Bacteria > Pseudomonadati > Pseudomonadota > Alphaproteobacteria > Sphingomonadales > Erythrobacteraceae > Qipengyuania > Qipengyuania sp. NPDC077410. The sequence goes on along the minus strand of NZ_JBITWB010000003.1, from coordinate 331,645 downwards.
GATCATAGTCGCCGCACTCGATGATGGTGCGATGGTGGAGATCGAACGGGCCGCGGTGGAATATGGCATGGACGTATTGGTAGAAGTCCATGATCACGCAGAGATGGAACGTGCAGCATTGCTACAGTCGCGCCTCATTGGCGTGAACAACCGGGACCTGCGGACCTTCTCGACCGATCTCGCCACGACCGAAGCCTTGGCGCCTCTGGCACCGGAGGGTTCGCTTCTGGTCGGCGAAAGCGGCATTTCTCTATTCGAAGACTGCCAGCGCTTGTCACACGCCGGGGTGAACAGCTTCCTAGTCGGCGAAAGCCTGATGCGCCAACGCGATGTCGAAGCGGCAACTCGCATGCTGCTCGGGAACTGATCTGTCCTACACGCTGCTGACCGGTTAAAGGTATCAGCTCCAGACCAAACCCGCTGCGTTCTGGCGCGATTTCGGCCTCGGTGCGGGGTGACTTTTTATCCCCTTGTACAGTGGTCCATGTGGTCCATGTCTCCCCTGCGCGACCGAAAAGCTTAACGACAGCGGTTTCTCAGCGCCCTGATCCGGATCGAACCATGAACGGTTGTTCCGCAAGGAACGGCTGAATTGCTTGACTTTGTTATTTTGGTTGCTTAATTGTTCCGCATTCGTTCACGCCTTTTGTGAACACGCGATACGGAGTTCGCACAATGCTGACCGCCAAGCAGCACGAATTGATCCGGTTCATCCAGCAGCGTCTGGAAGACACCGGCATTTCCCCCAGCTTCGAAGAAATGAAGGAAGCGCTCGATCTGAAGAGCAAGTCGGGCGTACACCGCCTGATCTCGGCACTCGAAGAACGCGGCTTCATCCGGCGCCTTCCCAATCGGGCGCGTGCGCTGGAGGTGGTCAAGCTTCCTGAAAATGCCGTGATGGGGTCGCCCGCTCCGGTGGCGGCTAACGACGCCGTATCGGCTGCGATCCCGGCAAAGGCGGTGGCGCCCGAACCGGCAAACGACATCATCAATGTTCCGCTTCATGGGCGGATTGCCGCCGGCGCCCCGATCGAAGCGATCGAAGGTCAGTCCAGCATGCCCGTGCCGGCCGCGCTGCTCGGTCCGGGCGAACATTATGCTTTGGAGGTTTCCGGAGATTCCATGATCGAAGCCGGGATCTTCGATGGCGACTTCGCTCTGGTAAAACGCACGGACACGGCCCGCGATGGCGAGATCGTCGTGGCACTTGTCGACAACGAAGAAGCGACTCTGAAATATCTTCGCAAGGATGCAGGCCGCGTCGTGCTCGATCCGGCCAATGGTGCATACGAAGCGCAAGTTTATGAACCCCACCGGGTTCAGGTTCAGGGAAAACTGGCGGGCCTGCTCCGCCGCTACCACTGATTTGCTGGCGCGCGCCTACTCACGCGGCGCGCGCCACCATCCATGCTCGCCCTGATCCTGGGCGACCGTATCGATCTTTTGGTCTGCCAGATAGATCGAAGCGCCCCCTTCCCGGTCGAGAAACCTTCTGTCCGCTTTGAGCCAGCGCGGCTGACAACTGTACGGTAGATAACGGTCGGCAATGACGATGTCGGCCCGCATGCAAGCCGCGGCCAGCGCCCGCTCTTCCACGAGATCTCTATTGCGCGCGACGAGGACGGACCAGGGTCGCCCACCCCGCTCTAAAGCGAAGACGCAAAACTGGTCGCTGCACCGGCTGCGCAGCCAGTCGGCAATCTCGATAGGGCTCTGATCCGTACCGGCCAGTTCGAGCAGATTGTCCTGAGCATATCCGCTCTCACGATCGTGCAGAACCAGCAACCGCTCGGCCTCGTTGGCAACGCCTATGTCGCGTCCGTCACGCGTAATGAGGATATCGGGTATCGGGGCGGTGATCATCAGCACGGCAGAGGCGATAATTGGCCCAAAACCCAGCAGGCGCGCCCTGCCGTGCCATAACGCCAGCCAGAGCGCCCCGCCCACGTATAACCCTATCGCTCCCATGCCGATACGCGGCGCAAGTTTGACCGACCCCGGCTGCTCGGCGAAGAAATGGGCAATGGCCAGCAGCAGGTCGAGCGACTTGCCCACCAGCCACCACGCCGGCGCGCCCGCTCCGATCAGATCGAGCGCCAAAGCAAGCGCCACCAGCGGCATCGATATGAATGTGACCAGCGGAATGGCGATCAGATTGGCCGCCGCTCCATAAACACCGGCGCGATGGAAATGGAATAAGACGATTGGCATCAAGGCCAGCTCAATGACCAGTCCGGTCAGGAACAGCATTGCCGCCCGTCTCGACATGCGACGCAGCCAGCTCTCCTGTCGCGGTGCGAGAAAGTCCCGTACCGCACGCACATTGTGGAGCGATACGATGGCGATGACTGCCGCAAAACTCATCTGGAAACTCGGCCCGACGAGCGATTCCGGCCACAACGCGAGCACGACTCCCGCCGCGATGGCGATCATCCGCATGGACAGTGGTTCTCGTCCTACAGCCAAAGCGACGAGTACGAGCAGAGCTCCGATACAGCTACGCACGGTCGGCACTTCGGCGCCGGTAAGCAGTGTATAGCCAATACCAGCGATAGCCGATGCCCCGGCGGCCACCAGCGGCAGCCGGATGCGCAGCGTCAGCCAAGGCCAGAACGCGAGCAGCTTCAGAACCAGGAAATAGGTCGCAGCTATGATCGCGCTCACGTGAAGGCCGCTGATAGACAGCAAATGGGTCAGCCCGGAATCTCGCATCGCCTCCTCGTCTGCTTCGGGAATCGCTCCGCGGTCCCCGCTCGCCAGGGTGGCTGCGATGGCACCGGACGTTCCTTCGAGATTGGCGCGAACGTGTCGCGAGAGCTGTCGTTGAGCGGATGCTATGGACAGTCGGGGAGCGCCAGGCGGCTCGACGATCTCTACATCGCCGACAGCCGATCCAGTTGCGGCTAGCCCATCGAACCAGGCTCGTCTGGCGAAGTTGTACGCACCGGGAACGATCGGCGGCGACGGAGGCATGAGACGTGCCGACAGCCTGACCCTGGCACCTTCTCGCAATTCCGGGTTGTCCGCAGACAGCGGCACATTGACCCGATATGCGTGCGCTTTTCCCGTCTCGCCGTCGCGCGCGGCCAGGACCAACCTAACCCTGTCTTCTGCGGGCTGCTCTTCCCGGCTCAGGACCCGCCCATCGATCCGCTCGAAACGTGGATAGGCAATTGGTTCTGCGCCCACCATCGCCGATCGGGCCCACACGACCGACACGCCTGCAGAAATCGCCAGAGCCAATGAAATAACTGCGGCAAGAGTGAATGCGCGACCGGGATGATGGCGCCAACCCGCCCACGAGAGAACAGCCATTCCCAAGAATGCTGAAATCATCGCAACCCACTGCCACGGAGCGGCAAGATAGAACCACAGTCCGATTCCGCACCCGAACGCAACGGTAAGCCAGGGCCCGCGGTCGAACTCGGCGGCCTCCAGAAACGCTTCAAACTTGCGCGCGGAACTGGACAAGACACCGTGCGTACGCCAAGTGCGCGGCACTGTCTCGCGGGCCGTATCGCCCGCATCCCCCATAGGTATTGAAGGCGTCCCCTGCCTCGCCATGCAAGTGTTTGAAAGGAAATGAGAGAAAATGGCAAGCGATAGTGACCGCAAGGTTTCTCCGGTCGTCACCCGCTTCGCTCCCTCTCCTACCGGTTATTTGCATATCGGAGGTGCGCGGACGGCACTGTTCAACTGGCTCTATGCGCGCCATCACGGCGGCCGCACGCTTCTGCGGATCGAGGATACCGACCAGAAACGCAGCACCCAAGACGCTATCGACAAGATTATCGAAGGCCTGGACTGGCTTGGTCTCAACTTCGACGATGCCCCCGTATTCCAGTCCGATCGGGCCGAACGCCATGCCGAAGTTGCCCACAAACTGCTGGAAGCCGGCCACGCCTATAAGTGCTTCGCCACTCCCGAAGAGCTGGAGCAAATGCGAGCCGAGCAGCGGGCAAACAAGCAGCCCATGCGGTATGATCGCCGCTGGCGTGACCGCAGCGAAAGCGAGGCGCCGGACGGCGCGCCGTTCGTCATCCGCCTGAAGGTTCCGACCGACGGGGAAACCACGATCCACGACGCGGTTCAGGGCGAGGTTACGGTCAAGAATGCCGAGATCGACGACTATGTCCTGCTGCGTGCCGACGGGACCCCGACCTATATGCTCGCCGTTGTGGTGGACGATCACGACATGGGTGTAACCCATGTGATCCGCGGCGACGATCATCTCAATAACGCATTCCGCCAGTTGCCGATCATCCGCGCCATGGATGAAATCGAGGGCGGTTGGCCCGATCCGGTCTATGGTCATGTTCCGCTGATCCACGGGCCCGACGGTGCGAAGATGTCCAAGCGCCACGGTGCTGTCGGCGTCGAAAGCTATCGGGACGAAGAAGGTGTCCTTCCCGAAGCGCTGTTCAATTATCTCCTTCGCCTCGGCTGGGGACATGGCGACCGTGAAGAAATCACCAAGTCGGAAGCGATAGAACTCTTCGATCTCGACGGCGTGGGCAAAGGCCCGGCGCGCTTCGACATCAAGAAGCTGCAGAACCTCAACGGCCATTATATCCGTGAGGCGGACGACGCGCGTCTCGCTAAAATCGTGGCTGCGCGAATGGACAGACAGGCCGATCTCGATCTTCTGACCCAGGCCATGCCGGTCCTCAAGACGCGGGCGAAATCGATCAACGAATTGGTCGAGGGCGCGGCGTTTCTGTTTGCGGAACGGCCGTTGGAAATGACCGACAAAGCCGCTGGCCTGCTGGACGATGAAGCGCGCCAGCGCCTCGCCGGATTGTCGGAAATGCTGCATGTGCAAAATGACTGGACAAGCGAGGCTCTGGAAGCCACTACGAAATCGTATGCTGAGAAGCTCGAACTGGGCCTTGGCAAGCTCGCGCAGCCCATGCGCGCAGCGCTGACGGGGACTACCACGTCCCCCGGCATTTTCGATGTGCTGGTCCTGTTGGGCAAGGAAGAGTCGCTGCTTCGCATAGACGCGCAGGCCTCGCCCACAGGCACCGAAGAGAACGACTGAGGAGACACGCGTGGCCGATAAGCAGGCAACTCTTGATCTGGGTGGACAGACCCAGGAATTTCCCGTGCTGCAGGGCAGTGTTGGCCCGGATGTGGTCGATATCCGCAAGCTTTACGGAACGACGGGCAAGTTCACTTACGATCCCGGCTACAAGTCGACGGCAAGCTGCGAAAGCGCGCTGACCTATATCGACGGCGAAGAAGGGGTCCTGCTCCATCGCGGCTATCCGATCGGCCAGCTTGCCGAAAATTCCAGCTTCATGGAAGTCAGCTACCTCCTGCTCAACGGCGAACTGCCGTCGCAGGACGAGCTCGACGATTTCACCTACACGATCACGCGCCACACCATGGTGCACGATCAGCTGCGCCAGTTTTACCAGGGTTTCCGCCGCGACGCGCACCCCATGGCCATCATGTGCGGTGTGGTTGGCGCGCTGTCGGCGTTCTACCATGACAGCACCGACATTTCGGACCCCGAACAGCGCAAGATCGCAAGCCACCGCCTCATCGCGAAAATGCCGACGATTGCGGCAATGGCCTACAAATATTCGGTCGGCCAGCCCTTCATGCAGCCGAAGAATTCGCTGAGCTACACCGGCAACTTCCTGCGCATGACCTTCGGCGTTCCGGCTGAAGAATACGAAATCCATCCTGCGATCGAGCGCGCGATGGACCGGATTTTCATCCTTCACGCCGACCACGAGCAGAACGCGTCGACATCGACCGTACGTCTTGCCGGCTCGTCGGGTGCAAATCCCTTCGCCTGCATCGCGGCCGGCATTGCCTGTCTGTGGGGCCCTGCGCATGGCGGCGCGAACGAAGCCGCGCTCAACATGCTGCAGGAAATCGGCTCGCCCGACAAAATTCCGCACTACATCGAACGCGCCAAGGACAAGAACGACCCGTTCCGTCTCATGGGCTTCGGTCACCGCGTCTACAAAAACTACGATCCGCGTGCGACGGTCATGCAGAAAACGCTTCGCGAAGTGTTCGAAGCGCTCAACGTCAGCGATCCAGTTTTCGAAACCGCGCTCCGGCTCGAAGAGCTCGCGCTCAACGACGATTACTTCAAGGAAAAGAAGCTCTTCCCCAATGTGGACTTCTATTCCGGCATCATCCTGAACTCGATCGGCTTCCCGACCACCATGTTCACGGCCCTCTTCGCCCTTGCTCGCACGGTCGGCTGGGTCGCGCAGTGGAACGAGATGATTTCGGATCCCGCACAGGTTATCGGCCGTCCGCGCCAGCTCTATACCGGTCCGACCCAACGCGACTATGTCGCCATCGGCGATCGTTAAGATGCGCTTCGTCCTCATGGTCTTCGGAGTAGCTCTCATGCTCTCCGGAGGCCTGTGGGCACTTCAGGGCCTCGGAATTGTCATGTGGCCTGCAGAAAGTTTCATGCTCGCCGAGCGGCAATGGGCCATCTACGGCAGCATCACCTTCCTGATCGGGTTGTTCTTGTTCTGGCGAGCGTCGGCGAGACGCTGATCAGCGCGGTATTTCCCGCATTTCATCAGCCGCAGGTACCGACAGGGTAAAACGCGCGCCAAGACCCGGCGCGCTTTCGACCGTCAGGTCGCCATCCATCGCGCGCGCGATCCGGCGCGAGATATACAGCCCCAGACCGGAGCCCCCATCCCCGCTGCGGCCAAGGCGTTCAAATTTCTCGAAGACCTGTTCCTTCTGCGCATCTTCAAGTCCGTGCCCCTGATCGGCCACGGTGATCAGCGCGCGGTTTCCAATCCGATCGAGCCTGATCCACACCTGGCTTTCCTCCGGCGAATACCGGATCGCATTGCCGACAAGGTTCAGCAGAATCTGCAGCACGCGGCGGAATTCGGCGATCGCCAGCTGGCTTTCGCCTTCCGGAGGCGCCACCAGCGTGATCCCTTTCTCGCGCGCCCTCACCCCCAATATGCCGCAGGCTCTGCGCGCGACATCGGCCAGTTCGATCCTGTCCGGTGCCGTGGCAAAATCGTCCGACTCGACGACTTCGAGATCGGACAGGTCGTCGATCAACGCCAGCAGGTGTTGGGCCGCTGTCGCGATGTCGGCAGCGTAGGAACTGTATTCGTCGGCCAGCGGTCCCGCCAGCTTCGTGCGGATGGTCTCCGCATTGGCGATGATCCGGTTGATCGGTTGACGCAGGACAGGTGTCAGATCTCGGCCAAAGGAGGGTCCGTCGGGACCTGCAGCCTCTTCGTTCGTCAGGCCTGCCGACAGCGGGCTGTCGGCCGTCAGGTAAAGGACGAAACCCGCGCTGCCCGGTTGTGGCTGCCCCAGGGGCTCGAGGTGTGCCGTCCAGCTGCGGCTCGATCCTTCGACAGTGCACTTGGTACCGTCGAGCAGACGCCAATGAAGCGGCTGCTGATGGCTGTTACCCGGTAAACTGACCAGATCCGTCCAGGGCTTGCCGACATTAGCAAGGGCCGCATCGGCAAATTCGGCGAGATCGGGGGCCTGCGTATCAATGGAGAGCAGCCGCTGGCTGGAATCGAGCCTTGCGGTACAATCGGCAAGATGGCGGTTTATTTCGACACGCCTGCGCGCGGCCTCGATGTCGTTTTCCGGCGGAAGACACTCGCTATGCCAGCTGACCACATCGATAGTGCTGCCGGAGTCTCCATCTTCGTCACTCGGCTGTGGCGCTATTTCCACCCACGCCGTGACCCGATTTTCGCCGTCCACCGCCTCGAACTGACGGGCGAGGCGCAAACCATATCTCTGGGCCTTTTCGACAAGGGCGAGAAGCTCCGGAATGGCGATCCGGGAACCGATGGTCCCGCCACAGGCTTGCTGCAGCCGCGCCAGCACCTCGTCGGCTTCGATCAACCTTCCTTCGGCGTCGGCCTTGGCAGTCGCGATATATCGGCTTTCGACAGAGGCCATGATCACACGACTCCAGCGCTTGCAGATTCGGACAGGATCTGTCGCGCGGCTTCAGGTGGCATTTCGGCGATCTCGCGAGGGGGCACCGCCTTCGGATCGATCCGGAGGACCTGCCGCTCCACTTCCGCGCTGTCGAGACCGGCGCCGCGCAGTCCCAGGGCCAGACGCGCAGTCTGCTCGTGATTCGTCGAAAGCACGGCCGCCACCCTCGATTGTCCGGTTCGCGTTGCCAATGCTGTAAGATAGAAGGCCGCCCCGCCATGATCGATATCGAGCGCCCGCCTGCCCTCGCCTCCCATGCTGGCAATCACCCGGGACATCAGTGCGATCCTTCCGGCCCCTTCATCGAAGGCGTTGCGCAACTTCGCTTCGGCCCGGATCATGGCATCGGAACGAAGCTGCCCGCTATAGGCACGCCAGTTCATAAGCAAATCGTGAAAGATGTCCCCCGGCAGTTCCGCCAGCGGTAATTCCATCCGGCGCTGCGCCTGGGCGAAACGCGCCTGCGCCGTCAGCGAAGCCATTGCCGAACTGGCCAGCCCGCTGTCTTCGGATGCGATCAGCTCCTGCACCAGCGGCGACAGTACAGGATCGATGCCGTACTGCGTCTCGAGCCGTTCCGTCAGCTGCCATTCCAGCGCCAGGGCGTGGCAATGCGCCAGCAGACCCGGAGTGGCGAGCATATGCTCCGCCAACGCCGCGCCATGGCGTTCGGCGAAAGCCTCGCGGCCCGCCTGACCTGCCGCCTCGGCCTGCGCTCGCAGGACCTGCCACGCGAGGTGGTGACACATTCCCCGGATACGCGCGATGATCTCGTCACTGAAAAGGGAGTGGTCCGGTGCCGCCATCAGGTGGGCAAGAATGGGACCAATACGCGCAAGCGTCGCATTCCCGCGAACGAGGGCATCGCGCAGGCTTTCGTGGTCGCCAGCGACCGGGGTGGATGCATCAGGCATCGGCATGGTTCGTCGGTAAAGCTAACATGGTTAAATCCGCGTTAGTCGCGCGGACCGGAAGTAAGAAAAAGTGTTACCAGAATGGCGAGGGAAAGAACCGCCACCACCGGTTGTGTCACGCCCAGGATCACCGCGGGAAGCAACATTACCGTCAAAAGAACCCTGTCGGCATAACTGCGCCGCCAGCGCGGTACGCTGATCCGGTCGCCAAGATGCAGCAGTCCGAACAGTATCGCTGGCACGAAAAGCCGCAGCCAACCGGTGTCTTCAGGTGAAGCCAGAGCTATCAATATGACCAGCAACGGGTCGAACAGGATCGTGATCGCTTGAATTAACGGCGGCACGCGGGGTTTGATCTGCCCTGCATTAGATACGCGCCTCACCACTTCTTCCATCGCGAAAAGCAAGGCCGCCAGGATCGCCAGGCCGAAGGCAGGCAGCAGCCAGCCCCCGATCCCCGACGACAGCGCGAGAAGCCCGGAGAGCGCGGCGCTTAGCGCGAGAATTCTCGGCAGGCGCCCACCAATCGTGTCCTGCGCAAGCCGCACTCCCATGCGCTCGGCGATGGCGAGGCCGGGTGCGGTAAACGCAGCAACATCGGCATGGCCCGAAACCCAGCTTTTTTCGCGGAAGGCGAGCTCTTCGGGAGAGGGATCCCGCAACCAGATATGTTCTTCCAGGAGCCGCGTTTCCAGCGGGACAGTCCTCATTCCGCTCTGCAACCCTATCCGCAAAAGAGCCGAAGGCGCATCGATGTCGCCGGGTAGCTGTGCGAGGGTTTCAACCGCATTGCCCTTCGTCAGCAATGCACCTGCCCAGGCGAAATGCGCATCGATGCGTTCGTAGCCCCGGTTGATTGCCGGATCTTCTGGAAAAGCGAGAATACACGGCTTCGCCAGGTGGCGCAGGATGACCTCGTCATCGGGCAGGATACCGGGCGCGATAACGAGCAACTCGTCGCTCGCAGTCACCAGTCCGGACAGTTTCCGCGGTTCGCGAATTGCTATGAACCGCGCGCCGGCGGCCTCTGCGCGGTGCTGCAGGTCCATCACCTCCCGGCCGACCACATTGACAAGGCACGCGATGCTTTCGCATCCGGCAGCCAGCGCGATGTCGAGCTGTCGTTCGACTAGCCGCGCGCCTGCCAGCCTGCGGAAAGGGGCTGGCACTTTGCGCGGATCGGATTGGCCATCAAGCACAGACAGCAGGGCGATGCGCAACATTAACTCCGGACAGGTTCTGAACGACGAAAGCCGCTTCTAGGGGCGGTAATGGGTGGTCGCCAACCCAGTCCTTACATTTTCTGTGAGAGCAAGCGACAGATAGTCTTGCGAGGGTAAGTGATACGTCGCGGTCACACTCCCCGGTAAAGAGGTTAATTAGAGTTTAAGGCTGTGCGGATTGGTGATAGATTTCACCTCGATGACAAAGCACCCATTGATACAGGCAGTCGATCACCCGGCTGAAGTAGATGCTCCGGAAATGGCTAATTCCCAGGGTGTTATTGACGAAACCTTAGTCGAAGACGAACCTCTCTTCGAAGAAGACTGGTCGGAAGACGAGCCCGGCCAGGCGAGACGGTGGGTTGCGCCCGCCCTGGCAATTTTCGCCGTGCTTGGCTGGACTGCCTTCTTCCTCTGGGCACGTCAGGCCGAAATCATGGCCGGCACCGACCCCGCCGCCTGGACCGCGCTCGTATCGCAATGGGCCGGGCCTGTATTGCTCGTAGTTGCGCTGTGGCTTGTCGCCATGAGGAACTCGACCCGGGAAGCGCGACGGTTTTCACAAGTTGCTTATTCCCTGTCGACCCAATCGGCAGAGCTTGAAGCTCGACTGGCCGTCATCAACCGGGAATTGAGCCTCGCGCGGGAATTCCTCACGAGCCAGACGCGGGACCTCGATTACCTCGGCCGCACTGCGACGGACCGTCTTTCGGAACATGCCGATCGCCTGCAAGCTCTGATCGTCGAAAACGGTGACCGGGTGGAAACGATCGCCACTGTCAGTGCCAACGCTTTGGACAATATGGACAAGTTGCGGAACAACCTGCCCGTCATAGCGAATTCGGCAAAGGATGTGTCCAACCAGATCGGCGGCGCCGGTCGTCAGGCGAGCGGCCATCTCGACGACCTGATCGAAGGCTTCCAGCGGCTCAACGAATTCGGCGCGGCCAGCGAAAGGCAGGTCGCGTCACTGCGCAAACGTGTCGATGCGTCTCTCGAAGCATTCGCGGCGCAGGCCGATCAGCTTGCCGACATTACGGAACAGCGGTTTAGCGAACTGCGTGAAAACAGTGAGATCTTCCGCGGCGAACTGGACAGCAGGGAAGTCGACGCACTGGCGTCGATCCGCAGTCGCTTCGAAAGCCTGCGGCATGAAATGGCCGATACGGAAGCCGCATCGGCTGCCGAACGCGACGCGGCAATGGATGAACTCAATCACCGTCTGGAGAAGATTCGGCGCGAAAGCAGCGAATTCGCCGATGAAGTGCGCGATGGCGAAGCTGCTGCTCTTTCGGCTTGGGCAAGTCAGATTGAAGCCATGCAGAAGCGCCTCAGCGAAGCGGTTGCCGCCGTTGCCCGTATCGATCAGGAAGCCCTCGATTCTGCCAATTCCAAATTGCAGGAATTGTTCAGCGAAGCGGAAGCGGTCGATGGCAGGATTGCCGAGCGGAACCGGCTCTTCGCGGAAGAAACGGGTAAACGCCAAGCCGCATTCCGGGAGGCGGAAGAAGCCGCGCACGCCAGCCTGACCGACCATTTCGCCAAGCTCGACGAAGCGATCTCGGATCGTCGCGCCCAGCAGGCAGAACAGCTTTCGTTGCTGGCAGCGGAAGGCGAAGAGCTCGGTGACAGAATTGCAGCCCTCAGCACGACGTTCGAACGGGTTTCGTCGCACGGACGTGAAGCACGCGTCGAACTCTCCGAAGGGATCGAAGCGCTCAATGCGAAACTGGCCGAAAGCCGCGATGCGCTGGACGGAACGGACATGGCTGTTTCGTCGCTGACCGATGCCAGCGTGCGCCTGCTCGAACTGATCCAGGCGAGCGCCAAGCATAGCCGCGAAGACCTTCCTGTCGCCATGGAAGCCAGCGAAACGCGCTTGGCCAACATCGAACACCGCGCCGACGAGGTTCGCAACCTGCTCGATCAGGCAAAAGCCTCTGGCGAGATGCTGACGTCCAGCATGGCAGCTGCCGAAGCCCGCAGCCGCGATGCGATGAACGGTGTCGATGAATTCCAGGCTCGCTTTGGCGAAACTGCCGCCGCTCAGGTCGATGGGATCGAGCGTTTGCGCGCAAGTGTTGCAGCTCTCAGCGACGAGAGCCGGGAACTCTCAGCCCATGCGCAGGGCGAACTGCGCGACGCGATCGCCTCACTGGAAAGCAGCGCGCGCAACGCGCTGACCGCGATCGAGGCCGAACAGGCTGAACGGATCGCACGGATCGCCGAAAAGGTTGGCGAGCAGAGCGCCGAGGCGATCGACAGGTCCCTGCAGGAACACACCGAACAGGCCATCGCTTCGCTCGATGCCGCGACCGAACGGTCGGCAGAGACCGGGCGCGAGGTCATGCGTCAGCTCCGCGATCAGCTGGCGAAGGTCAACGAACTCACTGGTAATCTGGAAAGCCGCATAGCGCATGCCCGCGAACGGGCGACAGAGGATGTCGGCAACGACTTCTCGCGCCGCGTCGCGCTCATCAGCGAAAGCCTGAACTCGAACGCGATCGATATCGCCAAGGCGCTCTCCACCGAGATTACCGACACCGCCTGGGCCAGCTATCTGCGGGGCGATCGCGGGATATTCACCCGCCGTGCCGTGCGCCTCCTCGACAATGCCGAGGCACGCGAGATCGCCGATCTGTACGACAGCGACCACGACTTCCGCGAGCACGTCAGTCGCTACATTCACGACTTCGAAGCCATGCTCCGCACCATGCTCTCCACCCGCGACGGCAACGCCGTCAGCGTGACGCTGCTCAGCAGCGATATGGGTAAGTTATACGTAGTTCTCGCCCAGGCGCTGGAGCGCTTGCGGTAGAGGTCAGTCCGCCCATGGCCCCCAGAACATGATGTCGTTCACGGTGATCCAACCGTAGATGTAGTTCAGCACATAGGCCGTCGTCACGAATGCCGCGAGAACCGCTGCGCGCAGCAGCAGGCGTCCTCCGCGGAATTCAGCCGGCGCGCTGTCAGCCTGCCCCGGCACCATCTCGAGCCCCGCCTCGTCATGCGTCCGCACGCCGAAGGGCAGCAGGATGAACGCGCTGAACACGAAGAACAGGAAATAAATGGCGAGGACGCTCGTCCACTGCATCGCCTTGGCTCCTATAGATTGGGGACAATCACGCGGACTTGCGGCCGCTTGCCCGACCACCGTTGCGCAGCCCGCCGTGCTGCAAGCCGTGCGGCTTCGTGCACGCTCTGTTCGTTGCGTCGATCCGCACCGCGCAATTTGCCGATGGCGCTTCTGATATCTGACGTCGCTTCGGTGACGAAATCGGCATAATCTTCGTCGAGCGGTAATCCGAGACTGTCGATCCTGGGATTGAGGTCCCCGTCCAGCGCGACGATCACGACGCCTTCGCGCATGATGCGCCGGCGCATGGCAATCGCCTCTCCATCGGCCGGCACGATTATATCGCCGTCGAGGACGAGGCGGCCGGTGCGGACATCCCCGATTTTTCCGGGTGCGCCTGGAGCCAATCGAACCATGTCGCCATTTTGCTGAACGACCTGATCGGGGATGCCGCTGGCCTTCCCCAACCTACCCTGCTCCTGCATGTGCCGCATTTCGCCGTGAACGGGCACGAGAATGTCGGGACGAAGCCACCCATACAGAGCTTCGAGTTCCGGACGCCCCGGATGGCCGGAAACATGTATCATGCTCTCGCGGTCGGTCACCATGGTGATGCCCCGTTCGGCCAGCTTGTTCTGCACCGCACCGATGGAAATCTCGTTGCCCGGGATCTGACGGCTGGAAAATAGCACCACGTCGCCGCTGACAAGTTCGATTGGGTGATTTTCGTCGGCAATGCGGGCCAGGGCTGCGCGAGGTTCGCCCTGCCCGCCCGTGGCCAGTATCAAAACTTCACCACGGGGAAGGCTCATGGCGCTGTCGAAATCGATAAGCTCAGGCAGATCTTCGAGATAGCCGTTGTCCTGCGCCACTTCGATAATTCGGTCGAGCGACCGCCCCGCAACGCATAGCTGACGGCCAGTCTCGCGCGCTACATCGCCCAGCGTCTGGAGGCGGGCAACATTGCTGGCAAACGTGGTGACCAGAACACGCTTCCCGCTGTGGCGTTGCACCTCTTCCAGCAGACCCTTGTGCACCGCGCCTTCAGATCCGCTCGGGGAAGGATTGAAAACGTTGGTGCTATCGCAAACCAGCGCAAGAACGCCCTCGTCTCCGATTGCGGCCAGTTCTTCTTCAGTGGTCGGCTCGCCGATGATCGGATCTTCATCGAGCTTCCAGTCGCCCGTATGGAACACGCGGCCGTGGGGTGTGTCGATCAGCAAGGCGTTGCCTTCGGCAATAGAGTGCGCCAGCGGAATATACGTTATTTCGAAAGGGCCTACTGTGAAGCTGCCATGATCGGCGTCGATCACCCGCAGTTCCACCCTGCCCACCAAGCCAGCTTCTTCAAGCTTTCGCCGCACGAGGTCAGCCGTGAACGGTGTGGCATAGATCGGCACGTCCAGTTCGGCAGCGAAATACGGTACCGCGCCGATATGATCTTCGTGTGCATGGGTCAGCACGATCGCATCAAGCTTGTCGGCACGATCCTCGATGAATTCCAGATCTGCAAAGACGAGATCCACACCGGGGTATTGGTCTCCCGAGAAGGTCATGCCCAGATCGACCATCAACCATCGGCCCTGACAACCATAGAGATTGACGTTCATTCCGATTTCGCCCGACCCGCCAAGTGCGAGGAAAAGCAGTTCGTCTTCGGGGGTGAAATCCTTCTTCAAGGCGCTCGCTCCGCTAATATGGCCAAACCTTCCAACGTAAGGTCGGCATCGACTGCATCGAACAAGTCGGTATGCTCGTCGAACAGAATGGCCAGTCCGCCTGTTGCAACTACTCTTGCAGGACGACCGATCTCTTTCTTCATTCGGGCAATCAGCCCCTCGATCAAGGCGACATAGCCCCAGAAGACACCGATAAGCATCTGGCTTTCGGTATTGCGTCCGATAACGCTGTCATTGGCGGGTTTTTCTATCGCAATGCGTGGGAGCTTAGCCGTGTTGCCGACCAAGGCATCGAGCGAAAGATTTATGCCGGGTGCAATGATGCCTCCCTTGTAAGCACCGTTGAAATCGATGACATCAAACGTCGTCGCAGTACCGAAATCGACGAGTATCAGGTCACCATCGTATTTCGCATGAGCAGCCAACGTATTTAGCGCCCGATCGGCGCCCAGCGAACTGGGTTGTTCGATGTCCAGCTCGAAGCCCCATTGCGCCCCGTCCTGCCCCGCAATAAGCGGCGTTATGCCGAGATACTTCTCGGAAAGGACAGTGAGATTGTGGATCGCGCGGGGGACGACCGAACCAATGATGACCTGTGTAATGTCGCTCTTGTCGAAGCCCTGAAATTCGGCGAGCTGGAGCAACCACACTGCATACTCGTCTCCCGTTCGGCGCGGGTCGGTTGCTATACGCCAGCGCGACTTTATCTCGCGCCCTTCGATCAGCGCGAAAACAACATTCGTATTTCCGACATCGGCAGCGAGCAACATCGCTCAGTTCCCTTCATTCGCGAGCATTACATCACCTGCGTGGATGGCACGCGTCGAGCCATCCTCCAAGCGCAGTAGCAGGGTCCCTTCTGCTGTAAGACCGTCGAATGCCCCTTCGATACGCTGCTCGCCCGGTACATTAACCGTGAGCGATGCTCCTCTTGGGTGGGCAACACTCTCCCAGCGCCGAATGAGAGGTTCGAGCCCGTAGGTCCGCCAACGATCAAGCTCCTGGTCGAACGCATAGGATAATGAACGTGCGAAGATTTCACGGTCCGGAGGCGGCCCGAAGTTTGTCAACGCAATCGTTTTGCGATCGGGCAAATCCGGAGCGGCGACGAGATTGACCCCCATACCGACGATCACGGCATTCCCTTCCCGCTCGAGGAGGATGCCGGCGAGCTTTGCATTCCGTAGAAGAAGGTCGTTTGGCCACTTGAGCTTCAATAAGCTCGGATCGGCAAGAACGCCCGAAACAGCTTCATATGCGGCCACGCCAGCGACAAGGGCAAGCGTTGCCGGATTGGGATCACGGGGTGACAGGTGCACCACGGTCGAGCCCATGAAGTTGCCGTAACCATCGAACCAGGCGCGCCCCTGACGCCCGCGGCCCGACACCTGTCGGTCGGCTACCAACCACTCGCCTTCGGGCACTGCCATGCCCGCACGCAGTTCGCTAGCAAGGTCCGTATTGGTAGAACCGGTTTCGGTGACGAAGCGGATCACATCGCCGCGACGAAAGAGGCTGCAGCCTGCGCCGTCCAGTCACCAAGCGGCAAGGTAAGGAGGTAACCGAGCGGCGAGATGATTGCGACACAGATCGCAAGCACTGCCCAATGCGACACTGGACTCTCCGCTTCAATCTCGCGCAGCGGCTCATCGAAGAACATGACCTTGATGAACTTCAGATAGTAGAAAGCGCCGATCACGCTTGCGGCTATGCCGATTGCAGCCAGAGCGACAAGATCAGCCTGTACCGCGGCCTGGAAGACGACAAATTTGCCCCAGAAGCCGAACAAGGGCGGAATACCGGCAAGGCTGAACATCAGCGCGAGCAAGGCCCAAGCCAGAGCCGGTCGCTTGGTCGAAAGACCGGATATGTCGGTAAACGTCTCGAGATTGTTGCCGGCGGGATCGCGCAGCATCAACAGGGCAGTGAAGCTTCCGAGAACCATAGCTACGTAGATAGCCAAATAGGTAAGCGATGCAGCCACGCCTGCGGGGGTCGCGGCCGCAAGACCGATGAGAATGAAGCCAACGTTATTGATCGATGAATAGGCAAGCAGGCGCTTGAGGTTCTGCTGGCCAATCGCGCCCAGGGCACCGACCACGATCGAAGCGAGTGCTGCGAAAATGACGATCTGACGCCAACTGTCCACTTCGCCGCCGAACGGATCCATGGCCATGCGCAAAAGCATTGCCATGGCAGCTACCTTTGGCGCGGTAGCGAAGAAAGCCGTGACTGGCGTGGGCGCGCCTTCGTAGACGTCCGGCGTCCACATGTGGAACGGCACGGCGCTAACCTTGAAGGCTAGGCCGGCGAGCACGAAAACCACACCGAACAATGCGCCGGTCGAAAAACCTGCATCGAATGCGGCGCGGATACCTTCGTAATTCGTCGATCCGGTGAACCCATAGACCAGGCTCACACCGTAAAGAATGATGCCGGATGCCAGGGCACCAAGAACAAAATACTTCAGACCGGCTTCACTGGATCGGCTGTCTTCCTTGAGGAAGCTGGCGAGAACGTAGCTCGACAGGCTAGACATCTCGAGACCGATATACAGGGTCATCAAATCGGTGGCGGACACCATCATGCCCATGCCGACAGCATTGAACAGCATCAGCACCGGGTATTCGGCCCGGTAGCTCGCCCGTTGTGTGAAGAAACGCGGTGTAATTACAAGAATGGCCGCAGCGGCTAAATATATCAGGATCTTTGCAAAGCTGCCGAAAGCGTCAGCGCGATAGAGATCGCCATAGGCGCGGCCAGCGACTTCACCTGCGGCCCGTTCAAACAAACCCATACTGAAGATCGCAGCACCGACCAGGGCCGCTACACTGAGGATAGTGACCATCCTGGCCGATTTCGTTCCAGTCCATGCCGCAACCAGCAGCAAAGCGAGCGCCGCGAGCGATAGGCCGATTTCCGCGCCCGTGAGGTAAAAAGACGTCGCGTAAGACATCAGTGCGCCCCCTCTTCGCCATGCGCAGCAGCGACGTAGTTCGCGTTATGCTCGCGCGGGGTGCCGATCACATTGTCGGCGTCGAAATGAGGTGCGGCGCGCGCGATACGCGCTTCTAGAGCGGCAATGTCCTGACGCATGGGGGCAAGAAAGCTTTCGGGGTAAACGCCCATCCACAGCACGGCGGCCGCGATTGGGGCTAACATGGCCCATTCGCGGGCATTGAGGTCGGGCATCCGCGCGGCATCTTCGTTGATTTGTTCGCCAAAAGCCACGCGGCGGTAAAGATAGAGCATGTAGGCAGCACCGAGAATGATGCCGGTGGTGCAAACGAGCGTCACCAGTGTCGAAACCTTGTAAAGACCCGCCAGTGCAAGGAATTCGCCAACGAAGTTGCTTGTGCCCGGCAGTCCGACGGATGCCATCGTGAACAGCATGAAGAACAGCGCATATTTAGGCATGTTGATGGCAAGCCCGCCATACCGTGCAATTTCGCGAGTATGCAGCCGATCGTAGATTACACCCACGCACAGGAAGAGCGCGCCCGACACGAGACCGTGGCCGAGCATGACCATCATTGCACCTTCAAGCCCCTGCGCATTGAAGGCGAACAGACCGGCCGTAACGATCGCCATATGGGCGACCGAGGAGTACGCGATCAGTTTCTTCATGTCGTTCTGCACGAGAGCGACGAGCGAAGTGTAAATCACGGCAACCATCGACAGGATGAAAATGAGCCAGGTAAATTGAGCGCTGGCTTCCGGGAACATCGGCAGACTGAACCGGATAAAACCGTATCCACCGAGTTTGAGCAGAACACCCGCCAGGATCACGGAACCGGCGGTCGGCGCCTGGACGTGTGCGTCCGGCAACCACGTGTGCACCGGCCACATCGGCATTTTCACGGCGAAACTGGCGAAAAAGGCAAGCCAGAGCCAGGTTTGCGCCTGTGGATCGAAATCGTAGTTCAGTAGCGTGGGAATATCGGTCGTGCCTGCTTCATTCACCATCCACATCATCGCGATCAGCATCAGCACCGACCCGAGAAGCGTATAGAGGAAGAATTTGTACGACGCGTAGATACGGTTATCGCCGCCCCAGACACCGATGATAAGATACATCGGAATGAGGCCTGCTTCGAAAAAGATGTAGAACAGGAACATGTCCTGAGCGGCAAAGACGCCGATCATCAGGACTTCCATCAGCAGGAAGGCACTCATGTATTCGCCGACGCGCTTGGTGATCGAATCCCAGCTCGCCAGGATGCAGATCGGCATGAGGAACACACTCAGCATGATCAGCATCAGTGCGATACCGTCGATGCCCAGAGCGTAGCTGAACCCGGCGAATATCTCGGCCCGTTCGACGAACTGCCACTGCGCGCCGCCGATGTCGTAGTTGAGCCACAGCGCGACGCCCAGCGCGAGGTTCGCGAGCGTGGCGACAAGAGCCACCATGCGCGCACTCTGCGCACCGAGGAACAGGCAAGCAATGGCGCCGACGAGCGGAACCGCGAGCATCAGAGAGAGGATGGGAAACTCCATCAGAACAGCATCCAGGTGATCGCCGCGACAAGCCCGAGGAGCATCACTAGCGCATAACTATAAAGATAACCGGTCTGGAACCTCTTGGCACCAACGGCGCCCTTCTCGACCACCCAGGCAACGCCGTTTGGACCGAACCGGTCGATCGTGCCGACATCGCCGAGCTTCCAGAACTGGCGGCCAAGCCAGAAGGCCGGCACAACGAAAAGGTAGTGATATAGCTCGTCGAAATACCACTTGTTGTAGAGGAAACGGTAAACCGGGCCGAGCTGTTCGGCAGCTTTCGCCGGCACCGATGTATCCTTGATATAGGCATACCACGCGACAATCAGTCCAAGTAGCATCACGATAAAGGCGGCATACTTCACGAGATACGGCACACCATGCATCGCATGGATCAGCGGTTCGTTATAGAAGATCGAGCTACCCCAGAACGCTGCATCGTCGAGGAATGTCGGTGCAAAAACCTGTCCGGCCAGCACTGCTCCCACCGAAAGGATGACGAGCGGGATGAGCATCGTCAGCGGGCTTTCGTGCGGATGATAGCCTGCCGTGCCTGCTTCGTAATCCTTGGACGGCACTGGATGATGTGCATCATGCCCGGCGTCTTCCTGCGATGCAGGATTGTGTTCGTCCGATGCATCGTGGCCATGGTGGACGGCGTGCTGAATATGCTCACTCTCTGCCCAGCGCGGCTTGCCCCAAAACGTCAGGAACATGAGCCGCCAGCTGTAGAAACTGGTCAGCAGAGCTGCGAACGTACCCATCCAGAAAGCGAAGTTACCGAGCTCCGTGCCGCGCCCGTAGGCCACCTCGAGGATGGCATCCTTCGACCAAAAACCGGCAAAGCCTGCGCCAAGATGATAGATGCCAACACCGGTGATCGCGAGCGTACCTGCCATCATCGCCCAGAATGTGAGTGGGATGTGCTTACGAAGCGCTCCGTAATAGCGCATATCCTGCTCGTGGTGCATCGCATGGATGACGGATCCGGCGCCCAAGAATAGCAGCGCCTTGAAAAAGGCGTGCGTGAAAAGGTGGAACATCGCCGCGCCATAAGCGCCGACGCCCGCAGCGAAGAACATGTAGCCGAGTTGCGAACAGGTCGAGTACGCGATCACACGCTTGATGTCCCACTGCGTCGTGCCAACGGTCGCTGCGAAAATGCAAGTAGCCGCACCGACAAAGGTGACCATACCGAGCGCCACTGGAGCCGCTTCGAACATCGGGGACAGACGACACACCATGAATACGCCTGCCGTCACCATGGTGGCGGCGTGGATCAGTGCCGATACAGGCGTTGGGCCCTCCATCGCGTCGGGAAGCCAAGTGTGCAGGCCAAGCTGCGCAGACTTGCCCATCGCACCAATGAAAAGGAGGATGCACAGAACATCCATTGTCTGAACGGTGTATCCCAGGAAGCCGATAGTCGCTCCGCTCATGCCCGGCGCAGCGGCAAGGATTTCACTGATCGATACGGTGTCGAACACCAGGTAAGTGCCGAATATCCCGAGCATGAAGCCAAGGTCGCCCACGCGGTTGACGACGAAAGCCTTGATAGCAGCAGCGCCAGCGCTCGGTTTCCGGAACCAGAACCCGATCAGCAGATAGGACGCGAGGCCAACGCCTTCCCAACCGAAGAACATCTGAACCAGATTGTCTGCCGTCACCAACATCAGCATGGCGAAGGTGAACAGCGAGAGATAGGCGAAGAAGCGCGGCTGGTCCGGGTCTTCGTCCATATAGCCCCAGCTGTAAAGGTGGACGAGAGCCGATACAGTGTTGATCACCACCAGCATGATCGCGGTCAGTGTGTCGACCCGAAGTGCCCAGTCGAACGTCAGGGTGCCGGACTGAACCCATTTGAGCACGGGCACGACGGTAGGCTCATACGTACCACCCACGAAGCCCAGGAAAATGGGCCAGCTCAGCGCAGCGCCAATGAAGAGCGCGCCTGTCGTGATCGCTTTTGCGAACACACTCGGCGCAGACTTGTTGGTGAACCCTGCAACGATCGCCGCGATCAGCGGCAGAAAAACAATGATGAGTATCGAATGCACCGTGGCTTACCCCTTGAGCCGGTCGACATCGTCTACCGCGATGGTGCCGCGGCCACGGAAATAGATCACCAGAATGGCGAGCCCGATTGCGGCTTCGGCCGCCGCGACGGTCAGGACGAACATCGCAAATACCTGTCCGACCAGATCGCCAAGAAACGCGCTGAAGGCAACGAGTTGAATGTTAACGCTGAGCAGGATGAGCTCGATCGCCATCAGGATGACGATGATGTTCTTCCGATTGAGGAAGATGCCAAGCACGCCGAGTACGAAGAGCATCGCACTCACCACGATATAATGCTCGATACCGATCACAGCTCGACCCCCTCGCCCACGGTGGGCTGCTTCATGACGGTTGCCTCGTTCGGATTGCGACGAACCTGCTTGGTAATGTTCTGCTGTCCGCGCCCACCGGGGCGCTTGCGGTGCGTCAATACGATCGCGCCGATCATGGCGATTAGCAGTACAAGCCCGGCCGCTTCAAACAGGAAGAGATAGTCGCTGAACAGGACTGCACCGATGCTGGCGGTGTTCGACGCATCGAGGATCGGCGACGTCGCACCACTCGCAACGCCGAGTTCGATCCGTCCGGCCTGGTAGGCGCCGATGCCGAAAATCAGCTCCGCCGCCAAAATAAGCGCAATGATGATGCCGAGCGGGAAGTTCTTTACGAACCCAGCGCGCAGTTCGGCGAAATCGATGTCGAGCATCATCACCACGAAGAGGAACAGCACGGCTACCGCGCCGACATAAACGATGACCAGAAGTGCGGCGATGAACTCAGCCCCAACCAGAACCATCAGGCCGGCCGCGTTGAAGAACGCGAGGATCAGCCAAAGCACCGAATGCACCGGGTTGCGCGCCATGATGACCATGACGGCGCTGGCGATGACGAGCGCAGCGAAAAGATAAAAGGCGAGCGTCTGGATCACGATGTCATATCCCTTGGCGCGGGCCCCTAACGGTACGGCGCATCGGCTTCAAGGTTCGCGGCAATGGCACGCTCCCACTTGTCCCCGTTCGCCAGCAGTTTCGCCTTGTCATAAAGCAGTTCTTCACGCGTTTCGGTGGCGTATTCGAAGTTCGGCCCTTCGACGACTGCATCGACCGGGCACGCTTCCTGGCAGAAACCGCAATAGATGCACTTGGTCATGTCGATGTCGTAGCGCGTGGTGCGACGGCTGCCGTCCTCACGCGGTTCACTTTCGATGGTTATTGCCTGCGCGGGGCAGACAGCTTCGCACAGTTTGCAGGCGATGCAGCGCTCTTCGCCATTGGGATAGCGACGCAGCGCGTGCTCACCCCGGAATCGCGGACTGATCGGGTTCTTCTCGAACGGATAGTTGATCGTCACCTTGGGCTTGAAGAAGTACTTCAGCGTGAGGGCATGCGCCTTCACGAACTCCCACAAGGTAAATGCTTTGATGGTTTGCGCGATACTCATCCGAAATGTCCCGTGGCCATCAGATAGCCCGAAATGACAACAACAAAACCGAGGCTGATAGGAAGGAACACCTTCCAGCCCAGGCGCATCAGCTGGTCGTAACGATAGCGCGGAACCGTCGCCATGACCCAGCTGAACATGAAGAAGAAGAAGAAAGTCTTGAGCAGAAGCCAGACAATGCCGGGCACGTAATACAGTGGTGCCCAGTCAATCGGCGGCAGCCAGCCACCCCAGAACAGCAGGGCATTGAGAATGCACATCAACAGGATGTTGGCATATTCACCCAACCAGAAGAGCGCGAAGCTCATCGAGGAATATTCGGTCTGATAACCGGCAACGAGTTCGCTTTCGGCTTCGGTAAGATCGAAGGGAACGCGCTGCGTCTCCGCGAGCGAGCTAATGAAGAACATTACCCACATCGGGAACAGCAGCGGATGAATGACATAGGCATTGACGATGCCGAGGCCAAACCCTTGCTGAGAGCGTACGATATCATTCAAATTGAATGTACCTGCGAACAGCACCACACAAACCAAGATAAACCCGATCGAGACTTCGTACGAAATCATCTGAGCCGCGGCGCGCATGGCGGAAAAGAACGGATATTTGGAGTTACTGGCCCATCCGCTCATCACCACGCCGTACACCGACAGTGAACTGATCGCGAGAATGTACAGCAGCCCGATATTGATATCGGCGAGTACTGCCGTGGCACTGAAAGGAACGACGGCCCATGCAGCAAGCGCCACCGTGAAGGTAAGGATAGGCGCAAGCAGGAATATGCCCTTGTTCGCCGCGCTCGGAATAATGGTTTCCTGCAGGAAGACCTTCAGACCATCGGCAAAACTTTGCAACAGGCCGAAGGGGCCGACCACGTTCGGCCCGCGACGCAGGTTGATCGCCGCCCAGACTTTGCGATCGACATAGATAATCATCGCCACCGACAGCATTAGCGGCAGAGCAATCAACAGGATGCCGGCAATAGTGGCAACGAACCACGCCCATTCGTAGTTCATGCCGAGGGATTGGAAGAATTCGGTCATTTGTGCTTCCTGCCCTTCCCTGCTTTCTCGCGCGTGGAATAGGCTTCGTTGCGCCAACCATTGGCGGCGCTGGATTTGTTGCTGTTATCGCTGCGGAAGCCGCGCCAGACGGCAAGGCTGCTGGCACCGATGATGGCGAGTGGGATGATCGGGAATGCCATTATTCCGCTGCCTCCGCCAGTTCACCGCCGCCAAGCAGTTCAGCCGAACATTGCTGCATTACTGCGCTTGCCCGCGCAATCGCATTGGTCAGGTAGAAGTCCTTGATCGGATAGGCCGAAATGGTGCCATCCGCCCTGGCATTGGCGGACGCCTTGGGCATAGCACCGAAATAGGCAAGGCCTTCTTCGCCAAGCGCGGGAACTTCGGCGATCATTGCCGCCTGAAGCTCGGCAAAACTGTCGAACCCGACCGAAACGCCCAGAGCGTCGGCAAGGGCGCGGAGAATCGTCCAATCCTCGCGAGCATCACCTGGTGCGAACACGGCCTTCTCGGCGAACTGCACGCGACCTTCCGTATTGACGTAGGTTCCATCCTTCTCGGCGTAGCTCGCGCCAGGCAGGATGATATCAGCCGCATGCGCGCCCTTGTCGCCATGATGGCCGACATAGACTTTCAGCGCATCGGCGAAGGGTTCGAAGTCCATTTCGTCTGCGCCGAGGCTGATGACTACCTTGGGCTTGGCCGTGACGATGTCCTTCATCCCGCCTTTCTGCGCAAAGCCGAGCATCAGCCCGCCCATCCGCGCAGCACTGAAATGCAGAACGTTGAAGCCGTTCCAGCCCTCGCGGACGAGATTGAACTGCTCAGCAAAAGCAAGGCCAGCGTCCAATGCGCCGTGGGCCAGAGCCGCTCCCCCCATGATGATGGCGGGCCGTTCGGCCGAACTGAAGATTTCAGCCACTGCTTCGGGTAGCTCACCCAGCGACGACAGCTCGTCGCCTAGGAATACCGCCGGATACGTCGTGTCCCAGAACGCCCCGATCACGAAAACCTTGGCGCCGCGCTTTACTGCCTTGCGAATGCGCACATTCACCAAGGGTGCTTCCCAGCGAATATGGCTCCCCACGATCAGGATGGCGTCTGCAGTCTCAATACCAGCCAGCGTCGAATTGAAATTCACTGCGGCGAGGTTGGAAACGTCGTAATCCATTCCCGTCTGGCGACCTTCGAGCAGGGACGAACCACTGGCTTTCAACAGAGACTTTGCTGCGAACATCGTTTCGCAATCGACCATGTCGCCCGCAATTGCGGCAATGTCCTTGCCTGGCTTGGCCGTGGCGATCGCTTTGAAGGCCTCGTCCCAGGTCGCGGGCTTTAGTCCGCCCTTCGTGCGCATGAACACTTTGTCGAGCCGACGCCTCGACAGGCCATCGACCTGATAACGTGCCTTGTCGGAAATCCATTCTTCGTTGACGTCATCGTTGATGCGCGGGAGCGCACGCATGACTTCCCGACCACGACTGTCGAGCCGAATGTTGGCACCGATCGCATCGGACACATCGATGCTCAGCGTCTTCTTGAGCTCCCATGGACGCGCTTCGAACGCGTAAGGGCGCGACGTGAGTGCACCGACAGGACACAGATCGATCACATTGGCCGACAGCTCATGCTCAGCCGCCTGCTCGAGATAGGTGGTGATCTGCATGTCCTCGCCGCGACCGACTGCGCCGATCTCGTCGACCCCCGCGATCTCCTCGCTGAAGCGTACACACCGTGTGCAGTGGATACAGCGGGTCATGACCGTCTTGATCAGTGGCCCCATATACTTCTCGGTTACCGCGCGCTTGTTTTCTTCGTAGCGCGAACCACCGCGGCCATAAGCAACCGACTGATCCTGAAGGTCGCACTCGCCGCCCTGATCGCAAATCGGGCAATCGAGGGGGTGATTGATCAGCAGGAATTCCATCACGCCTTCGCGCGCGGTCTTCACCATCGGCGTATCGGTGCGGATCTCCTGCCCCTCGGTCGCCGGTAGCGCGCAGCTTGCCTGCGGTTTCGGCGGCCCAGGCTTTACCTCGACCAGACACATGCGGCAGTTTCCAGCGATACTCAGCCGTTCGTGATAGCAGAAGCGCGGAATTTCCTTCCCGGCAAGCTCGCAGGCCTGCAGGACGGTCGCGCCGTCAGGAGCATCGATTTCCTGTCCGTCTACGGTGACTTTGGGCATTATTCAGCTGCCTCGGCAAACTTGGCGTTGTGTTCTTCGATCCGGCGTTCAAGCTCGGGGCGGAAGTGGCGGATCAACCCTTGGATCGGCCACGCTGCCGCATCGCCCAATGCACAAATGGTGTGACCTTCAACCTGCTTGGTGACTTGCTGCAGCATGTCGATTTCCTCGATCGCAGCATCGCCTGTGCGCAGACGCTCCATCATGCGCCACATCCATCCCGTGCCTTCACGGCAAGGTGTACACTGACCGCAGCTTTCGTGCTTGTAGAAATAGCTGATCCGGGAAATTGCGCGGACGATATCCGTCGATTTGTCCATCACGATGATGCCCGCCGTACCGAGCCCCGATCCCAGATCCTTGAGCCCGTCGAAATCCATCGGCGCGTCCCAGATCTGATCGGCCGGAACGAGCGGAACTGATGATCCACCCGGAATCACAGCGAGCAAATTGTCCTTGCCACCGATGATGCCGCCACAATGCTTTTCGATCAATTCGCTGAACGGGATGCTTAGCGCTTCTTCGACCACGCAGGGCTTGTTTACATGCCCGCTGATCTGGAACAGCTTGGTACCCTTGTTGTTCTCGCGACCGAAAGAGCTGAACCAGCTCGCTCCTCGACGCAAAATGGTCGGCACGACCGCAATGGATTCGACATTGTTGACTGTCGTCGGACAGCCATAAAGGCCCGCACCTGCAGGGAACGGCGGCTTGAGGCGCGGTTGGCCCTTCTTGCCTTCCAAACTCTCGATCATCGCGGTTTCCTCACCGCAGATGTAGGCGCCTGCGCCGCGGTGCAGGAACACATCGAAATCGTAACCCGACTTGCTCGCGTTTTTCCCGATCAGACCAGCATCATACGCTTCGTCGATCGCAGCCTGCAGGGTTTCCGCTTCGCGGATATATTCGCCGCGGATGTAAATGTATGCCGCCCTTGCCCGCATGGCATAACCAGCGACTAGCGCGCCCTCGATCAGCTTGTGCGGATCGTGGCGGATTATCTCGCGGTCCTTGCAGGATCCGGGTTCGGATTCGTCAGCGTTGATGACGAGAAAGCTAGGACGTCCGTCTTTGCTCTCTTTTGGCATGAAAGACCATTTGAGGCCGGTCGGGAAGCCAGCACCACCACGACCACGAAGACCGGAAGCCTTCATTTCCTCGATGATATCGTCATGCCCGCGCGCGATCAGCGACTTGGTGTCATCCCAGTCGCCACGCTGCTGCGCCGCTTTCAGGCCCCAGTCCTGAAAGCCATACAAATTGGTGAAGATGCGGTCCTTATCGGCAAGCATCAGAATGCGCCCCCTTGCGAGAGGAGATAGATTGCGGCGACTGCAATAATCGCGAGTGCGCCAAATTTAACGATACCGACGAGAACCTTCCACGCGATCCACGCGAGTACCAATGCAACGAGGATGGTGACGACTTCCATTACCATTCCCCCCGGTAATCGTGGTTTGCGCCGACCATGTCCTTCAATGTGGTGGGACCACCTTCAGGTTCGCTAGTGCGCTTGCCTTCGATTTGGGTGCCGGTCTTGGGCTGCTTGCCCGCGGCCAGTTCATCGAGAATGGCGTCGAGCCGTTCGGGCGTGAGATCCTCGTAATTGTCGTCGTTTATCTGGACCATGGGCGCGGTAGCGCAATTGCCCATGCATTCGACCTCGGTGAGGGTCCACAAGCCATCGTCAGAGACGTGACCCTTGCTCATGCCACGCTTCTTACAGGTCTCGAACAAGCCGTCGGAACCGCGCAGCATACAGGGTGTCGTTCCGCAAACCTGAACGTGGTACTTACCCACGGGCTTCATATTATACATGAAATAGAAGCTGGCGACTTCGAGTACGCGGATGACAGGCATATCGAGATAGTCGGCGACATATTCGATCACCGGCAGTGGCAGCCAGCCCTGCGTGTTGGTCTCTTCTCCGACCTGCCGCTGGGCAAGGTCGAGCAGCGGCATCACCGCTGAACGCTGGCGCCCTTCGGGATAGCGTGCAATCGCCTTGTCCGCGCGCTCACGGTAGCTTTCGGTAAACTCGAAAGCACCCCAGCGCTCGCGCAGTTCGGGAGTGTCGGGTGCGGGGTTACGGTCGGCCATCAGCGATCACACTCCCCAAAGACGACGTCGATGGCGCCGAGAATGGCAGTGGCGTCGGGCAGCATGTGACCTTTGCTCATAAAATCCATTGCCTGGAGGTGGCTGAAAGCCGTCGGACGTATCTTGCAGCGGTAAGGTTTGTTCGAGCCGTCGCTGACGAGATAGACGCCAAATTCACCCTTTGGGCTTTCTGTCGCCACGTAGACCTCACCGGCCGGCACGTGGAAGCCCTCTGTATACAGCTTGAAGTGGTGGATCAGCGCTTCCATCGACTGCTTCATTTCCGCGCGCTTGGGCGGCGAAACCTTGCGATCGTCAGAGCAGATCGGGCCGCCCGGCATTTGTGCCAGGCACTGCTTCATGATCTTGGCGCTTTCGTACACTTCCTTCACGCGGACCACGAAGCGGTCGTAACAATCCGAATTGGTGCCGACGGGAATGTCGAACTCCATACGGTCGTACACATCGTATGGCTGACTCTTACGCAGATCCCATGGAATACCCGCTGCACGGATCATCGGGCCGGAGAAGCCCCAAGCCACCGCATCGTCCTTGCTCACCACAGCGATATCGACGTTCCGCTGCTTGAAAATGCGATTGTCGAGAACGAGGCTCATGGCATCACCGAACAGTTCGGGCAGCCGCGTGTCGATCCAGTTGCCGATATCGACGAGCAGTTTCTCGGGTACATCCTGATGTACGCCGCCTGGGCGGAACCACGCGCTGTGCATACGCGCTCCAGAAGCGCGCTCGAAGAAATTCAGACAGTCTTCGCGCAGTTCGAAAACCCAAAGGTTGGGCGTCATGGCGCCAACATCCATGACGTGCGCACCGATGTTGAGCATGTGATTGCAGATGCGGGTCAATTCGGCGAACAGTACGCGCAGATATTGAGCGCGCTCGGGCACCTGGACGTTGAGCAGCTTCTCAATCGCAAGAACGTAGCTGTATTCCTGCGCGAGCGGGCTGCAGTAATCGAGCCGATCAAAATAGGGCAGCGCCTGCAGATACGTCTTGTGCTCGATCAGCTTCTCGGTGCCGCGATGCAGCAGGCCGACATGCGGATCGACCCTCTCGATGATCTCACCGTCGAGTTCCATCACCATACGAAGAACTCCGTGCGCCGCAGGGTGCTGCGGTCCGAAATTGATCGTGTAGTTGGTGATCACCTCGTCGCCGGTAGTCGGCGATTCTTCTAGATGCATGGCGTGGCTCATCCGCAGATCCAATTGCCGCTGTAGCTTTGTGATTTGCCGGCTGCATCCCGTACGAGGACATTGGCAGGACGGCGCTGCTGATCACCCTCTGCCGGGGAAACAGTAACGGTAAAACCTTCACCTTCGAAGGTCGTGCCACTATTGACCGCGTCAAGACCACCGACCGATGCATCGACAGTCGTCAGGCTGTCGCCGATCCTGACAACGGCTTTGCCCGGTATCGCACGGTCACTGACACCGCCTGCTATGATCATCTCATCCTTGCCAATCATCAAGGTGCAACCGCCTTCGCGTGCACCAAGATTGACGCCGCCGATATCGCCCAACTTCTGAAGCTGGGTAAGATCGGCACCCTGGGGCGGTTGTGCATTGGCAGTATTGGGCTTGTCCGGATTGGCCATCCCGTCAACTGCCGCCGATTCATTCTGCCCAATACGGTTGGCAAAATCATCGGCGCCCTCCTGCTGGGAGGGTTCTGAAGAACAGGCCGTAAGAGCCAATGGTAGCGCGATAAAAAGAAGCCTACTCATCACTTCGGATCCTTCTTGGCCGCAGCAGGCTTACGCTTCGCCGGGGCACGCTTCTTTTTCGGCTCGGTCGCTTCGGCAGTATCGCTTGTTTTGCCCTTGCGTTTTGGGCGTGCGGGTTGATCCTCGGTAGGCTCCGGCGCGGGAGCCTCTTCACCACCATCTTTCTCGGCGGGTGCTCCCGCAGTGACCTTTTCAGACGCCTGCTTATCAGCCTTGGCCCCAGCACCGGTATCGGATGGCTTCTCGGTCGTCTTGGGCTCATCTACCGGAGACGTATCTGCCTTTTCATCGCCGGGAAGAACGTAATCCGCCCCTTCCCATGGACTCATGAAATCGAACTGTCGAAGATCCTGTGCGAGTTCGACAGGCTCATAGACGACGCGCTTTTCATCTTCCGAGTAGCGCAATTCATGATAGCCCGTAAGCGGGAAGTCCTTGCGGAAGGGATGGCCTTCGAACCCATAATCGGTGAGGATGCGCCGAAGGTCCGAGTTGCCGGCAAAAAGCACCCCGTACATGTCGAATACTTCGCGTTCCAACCATCCCGCATTCGGCCACAGCGTCGTGACAGTAGGAACCGGAGTATCTTCCGAAGCCGAACACTTCACCATGATCCGGCTATTCGTCGTCAAGGAAAGCAGCATGTAGACCACTTCGAACCGTTCGGCACGGCTCGGGTAATCAACACCTGCGATCTCCATCAACTGCTGATACTTGTGCTCGTCGCGCAGCATGCGAAGCACGTCCTCAACGCTGTCACGCTTTACGGTGAGCAACAGCTCTCCGTGTTCCTCATGGGCGCCGAGCAGATGATCGCCCAACGCCTCGCTGAGCGCACTCTTCAGCCCGTCGATCACGGTAAAGCGGGGCGCGGAATGTAACGTTGCCATTCGGCCTTACCTTTCGATCGTTCCCGAGCGGCGAATCTTTCGCTGCAACTGCATGACACCGTACAAAAGCGCCTCTGCTGTCGGTGGGCACCCCGGGACGTAAATGTCGACCGGTACGATCCGGTCGCACCCACGCACGACGGAATAGCTGTAGTGGTAGTAGCCACCCCCATTGGCGCAGCTTCCCATCGAGATGACGTATTTCGGCTCCGACATCTGGTCATAGACCTTGCGAAGGGCAGGCGCCATCTTGTTGCACAGCGTACCGGCAACGATCATCACGTCCGACTGGCGGGGTGAGGCACGTGGGGCGACACCAAAACGCTCCATGTCATAACGCGGCATGTTCACATGAATCATCTCGACCGCACAGCAGGCAAGGCCGAACGTCATCCACCATAGCGAACCGGTGCGCGCCCACTGGAACAGATCTTCGGTGCTGGTGACGAGGAATCCCTTGTCGTTCACCTCGGTCTGAAGCGCATTGAAATAGTCCGCTTCGGGCTGACGCACCTCGCCACCCTGGGCGGCAGGAACAGCGTTGGGCGGAGTGATAATGGTTGAATTGTTCATGGCGTTATTCCCAATCCAGGGCGCCCATCTTCCACTCGTAGGCGAGGCCTACGGCGAGGATGCCGAGAAAGATCATCATACCGATCCAGCCTTCCCACCCTGTGAATTGCAGACTGACTGCCCACGGGAAGAGAAAGGACGCTTCGAGGTCGAACAGCAGGAAGCTGATCGCAACGAGATAAAATTTAACATCAAACTGGCTGCGCGAATCCTCGAATGCGGGAAATCCGCATTCATATTCGCTGTTTTTCTCGGCATTGGGCTTGTGAGCCCCAGTTAGCCGCGAAACACCCATCGGGAGGAATACGAACAATGCCGAAAGACCAACGGCAATGAACAGGAAAATCAGGATGGGCAGGTATTGTTCGAGGTCGACCACGAATGATTCCTAGGCACGGGGAGCTTGTTTTCGCGCCCGCCTCTAGGCCCCTCACCCAGATGGTGCAAGGGTGGAGAAATGCGAACTATTCGCAATAAATCCGCGACATGCGCCGCGCTCCACACCCGGCCCGCTATTTCATCATGGTTTTGACAGCTTTTTCTGTGGCCGCTCCGTATGGCGGCTTGAAGCCGCCCAGTTTGGCAACGTCGATTTTTGGCTGTGTATAGATGCTGCGAGCATGGCTGAACTCGCGAAATCCCTCGACCCCGTGATAGCTGCCCATGCCAGACGGCCCCACTCCACCGAACGGTAGATCATCCATCGAAACGTGGAACAGAACATCATTCACGGTCACGCCGCCACTGATGGTTTTGCTCAGCACCTTCTCGCGCTCGCTGCTGTCCTGTCCGAAATAGTACAGCCCCAGCGGACGGTCGTGCTGGTTCACGTAGTCAATAGCCTCATCGATATCGGCATAGGTCTTTACCGGCAGAACCGGTCCGAAGATTTCTTCCTTCATCACCTTCATGTCTTCGCTGACATTCTTCAGGATCGTCAGCGGCATCTTGCGCGCATTGGTGTTGGAGAAATCCTCGTTGGCGGGATTGACCTCGATCACTTCCGCACCCTTGTCGCGCGCATCTGCTACGATCGCCTGCAGGCGATCAAAATGCCTGTCTGTAACGATGCTGGCATAATCCTCGTTGTCGAGCAGCGAGGGGTACATGGCCGCAGTCCCCTCCCATACACTGTGGATCGCCTCATCCACTTTGCTTTCGGGCACGTATAGATAATCCGGAGCCAGACATATCTGGCCTGCATTCATCATCTTGCCCAGGGCCACGCGTTCCCCAGCCTTCGCGAAATCGGCGCTTTCGCCCATGAATACAGGGGATTTTCCGCCTAATTCGAGCGTCACGGGTACGAGATTTTTGGACGCCGCCTCCATGACCTTGCGCCCTGTTGCGGTCGATCCCGTAAAAACCAGGTGATCGAATGCAAGTTCACTGAAAGCAGCGGCAACTTCCGGCCCCCCGGTGAAGACAGCACATTCGTCTGGCGTGAAATATTCCTCGATAAGTTCCTTGGTGAGCAAACTGGTCTTTTCAGTAAACTCGCTCGGCTTGATCATCGCACGATTACCGGCGGCAAATACCTGCATGAGGGGACCGAAGCTGAGGTTCACCGGGAAATTCCAGGGCGACAATATCCCGACCACACCCTTGGGCTCGTAACGAACCTCTGCCTTTGCTCCGAGCAGGCCCAAGGGAAACTGGACGTGGCGCTTTTCTGCCCGCGCCCACTTGTCCATGTTCTTGAGGCAATATTTTCCGAAATTCGCCGTTCCCGCAATGTCGGTAATCATCGACTGAAGCGGTGAACGGTTTCCGAAATCGGCCGCCATCACCTTGCACAGATCATCGCCGTGCTTTTTCAACAAAGTTATAGCGCGTTCGATGCGATCCCTGCGCAGGTTCATGGGCTCGGGACGCATCTGATGGTGGGCGGAGCGCTGCTTCCTAAGCACGGCTTCCATTGCCGCTCTGCGATCTTCAACCATCCTAAACTCCCTCGGTCCATGTTGCGTCGCAGCGACGCACATCCTATCTCGGCAGCGAGATATTCCAGAACACAAGGACCAGCACAAGCATGCCCCAGTTCAGCGCATCCGATCCCGTCGTCATTCTGTCTTATGCCCGGACCCCAATGGGGGGAATGCAGGGCGCGCTCGCGGATGTTTCGGCAACCGATCTCGGCGCGACAGCGGTTAAAGCAGCGGTCGAACGCTCGGGTGTTTCCGCCGATAAGTTTGATCGCACCTACATGGGCTGCGTTCTTCCTGCAGGTCTCGGTCAGGCCCCTGCGCGGCAAGCGTCCATCAAGGCCGGCCTCCCGAAGTCGGTTCAGGCAACCACAGTCAACAAGGTCTGCGGCAGTGGCATGCAGACTGTTATCATGGGCGCAGAAGCGCTGGCGAGCGGCACCATCGATTACGTCGTGGCCGGTGGCATGGAAAGCATGACCAATGCGCCATATCTGCTGAAGAAGCACCGTAGCGGTGCGCGCCTCGGACATGACACTGCTTACGATCACATGTTCCTCGACGGCCTGGAAGATGCGTACGAAGAAGGCCGTGCGATGGGCACTTTCGCCCAGGACACGGCAAACGAGTACCAGCTCACCCGCGAAGAAATGGACGCTTATTCGATTGAATCGCTCCGACGTGCAAACGCGGCCATCGAAAACGGCGCATTCGCTGGGGAAGTTGTGCCGGTCACCTTCTCCACCCGCGCCGGCGAAGTAACTGTCGAACACGACGAGCAGCCCGGAAAGGGCAAGCCCGACAAGATTCCTACGCTACGTCCGGCTTTCGCCAAGGATGGGACAATTACGGCTGCGACTTCGTCCTCGATTTCGGACGGCGCCGCCGCCGTTGTGCTGACCCGTGAGAGTGTTGCGGAGAAAAATGGACAGACCCCCGTCGCCCGGATTGTTGCCATGGCAGCCCATGCCCAGGCACCATCCGAATTCACGGTTGCTCCGGTCGGCGCTATTAACAAGGTTCTCGAAAATGCCGGATGGTCGGCTGACGACGTCGACTTGTGGGAAGTGAACGAGGCCTTTGCCTGCGTCGCGATGTTCGCCATGCGTGACATCGGCATCCCTCACGACAAGATCAACGTGAATGGCGGTGGCACGGCGCTTGGACACCCTATCGGGGCGAGCGGTACGCGGATTATCGTCACCCTTCTCAACGCACTTAAGGAACAGGGGAAGAAGCGCGGAATCGCATCCCTCTGCATCGGTGGCGGTGAAGCGACGGCGGTGGCGGTCGAACTCGTCTGATTTTCGGGACCCTCCCCCTTTCGCGCGCGTTGTGCCCGCGAAAGGGAGAACCGATGAAAAAGCTTATGGTCTTCGCCGCTTGCGCTGCGCTCGCCGCATGCGGTTCGAAAGAGGAAAAAACGCCGGAATCCACCAACACCGCGGCTGCAACCGCTAGCGGGACTGCTACGGGTGACGTAACCGGCACTTACGAAATCAAATTAGCCGATGGCAGTGTAACGCTGCAAACCATCAACTCGGACGGAACATACGTCGAGACTACGCCAGACGGTGATCGAACCGGTGGCGGCAAATGGCGAACCGGTGATGACGGTGCGATGTGCTTCGATCCGGAAGGTAACGAAAGCGAAGAATGCTACACCGGCGCAGCCCCCGGAGAAGACGGCAGCTTTGCAATGCAGGATGAGGATGGCAACACGACTACGGTGCGCAAGGTCAATGGCGGCGCTACACCCACAAGTACTCCGGGCACCTAGATGGCCAGCAGATCGGGGCGTTTGCCATCGCGCTTTTCGACGGCCTTTACCCTGACGCTGGCGGGCCTGCTCGTGACGGGTTGCGGTCAAGAAACAGAAGCCCCCTACGCATACGACACCACCGAAAACGATGAAAAAGCTCCCTCGCCAGATGCCTATGTCTTGGCACCCGGAGTCTACTCGATCGAGAGCAGCGACGGCAGTCTCTATTTCCAGATGGTGATAGAACAGGATGGTACCTATCTGACACGCGATCCGGATGGTGAGACAATCGTAACAGGCCGATGGCGCGACGATCGCGGAAAAGCGTGCTTCGATCCGTCCGGTGCGGGAGAAGACAAGCAAGAACGCTGCTGGATCAATTCGTCCCTCTCCGAAGATGGCACGTTCACTACAACGGGTGTCGATGGTAGCGATAGCTACACCGTTCGCCCCGTAGCGAACTGAGGGTTACGGAGGTCCCGCCCCCCAGAGGCGGGACGCAAGAATATATCCCCGCCGGCCCCCGATGGAAAATTCACACCAGCCATCGTCGCAATCGCCAAGTACGCCCACGACGCCAGGTGCAACGCGCCATTTGATGTCCGACCCTGAAGACGCACCGTCGCGCAATTCGGTCGACGCGTCTCCTATCACGATGGCGCCCCGATCTGGACTCAACAGGCGGGCGACAACCCAGCCCCGCGCGCCGTCCGGATCTTCGATCAGACGCCAGCCCTCCATCAGCCTCACAACCTTCACTGGCAGGCCCGGACGATGGTAGACCCAATCAATACGATAGTCCGCGCTCGGCCCTACTCGCATGTTAAGCTCGCTAGCCCTTATGGTGGCCCAATAGGGCACATCGCGGTCCTGAGCCTGCACTGTGCTGGCCAAACCGAGAAGAACAAGAAAGGGAAGAAAAAGTCGCATGACCATGCAGTCACGAATTGAAGAAATTTGGCGAACAGTCAACGCGATTGGCAACAGCTTCCCCGCCCAAATCCTTGACCATCGACCCGGCGCCGTCCTAGCGATGCAATTCGATGGCAAGCACCAACTCTACGCACTCCAAACGTCTCGAACGTAAGCCCCGGGTATTCGTCACGCGGCATTTGATGCCAAGCGTGGAAGACCGCATGGTCGACCTATTCGATGTCGTGCTCAATGCGGACGACAACCCGCTAACACGTGATGATCTGACCGCAGCTATGAAAGATTGCGATGTGCTGGTCCCGACAGTGACGGACCGGATCGACACCGATATGATAACCGCCGCCGGAAAGGACCTCGGTCTGATCGCCAATTTCGGCGCAGGAACGGAGCATATCGACCTTGAAGCCGCAGCGGAGCGCCATATTCTCGTCACCAATACGCCAGGCGTATTCACTGACGATACTGCTGATCTTGCCATGGCAGGGATCATTGGCGTGCCGCGCCGTATCCGCGAAGGTGTCGAGCTCATCAGGAGCGGTGAATGGTCCGGCTGGACGCCAACTGCCCTACTTGGCGCAAAGCTCGCTGGGAAGGTTCTGGGCATCGTCGGTATGGGCCGCATAGGCCAGGCTGTCGCGCATCGTGCCCGCGCTTTCGGATTGGAAATCGCTTACCACAATCGCAAACGGCTGCCCGAAGCCGTTGAGCGTATGTTCAGCGCCCGTTGGGTGGACAGCCTCGATGGACTGATGTCGGAGGCCGACATCCTGACGCTGCACTGTCCAGCAGGTCCGGATACGCATCACATGATCGACGCACAGAGGATCGGCCTGATGAAAGATGGGTCAAGCCTAATCAATACGGCGCGCGGCGACCTCGTCGATCAGGAAGCGCTCATCGCGGCTTTAGAGGTTGGAAAACTTGCGGGAGCAGGTCTCGATGTCTATCCGGACGAGCCGCATGTCGATGCCCGCCTGATCCGGCATCCGAATGTGATGACCCTTCCCCATATTGGAAGTGCCACCCTCGAAGGGCGCGAAGAAAGCGGCATGAAGGTCATCGCCAACATTCGTATGTGGGCGGATGGCCACCGACCGCCCGATCAGGTCCTGACCGGGCTGGCCTGAACAGTCAGAGACGTTTTTCGTAGAAGACGTTGAATTCCGTTTCGACATAATTGCCGAAGGCGCTTCGCCGAGCGAAGCCATTTCGCAGGTAGAGGCGGTTTGCCGGTTCGAAGACAGGTCCCGTTCCGGTTTCCAGCACCAAGAGTTTCAAAGACCTGTCTCGGGCGGCAAACGTGATCGCGTCCAGCAATGCCTGCCCCACACCGCGGCGAAGTGCCAGTTCCTTTGTACGCATGGACTTGATCTCGCCCATTGCCGACGAAAGCTGCATGAGCGCTCCAATGCCAAGCAACTCGCCGTCCTGCCTTGCATCGAAGACCGTCACATCGGGTCGTTCGAGGCCGCTGAGATCAAGGGCGAACGACGTTCCTGGCGGCGATGCATTATACATTTGCCGCTGATGCAGAGCGATTAGATCGCGAACATCGGCGTCGGCGAAGTTGGCAACGCCGACCTCCAAATCAGTCACCTGTCAGGATACGGTCGACCAGTTCCTTCACGGTCGGCGTGAAATTATTGGAATAGAACGGGTCTAGTTTAAAGCGATAGGCAGCATGCCCCGCAAAGGCGAGATTCTCGTCCGGATCGCCCCCATGGGCGATATCCTGGAGAGTCTTTTGAATACAGAAGCTTCGCGGATCGGCGAGCCGGCCGGTTGTGTGATTATCGTGATCTTTCCAGCTGCTGAACTGGCAGTGCGACAGACACCCCATACAGGCTTGCTGGTCCTCACGAATTTGCTCAGCGCTTTCCGGGGTCACGAAGACCACTGTATCGTCGGGAGTTTTCAGCGGCTCGGAAAATCCTTCGTGCATCCACGACAGCGCCTTGCGCTGGTCGCCAGGATGAACCCAAAAATACTTGGCTTTACCGTGATCCGACAGTGGAACGGTGCCATCTTCCTCATCGCGCTTGAAAATTGGAATTTGCCGATCCGACCGATGCATCAGGTCGTAGAGGAAGGGGGTCTTTACCGCACTGGAATAAAAGCCTGTCGGGCTGAATTTGTGCAGCAGCACATCACCCGGTTCCACCGTGCGAAGCATGTCCTTCCAGATCTGCGGGATCGGGCTCTCATGCGTCAGCAACGGACGAGTTCCGAACTGGAACATGATCTTGCCGATTTCGGGATTGTCGATCCAGTCGTTCCATTCGCGCAGGAACCACACGCCGCCCGCCATGACGATGGCGGTATCTTCCGACACGCCTTCCTTGCGCATAGTCTCGCGCAGCGCAGCGACACGAGGGTATGGATCTTCAGGCTTGGTCGGATCTTCGGCGTTGGACAGGCCGTTATGTCCGCCGGCCAACCAGGGATCTTCATAGACCACGGCTGCCATGAGATCGGGAACCTTGGAGTAGCTGCGCTTCCACAATGCCCGAAAGGCACGGGCCGAGGAAACGATGGGCAGATAGTGGACGTTGTAACGCGCCGCGATTTCCGCAAGTTTATACGGCATACCTGCGCCGCAAGTCACGCCGGTGACCAATCCCGGGCAGTTTTCGAGCACACCTTCCAGAACCTGCTGCGCACCACCCATTTCCCACAGCACGTTGATATTGATGGCGCCCTTGCCACCGGAAATTTCATGGGCGCGCTTCACCTGTTCGGTCGCGCCGTCTATGGCATAACGAACCAGTTGCTCGAACCGCTCCTTACGCGTCGCCTGCGGGTAAACTTGGGGGATCGGATTGCCATCGTCGTCGTAGCTGTCAGCATTGACTGCGCTGACAGTTCCAATGCCGCCCGCTGCTGCCCATGCGCCGGAGCTCAGATGGTTGGTTGCGGAAACGCCCTTGCCACCTTCGACCAGTGGCCAGACTTCCTTGCCGCCATAGCTTATCGGCTCCAGACCCTTGAAACTCATTGAATTACGCTTTCTTTTCTTTGCGGGCGCCCTGCGCCTCGTTGCCCAGCGCGGCACGTTCGCCGCGGCATGGCTGTATCTCTCCGGGTTCCGGCCTCGTAGCGGCTGCCTTGAACTGTGCATAGTACCCGGCCAGTTCAGGCGAATCTTTGAAGGTGACGAGTTCATACCCTGCGGCTTTGAACTCGCAGCTTAACAGCAAGGGATCGATCCCGTGCTTGTCCGTCGCACGATCGATGTCGACCACGATCACCTGCCCACCTTTTCTTAAGGCAGGCCACATGCGCCACAGAAATTCGTAAGGTTGTGCGATCTCGTGATACATGTGCACCATGAAGATGCGGTCGAAACTGTTTTCCGGCAGCTTGGGATCAGCCAGCTCGCCCTGCCGGATCGATACGTTTTCAAGCCTTTGCCGTTCGATCCGCCGGCCCAAATGGTTGAGAGCATCGCGATCGATATCCTGCGCCAACACCCGCCCATCCGCGCCAACCCGTTCCGCAAGTCGGACGGTGTAATAGCCGTTTCCAGCGCCAATATCGGCCACCGTCATTCCGTCTTCTATTTCGGCGAGGTCCATCACCGTCTTCGCTTCGCCGCGACTGTCTCGCTGGTCTTCAGTCGAAAACTGGTTCGAACCCAGGTCGGACACAGCCCTGTCTGGCTCAGGAAAGCGCGGCTCGTCGTCACCGACGAGAACCTGCCCCTTGCACGCGCCAAGCATGGCAAGCGGAAGGATCAAGGCCGCAACGGGTTTCAATCCTCATCCTCCACATCGACCGTCTCGCCAGTTACTCGCTGCGCCAAGGCAGCCGAAATGAACTGATCAAGCGCACCATCCAATACGTCATCCGGCGTCGGAGACTGCACACCGGTGCGCAAATCTTTCACCATCTGATACGGCTGGAGAACATAGGACCGGATCTGATGCCCCCACCCGATCTCGCTCTTCTCCTGATATTCCCCCGAAGCCGCGGCCTCGCGCTCTGCCATCTCGCGCTCGAAAAGGCGCGCTTTCAGCATGTTCATGGCGGTCGCACGGTTTTTGTGCTGGCTGCGATCGTTCTGGCTCGCGACGACGATGCCGGTGGGCTGGTGCGTGATTCGTACAGCTGAGTCGGTCGTGTTAACGTGCTGTCCGCCCGCTCCGGACGCGCGATAGGTATCGATCTTCAGATCCGATGGATTGATCTCGATGTCGATGTCGTCGTCGATCACGGGATATACCCATACCGAACTGAAGCTGGTGTGGCGCCGCGCGGAGCTGTCGTATGGGCTTATGCGAACTAGGCGGTGAACACCGCTCTCGGTCTTGGCATAACCATAGGCGTTCTCGCCCTTGATCAGCAGAGTCGCACTCTTGATCCCGGCCTGTTCGCCGGCCGCATATTCAACAGTTTCCACTTTAAAACCACGACGTTCCGCCCAGCGCGCATACATGCGCAGGAGCATATCCGCCCAATCCTGGCTCTCGGTACCGCCCGCGCCCGCGTTGATCTGGAGATAGGTATCGTTCCCGTCAGCCTCGCCTGAAAGCAAAGCCTGCACCTTGTCGCGATCGGCACGTTCGCCCAGACTCGCCAGAGTATCGAGCCCTTCCCGCTCCACTTCGGCATCGCCTTCGGCTTCGCCCATTTCGACGAACTCCATGGCATCTGCCATCTCGGCCTCGATCTCGCGGACAGTATTGATCGCCGTTTCGAGGCGCTTCTGCTCTTGCGTGACAGCCTGCGCCTGCTTCGGATCATCCCACAGATTGGGGTCCTGAACGCGCGCATCGAGCTCGTCGAGCCGGCGTAACGCCCGCTCCCAGTCGAGCGACTGGCGGACCAGTGCCAATGCGGCTTCGATCCTTTCGATATGGGCCTGCCCTTCGGCACGCATGGAACTCTCCTGGCAAAAGATGTGCGGGCGCGCCGCCTAGCGCAGACGCGCGGCGCGGGGAAGATGCTGCAGGCGGCTTACTTGCGCGCGAGCGAACGCACCGCCGCGAGGCTGCGTGCCACATGTTCCTGTGG
This sequence comes from Qipengyuania sp. NPDC077410, assembly GCF_044543405.1. Lineage (NCBI taxonomy): Bacteria > Pseudomonadati > Pseudomonadota > Alphaproteobacteria > Sphingomonadales > Erythrobacteraceae > Qipengyuania > Qipengyuania sp. NPDC077410. Next base: position 290,622 of record NZ_JBITWB010000003.1, on the reverse strand, counting down.
CTTCAGGTTCGAATAAGAAAAAGCCACCTTGCCATCGCGATCGATGACATAAGTCGTTCGGTCGCTCCATCCGGCCTTGTCTGCCCCAAGGCCCAGCGAAACGTCATAGCGCTCGATCAGGTCCTTAGACGCGGTAGCAACGGGAAACTGGCCTGCGCAATGCTTGGCAGAGAATTCGCGCAACTGATTGGTATTGCCACCGGTCATGCCGATCACGGTAGCCCCCGCCTTGCGGAAGTCATCCATTGCCTCGGCGAAAGCCTGGGCCTCCAGATTGCAGCCCGATGTGAAAGCTGCCGGAAAGAAGTAGAGGACGACCGGGCCCTTTTTGAGCGAAGTGGCCAGATCGACCCGGATCGGCTTGCCTGCCATCGCGCCCTGCGCGGTAAACCGCGGTGCCTCCGCGCCTTTATCCAAAGCAGCGAGAGCGGGCGAAGCGGAAAGGCCGAGGGCGGCCGCAACGATGACTGTGCGCAGTATCTTCATGGCACCTATAATGGACCTTCGAAGCGCCCCTGCCAAGCCGCGATCAATATATTCCGCCCTGCTCCTCGACAAAGTCGTCGGCACGGACGCCATCCTGGTTGGCCTGTGCACGCTGCGCACCCTGCCTCGCCAGACGAATGAGTTCGAGAATCTCATTACGCTTGGCTGCAATCTCGTCCGACCGTGTGGCGCGCGGTGGCTCCGTATCGGGCTTGAAAGCTTCCCAGATAATCGACGCTGTCGGCTCGTCCGAAGGCGTTCCTTCGAACACGCGCTTGCCGCTGCGACGATCAATCTTGACCATGCGGACGCCCGGCGGTGCAACGAAATCTTCGGCCTGCCAACGATCCTTCGTCGCCTCGATAAAGCGCTTCATGATTGTCGCAGCCGTATTGCCGCCCTGCACCCATCCGCCAAGATTGCGGGGCTGATCGAAACCGACATACATGCCTGCGATGATATCGGGCGAGCCACCGACAAACCAGGCGTTGGTAGGGCCGTTGGTGGTGCCCGTCTTTCCGAAAAGCGGCAGGTCGAGGCTGCGCAGACGCACGGCTGTCCCGCGGGTTACGACGCCCTGCAGCATGTGAACCATCTGGAATGCAGTCCGCGGATCGAGCACCTGCCTGCCTGAAACTTCGAAACGCGGCATCGGCTGTCCATCCCATTCAGCCATGTTGCAGCCGGTGCAATTCCTACGATCGGTCCGATAGATTACCTTGCCGTCGCGATCCTGGACGTAGTCTATGACAGAACCATCATTCTGGCGCCCCCAATTGGCCAGTGCGGCATAGGCATTCACCATTCGCGCAACGGTCGTATCGCCGGCACCCAGGGCGAAGGAATAATACGGTTCGTATTTGCCGATCCCCATGCGGTCGATCGTCTTGATCACATTGTCCATGCCGGTGTCGTCCGCGATATGGACCGTCATGAGGTTGCGGCTCTGTTCGAGACCCCACCTCAAAGTGTGGACACCGCCGCCCCCGCCACCGAAGTTGCGGAAGCATTTATCGCCAAGATTGGCGCCCTGCCACACGCAGAAGGTCTGGTCCGGGACCTGCGTGGCCGGCGTCATGCCGTGATCGAGCGCGGAAGCATAGACGAACGGTTTGATGGTGGAACCGGGCTGTCGAAGCGCCTGGGTCGCGCGATTAAAGCTGCCAAGTCGGCTATCGAAGCCGCCCTGCATTGCGAGAATGCGTCCGGTTTGTGGGGCTTCTGCCAGAAATGCGCCCGATACTTCGGGCACGCCGCGGATCGCATAACCGCTACCGGATTTGACCGCAGCAACAACATCGCCGACGGCCAGCGACGAAGGCCCGCCCGACAAGGCAAACTCTTCGCCATCGGAAAAGCCAATCCGCCCGGGGGCAGTCACCACGCCCACACGCCAGTCTTCGTAATTGATCGAAATGTTCGATGACGCCAACTGCGACGTCAGATCGCCATTGTCGGGATTGAGTGTCGCGATAGGCTTCGTAAAGCCGCGATTGCCATGATAGCTCATCAACTGCTTGCGCAGCGCGTCGCGTGCCGCAAGCTGAAGCTCGGTATCCAGCGAAGTGCGCACCCACAGCCCACCAGCATAAACGCTGTTTCGGCCATCGTCTGCCGTCTCGCCGAACTTATCGATCAGTTGGCGGCGGACTTCTTCGAGAAAATAGCCGGCATCGGCAGAACGCTCGCTGCGCTGCTGGACGAGGCCCAGATCCTGACGTTTGGCCGCAGCGGCTTCTTGGGCCGTGACGAAATTGTTGGCGACCATCTGGTCGAGCACGAAGTTGCGGCGGGTGATAGCAAGGTCGTGATAGCGGGCGCGGCCGTAACGCTCGGGTGCCTTGGGCAGGATGGCCAGAAACGCCATCTCGTTCAAATCGAGATCACCGACATCCTTGTCGAAGTAAGCGCGAGCGGCAGCCTGCACACCGAAGCTGCGTCGCCCAAGCGGGATCTCGTTCAAATACAGTTCGAGGATTTCCTGCTTGGTCAGAACGCTTTCGATGCGCGTGGCGAGGACCATTTCCTTAAGCTTGCGGGTAACCGAATATTCGTCGCCCAGCAGCAGGTTTTTGGCGACCTGCTGGGTAATGGTCGAGCCACCCACCGCGCGCTGGCCGGAACCAAACTTCGTGGCATAATCGATTACCGCGTTTGCCGTTCCGGTAATGTCTACCCCGCCGTGGCTGAAAAAGGTCTTGTCCTCGGCAGAAAGGAACGCGTCGATCAGTTTCTCCGGAAAATCCACATACTGGAGCTGGACGCGCCGTTCGCGGGCATAAGTGTTGACGATTTCGCCATCGATGCCGCGCACTACCGTGGGCAACGGCGTTTCATATTCCAGCAGCGATTCGGCGTCGGGAAGATTGCGACCGAGCGTCGCCCATGCCAGCAGGAGCATGACGATGGCGAACCCGCCAAGGTAACATGCGAAGCGCAGCCTGCGGCTATGCGCCCAATTGTCATTGAACCAATCGATCAGGCGCTTGGGGTCGCGCATGATACGATAGCGATAATATTGAAGGGCTGACTGCTCGGACATGGTATGGGATCGGCCTCTAGCACGCCAATTCTGTAATTCGCCAGAACGAAGAGTGTTAGCCGGTCAGCTTTCTTGCTGTCGCGCGAAATAAATGCGGATAGCCCGCGCCATGACTTCGGCGAACCGTGTTCTACCTTCGGGAGAAGCAAGACGCTGCGCATCCTCTTCGTTGGTAATAAAGCCGCTTTCGAACAGGATCGATGGCACGTCTGGCGCGCGTAAAACCTTCAGTGCTGCCGATCGGCGCGCCTGCGGATGAAAATCGATGACCCCGTCAGCCTCGCGAAGGATCAGCCGGGCGAGCTCGTCCGACTTTTCCTGCGTCCTGCGTTGCGATAATTCGACCAGTATGGTGCTTACAGCGTCGCTCTCACCGCCGACATCGACACCGTTTAATCGGTCGGATGCATTCTCCCGTTCGGCGAAACGAGCAGCCGCCTGGCTGGAAGCCTGGTTAGACAGCGTATAGATGCTGGCCCCCGTTACATCGGCAGCGTCTCCGGCACTATCGGCATGGATCGATATGAACAGATCGGCACCGAGCTTGCGGGCGATATCGACCCGCTCGGCGTGAACAAGGTAGCGATCCTCGTCTCGCGTCAGTGCGACGCGCACCCCACCCCCTTTTTCGAGCTCGTCGCGCAGTGCCCTCGCCAGATCGAGCACGATAGTCTTTTCTCGATAGCCTTGACCCGCCGCCCCGGGATCATGTCCTCCGTGGCCGGCATCTATCACAACCAGCGGTGCGCTGTTCGCCCCCGCCACGTCTGGAAGCGATCCTGGCGTATCCGCAACGGGAAGTTCGATATGAACGACGTAGCCCCGACCTATCTCAGGCACGGGAATACGCACGGGTGTCATGGCGAACACAGCCAGCACTGCGAGCGGCAGCAACGTCAGCAAAAGGATTTGCGCGCGCATCGTCATTACGGGCACGGTTACCGCCTTGTTATCCAATGACGCAATATGGTTGCCGTGCGAAACCCACGGTGCTAGCGATGGCTCATCGGTTACGAGGTGCCTCCGATCGGCGCGAATATTGCGCGACGAAGAGGGTCACCGAAAAAAGCCGTTCTTTTTCAGGCCACAACGGCTTCCGCCGTGAAAGCCCAAATTAATACAGGTTGATGCCGGACATGGCCCGTTTCTCCCCGATAACAGCAGCGCAGGCGATTGCCTTTGCCGCTATTTCGGGCCGGACAGCGCTGCAGATGCGCAAGGCAAGCTTGGCACTCACAAATACCCGGCCCCATGCAATTGCTGGAACTGGCCGGTTCACAAACACCGCGAAGCCCGGATCGGGCCGCGGACTTTCCAACAAAATACGCCGCGCAGATTCAGGATCACACCTGGCCCGTCGCGGCTGGAGACATATCAATGGCAACGCGCATGCTAATCGATGCGCGCCACCAGGAAGAAACCCGGGTGGCGGTGCTCAAAGGCAACCGGATTGAGGAATTCGATTTCGAATCTGCCGATCACAAGCAGATCAAAGGAAACATCTATCTAGCTAAAGTAACCCGGGTCGAACCGTCGCTTCAGGCAGCGTTCGTAGATTTTGGCGGCAACCGTCACGGTTTCCTGGCTTTCAGCGAAATCCATCCCGATTATTACCAGATACCCAAGGAAGACCGCGAAGCCCTGCTCGCTGCGGAAGCCGAAGCTGCAGAAGAAGAGCAGCGACTGCGCGATGAGGAAGAGCAACGCGGCGAAATGCCGGGCGACGAGTACGACGCGGATGATGAAAGCTCCGAAGCGCTCGCCGAAGACCTTGCCGAAGATGGCCTCGAAGAAGTCGATACGTCCGACAAGGACGATGTCGCTACGATCGAAGAAGGCCACATGGAAAATGGCGACGATGACGATGACGATTCGTCCGATGAGGATTCCGACGAAGACGGTCGATCGCGAGGTCGCGACCGCAACCGCCGCGGCCGTGGACGCCGTCAGGGCAAAGGTGGCCGGAGCCGTGCCAAGGAAGTCGACGAAGCCCGCGCCAAGCGCATGGCGCTGCGCCGTCGCTACAAGATCCAGGACGTCATCCAGCGCCGCCAGGTTCTTCTCGTCCAGGTCGTCAAGGAAGAACGCGGCAACAAGGGTGCTGCATTAACGACGTATCTCAGCCTGGCCGGGCGTTACACGGTCCTCATGCCGAACAGCAGTCATGGTGGCGGTATCTCCCGCAAGATCTCGTCGGCATCTGACCGCAAGCGGCTCAAGCAGGTCGTCTCCGATCTGAGCTTGCCCAAATCGATGGGCCTTATCGTCCGAACGGCTGGGCTCAGCCGCACCAAAACGGAAATCAAGCGCGACTTCGACTACCTCGCCCGCCTTTGGGATGAAATTCGCGAACGTACCTTGTCCTCCAGCGCACCGGCACTGATCCATTCGGACAGCGACCTTATCAAGCGCGCAATCCGCGACATCTACAATCGCGACATCGAAGAAGTCGTGGTCGAGGGTGAACCTGGTTACAAATCGGCCAAGGAATTCATGAAGCTGCTGATGCCCAGCCACGCACGGCGGGTTAAACAGTATTCTGATCCGGTGCCTCTGTTCCAGCGCTACGGTGCGGAAGACGAACTGAAGGCCATGTACGATCCGGTCGTTCAACTTAAGTCGGGCGGATATCTCGTAATCAATCCGACCGAAGCGCTGGTGTCGATCGACATCAACTCCGGACGCTCGACCAAAGAGCACAATATCGAGCAGACGGCGCTTCACACCAATCTCGAGGCAGCGCGCGAAATCGCTCGCCAGCTGCGTCTGCGCGACATGGCTGGTCTGGTGGTCATCGATTTCATCGATCAGGAGCATCATTCGAACACCCGCAAGGTCGAAAAGGCGATGAAAGAAGCGCTCAAGAACGACCGGGCCCGTATTCAGGTCGGTCGTATCTCCAGCTTCGGCCTGATGGAAATGAGCCGCCAGCGTCTACGCACCGGCGTGCTCGAAGCGACCACTCGTGATTGTCCGCATTGCGATGGTACCGGTCTCGTCCGCACTGCATCTTCCGCAGGTCTGTCCGCCCTTCGCCTGATCGAAGACGAAGCGGCCAAGGGCAAGGGATCGATCATTCGCCTTGCCGCCAGCACCGAAGCGGCGATCTATCTCCTGAACGAAAAGCGCGCCGATCTCATGGAGATTGAACAGCGCTATGGCGTAACGGTCGAAGTCGTGCCCGAGGGTGAGGAAGAAGGCGCGAAGATGACCGTCTCGAGCCACGGGCCGAAGCCGAAAGATGCCCCGCGCTTCGAACCTATCGTTCAGGAAGACGACGACGACGAAGAAGACCTGCCCGAGCAGGATGAGGAAACCGACGAGGACGAGAACGACGATGATCGTCCCCGCAAGAAGCGCCGCCGCCGGCGCGGTGGCCGTGGTCGCAACAAGAATCGCCAGCGCGACGACGAAGACGGCGATGATGACGACGACGGCGACGAAGCTTCGGACGAGACGCGCGACGAAAGCGATGATGAAGACGGCGACGACAAGCCGAAGAAGCGCCGTCGCCGCAGTGGCCGTCGCCGTGGCGGACGTGGTCGCGGAAAGAAGTCGGACGATATGACTTCGGAAGACACCGATGAACTCGGTGAAGTTTCCGAAGCGGTCGTAGAAGACATGGCTGTTGTCGCTGGCCCCGAAGACTCACCGGAAACGGCCGAGGCTGCTGCCGATACGGAAGCCGAAGAAAAACCGAAGCCGAAAAAGCGCGCACCCCGCAAGAAGAAGGTCGAGCCCGAAGCGGCAGCGGAACCGGAAGAGGCCGAAAAGCCCAAGCCGAAGAAGCGCGCACCGCGCAAGAAAAAGGCCGACGCCGAAGCACCTGCTGTCGAAGCTGCGCCCGAGCAGCCTGAAACGGCTATCGAAGAAGAAAAACCGAAGCGGACACGCCGGAAGGCTCCCGCCAAGAAGACGGCTGCCAAGGCCGAGGCTGACCCTGCGAGCGAAGCTTCGCAAGCACAGCCTGAAGCCGATCTGCCGGCAACGCCGGACGCAGCCCCTGAACAGCCGAAAGAGGCCCCCGCGCCGAAGCGCGGCTGGTGGCAGCGGACTTTCGGAGACGACTAGGTCATGAAAAGGATCGGCGGGCCGATGGCTCGTCGATCCTTACGCCTTGCGCGCTACACCCCATTCCATCCACCCCATCACCTTGGGCGTCTTTTTAAGATAGGCCTGGCCGAGGGGTTCCACAGCGAAGCCTGCCGCTCGCAGGGCAGAGCCGATCGGGCGGGTCAGATGACAGCCGCCCGCCAATGGCTTCCACACCGGTTCGATCCGCTCCTGCCAACGAGCGACCGCCGCATCGGGCGCACGCCCATGTTCCAGGAACAGAAGCCTTCCATTTTGAGCTAGAATCCGTCGCAATTCGGATAGCACACTCGTGGGATCATCGACCGAACACAGCGTGTAAGTGCATACTACGGTATCGAAAGATCCGTCCGGAAAAGGGATGTCCTCCCCCACACCTTGGCGAATATCGACATTCCAGCCCTTCGCGCGGGCGCGGTTACGAGCCCCATCTAGAAGTTTCGCATGCGGGTCTATGCCGGAGAACGATGTGACCGCGTCGGCGTCGTAAAGTGCCTGATTCAGCCCGCCACCACAGCCGATCTCGAAAACCCGGCCTCGGGCGAGAGGCACGATCTGGCGCCGCCGCTTCTCGATCCCTTCTTGCCCGCATGCAGCCGTGATCACTCGCGGCATCACGTGGTCATCGTACCAGGCTTTCATCCCCACAGCGCAATATCCTCCGGTTGCGCGACAAATCGAAGGCTACGCTGTTTCTTGACGGCGACAAGTCGTTTCTTCCTGTCCGTAAAGGGACGAGGGAACGGTGCGATCGCCTGCTTACACCGTAAAGTTCACCCAGCCCTCAGGCAGTAATTTCCGCTCCCTGCCAGTCGAACAGCTTCCCGCTGTCGCCCGGTTCGAGGCTATCGATCACAGCGAGCAGGTTGGCCGCCGCCTGCGCAGGGGGGGACAACCTGACCATCCGGCAAGTTGGACTGGAACGGCGTGGAAAGGTCCGTATCGACGGTCCCGGGATGCAGGCCGACCACGACCGCACCCTTGTGCGTCCGTTTCATCTCGATCGCGAAATTCTTCAGGAGCATGTTGAGCGCCGCCTTGCTGGCGCGGTAGCTGTGCCATCCACCCAGTCCATTGTCGGAAATGGATGCGACCCTGGCCGACAACGCCCCAAAGAACGCGTACCTATCGCGCGCCAGCAGCGGCAGCATATGCTTGGCGATAAGCGCAGGTCCGATCGTATTGATGCGAAACGCTTCTTCCATGGCCTCTGCGCGGAGCTTGCGGAACGATCGCTCGGGCCCGGTCCCGTCGGCAAGTGTCAGAACACCGGTTGCGACCAGCACCATGTCGGGCGGATTTTCGGCCATTTGCTCCGCCACAGCAGCAATCGAGTTCTCGTCAGTCAGGTCGAACCGGAACCCCCGAAACCGACTGTCAACCGCCCGGCCCGAGCGACTGCCCGCCCAGACATCCGCGCCGCGATCTGCCAGAGCCGTCGCAAGTGCGTTCCCGATGCCACCACTCGCGCCAAAGATCGCGGCCCGGCGCACTGTCTTTTCTGTCGCCATGATATCTGTTCAGACCATTGCCCGGCCAAGCGGTTCCCGGCGTCTCTGTGCGGCAGTTGCCGGGCCAACTCGTCGAATTGTGCATGCGCACGCCCTTGCACCATGCGCCACAAGCGCTAATGGGTTTCACCAAGCAACAGGACCGATACTGCACATGGCGACCTTCACCCTTCCCAAGAATTCGAAGATCACCGGCAAGAGCCGCGACCACAAGGCCGAAGGCGGCGCGCGCATCCGCAAGTTCAAGATCTACCGATACGATCCCGACAGCGGGGAAAACCCGCGTTACGACACGTTCGAGATCGATCTGGACGATTGCGGTCCGATGGTTCTCGACGCCCTGTTCAAGATCAAGAACGAAATCGATCCGACGCTGACCTTCCGCCGGTCCTGCCGCGAAGGGATCTGCGGATCGTGTTCAATGAACATGAACGGGAAGAACGGTCTCGCCTGCACTACCGCTATCGAAGATCTGAAAGGTGAAGTGCGGATCACGCCGCTTCCCAGCATGGACGTGATCAAGGATCTCGTTCCCGACTTCACGCATTTCTATGCCCAGTATGCCAGCATCCGCCCTTGGCTGCAGACGGTATCGACGACCCCATCGGGCAAGGAACGTCTGCAGACGCCGGAACAGCGTGAAAAGCTGGACGGGCTCTACGAATGCATCCTGTGCGCCTGCTGCTCGACCGCATGCCCGAGCTACTGGTGGAATTCCGACAAATTCCTCGGCCCTGCAATCCTTCTGCAGGCCTATCGCTGGCTGGCGGACAGCCGCGACGAGATGACCGGCGAACGTCTCGACCAGCTCGAAGACCCGTTCCGCCTGTATCGTTGCCACACGATCATGAACTGCGCGAACGTCTGCCCCAAGGGGCTAAGCCCAGCGAAGGCGATTGCCGAAACCAAGAAGATGATCGCCGAACGCGCGATCTGATCCCTTGGCACTACCCGACGACGTTTTCGAACACGGTCCAGATCCGGAAAATCCCGGCTGGCGGCATTGGAACCTGAAAGATCGGACGCTGTTCAACGGCGCGGTGATGGGCAAGCTCATCACCCGTGTGGACGATGACGGGAAAGCGCGCCTGCGCATGTTCCCTGAGCGGCGCCATGAAAACCTGCAGGGCATCGTTCATGGTGCGGTGACGCTGTCGCTGATCGACATCAGCCTGTTTACCACCATGCACACGATCGGATCCGGCAATGCCGGCCCGTCGGTGACAGTGGAACTTTCCACCCAGTTCGTCGGCGGCGGGAAACCCGATCGCCCGCTCGATGCGGTGTGCGAAATCGTTCGGGAGACCGGCAGCATGGTATTCGTGCGCGGTATCGTGGAACAGGAAGATCATACCGTTGCCAGCTTCTCCGGTATCGTAAAGAAGATGAAGCGTCGCCCTGCCTCATGACCGGTATGCTCACCCGCTACGAGCGGCTGGTCGCCGCTGGCGAATTGCGTTCCGATCCCGACCAGCGCCGCGCTGCCGAACGGCTGGACCGGCTGCAGAAGGATCTGGAGGCGGAAAGTTCAGGCGGTCTGCTTTCGCAATTGTTCCGCGCCAGAAAGGCTAACCCGCAGGGCGTCTACATGTGGGGCGGCGTCGGCCGCGGCAAATCCATGCTCATGGACCTCTTCGTCGAAACTCTGGGCATCGATGAAAAGCGACGCGCGCATTTCCACGAGTTCATGCTGGAGGTCGATCGCCGCATTCGCGAGCGCCGTGAATCCGATCCGGGCGATCCGACTGGCAAGGTCGCTCGCGATATCGCGCAGGACGTGCGCTGCCTCGCATTCGACGAGATGGTCGTCAACAATACGGCCGATGCCGCGATCATGGCGCGCCTCTTCACGGCTCTTATCCGCGATCAGGGTGTTACGATCGTTACCACCAGCAACCGGCCTCCCCGCGATCTTTACAAGGACGGTCTGAACCGCTCCCTCTTCCTGCCCTTCATCGACCTGATAGAGGCAGATCTCGATGTCGTTTCGCTCAATGGGCCTACCGACTACCGAATGGACCGGCTGGGGGACATCGCAACCTGGCATTCCCCGCTCGGGGATGATGCCACTGCGCAGGTGCGCGAAGCCTTCTTCCGCCTGACCGATTACAAGCCGGAAGATGCCGCCAACGTGCCCAGCGCCGATCTCGATCTCGGTGGCGGGCGGACCTTGCACGTCCCCAAAAGCCTCAAGGGCGTGGGTGTTTTCAGCTTCAAGCGGTTATGCGGCGAAAATCGCGGGGCGGCAGACTATCTCGCCATCGCACATGCCTACCATACCGTGATCGTTGTCGGAATTCCCGCCATGTCGCCCGACAACCGCAACGAGGCCATCCGGTTTACCAAGCTGGTCGATGCGCTCTACGAAAACAATGTGAAGCTGTTTGCAACGGCTGCCGCCGAACCGGAAAACCTGTATACCGCCGGCGACGGGGCATTCGAATTCGAACGGACCGTAAGTCGCCTGAAGGAAATGCAGAGCAGCGACTACATGGCTCGCGGTCACGGTGTCGCCTAAGCCTGCCGGGGCAGTTACAGCGGTGTTTCTTGACGGCTCTCTCGTCGGTCCCACATCAGGCGCATACCGGCGTTAACACCCCGCCGATGTGAGACTTTGACCATGATCGATATTCGTCCTTTCGCTTCCCTTGGGCACGCCAATCACGGCTGGCTCGATGCGCGTCATCATTTCAGCTTTGCCAATTATCATGATCCCGACCGTATGGGGTGGGGCAACATCCGGGTCTGGAACGATGACACGATCCAGGGTCAATCCGGGTTCCCCCCGCATCCGCACCGCGACATGGAGATTGTCACTTTCGTGCGCACAGGAGCGATCACTCATCGTGACAGCCTGGGTAACGAAGGCCGCACCGCCGCCGGCGATGTTCAGGTGATGAGCGCAGGCACCGGTATCACCCATGCCGAATATAATCTGGAAAGCGAAGACACCACGCTTTTCCAGATCTGGATCATCCCTGATCGTACGGGCGAAAAGCCGGGCTGGGGTCAGCGCGAATTTCCGAAAGCGACGCGCGAAGGCGGGTTTGCCATTCTTGCGAGCGGCACGCCCGAAGTCGACGATGCCCTCCCCATTCGTACCGACGCCAAGGTTGCCGCAACGACACTCGCTGCTGGACAGACCGCCACATGGACCACGTCGGGCGAACGCCACCAGTATCTCGTTGCCCCCACGGGACGGGTAAAGGTCAACGGGATCGAGGCTCAACCACGTGATGGCATCGCTGTGACCGGCGAGACGGAAATCCTTGTCGAAGCGCTCGAAGACGCCGAGATCGTGCTGGTCGACGCGCGCTAAGCGCTCGGCTTGAGATGACGGAGCGAACGCTCCAGCATCAGCAATTGCCATAGGACGCGGCCATGATCGGACCGCCCCGAAATATGTTCGTCCGCAAGCCGTGCAAGCGCCTTGCGGGCGAACAGTCCGTTGCCCGTGAGCAGCTCGCTGGATGCGATCGCCCTCGCCTCGCTTGCCAGTGGTCCACGAAACCATTCCGCCAGCGGCGTGACGAAACCCTGCTTCTGCCGATACAATATGTCGTCGGGCAGATAGCGCTCCATCGTGCGCTTCATGAGCCATTTGCCGCTCGTACCGCGCAGACGCTCACGGTGCGGCAGACGCGCACCGAATTCGATCAGGCGATGATCCAGCAGCGGCTCGCGCGCCTCCAGACCTACTGCCATACTCGTCCGGTCGGTCTTGGTCAGGATGTCTCCGGGCAGCCAGAACTTGAGATCGGCATATTGCGCCCGGTCGAGACCGCTTCGCGCTGGCGCATCTCGCATCAGCTTTTCCAGCGGTTGCTCCGCCCGATAATCGCCACGTTCGCGCAGGAACGCCGCATCATAAAGCAATTCGCGCTGCTCGGGCGAAAGGATTGCCAAAGCCCGTGCATAGCCAGCTTCACCGCTGCCCCCGAGAGACAGCAGGGTAGTTTTCGCGCGCAGCGGTCGCGGTGCCCAGTCCGCTTTCGGCCACAGACGTCCGAGCGTTCCGAACACCGGTTCGCGCAGCCCACTCGGTAGAACGGAGCGCACCTGCTCTTCGCGTGCATGGAATGCCTGACGTCGATATCCGGCGAACGCCTCATCGGCCCCATCGCCCGACAATGCCACAGTCACATGTTCGCGCGCCAATTCGCATACCCGTAAGGTCGGCAGCGCGCTCGCATCCGCGAATGGCTCGTCGAAGATCGCCGCGATCCGGTCGACATCGCCGAACTGGTCGGAGGATACGATCCGTTCGTGGTGGTCGGTGGCGAACAGTTTGGCGACCTGTCGCGCGTAAGCCGTCTCATCGACACTTTCGACATCGAACCCGATGGAACAGCTGGTGACGGGCGCGGCGCTGCTCTCGCTCATCAGCGCGACGACGGATGAACTGTCGACGCCTCCGGACAGAAACGCGCCCAGAGGAACGTCGGAAACCATTCTGCTCGTCACGCCTTCGCGCATCAGGTGGAGAAGCTGCGCAGATAGGTCTTCGGTTCGCCCGGTCTCACGCCTGGTAAAATCCATGTCCCACCATTGCTGGGGCGGGCCAGGCGCGCGGCCATGATCCAGTAGCAGGAAATGTCCTGCCGGAAGCTTCTCAACCCCTTTCAGGATGGCGCGATGATCGGGCACATAGCCCCAAGTCATATAATCTTCGATCGCCAGTGGATCGATCACTCGGCGCATCAGCGGATTGGCCAGAAGGCCCTTCATTTCGCTGGCGAAGGCGAGCGCGCCGCCCTCCAGTTGCGCCAGATAAAGCGGCTTTACCCCGAAACGGTCGCGGGCGAGGAAGAGCTGCCGCCGGTCGATGTCGTAGAGCGCAAATGCGAACATCCCATCGAGCCGGGACAGGCAATCCACGCCCCATTTCTGCCAGGCGGCAAGAATGGTCTCGGTATCGCCATCGGTCCGGAAATGTGCTCCGCCGCGCTCCAGTTCGCGGCGCAGTTCGCGATAATTGTATATCTCGCCGTTGAACGCGATCACGGCGCGCCCGTCTGCCGAACGCATGGGCTGTGGGGATCCGTCGAGATCGATGATCGACAGGCGTCTGTGACCAAGTCCGACGCCCGGTGCAGTCCAGACGCCGCTACCGTCGGGACCGCGGTGCGCCAACGCGTCGGTCATCCGTTCGACCCGTTTGGGATCGACCGGCTTTACCGTCTCGTAATGGAAAATCCCGGCGATCCCGCACATATGCGAGCGGGCCTAGCCGAGCCGCGGCATTACGGCAAAGACCAAAGCGGCAGTAAGTGTCGCGCCAAGGACAAGCGCGGGACTGGCACCGTTGCCTTCCAGCCTTTGCAACATTGGCAGGGCCGAAACCTGCTGCGCGTTCCAGCCTGCCTCTTCCGGCTCGCGCTCAAACCAGCGCCAGGCCACTCCCAGAACCAGGGCGATGACAATACCGAAGAAGAACCAGCCGTAGACAATATGGTCGAAACTGCCGGCGGCTTCCGCGCCGACATACTGGGCAATGAAAATCGTTGCCCATGCCCGAATGCCGTTGGCCACGATCGGCACGATCACGCAGGCCAGCAGGAACAGCATCCGGCGTTTCCAGCTCGCAAAGCAGCTGTATGCAACCAGCACCCCAAGCGCGACCATGGCAACGAGGAACTTCACCCCCGAACATTCCTCCGCCACGATAAACAGTCCGGCAGGCGTGTCGATATGGATGCCATCTGCGACCGTTTCGACACCGCTGAACCGTGTGAGTGCGGTTGCCATTTCTGCGGTGACATACTGCAAAGGCGGAATGATCTCGTCTCCGAAAGGAACGAGGAAGAACATGTAGGCCAGAGGAAAGGCGAGGATGAGCCCAACTCTGAGGCCGAGTATCCCGCAGGTCGCACCCTGGAATGCCACGATCACGCCCAGTTGCGCGATCAGATTGATGTCAGCCGACCGACCGACGAAGCAGATGGCAAGACCAAGCAGGCAGCAAAGAAAGCCCGGCCACCAGCCCCGGGCCTCGACCCGTGCCACTTCATCCCGGCGTATCCAGACGAGCCATGCCAGTATGGGCAGGATCAGGAGGATATGGCTGTAGGTGTCGATGTTCCACCACTGATGGGCCATCGCCGACCATTCCCTTAGCGTAGCTGCGAACAGCCCCGCCCAACCCAACGCAAACAGCGCCGCGCTGCGGCCGCGGCCCGCAATCGATTGTCCGGTAATGGCAAGGTCAGGCTGCATCGCGTCCAGTGTCGCCGCTCACGAGCAAACGCTCAAGTTCAATGTCGACGCTGTCCCAGCTCATGTTCGCCAGCACAAAATCGCGGGCGGCCCTGCCCATCTCGGCGCGCGTGCCTTCATCCGCCAGCAGCGTCGCGATCCGCCGCAGCATTTCAGGCGCATCGGGGTGTGCCACCGCAAAGTGAAAATCGTCCTGTGCTTCTATTCCGGTGGCCGCACCCGGCGTCAGCACAATCGCCTTCGCCATGGCCATGGCCTCCAGAACCTTGTTCTGCACCCCGCGTGCTATCAGCAGCGGCGCCACGACGAGATCGGCAGATTTCAGGAAAGGCCGGATGTCCGATACCTCCCCCCATACGCGCACGCCGTTTTCACCATGCCGGTTCCTGAGGCTCGCCACAGGTGCACGTCCCACGATATGAAAACGCGCCCGATCATGCATTTTGCGCAGTTCGGGCATGACATTCTCTACCATCCATTCCGCCCCAGCCACATTGGGGGGATAGTCCATCTGACCCGTAAACAGCAGCTGGGGCCCCTCCCCCTCTTCCAGATCAGGCTGCACCGGCACATGTGCCGGATCGAAGAATTCGGCATCGATGCCATTGCCAAGCGCCCGAATATCGGCCTCTTCCAACCTATCGATCCGTGACCGGAAAAGCGCGGCCTCGCCATCGCTGATCAGCAAGGTGGTATCCGCACGGTTGGCCAACCGCATCTCTTCTGTGGCAAGCAGCCGCCCCTCGCGGAGATTGATCCACCTGCGCTGGCCGGCGTCGGCATAAGCTTCGAACTTGGCGCTATCCACATCGCACAGATCGATCACGACCCTACCCGCGAAGTCGTCCGGAATGTACTGCCCCATCTGGCTCGAAAAGACGAAAATCGTGTCGATCCGGTGGTTGCCCAAAGTCTTGGCAACGTAGCGGCGCATAGCAGCGTGATCGAAGGCGGTGAGGCTGACCGGCTTACCCTTCAACACCGCTTCGATACCCGCCTGCGGCAGCGGCTTGGTGCGTTCGATCAGCGCATGTGTTTTGGCAACCAACGCAAGGTCGCTCTTCTGCGCCATATCATGCGATGTTTCGCCAAAGGTGCCTACATGCACAGGCCCCAGTTTAGCCAAACCCTTGAGCAAGTGATGCGAGCGGATCTTGTCGCCGCGATCCGGCGGAAAGGGAACGCGGTGCGCAAGGAACAGTATCTCTCCCATGTCAGCCCAGCCCACGCGCGATCCAAGGACCCAGCCGGTTCGCGATCGGCAAAGGCAACCGCTTCCAAAGAGCGATCTTGGCGGAATAGCCCTCATCAGTCGGATCGACATTTCGCGCTGCTGTGCCCGGCGCCGACCAGGTGAAATAGGTCAAGGGCTGCGGTTCGAACCCCCAGTTCTTCTTGAACGCGAACGGCCCGCTTCCGACTTTCGAGCGCCCGAAATCGAAGCGAACGCATCCCCTCCGGCGGGCGTGACACATCAGTTCGTAATATATCCGCTCATTGGCGCGCAGGTGGCGCGCCGCCCAGGTTCCGCCGCCCCAGAACGGCATGACCGTTTCGTCATGATAGAGGGACAGCACGCTTGCCACTGGAACACCTTGTTGGCGAACCGTCAGAATGTCCGCATCATCTCCGAAGATATCCAAAACAGCATCGAAGAGACCACGCGGGAACACCGGCGTCCCGAGATTGCGCACGCTTTCGGCGTAAACGGCGTAATGGGCGGATCGCTCCTGCCCGTCACTTCCGATGCTCACCGAAAGGTCATTCGCCAACCCCTTGCGAACTTCAGCGCGTGCTTTCCGGGGAATAGCGAGCAATTGCGCATCGTCGTCTTCCGCCAGATCCGCAGCGAAGTTTGCATGCTTGCCATCGATAACCAGCCAATCGGGCGGAGCGGTTCCGCCGCGCAATTCAACTGTTGAGGCGGAACGGCGCAGGGCTATTTCCTGCGCCGCCCGGCACAATTTCTCCGCATCTTCGGTGCGCGTGACTAATACCCCGCCTCCTACACCGAAACCGCTCGATACCAAGGCGCGCCCGAAGATCGCCGAATGAATCTCGGTTAGCGGCAACCAGCCTACGACGCCGCCGCCGCGCTCCAGCATCAGCCCCACCGCTGAATTGCCCGTGCCCCGCTCGACCGCGTGCAGCCATGCCGGACGGTGAAAGACGCTGCCGCCGCGTTCCGCTACAAAGCGTTCGATCCGTGCCACGTCGGCCTTGTCGCTCAAGTCCGCCTGCCGAATAGTCGCGGTGTGACTGATCGGCGCGTTCATGCGGCCCACTTCACGCTGCGTGATCTTTCCTTTGCCGCGAGTTCGTCCATTCTACCCCAGGCAAAATCGCCGAGCAGGTCGGACAACTTGCCAGTCATTCTGGATAGATTGGTGTAATGCCTCAACCGCGATCGCACCGAAGCGTTGGACACCCGCGGTTGGTCCGGATCGACCTCCCATGGATGGAAATAGAATACCGCGGGTCGGTGATCGGAATTGACCTGCCTGATCGCCCAGCGGGTGAAGCTGTAGGGCAGCACGCGAAAGAACCCACCACCGCCTGCTGCAAGGCGGCGTTTACCAAACAGCGCAGTTGTGACCGGAATTTCGACGAGATCACTGCCGGGCACAGGATCAAATGCGAAACGCGGCGCTTCGCGCCAACCATAGTGATCGTGGACTACCGGAGCGACCGATGACGAATAGGCATAGCCATGTTCTGCCAGGACTTCATGCGCCCATGGATTGCGCGCATCGATAGAAAAGCTGGGCGCACGATAGCCGGTAACGGCTTTTCCGCTGGCATCTTCCAGAATTGAGCGCGCCTTGGCAAGGTCGGCGAAAAACTGGTTGCGCGTGAGGGTAAAGACCCGTGTGTGATCGTAACCGTGACTCGCCAATTCGTGGCCCCGGTTGACGATCGACTGCATCGCTGCACGGTTGCGCTCTGCCACCCAGCCCAAGGTGAAGAACGTCGCTTTCACACCGGCTTCGTCGAACAGGTCGAGAATGCGTGCAACGTTGTCCCCCACACGCAGTTCCAGCCCATCCCAATCTGCACGCGAAATGGTGTTTTCGAACGCGCCGACCTGAAACCAGTCTTCCACGTCGACCGAGAGGCCGTTGACGATCATATTGTCGCTCAACGCTCGCTCCTCGCCATCTCAGGCCGCTGCGCGCGAACCCTGCGTTTCGAAATAGTCGATCATCATGGTGAGGACATGGCGCAAGGACCGCTCCTGCTCGTCGAGCCTGGCCTCGATAGCGACAAGACGCTGGCCGAGATCGTCCGGCACTTCGCCCGACGATTTGCTCTGTCCCAATTTCTCCACTTCGCGGCGCAGTGCCATCATGTGCTTGTCACGGTGCGCGAAGGCCGCTTCGATCGCTTCGATCTGGTGGTCGAGCAAGCCCTTGTTGCGGGTTTCCGCATCACCCTGTGCATCGGCGGCCGGACGCCGCGCTTCGTCCTTCACCTTGGCGATCGCGTCTGCAGCTGGGAGATCCCGGTCAGGACGCGGTTTCGCAGCTGCATCTTCGGCAGCCGCAGCGGCATCACCAGTCATCTCTTCGACGACTGCGTCGAGCATGTCCGTGTCCAGCACGGATTTCTCTTCGACGGCTCCGAGCAGAAGGAGGCGCGTCATGACCTGGTTTACCTTGCGCGGTATCCCACCCGTCGTCTTGTGCAGCCTTACCCAGATGCTGCCATCGAATTCCGGAGAACCCGTCCAGTCCACATGCTGAAGGCGATGCATCACATAAGGTTCGATTTCGCCGGGCTGCATCGGCTCGAGATGATGGGAGGCGATGACCCGCTGGCGTAACTGCTCCAGTTCATCCGACTGGGCCAGAAGCTGTTTGAACTCTGGCTGCCCAAGCAGCAATGTCTGAAGCAACGGATGTGAGCCCAGCTGAAAATTCGACAGCATGCGCAGCTCTTCGAGGGCGCCGATCGAGAGATTCTGGGCCTCGTCAACGATCAGCAGTACACGGCGGCCATTGCGTGCCTCTTCGTGGAGGAATAATTCGATCGCCGCCAGCGCAGCCGCCTTGTCACCGCCGGCGATGTCGAGACCGAAACTTCGCGCCGCAACGTGGATCATCTCGTCATCGTCCAGGGCGCTTGTCACGACTTCGCCAACGGTCATCCGTTCGGCATCGAGCTTCTGCTTCAGATGCGCGACAAGCGTGGACTTGCCCGAACCCACCTCTCCGGTGATGACGACGAAACCTTCGCCCTGATTGAGGCCGTAGCCAAGATAGCTCAGCGCTTTCTTGTGCGTGAGGCTCTCGAAATAGAAAGCCGGATCGGGCGTGAGCTGGAAGGGGCGCTCGCTGAAACCGTAGAACTCTTCGTACATGGCGCGCTGTCCTATCAGAAATCGTAACGCAGGCCGAGAAGGGCCGATGCAGTTGTGAAGTTATCGGGTGCAAGATCGCTGTCGAGCATCGAGATGGCGACGGCGGCACGTGCCGAAAGGTTGCGATATATCTCTTCGGTATAGCTTCCCGAGGCGCCGATGGCGCGCACGCTATCCGTTCCCAACGCACCGCTATCGAACCAGCTGGCGAAGGTGTTGATGGCGAAGGAAGCCCGCGAGCCCACTGGCCCGGACACGCCTGCAGTCACGTAATAGCTTTCGTCGACTACGCCATCCGCAAGCTCGAGCACGGTTCCCGGCGCACCGATAAACCTGCGGCGGTCGTATCCGGCCCCGATGCCGGCGGTCATCCGGCCGATTTGCCTGCTGTAACTTGCGACTACACCGCGTCCGCGAAAGACCGATGATCTCAGCGATCCGAACAGACCGTCAATGCACCCGTTACCGTCGACCGTGTTAACGCAGCCGGTCAGCTCGCCCGTGATCGGATCGCGGATCACACTGAAATCGGTCGGTAAGGCTGCGATCGCGTTGTTGAGACGTCCACCGAAGCCCTGAATACCGTCATATACGGCAATCTGCAGGTTGCTGCGGCGGTTCGGCTGCCAGCTAAAGCTGCCGTAGAATGTTTCACTGTCGTACCGATGCCCGAAATGCGCCTCGAGCTGGGTCCTGCTGCTGGGGCTCCAGACGACGCCGACATCCCAGATCAGCCCGCTTGCATCGTAAGCGATGACACGCGGGGCGGCGGGATCCGTGACGAAGCGTCCGTTTGTGTCGATCACCGGATTGCCATCCGCATCACGCAGGGCGTCCCGGCTCGACACCTCTACATCCTCGACACCGACCCCCGCCACGAAGGCCAGCGTCGGTGTGATCGGAACGGTCACATCGCCGCGTACATAAGCGTCGCGCACCCGCTGATCGAGGTTGGAAACATCCTCCTGATAGAAGCCGGCACCTACGCCAACGCCCACCGGAAAGGGACGGTATGGGCGCGTTCCGGCCCTCACCGTTGCACTGTGGGTGATGCTGTCGTCGAACAAGTCCGCCGGCGTTCCGCCTGCCGTCACGAAATCGGGACCATCCACGCGGGTATAGCCAATGCGGTAATTCGCGCTGATATCGACATCGCCGGCGCGTGTCTGAAGGTTGGGTCCGGCATAGACCGAATAGGTCTGGGTCGACAGATTGTCGTCCACGATAGGGTTGAACACCGAGCGCCCTTGAGCATCGACGCGCGTGCTGCTGGCCAGCGCACCTGCCTCGACGGTCAGCACCCGCGGAATGATCGAGGCGTAACCCCGGGCCAGACCCGTAATCGTATCCGAATCCGCGCCGTCGGACTGATGGGCGAAATTGCGCTCGTAACGCAGTGAAACGCTGCCGCCGTTGTTGCGGCCGTTAATCGTTGCATCAACGCCGGCCGCAAGCTGCGTATAGGTCACCACGTCGCTCACCGGCGAAATCTGCCAAGCGGCGATATTGTTGAATTCGATGTACGGATCGATGGACATGCGCCCGCGGCCATTCGAGGGGACTTCGCTTTCGTTCGCAGTCGTATCCTTGCCCGAGTAAGTCTGGGCTTGCAACGGCGCCGCAACCATCATCGCAAGGAGCAGCAGGCCACGCGCAAACCAGAACACCTTTTCGTTACAAGACATGGAGTTATTCCCCATATCCATAGTAACTTCCGAACTTGCGTCCGCTCGGGCTGAATGTCGCATCATTGAGCACCAGCTTGATGTCTGGACATGCCGACAGGAGATCGATGGCATCCTCAAGCGCAGCGCGGCTGCTCATGTCCGCGCGCGCGACGAGCAGCGCCTGGCCGACGTGCTTGGCAAGTTCGGCGGCAGGTGTGGCTGCCAATGTAGGCGGGCTGTCAAACACGATGATCCTGTTCGGGGCGCCGCGTGTCAGCCTGTTGAGGACGGACCAGGTGCGTTCACTGGCAAGATATTCGCTATCGCGGCCTGTGCGCTGGCCGGCAGGCAGCACCCAGAGCCCAGGAATATCGGTGCCGACGACGAAATCTTCGATGTGAGCCGCCGGATTGGCAAGAACGTCCATGAAGCCTTTGCCGGCGTCCAGGCCCAGCTTGTCCATGATCGACGGCTTGCCGAAATCGGCGTCGACGAGAAGCACTTCCAGATCGCGCTCGCCTGCCAGAGCGATGGCGAGATTGAGCGCACAGAAGGTCTTTCCCTCGTTGGGATGCGGCGAGCACACCAGCACCCGGCGCGCCTTAGGGCTTCCCTCCGCCTTCGCAGCCGACAGAACCTGACGCTTAACGATGCGAAATTCTTCGAGCAGCGTCGATGCGCCGCCGTCGGGATCGATCAGGCCGTTCTCCCGCAGCAGCGACCGCACCACTTCGTGTTTGGGACCGGTGAACTTTACGGCCGGAGTTTCCGACTCTGCAGGCGCTGCCACCGCCGGCGCAGCAACATCCACCGACTGCGCGGGCTCACCGATCCAGTCGGATGCACGCCGCTTGGGCGTCTCTGCAACACGCTTTGAGGCCGGCTCCGGCTTGCGCTTTGGTGCAAACTTCTTCGCCTGCTCCCCCTCAAGCTTGCTAGGCACGGCTGCCGGAACGAGAGCATCAAGACCGAATGCACCACTGGCGCGTTCGAACAGCGATGCGCTTTTGTCCTTACCCGCGTCTTCCTTGGGCGGTACGATATTCGTTGGCTTGTTCACTGACACGATCCCCTCAGGCCACCGATCCGACCTGGATCATCTCGACTGCCAGCAGCAGGAAGCAGACTGCCCCCAGCCCACCGGCGCCCGCCAGAAACTGTTTCAACCGCAATCTTTCGTGTCGCCGTGCGGCGTCGGTCATCGATCGGGAAATGGTCCCGATGACCGGCAGGTCCAGCGTGCGCTGCAATTTGTCGGATGTGGTGAAGCTCGACGTGAGCTGCCCCATGACGAAGGCGACGGCCGAACCGGCTCCGATGCCGAGGATCAGGACCACGAACAAGAGCAACGGGCGGTTCGGTGCCGCTGGCCTGCGCGGAGCTGTCGGCTGGTCGATGACTTCGAACTTGAACGCACTGCGCTCGGTTTCAACCTGACCACGAAGGCGCATTTCCTCTCGGTTTCTCAGCAGCTCATCATACTTGTCTTTGAGCACCTGATAATCGCGGCTGATGCGGTTGGCCTCGGCGGCAACGGCGGGCTCATCCGCCTGCGCTGCGATCAGCGCCGAAATATCCGATTGCAAGGCCGCCTTGCGTGCCTCCAGCGCCTGGACATTGGCTTGCCGTTCGGCACGAATGGACTGAAGCGATGTGTAGGCCGGGTTGGGCGAACCGCCGGTTCCGGCAGGCTCGTTTGCAGCCTGTTCACGCAGCGCTTCCACCTGACGCTTTTGCGACTGGATGTCGGGATGACTGTCCGTGAGGCCGCGCGCACGCATGGCGGCAAGCTGCGACTGCGCCTGAGCCAGCGCGTTACGGGCACCGCCACTATCGGCCGTCATGATGCTGCGCGGCGTGCTGGCAAGCTGCCCGTTGATGGCGGCAAGCGCGCTTTGCGCAGCAGCGATATCGGCATCCACACCTCGCATTTCGGTGCGCATGCCCTGCAGACGCCCCGCGACCGTTGCCGTGCCGCCCACCAGATCGGGGTTCTGCGCCTCGAACGTCAGACGGCGCTGCTCCGCCGATTCCAGTTCGGCCTTGCGATCGTTCAACTGCTCGTCGAGGAATGCGATCGTGCTCGCCACTTCACCGCGATTGCCGGCTACGTTCGATTCCCGAAAAATGTCGATGAGGCTCTGAACCACATCTTTGGCGAGCGCGGCATTTTCAGCATCGCTCAGGTTAGATTTGCCGATGGTGGCGGTAATTTCGAACAGATTGTCCTGCTCGCTTTTGACGACGATGCTTTCAGTCAGGCTCTTGACCGCGGCCTGCATCTCCGCATCCGTCACCACTTTCTCGCCCAGCTTCGTGGTGCGGATCACCCGTTCCAGATTGACCCCGCTTACCAGGGTCTGGCGAACCTTGGTGATGGCCTGCTTGCCATCGCCGGATATGTCGAGCTGTTCGGACAGGACATCTTCCAGTTCGACGTAGATCCGCGCCCTGCTTTCATAGCTGTTGGGGATGAATGCGATCGCCAGCCAGCCAAGGACGCAAATAACCCAGGCCACGCCGAGCGCGACCCAGCGGCGGTTCCAAACCGTATGCAGCGCGCTGCGGATCTCGTCGAAGACTTCCTGCATGCCCCGGCTGATCCTTAGAAGGTGCTTTCGGGAATGATGATCACATCACCCGGCTGCAGGAGAACATTGGCCTTGCTGTCGCCGCGCTTCAAAAGATCGGTCAGGCGCAGCGCATATTCGCGCTGGTTTCCAACCTGCTTGTCGAAGCGGATCAGTTTCGCACGATTGCCGGCAGCGAATTCCGAAAGGCCGCCCACCGCGATCATCGCGTCGAGCACGGTCATGTTGGCCCGGTACGGCAGCGAAGCCGGTTTCTCCGTCGCGCCCACGATGCGGATCTGCTGGCTGAATGTACCGGCGAATTCATTGACGATGACCGACACCAGCGGATCTTCGATGTACTGGCTCAGCTGCAGGCGGATGTCCTCCTCCAGCATGGACGGCGTCTTGCCCACTGCCGGCATGTCTTTCACAAGCGGAATGGTAATTCGGCCGTCGGGGCGCACCTGAATTTTTTCGGCACCCAGTTCCGGATTGCGCCAGACGTGAATGGTCAACTCATCGAGCGGACCGATCACATATTCCTCGCCCGGACCTTCCTGCATGGCGACGAAGGTTGCCGGAGGAAGCTCGGTTTCAGGCCCGCTCGCGCAGCCGCCCAGAACAAGCGTAGCGGCAACGCATCCGGCTGTAAGCGAAGCAATTCGGGTTAAGCGCATTAATCATTTCCCTGGCATCGTCCTGGAAAGCATCGAACGAGTTGCGCGCCCGATACTCCCCGTTATGGAACAGCTAATGCCCGAAATAGGTGAACAGACTGTTAGCCATAGGCCGTCGAAACCGCAGATTTCACGGCGATTTTGCATTAGTCGGTTTTGATCAGACCAGCATCTCTATTGCAGGACCCTGTCCCAAAAAGGCACTGGGTGACGCACTGGCACCGTAAGCGCCCGCGCAGAACACCGCGATCAGATCTCCTACCTCGGCCCGTGGCAGGTGCGCCTTGTCCGCCAAACGGTCCAGCGGGGTGCACAGACACCCCACGACATTGGCTTCTTCCTCCGGCTGCACGTCGAACCGGCTGGCGATGGCCACCGGATAGTTTCGTCGTACTACCGTGCCGAAATTGCCGGAGGCTGCCAGCTGGTGATGAAGGCCGCCATCGGTGACGAGATAGGTCTCGCCGTAGCTCACCTTGCGGTCGACCACGCGAGTGAGATAAACTCCCGCCTCGCCAACAAGATAACGCCCGAGCTCAATAAAAAGTTCAGCATCCGCCAGAGTGTCCGGCAATGCGGCAAACTGCGCCTCGAGCGCCTGCCCCACCGCGTGGGCGTCGAGCGGTTCGTCACCTGGAAAATACGGAATGCCGAAACCGCCGCCCATGTTGAGCTTGGGCAATGGAACGTCTGCTTCCCGCGCAAGACGATCCGCGCAGTCGAGGACTTTGAACTGCATGTCTATTACCGCCTCGGCGGAAAGAGCCTGACTTCCGGTGAAGATATGCAATCCGCGAAAATTGGACCCCGCCTCTACAATCTTCCTGATCAGGGCTGGAACCCGATCGGCATCGACGCCGAACGGTTTCGCCCCGCCCCCCATCTTCATGCCCGAACCTTTAAGTTCGAAATCGGGGTTCACCCGAACCGCCAGCGATGGGGTCAAGCCCAGGCGTTCGGCGATGGCAATTGCGCGACCGGCTTCCGCCTCGCTTTCCAGATTTAATGTCACGCCAGCCATAATAGCGGCTTCCAGTTCGACATCGCGCTTGCCGGGACCGGCGAAACTCACGCGAGACAGATCGAAACCCGTCGCCCGAACCATTTCCAGTTCACCACCGGAGGCGATATCCAATCCATCGGCCAGGTTCGACACGAATGAAAGAAGTGGCGCAAAGCTATTTGCTTTTATGGCATAATTTATCTTCAATCGATCTGGCATCGCTTCGCGAAGATGGGCGAACCGCTGCTCTATCCGTGTCTGCGAATACACAAACAACGGGGTTCTGCCGGCTTGCTCGGCCCAATGGCTCACCGGCTTTCCACCAACGGCCAATTCACCGTCAATCGCCTGGAAACCAGGCGGAATGGGCCCCAGCGGCTTCATGCGCCGATCTCCGCAGCCAATGCTGTCCGGTCGATCTTGCCGTTGGGGTTTACCGGCATCTCGTCGCGCCAGTGAATGACATGCGGTTGCATGAAGTTGGGCAGTTCCTTTTTAAGCTCTTTCACGAGCGCTTCCTCGCTGTCGAGCGCAGTCGGCGTCGGCCTGACGATCAGATGGATGGCGTGCCCTAGCCGCTCGTCCCTGACTCCCAGAGCCACGGCTTCTGCGACCAATCCGGTCGCCAGCGCAGCACTTTCCAGCTCTTGCGGACTGATACGATTGCCCGAACTCTTGATCATGGCGTCACGCCGCCCGACAAAATAGAGAAATCCGTCCTCATCCCGCCGAACACGGTCGCCAGACCATACGGCCGTTCCGCCATATCTTGAGCCAGCGGGCGCGGGTTTGAAGCGTTCCACAGTCCGCGCCGCATCTTGCCAATATCCTTGCGCCACCAGTGGCCCGCAGTGCACCAGCTCGCCTTCCTCGTTAGCCGCGCAAATTTTGCCTTCGTCATCGACCACAAGGATTTCCGCGAAGGGTATCGCCTTGCCCATCGAGGTTGGATGCGTGTCCACCAGCTCCGGATCGAGATAGGTCGAGCGAAAAGCCTCGGTCAGGCCGTACATTGGAAACAGGCGTGCCTCCGGGAAGAGTGCGCGTAGCTCACGTACCAATTCGCGCGTCAGGGCCCCACCGGTATTGGTGAGCCTCCGGATCCCGGCGATTGCCTCGGCAGGCCATTCGATCTCGGTTAGCTGGACCCACAGTGGTGGGACAGCGGCAAGCGTCGTGACGCCATATTTTGCGCAGGCCTTGGCCACATCTCTGGGGAAGAGATAGTCGAGCGGAACCGCGCAAGCTCCGGCATACCATGTCGAAAGCAACTGGTTCTGGCCATAATCGAAGCTCAGAGGAAGGACTGCCAGCACGACGTCATCCGCTGCAACGCCAAGATAATTCGCCACACTGACGGCACCAAGCCACATATTCGCGTGGCTCAGCATCACGCCCTTGGGCTTGCCGGTGGAACCGCTTGTGTAAAGGATTGCCGCCAGTTCGTCGGGATCGTGGCGGGACGGGGGCAACTCGGCGCCTTCAGCCTCTGCCAACCCGAATATTTCGCTCTCATCAAGGGCCTCGCAGCCCGGCGGTAGATCTTCATCTTCCAGAGACATCAGGCGCGCCTTCGTGCCCATCAACATGGTCGAGCCGCTGTCGGCCAGAATATGCGCAACTTGCGCCCGTTTTAGCAGCGGGTTGATAGGCACATGCACCAGCCCCGCCCGCGCCGCTGCCAATGGCAGCAGGCAAGTCAGCTCGCCTTTCGCCGCCCAGCTTGCCACTCTATCGCCCTTGACCGCACGACTTGCCAGCCATCCGGCCAGAAGCGAGACACGTTTCCTCAACTCCTCAAAGGTAAGCGTGCGATCGCGCAGCACCAGCGCAGGTGCCTGTGCACTCCCGCGCTCGGCCAGTTGATCGAGCGGATAGGGCGTGGGATCAGGCATTAACGCTCCGAGGGAAAGCCGTTGGACATCGCAGTCAGCTATCACGACACGGTTACCAAACTGCAAGGCCTTGATCTGTCGGCCAGCAGCCCTTTCGACAGGCTCGAATGGTACGCCCTGCTTGAGCAACCCCTGTTCGCTTTGGCGGAACGGAGCGACGACCGGGTGGTGGTTCCGCTCCAGCGGCACGCAAATGGTCTTTCTTCGTTAACGAATTGGTTCAGCTTTACGTGGCGACCTATTGGAAAGTCGCAAGAATTAATTCGCGAATTAGCACGCGATCTACGGTCGCGAACGCATCGTGTCATACTCTCCCCTCTTCCCGATGAGGACGGCACGGCCGAACAGATGGAGCAAACTTTCCGGGAGGCGGGTTGGTTTGTGCTGCATGATCAATGCGATGAAAATCACGTCCTGCCCGTAGCTGGGCGAACATTTGCCGAATATTGGGCCGGACGCCCTGGCAAAATGCGCACCACGCTCAAACGCAAGGCGAAGAAGGTCGACGTCGATATCCTCACACAGTTCGACCAAACAGCCTGGGCCGCTTATAAGGCGATCTATTCGGAAAGCTGGAAACCGGAAGAAGAGCGGGCCGATATTCTCGAAGCTTTCGCAGCGGCTGAAGGCGCAGCCGGTCGCATCCGGCTGGGCATTGCGCGCGCGGACGGCGTCCCAGTCGCCGCGCAGTTCTGGACGGTCGAAAACGGCACGGCCTATATTCACAAGCTCGCGCACATTGAAGCCGCGACACCCTTATCGGCCGGCACGACGCTCAGTGCCGCTCTATTCGAATATGTCATCGATACCGACGGGGTCGAACTGGTCGATTTCGGGACGGGCAGCGATGCCTACAAACGCGATTGGATGGAACAGGTGCGACCCCGCTTCAGGCTCACCTGCCTCGACTGGCGCCAGCCGCGAGCCTGGCCTGCCATCGCCAAGGCGTTTGTACGCCACCTTGCACCGCACAATCGCCCCAGCTAAGGCCTTCGCCTCGAGTGGAAGGCCAACGACAGGGAACGCCGAAGCAATGATTGCCGAAACCGCACAAGCCGAGCCTACCGGGCCGAGCCGCAGCGATATCGACCAGACGCTCCGCGCGATCCTGCGCGATGTTCTCGGGCTCGATCAGGATCAGGTAGACAGCTTCACTGGAGACACAGGCCTGTTCGGTCATCTGCCGGAGCTCGATTCTATGGCGGTGGCCGGATTGCTGACCGAAATGGAAGACCGGCTCGACATTGTAATCGAGGATGACGATGTCGACGGAGAGATGCTGGAAAACTTCGGCGGCCTCCTTGCCTTTGCCGAAGCGAAGGTGATCGAGGGCTGACCTCCTCCATGTATTCAGTTTGGTCTTGCCCATTGCCCGATGGCGGCGTGGGTGAGGAAATGGTGCTTGGTTTCGACGAAGCGCGCGAAAAACGGATACTGGTAATCCCTCCCCTGTTCGAAGAAGCGAACAGATTGCGCCACCAAATCGTTGAAACAATGCGAAAACTCCATTCGCGCGGCGTAGACTGCTTTCTACCGGACCTGCCGGGATGGAACGAGAGTCTGGCGGACTTGGACAACCAGTCGCTCGCTCATTGGCGGGTCGGCATCGCCGCTGCGGTGGAGACTTTCTCGACGACCCACATTCTCGCCGTCCGGTCTGGTTGCTGGCTGGTGCCAAAGGAAGGTGGAGGCTGGCTGTATGCCCCACCGAACCCTCAACAGATCCTGCGCAACATGCTCCGGGCGCGCATCCTGAGCGCGCGGGAAGCCGGGCGGGAAGAGATTACGGAAGAACTCCGGAAAACCGGCCGGGAACGCGGAATCACACTTGCCGGGTGGCCGCTCGGCCCTGAATTGTTCGCAGAACTCGAAACCGAAGATTCCGCTGCTCCGCCGGGCTATTCAGTCGTCGACCAAGCGGATGTGGGCGGAACGCCGCTCTGGCTGCGCGCAGAAAACGATTTCGATCTCGCACAGGCCACAGCGCTTGCCTCCATCGTCGCAACAGACCCTAGCAAATGAAACGGCTCGCGTTCTCTTTCGAGTGCCAGGACGCGCGCTGCGGCGCGACACTCGACAGTGCGCCCGGAACGACCGGGCTGCTCCTCGTCAGCGGCGGCAATGAAGTTCGTGCAGGCGCATTCAATTCTCAAGCTCGCCTTGCTGCCGCCATCGCCCGTGCGGGTTTTCCGGTGTTTCGCTTCGACAGGCGAGGGATTGGGGACAGCGAGGGTCAAAACCGCGGATTTCGCAATTCACGCAAAGACATAGAAGCCGCTCTTCTTGCATTTCGTGCACTGGCACCGCAGGTCGAACGCGTCGTCGGGTTCGGGAATTGCGACGCGGCAAGCGCACTCATGCTAAATGCCGGCGCCGAATGTGATGCCCTCGTACTCAGCAATCCGTGGACGATCGAGAACGACGGCGACAACATACCGCCGCCTGCTGCAGTGCGTTCGCGCTATGTCGAAAAGCTGAAAAACCCCAAGGAACTGCTGCGCCTGGCGTCTGGCCAGGTCGATCTGAAGAAGCTCGCGCGCGGATTACGCCAGGCTTCGAAGAAACAAGCCGCGCCCTCTTCGCTTGCCGATCAGATGCGCGCGGGCATAGCGGGCTCCACGGGACCCGTTCATATCCTCCTGGCCGAGACCGACAGGACGGCCCAGTTGTTCGATGAACGATGGGACGCTGCGGACACGCGGATAAGGCGCTGCAAAGGTGCGGACCATGCCTATTCGACGCCGCAGGCAAGCGAGTGGCTGCGCGCGCAAATCCTCGAGGTTCTGCGCCGCTAGCGCGTGAAGTAACTGGTCAGTTCGACATGCGTCGACCAGCGGAATTGCCCGACTGGCCGCAGCTTCTCGAGCCGGAAGCCCGCATCAACCAGTACTCTGGCATCGCGCGACCAACTGACAGGGTTGCAACTGATGTATGCCACGCGCGTGGCCTCGCTCGCCGCAATCTGAACCACCTGCTCCCGCGCACCCGCCCGGGGAGGATCGAGAACCAATGCGCCGAACCGGCTCGCCTCTTCTGCCTGCAGCGGATTGCGAAACAAGTCACGATGAAGCGTGTGCACCGGTATCCGCCGCCCATTCGCAGCCGCCTTGCAGGCGAGATGCGCATCGCGCGCAGCCTCCACTGCCAGCACCTTCCGCGGCCCCGCCAAGGCAAAGGCGAACGTGCCGAGGCCTGAAAAAAGATCGGCCACGGTCGTTGCGCCATCGAGAAAGTCCAACGCATCGGCGACCAGTGCACGCTCGCCATCGACTGTGGGCTGGAGGAAGCTACCGTGAGGAAAGGGCACCGCAATGTCGCCCAGCCCAACGGTAAGCGGCTCGGGCTCCCAGCTTGTTTCCGGGCCAAACCCGCGGTCCACAGAAAGGCGAGCCAGGGAATTCTCACCCGCAAAGTCCAGCAGAGCTTCGGTCGCAGCCAGCCCATCGGCCTCGATACCCTTCAGCGTACAATCGACGCCCTGATCGACCAGCGTCAATTCCACGTCGACCGCTTGCCGGCCGCCATAACGACCGATCAGTCTTCTCAGCGGCTCGACCAGGGCGAAAAGCTCGGGCACGAGAATATGACATTCCTGCATGTTCACAATTCGGTGCGATCCGCTTTCGCGGAAACCCAGCACGGCGCCCTGCGCGGTCTTCAGCGCATGCAAGGTGGCGCGTCGGCGCGACCGTGGCGGCGACAGCTGCGTCGCAAGCACTTCACCAACGTCGAGATCCTGAGCCCTGGCGGCTCCGACGACGCGGTCTGTCACGAACTGCCGTAGCGCCTCTTCATCGACATGCTGTAATTGGCACCCACCGCAAACCGGGAAATGTCGGCACGGCGGGTCGGCGTGATGCGGGCCTGCCGTCAGTGTGCCATCTTCGCCCACGGTGTCGCCCGGAACGCCGCCGGAAATGTGCCTCCCCGACGCGGTGACGCCATCGCCGCGCGCAGCAATGCGGATGATTTCTTCGGTTTCACTCACAAGAAGGACGCCATGGCCGGTTTTACCGCGTGAGCAAGTTCCCCTGCAGAAAATGCCGGGGATGCAAGGCGCGCCGCTTCGTGATGCAGCCATACGCTCTCTTCGGCTGCACGCCGCGGATTACCATGGGTTGCGAGCCGCGAACTCAGGATCCCCGCCAGTACATCGCCGGACCCTGCCACGGATAGCCAGCTTGAGCCTCTAGGGAAAAATGACGTCATGCCGTCATGCGCAAGAACGGTGTCGGGCCCCTTTGCCAGCACGGTCAGGCCGGTGACATCCGCCAATGCGCGAGCCCGACCGAGTTTGCTTTCCGCCGTGACGCCAAAC
Organism: Qipengyuania sp. NPDC077410; assembly: GCF_044543405.1. Classification (NCBI taxonomy): domain Bacteria; kingdom Pseudomonadati; phylum Pseudomonadota; class Alphaproteobacteria; order Sphingomonadales; family Erythrobacteraceae; genus Qipengyuania; species Qipengyuania sp. NPDC077410. The sequence continues at coordinate 259,282 of NZ_JBITWB010000003.1, read as the reverse complement.
GTCTCGCAGAGTTTTGCCAGCTCTCCTGCGTGAGGCGTAACGCACAAGGTCTTGGCGTCGGCCATCGCCAGAAGTTCCGGGTCGAGAAGATGCAGCGCATCCGCATCCAGCACTGCCGGTTTTCCGCTTTCCAGAACCTTGGCCAGCCTTTCACGAGCCGCGTCGTCGCGGCCTAGTCCCGGTCCGATCAGCAACGCCGAAATCCGCCCGTCGGAAAGCACATCGGCGAGGCTGCCCTGCTCGATCACGAGTTCGGCCGGCGCATCGGGATGAGAATGATCGCTGAACAGCTTCACATAGCCCGCCCCCGCGCGCATGGCTGCCTCCGCGGCAAGCAGTGGCGCGCCGGGCATTTCCCCTGCCACGATGGCCAGCAGCCCGCGATTGTATTTATGGGCATCGGGCTTGGGCGAAGTTATCGTCGGCGCGGCGGAAACCGTCGATGAAACATCTTCGAACTCAAGCCCGATGGTAACCAGTCGCTTCTCGCCCATCGCTGGCACGGCCGGCATGAGAAAATGGGCTTGCTTCCACGCGCCGAGAGCCAGCGTCAGGTCATATCGAGGAAGCGGGCCAAGCACACGCGCAGCGTCACTCTGAACTGCACTCGGGACATCGATAGCTATTTTATAACAGGAGGATGCTGCCAGTTTCTCCAGTATTTTCGAGAACGGCTCCTCGACCTTTCTATCCAGGCCGTACCCGAACAGACAATCGACCGCCACGCCTGTGCGCAGAGCGCCATCAAGAGTGACCTTGCCCTGAAAGGCGGACCGCGCCCTGCGAGCGGTCTCGCTCTTCGGCTCTATGGGCGCAACCACGTCCACTTCGTACCCCGCCCGGCTCAACACGTCCGCGATCACGTAACCGTCACCGCCATTGTTGCCGGGTCCGCAAAGCATCGTGACCGGCCGCCCTGCAGCCATGCGCATGACCCATTGCGCTGCATTGGTCCCGGCACGCTGCATCAGCTCCCACTCGCTGGTCCCGCGATCCATTGCGGCTTTCTCCGCCTCGCGCATCTCGGCGACGGTGAGCACAGGCTCAGTCACGTACGGGCTGGCCCCAGCGATAGCGATCCTCTCCGATCGCAAGCACGACCGCGTCCCCTTCGCGCCAGCTTTCCGCCTTCTGTGCGCCGTCGAACTCGGCCAGGCCGGACACCGTTTCGGCGTGTGCGAGCCTGCGGAAACCGCCATCCGGGTGCCGCATGATGAGGTAGTTCGCACTGCCATCGCTTACTTCGACGAGACGGCATTCGCCGGTGAAGTCGGTTGCCCCACCCAGCGCGCAGGAAATCGTTGATCCACCTTCGCTCGCAATCTCGGGCGAAACCTCGCACGCTCCAAGACCGAGCGATGCAACCAGAAGAACCCAGAGGGATCGTTGCGGAAAAGTCATGCGTAGCCGCTGCCACGCACGGCGCTCGGGGGCAAGTCTCAGCGCGTTTTCAACTGGCCCACATCCCGGATTGCGCCGCGCGCCGCAGAAGTCGTCATCGCAGCATAGGCTTCGAGCGCTGGCGAGACCCGCCGGTCTCGCGATTGGGCGGGAAGCCAGCCCTTCTTCTCCATGACGGCGCGCCGCTCGGCCAGAACTTCGTCGGACACGGCAAGATTGATCGTGCGCTCGGGTATGGAAATTTCGATCCTGTCCCCCTCCTCGACTAAAGCAATCGCGCCGCCTTCCGCGGCTTCGGGCGACACGTGGCCGATCGACAGGCCTGACGTTCCTCCCGAAAACCTGCCGTCGGTCAGCAGGGCGCAGGCTGCGCCCAGCCCCTTCGATTTCAGATAGCTCGTGGGATAAAGCATTTCCTGCATGCCCGGTCCGCCCCGCGGCCCTTCGTACCGGATGACCACGACATCGCCCTCGACAACCTGCCCCGTCAGGATCGCCGTCACCGCGTCGTCCTGGCTCTCGTAAACCTTTGCTGGGCCCGAGAAGTTCAGAATACTCTCATCGACCCCAGCGGTCTTAACGATGCAGCCATCGCGCGCGATATTGCCATAGAGCACGGCCAGCCCGCCATCCTTGCTGAATGCGTGTTCAGCGCTCCGGATAACTCCGTTTTCGCGGTCCGTATCGAGCTCTTTCCACCTGCGCGACTGGCTGAAGGCGGTCTGCGTCGGCACCCCGCCCGGCGCCGCGGCGAAAAATTCGCGGACCTTGTTGTTCTGCGTGCGGCCAATGTCCCAGTCATCCAGCGCATCGGCCATGGTCGGGCTGTGTACGGTCGGCAACGCGGTGTGAAGCAGGCCTGCCTTTTCCAGCTCGCCGAGGATTGCCATGATGCCGCCTGCCCGGTGGACGTCCTCCATATGGACATCGCTTTTCGCCGGTGCGACCTTCGACAGGCAGGGAACCTGGCGGCTCAACCTGTCGATGTCCTTCATGGTGAAATCGACCCCCGCCTCATGCGCGGCGGCAAGCAGGTGCAGCACGGTATTCGTCGAGCCACCCATCGCGATGTCGAGGCTCATCGCGTTCTCGAACGCTTCGAAGCTGGCGATGGAACGTGGCAGGACGCTCTCGTCATCCTCCTCGTAATATCGCTTCGCCAGCGTCACCACCAGCCGCCCTGCCCGTTCGAACAGACCTTTGCGGTCGGCATGCGTGGCGAGCTGCGAACCGTTACCGGGAAGCGAGAGACCGAGTGCCTCGGTCAGGCAATTCATCGAATTGGCCGTGAACATGCCGCTGCAACTGCCGCAGGTCGGGCACGCATTCTGCTCGATGGCCGTCACTTCCTCGTCCGAATAGGCTTCGTCCGCCGCGGCGACCATGGCATCCACCAGGTCGAGGGCGACCTCCTTGCCTTTCACCACAACCTTGCCTGCCTCCATCGGACCGCCGCTGACGAACACGGCAGGAATGTTCAGTCGCATCGCGGCCATCAACATGCCCGGCGTAATCTTGTCGCAGTTCGAAATGCACACCATCGCATCGGCGCAGTGGGCGTTGACCATATATTCGACGCTGTCGGCAATCAGGTCGCGGCTCGGCAGCGAATAGAGCATGCCGTCATGCCCCATGGCGATCCCGTCATCCACCGCGATAGTGTTGAATTCCTTGGCCACGCCGCCCGCAGCCTCGATCTCGCGTGCGACCAGCTGCCCCAGATCCTTGAGATGCACGTGCCCCGGCACGAACTGGGTAAAGCTGTTGACCACCGCGATGATCGGTTTGCCGAAATCACCGTCTTTCATGCCCGTCGCGCGCCACAATCCGCGCGCGCCGGCCATGTTGCGGCCGTGGGTGGTGGTGCGGGAACGATAGGCGGGCATGGCAGGTCTCTCTTGGCTTCAAGGCGAAGCCTAGCAGACAGCGAAGCCTACGCTAACGGAAGAATGCCCGTAGTCCGGCCAAGCTCGGCTTTACACCTCCAGCGCGACGCGCCCCATGATGTCTGCCAGCATTACCGCCCAGCGTGCCTGCCCTGCGGCCGTATCGATCTGATCCTGTCGTATCTCGACCGTGCAGTAGGGAATGCCATTTGCCTCGGCATGGCGATCCATCGTGGCGTTGAGTTGCTTGCCCGAATAGGGCTGGTTGTCGCCCACTGTCAGACCCTGTTCGCGAAACAGCCGAATGGCATGTTGCGCCGCTCTCTCATCCTGATTGTACAGCAGGGCGACTTCCCAGGGTCGCTCTTCGTCGCTGGTTGCAAGGCTGGGCGTGAAGCTGTGAACTGCCACCAGCATACGCGGCCGGGCGCGTTCGATCAACGCCGCCAAAGCGTCGTGATATGGTCGATGATAACGTGCGAGCCGCATTTCCACATCTGCGCCGATATTACCCGGGATCAGGTGCCCGTCGCTGGTCGTCGGAACAACGGCAGGTTCGTCTTCCTTGCGGTGGAAATCGCAAACGAGACGGCTCACGGTCGCGATGTGCACAGGTAGATCGTGGCGGCGGGCAAGACGATCCGCGACGCCTTCCACCCCGATATCGATCGCAATATGATCGTTCATCAGCCTGCGATCGATCCGCAGTTCGATACCCGCTGGAACATGGTTCGATGCGTGATCGGCCACTACCAGCAATCCGCCGGGTCGAATGTCGTCCACATTCACCTGGCGATAGGGCCGACCGTCGATCATCTGAGCTTTCCTCGCATCTGCCACCAGCCGGGATGGTCGGCGGCCATGCGATCCGCCGCTTCGTCCCGCGCTGACTTGTCATCGAACAGCGCGAAACAGGTCGCGCCCGAACCGGACATACGGGCGAGAAACGGCGAAGTTCCGCGCAAGGCGGCAAGCACCCCGCCGATCTGCGGGCACAGCGAAAGGGCGGGTGCTTCGAGATCGTTTCGCCCGTCGAGAGTGATCGTGCGGGCATCGCCATCGGGCAAGGCGCCGCGATCCTTCTCGTCCCAATGCTTGAACACCGGCCCTGTCGAGAGCGGGACGCGCGGGTTTACCAGCAGAACGGGTGTGCCCGCCAGACTGTCATCTGCCGGTTCGAGTTCGGTGCCGGTGCCGCGCCCGATACAGGTACGACTTTCGACACAAGCGGGTACATCCGCGCCCAGTGCAGTTGCGCGCTCGTGCCAGTCGTCCGGCAAACCATGGAGCTCTTTCACGATGCGAAAAACGGCGCCGGCATCCGCCGAGCCCCCACCGAGCCCCGCCGCAACAGGGAGGTTTTTCTCCAGCGTGATTCTGAGCCCGTCGGCGCGCGGCACCTTGCCCAGCGCCCTTGCCACCAGATTGTCGAACGGGTTGTCGAGACCGCCCGCGAACTCGCCCATGACCGTGACGGCATCCTGCGCCGCGCTGGTGGCTGTCAGCACGTCCCCCGCATCGACGAAGGCAAACAGCGTCTCGAGCTCATGATAGCCATCGTCCCGCCGCCTGCGAACGTGCAGTGCCAGGTTGATCTTGGCATATGCGGTTTCGACATGGGCCACGCCAAAATTCCCCGTCATTGCGAGCGAAGCCAAACAATCCCTGGCGTTATCGCCCGGATTGCCGCGTCGCTTTCCCCCTCGCAATGATGGAGAAAGCAACGCTGACGATTACATATTCGGGTAGTTCGGTCCGCCGCCGCCTTCGGGCGTGACCCAGGTGATGTTCTGGTTCGGATCCTTGATGTCGCAGGTCTTGCAGTGGATGCAGTTCTGCGAATTGATCTGGAACTTGGGCTCCGCGCCGTCTTCCAGGATCCATTCGTACACGCCCGCCGGGCAATAACGGGCGGAAGGGCCCGCAAAGACTTCCAGCTCACTCTCGCGCTGCAGTTCCATGTCCGCGACCTTCAGGTGGCAAGGCTGATCTTCGGCATGATTGGTGTAGCTGAAGCTCACGTTTGTCAGCCGGTCGAAACTCAGTACGCCGTCGGGCTTGGGATAGGCGATCGGCTTGAAGTTGTCGGCCCGCTCCAGCATCTCGTAATCGCGGTGATGCTTCATCGTGATCGGCAGTCCGATCTTCAGGGTGCGCATCCACATGTCGATGCCCGCGATGACCGTACCCAGATCCTCGCCCCACTTGGCGACGGCGGGCTGCGCGTTCTTCACCTTCTTGAGCTCGTCTGCGATCCAGCTGTCGCGCACGGCGGCATCGTAATCCATCAGCTCGGTATGCTCGTTACCGGCGGCGATCGCCGCAGCGATGCTTTCCGCGGCCAGCATCCCGCTCTTCATCGCGGTGTGGCTGCCCTTGATGCGCGGGACGTTCACGAAACCGGCCGAACAGCCGATCAGCGCGCCGCCGGGGAAGGCCAGCTTGGGCACGGATTGCCAGCCGCCTTCGTTGATCACGCGCCCGCCATAGGACACACGCTTGCCACCTTCGAGGATCGCGGCGATGTCGGGATGGTGCTTCCAGCGCTGAAATTCCTGATAGGGCGACACATACGGATTGGCGTAATCGAGCGCGGTCACGAAGCCGAGCGCCACCTGACCGTTGGCCTGGTGATAGAGGAAGCCCCCGCCCCAGGTGCCGGTTTCGCTCAGTGGCCAGCCTTGCGTATGGATCACGCGGCCGGGCTCGTGCTTGGCCGGATCGATGTCCCACAATTCCTTGACGCCGAGACCGTAGACCTGCGGTTCGCAATCGGCCTCGAGGTCGAATTTCGCCTTCATCTGCTTGGTCAGATTGCCACGCGCCCCTTCTGCGAAGAGGGTGTATTTCGCATGGATTTCCATGCCCGGCTGGTAATCGGCCTTGTGGCTGCCATCCTCGGCGATGCCCATATCCTGCGTGACGATACCGGTCACCGCACCCTTGTCGTCGAACAGCACTTCTGCGGCGGGAAACCCGGGGAAGACCATCACGCCCAGACCTTCGGCCTGCTCGGCCAGCCAGCGACACATATTGCCCAGCGATCCGGTATAATTGCCGTGATTGCTCATGAAAGGCGGCAGCAGCATCTCGGGAAGGTCGGATTTTCCGCTTTCGGACAGCACCCAGTGGTGGTTCTCCGTCACGGGAGTTTCCGCCATCGGGCAGCCCTGGTCACGCCATTCGGGCAGCAGTTCGTCCAGCGCACGCGGATCGACCACCGCGCCCGACAGGATATGCGCGCCGATTTCGCTGCCCTTTTCGAGCACCACGACTTCGAGTTCCGCGTTCACTTGCTTCAGCCGGATCGCCGCGGCGAGGCCTGCCGGGCCTCCACCGATGATCACGACATCGCAGGGCATGGATTCGCGTTCGCTCATGTCTCTCTCTTTTCGTCGCTTTACTGTTGCGAATGCCTTGATTGGTGGCGCTTTAGAGGTCAAGACCCGCGCCCAAGTAATGATGCATGCCGATCCCCCGAATTCGCGCGATGTCACGGCGCTCGAAAGCCTGGAAGGCGCGCTCGACTGGTGGCGCGAGGCTGGCGTCGATGCCGATTTTCTGGACGAGCCGAGTGGCTGGCTGATCGAGCCGGAGGCCGACGATGCCGTAACGGCTCCTCCTCCGCCCGCACCGCCCCCGGTACAGCGCAAGACCCCGCTGCAACGCGCGCTCGAACAGGGCGAAGGTGCGGCCACGCAGATCGATCGCTCCGCCCTTCCCGACACGCTCGAAAAATTTCGCGAATGGTGGATGTCGGAAGCTTCGCTGGCGGATGGCGCGCTCGATCGGCGCATTCCACCGCGGGGCGTTGCAGGCGCGAAGCTGATGCTGCTTTTGCCCCAGCCCTTCGATGACGATGCCGAAGGACTGCTGACGGGCGGCGCCGCCAAATTCGTCGATGCCATGATCGCGGCAATGGGCATAGGCCAGCACGAAGCCTACATCGCCAGCGCCCTTCCTGCTCCAATGGCCCTGCCCGATTGGGGTCAGCTCGCAGGTGCCGGTCTGGGCGAAATCGTCAGGGCCCATATCGCGCTCGCCGCCCCGCAGCGCGTGATCCTGTTCGGACGCGCGCAACTCGCGCTGTTCGGCAAGACGCCCGAAGATGCGCGCGATCCCCTCTCGCTGGACTGTGACGGCAAGATCTACCCCCTGCTCGCCGCCCCTGACCTGCGCAACCTTGCCCGCTCGGCCGCCCGGCGGGAAACTTTCTGGAACCGATGGCTGGACTGGACTTGATGACCCTTCGCATTTTCGCCGCCGCCGCTTTGGCCGCCACCACCTCCCTCCACGCGGCCCCGGCCCTTGCGCAGGGGAGCGTGGAATATTTCACCCGGTCGCACGCGGCTTCCCTCCCGCAACTCCTCTCGCAGGACGACCGCGCCTATTACGGCTCGCTGTTCGAAGCGATCGACAGCCAGAACTGGGACAGGGTCGAGGTCATGCTGGCCAGTCGCGATGACGGCCCGCTCCATGGCGCGGCACTGGCGACCTATTACCTCCATCCGCAAAGTCCGCGCATCGAACTGCCGCGCATCGAAAGCTGGCTGTCGCGCTATTCCGCGCTGCCGCAGGCGGAATCCATCGTCCGCCTTGGCCAGACGCGCGGGCTCGTGAACCCGCCCTATCTGCGCCCGGCACGCGATCTCGTCCGCCAGCCCGGGTCGACCAAGCGTATCCGGCCCAGTTCGGTCAACGACGGTACGATGCCGGAAAGCGTAAAGGCCGCGATCCTCGAACGGATCACCAATGACGATCCGAATGGTGCCCGCCTGCTGCTGGACGGTGTGGATGCCACGCTGTCGCGCGATGCGCGGGCGGAATGGCGCTACCGCGTCGCTTTCAGCTACTACATCGAAAATCAGGACGCGCAGGCCTGGGCCATGGCGGATACGACCCGCGATGGCGGCAGTGGTGCCTGGGTCGCCGAAGGCGATTGGGTCGCCGGGCTCGCCGCATGGCGGCTGGGCGATTGCGACAAGGCCGCAGAAGCCTTCCAGCGCAGCGCGTCCGGCTCCGCCAATCCGGAACTGACCGCAGCGGCGCATTACTGGGCCAGCCGGTCATTCATCCGCTGCCGCTTCCCTGAAAAGGCTGCCGAACAATTGCGCGGCGCCGCGCGCTTCCCGGAAACCCTCTATGGCATGCTGGCCCACGAACAGATGGGCCGCGACCTTCCGCGGACCCACGCCTTGCCCGATCTGACACAGGCCGATTGGGAACATCTGCGCCAGGAAGACGCGGTCCGGCAGGCCGTCATGCTGGCGGAAGTCGGGCGGCGCGATGCGGCGGCGGACGATCTCGTCTGGCTGGTCCGCACGGGCGACCCGAAGGATTACGGCGCATTGTCGCGGCTCTCGCGTGCGCTGGGCCTCACGGGTGCGCAGACCTTCATGGCCTATAATGCCCCGCGCGGCGAAGGGGCACATCCCAGCCTGCGCTATCCGGTCACCTTCCGCGCACCGGTCGGTGGATGGCGCGTGGACCCTGCCCTCGCCTTCGCCCATGCCTTGCAGGAATCGAACTTTCGCGAAACCGTGGTCAGCCCGGCCGGTGCCATCGGGTTGATGCAGATCATGCCGATCACGCAGCGGGAATATGCCGCATCGATCAACATGAGCTCGGGCGCGGATCTGAAGGACCCGGCCGTCAATCTCGCCTTCGGCCAGCGCACGCTCGAATCCCTCAATTCGTCCAATTTTACGCAGGGCAAGCTGCCCAAGGTCATGGCGGCGTACAATGCCGGGCCCACGCCCGTTTCGCGCTGGGAAAATGAAATCCGCGATCAGGGCGATCCGCTGCTCTACATGGAAAGCATCCCCTATTGGGAAACGCGCGGATACGTCGCCATCGTGATGCGCAATTACTGGATGTATCTGCGCCAGGCGGATGCCGATGCGCCAAGCAGGGTCGATCTGGCCGAAAACGACTGGCCCATGTTTCCGCGGGCCAGGTAAGGAACACGCTTATGCCAATCGACGAAAGCCGCATCTTCAAGCCAGTGCGTATCGCGCTGCTGACCGTATCCGACACGCGCACCTCGGCCGATGACACGTCGGGCGATATTCTTGCCCAACGCATCGCAGATGCTGGCCACGAACTCGCCGATCGCGATATAAGCCGCGACGATGTGAACCAGCTCGCCGCGCACCTTCATCGCTGGATCGACGACGAACAGATCGATTGCATCATCACCACCGGCGGCACCGGCCTCACCGGCCGCGACGTGACGCCGGAAGCGCTCGACAAGGTCAAGAGCAAGGACATTCCCGGTTTCGGCGAACTGTTCCGCTGGATCAGTTACGAAACCATCGGCACCAGCACCGTCCAGAGCCGCGCCTGCGCCGTGCTCGCCCGCGGCACCTATATCTTCGCCCTGCCCGGCTCGAACGGCGCAGTGAAAGACGGCTGGGACCGCATCCTTGCGCATCAGCTCGACAGTCGCCACCGTCCCTGCAACTTCGTCGAACTGATGCCCCGCCTCCGGGAAAGATAGCCTTCGCCTTTATTGCTAGCAGCCGGGGGCGACCCGGCAACCCATGATGCCGCCACCGATCGGCAAGCCGAACCTCTGCAAGAATTCATTTTCCTACTCGGCTCCGGCTGCATAACAGACCTGATTCGCTTCCATTCCCGACAGGAGACGCGGATCATGACCGACATTACCGAACCCTTTGCCCATGTCCCGGCGCGCGACTGGACGCCCGAATTGAAGGCGCGCTTTCTCGACCGGCTGGCGGCTCACGGGAATGCCCGCGCCGCCTGCCGCGCGGTCGATCTCTCCGCCGAAGCGGCCTATCGACTGCGTCGCCGCGATCCGTTCTTCGCTCGTGGCTGGGCCGCTGCGCTGGTCTTGGCGCGGGATAACGGGGTCCAGGCTCTGGCAGAACGCGCCATCGAAGGGGTGGAAGAACAGATCTATTATCGCGGGGAGCTGGTCGGCACGCGCCGGCGCTACGATGCGCGGCTTTTGCTGGCACATCTGGCACGCCTCGACGCGATGGTCGGTGACAATGCCGCCTGCGCCGATGCCGGTCGCTTCGACGAATTGCTGAACTGTGTCGCCACTGGCGAACTGGCCCTGCCGCCCGCGCGCAAGGATGCTGTCGCCGCGGCAGGCGATGAAGCTCGCCGCAATCATCGCGAGAAAGAGCTCGAGGTGTTCTACGGCGCGGCGGAGGACGACGATCAGGACGACGACGACAGCGGCTGGACGGTCAGCGAAAGCAGCGCCGAATTCCTGGGTGGTCTCGATGACGAATGCGACGAAGTGGCTGCACAGGCCCGGGAAGACGCGGGGCACGAATGGGATCGCCGGCTTGTCGACACCTTCGACACTGTCGATGCCCTGTGTGGATGGCCCGCATCGCCGACCGCTCCCGGACTGCCCACCAGGGTCCGGCAGCCACGCGTCGATCCTTCCGCGCTTGCACAGGTGATGACGCTGGCATGCCAGACGGTCGATCGACCCGCTAGTGAACCTTTGGCCTCGGCACGCCCCAGGACCCTGTCAACTGTGTCAACCTGCGCCGTCTCGCGAATGCTTGTGCGCAGCTCGCCGCACCGGGCCGCACCGCACCCCCGCTCACCCTTCGGAGCGCCGCGGTCAGATGCGCGGCGATAGCTGTCAAGGCTTGCGAAAACAGGCTGGCAAAGCTCTTTTGTTCGCTGTATGTTCTTGCCCATGGAACGTCGTCTCGAACCAGCGATTCCCGGACGCGGCGCACAGGGCGCCGATGTGCCGACACGCTTCGGCCTCGCCACGCGCGAAGTCGATGGCGACTGGCGCGATCATATGGAAACGCTGGACGGCCCGCCGGTCAAGCTGCGCACTCAGGTGACCGAAGAACGTCCCCGCACGATCCTGAGCTTCAATCAATCGCCCGATATCGCGTTCGATCGGTCCGTGAACGCTTACCGGGGTTGTGAACATGGCTGCGTATATTGTTTTGCCAGGCCGACGCATGCCTATCACGATCTGTCTCCCGGTCTGGACTTCGAAACGAAGCTGTTCGCCAAGCCCAATGCCGCCGAAATCCTGCGGGCCACTCTGGCCAAGGCGAAATATCGGCCGCGGCCCATCGCCATGGGGACGAATACCGATCCCTACCAACCGATCGAGCGGGATTATCGCATCACACGCGAGGTGCTCGAAGTCTGTCTCGATGCTCGTCACCCCGTGACGATAACAACCAAATCGGATCGTGTTTGCGACGATCTGGACCTGCTTCGTGCTATGGCCGAACAGAGGCTGGTTGCGGTCGCAATATCGGTGACCAGCCTCGACCCCCGGCTATCGGCCAAACTGGAACCCCGTGCGGCGGCTCCGGCGAAGCGTCTGGCCGCCCTCGCCAAACTCGCCGAAGCGGGCATACCCGTCCATTGTTCGATCGCTCCCGTGATCCCCGCCATTACCGACGAATTCATGGAAGACATCGTTCAGCGCGCGGGCCAGCTCGGCATTGGCAGCGTCGGCTGGATACCCCTGCGCCTCCCGCACGAAGTCGCGCCCCTCTTCCGGGAATGGCTCTCGGTCCATTTTCCGGAACGCGGCGACAAGGTCATGAACATCGTCCGCTCGATCCGTGCCAAGGACGGGCAGGCGCGGGACAACGATCCCGACTTCTTCACCCGCATGAAACCCACCGGTGTCTGGGCCGATCTTTTCCGCGCCAGGTTCCGCCTCGCCTGCAAGCGCGCAGGCGTGGGCAAATCGAAATTCGAACTGGACTGCACCCGGTTCCGCCCACCGGCCGTCGGCGGTCAGTTGCGGCTACTGTGAAAATTTTCGCAGGCTTGGAGGCTAGAACCCCTCGCCCATCGCTCCTGGCTTGAAGCGAACCAGCCTGCTGTCGGCCAGCGCGGCGGTGCGATTGACCACGGCCTTCTGATACTCGGGGTCCTTGATCATCTCGAAGAACGCGGCCGCGCTGGGATATTGCGCGATAAAGCCATCGTGCCAGCGCATCGCTTCCGGCCCGGTCAGCACCGCCTCGAACGCCCCGCGCCAGACGATTTCGCCGCCCACCCGGCGGAAGATCGGGCCGCTGGTCTTGCCATACTCTTTGTAGGCCCGGCGCCCGCTCCAGTCCTTGCCGGCATTGTCATGGCCTTCGGGATATTCCGCCTGGTCCCGGTACTGCAGCAGGTTCAGCATATGGATCGGCTGATCGCGCGGCAGGTCCTTGAATGCTTCGAAATTGGTCTTGCTCGGGTCGATATAGCTTTGTGTCATGGTGCGTCCTCCTCAGCCCAGCGTATAGTCGCTGAAGCGTTCGCGCAGGTCTTTCTTGCTGATCTTGCCGGTGGCGGTGTGCGGGATGTCGTCGACGAATTCGACCGCATCGGGCAGCCACCATTTGGCGACCTTGTCGGTAAGGAATGCGGTCACGTCCTCGGCACTGCATTCCGCGCCGGATTTCCTGACCACGAACAGAACGGGTCGCTCGTCCCACTTGGGATGGGGCATGCCGATAGCCGCCGCTTCCGCCACGGCCGGATGGCCCACCGCTGCATTTTCGAGTTCCACCGAGCTGATCCATTCGCCGCCGGACTTGATGACGTCCTTCGTGCGGTCGGTAATCTGCATCGTCCCATCGGGATGCAGGATCGCCACATCGCCGGTGTCGAACCAGCCGTCCGCATCGGTGGCGTCCTCTTCCGCCTTGAAATAGCGCTTGATGATCCACGGCCCGCGTATCTGCAGCGCACCGCTGGCTTCGCCATCGCGCGGAAGAACGGTCGACCGGTCGTCCAGATCGACCGTACGCAGTTCGACGCCGAAGATCGGCCGCCCCTGCTTCATCGTCTTTTCCACCTTCTCTTCGAAGGTCAGTTCGTCCCAGTTCGCCGTCGGACCGCCGACCGTCCCGATAGGCGAAGTCTCGGTCATTCCCCATGCGTGCTGCACGCGCGTACCGTTCTTCATCAGCCGTTCGATCATGAACCGCGGCGCAGCGGAACCGCCGATCGTCGCCGATTTGAGCTTGGGCAGATCCTTGCCCTCCGCATCGCAATACTGGAATGTCGCCAGCCAGACGGTCGGCACACCAGCACTGTCGGTCACCCCCTCTCGATCCATCAGGTCGCAAAGCACCGCGGGGTCGTTCACGGCGGAAAAGACGAACTTGATCCCAGCCATCGCCCCCGAATAGGGCAGGCCCCAGCTGGCGGCGTGGAACATCGGGACCACCGGCAACATGACGGACGATCCGCTGAAATTGAATGCGCTGGTTTGCAGCCCGGCCATCGCGTGCAGCAGCGTGGAACGATGTTCGTACTGAACACCCTTGGGATTGCCGGTGGTGCCGCTGGTGTAACAGATCATGCAGGGATCGCGTTCGTCCCCCTCGACCCATTCGAACTCGCCGTCCTGCTCGCCAATCCAGTCTTCGAAACTGGTCGTATGCTCGCCGCTGTCGAAGCAGATGTAATGTTCGACCGTCGGCCATTTGTCGCGCATCTTGTCGATGATAGGCTGGAACGCCGCGTCATAGATCATGACTTTGTCTTCGGCATGATTGACGATGTATTCGAGCTGGTCTTCGAACAACCGCGGATTGCAGGTGTGGAGCACCCCGCCCATGCCCGCCACGCCGAACCAGCTCACCAGATGCCGGGAATGGTTCATCGCGAGGCTTGCCACCCGATCACCCTTTGTCAGGCCAAGCGCCAACAGCGCCTGAGCCATTTTCCGCGCGTCCAGATGGATGCCCGCCCAGTCCGTCCGCGTTTCGGTGCCATCGGCCCAGTGGGTTACGATTTCGCGACCGGATGCTTCCCGAGCCGCATGATCGATCACATGCGAAATTCGCATGCTCCAGTCCTGCATCGCACCAAACGCCATAAACTCTCCTCTCACCCGTCGGTTCGACCGTCAGGCAACGAGGCGCAAGTTTGCCTTTCCTCGTCGCGCGGTCAGTTGCACCTTGGCAAGGCCGGGCACGCTTGCCAAGCGTTCGGCGAGGTCACCATCGATAGAAAATGCCCGCCCCAGGCGCATGACGGGCGGCGCCAGATCGCCGGTGAGCAATGTGGCCATCACTTCATCGCCCCCTGCCCCGTCTTCACCGAGTTCGATTGCCAACTGGTTCAGCGCGTCGACGCTTTCTACCTCGAGCGTCAGCAACATCGCCATGCTTCCCCGGACGGCATCGAGCGGGACGGCATGCCGCACGGTTATGCGGGGCGGCTCATCGGGGCTCGGACTGTCGAGCTCCACATCGAGCTTCACGCAGGTTTGCTTGTCCGCCCATTCGAGGAATCTGTCGACTAGACCTTCTTCGAAGCAGGCGGCGCTGAACTGGCCCGAGCTATCGGAAAAGTCCGCGCGGATAAACGGCTTGCCGCGCTTGGTAGTGCCTTTGCTGGCCCCTTCGACCTGCACCGCCATCACGGCGGTCATCCGTCCCCCACCGGGAACGCCCCCTGCGATCAGAGATGCGTGCGAGCGGGCGCCCTGCGCGCTGGAAATTTCCCGATAAACCGCCGTGGCATGTTCCTTGAAAGAAAACCCCATGTTCTCTTTCTCACGGTGACGCGCTTCACTGAGCGACCAGTCCTCGACTTCCTTGAGGCGCAATGTATCCTCGACCGGCGCGGCCTCTCCTCCGAACAATCCGCCCTGTCCGCTCGACCGCTCGCGCTCTGCGGCGTCGGCCACTGCCAAAAGCATGTCGGCATTGGCGAACAGCTTGGCGCGGTTCGGTTCGAATTCGTCGAGCGCCCCGGCACTGATCAACGCCTCCAGCTGGCGAGAATTCATGGAGCCCTTGGGCAGACGCTCGAACAAATCTTTGAGGCTTTTGAAACGCCCTGCAGCCTCGCGCTCTTCGACGATCGCTTCCATAGCTCGCTCGCCGACGTTGCGTATGCCAGCCAATGCATAACGCACTGCATAACCGTCATCGGTCTGCTCGACCGAATACTCCGCTTCCGAATAGTTCAGCGATGGCGGCAACACCTTGATGCCGCTGCGCCGAGCATCGTCGACGAAGATCGCCAGCTTTTCGGATTGATGCATGTCGAAGCACATCGAGGCGGCGTAGAATTCTTCAGGATAGTGCGCCTTCAGCCAAGCCGTCTGATAGGCAAGCAACGCATACGCTGCGGCGTGAGACTTGTTGAAACCGTAGCCTGCGAACTTGTCGATCAAGTCGAACAGCGCGTTGGCCTCGCCCTTGTCGATACCGGATACTCTCTTGCAGCCATCAACGAAACGTTCGCGCTGCGCATCCATTTCGGCCTGAACCTTCTTACCCATTGCGCGGCGCAAAAGGTCGGCGTCGCCCAAGGAATATCCTGCAAGGATCTGCGCGGCCTGCATAACCTGTTCCTGGTAAACGAAGATCCCGTAGGTTTCGGCCAGAATGCCTTCCAGCTTGGCATGCGGATATTCGATTTCCACCTGACCGGCCTTGCGCTTGCCGAACAGCGGAATGTTATCCATCGGGCCCGGACGATATAGCGAAACAAGCGCGATGATGTCGCCGAAATTGGTCGGCTTTACCGCCGTCAGCGTACGGCGCATGCCTTCCGATTCAAGCTGGAAAACCCCCACCGTATTGCCGCTCTTCATGAGCTCGTAGACCTTTGCGTCATCGAGCGGCAGAAGCGAAAGATCGATCTCGATGTCACGCCGTTTGAGCAGGTCGGTGGCCTTCTTGAGAACCGACAGCGTCTTGAGACCGAGAAAGTCGAATTTGACGAGGCCGGAGCTTTCGACATTCTTCATGTCGTATTGCGTAACCGGCATGTCCGACCGCGGGTCGCGATAAAGCGGCACCAGCTGGGCGAGCGGGCGATCACCGATCACCACGCCTGCGGCGTGGGTCGAACTGTTACGCGGAAAGCCCTCGAGCTGCATGGCGAGATCGACGAGGCGCTTCACCTCATTGTCGTTGTCGTATTCCCGTTTGAAATCGGCGGCCCCGTTCAGCGCCCTTGGCAGCGTCCAAGGGTCGGTCGGATGGTTCGGCACCATCTTGCAGAGGCGATCCACGTGCCCATAGCTCATCTGCAGGATGCGGCCGGTGTCGCGCAAAACGGCGCGCGCCTTCAGTTTACCGAAAGTGATGATCTGAGCGACGTGATCGTGGCCGTATTTCTGCTGGACATAACGGATCACCTCGCCCCGCCGCGTTTCGCAGAAATCGATATCGAAATCGGGCATCGAGACGCGTTCGGGGTTGAGAAAACGTTCGAACAGCAGACCGAGCTGGATTGGATCGAGATCCGTGATGGTCAAAGCCCATGCGACGAGGCTACCCGCACCCGAACCACGTCCCGGGCCCACAGGAATATCGTGGTCCTTGGCCCATTTTATGAAGTCGGCAACGATCAGGAAGTAGCCCGGAAAGCCCATCTGATTGATGATATCGACTTCGAACTTCAGGCGATCGAAATAAATCTTTCGCTGGTCGTCGGACATCTCGCCATACGGTTCGAGACGCGCTTCTAAACCCCTGTGGGCATCTTCCGCCAACATTCGCGCCTCGCCTTCGAGGTCACCTGCAAGGCTGGGCAGGATCGGCTTGCGGTATGGCGGCGCATAGGCACAGCGTTGCGCCACGACGAGCGTGTTCTGAACAGCCTCCGGCAGATCGTCGAAAGCCTCGTCCATCATGTGATAGGTTTTTACATAGCTTTCCGGGTTCGACTTCGCCCGCTCGTCGGCGTCGATATGCGTGGATCCGGCAATGCACAGCATGGCATCATGCGCCTTATGCATATGCGGCTCTGCAAAATTTGCAGGGTTTGTGGCGACGAGAGGGAGGTCACGGTCGTAGGCCAACTCGACCAGCGCTGCCTCTGCCCGCTCTTCCACCTCGTTACCACGGCGAGCCAACTCGATGTAAAGCCGTTCGGGAAACAACTCCTGAAGTTTTTGCAGGAGGATCTCTGCGTGGCTCCGCTGTCCCTCGGCCAGAAGCTTCGTCAGCGCGCCCTCGCTTGCCCCGCTGAATGCTATGAGCCCACCGGTGTGGCCATCAAGATCGGTCAGGCGAACATGGGGTTCGAACTCGAGCGGACGTTCCAGATGGGCGCGGCTGACGAGATGACAGAGATTGTCGTACCCCTGCTCGTCCTGCGCGTAGAGTGGCAGGTAGTCGACCTGCTTCCCTTCGCTATCCCGCGCAACACCAAGAAGGGTCCCGATGATCGGCTGGATGCCTTCCGCCTTGCAGGCGTTCGCGAACATGACTGCGCCGTAAAGGCCGTTGCGATCGGCAATGGCGATAGCGGGAAAGCCGCGTTCCTTGGCCAATTTTGCCATCGCCTTCGGGTCGATCGCGCCCTCCAGCATGGTGTAGGCGGAGAGGATACGGAAAGGGACGAAGGGCTTGAACGACATGCACTGCAATATGCGTATTACGGCGGCGATTCACCAGTCACTTCCGGCCTCACTTCTCCACAGCTCACCTGAAGATCAGAGGAGCTTCTCGATATCCTTCGAAATCGACTTGGGTGCGTCGGTCGGGGCATATCGTTTCACCACATTGCCCTCTCTGTCGATCAGGAACTTGGTGAAATTCCATTTGATCGCCTTCGACCCCATGAGACCGGGTTTTTCGGCCTTCATCCAGTCGAACAAGGGGCTCGCGTCGTCGCCATTCACGTCGACTTTCTTCATTAGGGGAAAGGTCAGTCCGAAGTTCACTTTACAGAATTCGGCAATTTCACTCGCGTTGCCCGGTTCCTGCCCACCAAACTGGTTGCACGGAAAGGCAAGCACTTCGAAACCCTGTTCCCGGTACTGCTGAAATAGTTCTTCGAGCCCCTCGTACTGTGGTGTGAACCCGCACTTACTCGCGGTGTTCACGACAAGAATGATCTTACCCAGCTTCTGCTTCAGATCGATCTGCTCACCCTTGTTATTTATGACGGTGAAGTCAGCAATGGTTGTCATGGCAGGTCAGTCCTTCGAATCTGAGCTCATGGTAAGGCCGGGGTAAAGCATCAACCCGGGAAGTCGTCCCGCGCGGCGAGCGCCTCTATCTCAGCCAAATCGAGCCGATGGTCTCCGGCCTTTTGAATGACGAAGCGGCCGCGCTCAGCGGGTGGATAGGCCATCACTTGCGAGACCATCTGGGCCAGGGTGCCTCCGCGCAATCCCTTGCCACCGTCCAGAATACCCTGGCCGTCTTCGGCGGAATGGATCTCTGCGCGGTCGTCCCACTGCACGCCCTCGCGGTGGGTATCCTCGCCCTTGAAAGTACTTGGATGGTCGGTCATCAAAATCTCCTTTCCCGATCAACGAGCAAAGAGCGATGTGGGTCCTCTATTCGAGCAACCCCCTCTATTCGAGCAACCCTTCGTGCAATCGAACCACGCGGTCCATCTTACGGGCCAGGCGTTCGTTATGCGTCGCGATCAGGGCCGCGCTGCCTTCGCCGCGAACGAGCGACAGGAATTCAGCCAACACCTTGTCCGACGTCTTTTCATCCAGATTGCCAGTCGGCTCATCAGCCAGCACCAGATCCGGCTTGTTCGCAAGACCTCTGGCTACGGCCACGCGCTGCTGCTCCCCGCCCGAAAGCTGGCTGGGGCGATGGTCGAGCCGATGGCCCAACCCAAGCGCAGTCAACAATTGTTCCGAGCGCGCTTCTGCTTCGGCGCGCGGGGTGCCCGCAACCAGCTGCGGCAGGATCACATTTTCGCGCGCATCGAAATCGGGGAGCAAATGATGGAACTGATAGACGAACCCCAGATGCTCGCGGCGAAGCACGGTGCGCGCGCGCGAATCTGATTTCTCGGCAGATTGACCGCCGATCACGATCTCGCCGCCAAAGCCGCCTTCGAGCAAGCCAACAGCCTGCAACAGGGTCGACTTACCCGAACCCGAAGGGCCGAGAAGGGCTACTATCTCGCCGGGCATAATCGCCAGATCGACCCCGCACAGAACGTCGATCTTTACGCCGCCCTGCTGGAAGCTGCGTGTCAGGCCTTTCAGTTCGACAACTGGTTCCACACCGCGCCTATTCATAACGGAGCACCTGTACCGGATCGGTACTTGCGGCCTTCCATGCCGGGTAAAGGGTAGCAAGGAAGCTGAGCAGAAGCGCGAGCAACACGATCATGCCGACCTCCATACCGTCTATCTTGGAAGGGATTGTCGTCAGAAAACGATACTGCGGGTCCCAGAGGTTCTGCCCGGTCAGCGCGCCGATGACCTCGACGATCTGCTTGCGTCCGGCGAGTATCAGGAAACCGAATGCAAGTCCGGCCAATGTCCCGATGGCACCGATCGTGAAGCCGGTTGTCACGAAAATCTTCATCAGGCTCTGCCTGGTCGCGCCCATGGTGCGCATGATAGCGATGTCCCGGGTCTTTGCGCGAACCAGCATGACGAGGCTGGAAAGAATGTTGAATGCCGCAACCAAGACCATGAAACTCAATGCGAACGCCATTGCGGCTCGCTCCACCTGCAAGGCCTCGAACAGCGTCGCGTTTATGGTCTTCCAGTCCGATACCACCGCACGTCCCTGGAGCGAACGCTGTACAGGGGCAAGGATTTCGCCGACCTTGTCGGCATCGTTGACGGTGACCTCGATCATCTGAACGGTATCGCCGAGTAGCAGCAGCGTTTGCGCGTCCTGCATCGGCATGACTACAAACGCCCCATCATAGTCGTAAACGCCGACTTCGAAGATTGCGGCCACTTCGTAACCGACCTGTCTGGGCAGTGTGCCAAATGGAGTGGAACGTCCTTGCGGATTGATAACGGTAATGGTGTCGCCGACGCGCGCACCGATATTTTCCGCGAGGCGAATGCCGATGGCGACCTTCCGCGCTCCAGGCGCAAGCTCATCGATATTGCCGCTCACGACCTTGGACGACAGATTGCGGATGTCCTGCGGGGTGTTACCGCGCACCAGAATCGCCTCAACCCTTCCATTGAAACTGGTCAATAGAGGCTGTTCGATAAGAGGCGAGGCGCGCACCACGCCAGGTGTCTGCCGCACTTCCTGGAGGATGTTTTCCCAATCGTCCATGCGCCCGCCGTAGGCCTGAACGATGGCATGGCCATTGAGGCCTACGATCTTGTCCAGCAGTTCTGCGCGAAAGCCGTTCATGACGCTCATCACCACGACGAGCATGGCAACAGACAGCATCACGACGCCAATGGAGATGCTCGCGACAAGCGCAATAAATGCCTCGCCCTTGCCCGGAAGCAAGTAGCGTTTGGCGATGGTCCATTCGAAAGGAGAGAGGATCAAGACGTCCCTTGTCTTTGCCTGCAGGTAACAGGCCTGTAGGCAGACGAACCTTTCCGCGCAATGAAATCATGCGGCGAGACAGGTCAACCGTCGCACTGCCCTTGTAATCGACGCGTAACATCGCCATTGGAGCGCGCATCCCGATCAGCCGCGGCAGACAGGCCTTCCGATGAATATTACCCACCCGTTTCTCGACGAGGATGGCGACAAGCTGCGCGAAGAGTGTGGCGTCTTTGGTGCCATCAATGCGACCGATGCCGCTGCCGCTACCGCGCTCGGCCTGCATGCGCTTCAGCACCGCGGTCAGGAAGCTGCCGGCATAACAAGCTTCGACGGCGCCGAATTCTACACGCGCCGCGGCCTAGGTCACGTGGCGGAGAATTTTTCCTCTCAGGAAGCAATCGCCGAATTGCCCGGTACGATGGCCGCAGGGCATGTGCGGTATTCGACGACCGGTGGCTCCGGCCTGCGCAACATTCAGCCGCTGTATGCCGATCTTGCGAGCGGCGGTTTCGCTGTGGCGCATAACGGCAATATTTCCAATGCGGGCATGCTCCGCGAAGATCTCGTCCGGCGTGGGTCGATTTTCCAATCGACCAGCGATACCGAAGTGATCATCCATCTCGTGGCAACCAGTCGTTATCCGACGACGATGGACCGGCTGATCGATGCCCTGCGTCTGCTCGAAGGCGCTTACGCGCTTATCGTCATGACTCCGGAAGGAATGATCGCCTGTCGCGACCCGCTCGGCATTCGTCCTTTGCAGATGGGCCGGATGGGCGATGCGACCGTCTTCGCTTCCGAAACAGTCGCCTTCGACGTCGTCGGTGCGCAATTCGTTCGCCAGGTCGAGCCGGGCGAAGTGATCAAGGTGGGTTTCGATGGCAACGTCGATTCGCTGCATCCCTTCGGCAATTACGCCCCCCGGCCTTGCATTTTCGAGCATGTCTATTTCAGCCGTCCTGACTCCGTGTTCGACGGGCGCAGCATCTACGAAGCGCGCAAGGCCATCGGCGCAGAGCTCGCTCGGGAAAAGCCGATCGAAGCTGATCTCGTCATTCCCGTGCCTGACAGCGGCGTTCCGGCAGCCATCGGTTATGCGCAGGAATCAGGAATTCCTTTCGAACTCGGGATCATTCGTTCGCACTACGTTGGACGCACCTTCATCCAGCCTAGCGACGGCGCCCGCCATGCCGGCGTCAAACGCAAGCACAATGCCAACCGGGCTCTGGTAGAAGGCAAGCGGATCGTGCTCATCGACGACAGCATCGTTCGTGGCACCACCAGCCTGCAGATCGTGGAGATGATGCGCGATGCCGGAGCTACGGAAGTTCACTTCCGCGTGGCCAGCCCGCCGACGGCACACAGCTGCTTCTATGGTGTCGATACGCCTGAACGCAGCAAGTTGCTGGCAGCCCGCATGGATGTCGAACCCATGCGGGAATTTATCAAGGCTGATAGCCTAGCCTTCGTGTCGATCGACGGGCTTTACCGTGCGGTGGGTGAAAAGCCGCGTAATTCCGCATGCCCGCAATTCTGCGATGCTTGCTTCACGGGCGATTATCCGACCTCGTTGACCGATCTGTCGCGGCGCGAGGATCGGCAGCAGCAGCTTGCGTTCCCGGCGGAGCAGGTCGCCTGATGACCAAACCGATGGAAGATCGCCTCGCGCTGGTAACGGGGGCCAGCAAAGGCATCGGCGCTGCGACCGCAACTGCACTCGCTTCAGCCGGGGCACATGTGGTCCTCACCGGACGCGATGTCCGCGCTTTGGAAAAGGTGGAAGACTCCATTCACGAAGCCGGTGGCGCTTCGACAATCGCGCCGGTCGATCTGGCTGAAAGTGACGGAATCGCGCGCCTAGCCTCGGCGATCGGCAGCCGGTGGGATAGGCTCGACTATCTTGTTCTGTCAGCAGCTTATCTGCCAACCTTGACACCGGTTACGCAAATCGATGGGAAGCAGTTGAGCCAGGCGCTGACAGTGAACTTCCTTGCCTCCCAAGCACTACTCGCCAATTTCGATCCGCTGTTGAAGCGCGCCGACGCAGGGCGGGTTATAGGCCTGACAAGCAGCGTCGGTGCATCCCCGCGCGCGTACTGGTCCGCCTACGCATCCACCAAGGCCGCGTTCGACAATCTGCTCGAAAGCTATGCGCAGGAGGTCGAGAAGATTTCGAAGGTACGAGTGGCCGTGCTCGATCCTGGCGCGACTCGTACGGAAATGCGCGCGAAGGCTTATCCGGGTGAGGATCCGAAAACGGTAAAGGCGCCCGAAGAGGTTGCAAAGCGCTTGGTCGAGTTACTCGTTAACGATTTCGAGGGCTTCCACCGAGAGCGCGTCGAAGGCTGAATTAACCAGCCGTCCTAACGAATTTGCAACCCTGAAACGCGATATTCGATAGTGCGCGTCGCGTATACGCGAGACGTTTCGATTTCGAATTTACCGCGGAAGGGCGCAAGCCATGATCCACCATACACACGACCGCTACTCCTTCGTAGCGCAGGAAGATCGCTGTGCTCCGCGTACGAAGCTCACCATCCCAGGCCAGTTGCGTGCTAGCGGCGGGCGGGCGTTTCAGACCGTTGTGCACGACCTCTCGATTTCGGGGTTTTCGGCGGCAGCACTCAATCGCATGCACGAAGGGCAGCTTTGCTGGCTTACCCTTCCCGGTCTGGAATCGCTGCAGGCGCAGGTTGTCTGGTGGGAGAGCTGCATGGTCGGCTGCGCTTTCAGCGAACTGCTGAGCCCGATTGTCCACGAGTCCATTCTTGCCCGGTACAGCGGCGACGGAGCTTACCGCTCCTACTGACATTCCGCTGCGAGCAAAGCGAGTAGCACGTTGGGGCCGCCATCCGAGCATCGGACAGGCAATCCATCCTAGTGACAAGCGATGACGGCGCGCCCCGAGGCCACCGTCATCATTCTTCGCCGATCTATTCCTCAAGTGCTTCGGTGATTTTTCCAACCAGCTCCCGAAAGCCTTCTCGGTCGGTTCTGCTGGTCGCGGTCTCCCAGTTGCTCACAACTGCGACGACCAGCTTCTCTTTTGGTACGATCGTAATCGCCTGACCGAAAATGCCCTGTGCGCCGTAATTGCCGCCTGGATAAGTCCACCACTGATATCCGTAGCCGAAACCTGGAGCTTGGGGACCAAAGTTGACCAGCGGCGATCCGGCGGTGACAAACCAGCCTTCGGGCACCACTCCTTTGCCTCCCTCGAGTGCAAACTGGCCCATTCGCGCATAATCGGCGAGCCGCAACGAAAGGCAACAACCGCCGATATTTCCGCCGGTCAGATCCTGCATCCAGAATAGGCCACCTTCGAAACCGGCCGGCTCAACGATCTTTTCCGCTGCATAGGCCGCCAGGGACTTGCCAGTCGCCTCTTCCACGATCAGCCCAAGAAGGTTGGTTTCGAGGGTCTTGTAGACCCATTTCTCGCCCGCAGGCGCTTCGCGCTGGAGTGTGCGGGCGTAGGTAACAGCCTGCGATTCGCCAGCTACGGGCGTGATGCCGAGCATCTTTGCAACATCGCTATCGGGGTCGCTGTAGTCCTCGTTCCACGCCACCCCCGACGTCATCGTCGCGATCTGGCCGACGGTTACGCCTTCATACGCCGTGCCAGCGAGGGCCGGAATGATCTGGGTAACGGGAGTATCGATGCTTTCGATAAAGCCATCCTTGATCGCCGCCCCAAGCAGAGTCGATGTGAAGCTCTTTGCCACCGAAAAGCTGGTCCAGCGCCCGCTTGGACCGAAACCAAGACCGTAATCTTCGAACACGATCTTTCCATCTTTCAGCACCATAAACCCGGCAGCGTGACTGCTCGTCATATAGGTTCGGATCGAACTCTGAAGCGTGTCCGGCAAGGTCTGTGTCGAACGCGGCAAAGGGCGTGGGACAGATGCCGGAGCAACTTCGAGACCGGGGAAGTGCGCCTCCATGTCGCGAAAGGCTTCGGATCGGCGGTCGTCGCTCCAGAACAGTATGGAATCGCTTGGATCCAGGCTCGCCATATCCTCGGGCGTCGACTGCGTAACTGTTGGCGTTTGTGCTGCCGAGCCAAGCGTATCGGTATTAGTCGAAACGCAGCCGGCCAGCGCCAATGCGGCAGTCGAGATCAAGAGCCGTTTCATTTGTCTTCTCCCTGTTTGACTAGCGTGACCTGGTGCACGTCGATCCCGCCACCGCGAAAACCACCTTCGCAATATTGCAGATAATACCGCCACAGATCGCAGAACCCATCATCAAACCCTTGCGGCAGCCGCCCTTCTGCCTGCGCGGCATCGAAGTTGTGACGCCACTCCTTCAGCGTTTCGGCGTAGTCCAGACCGAAGTCTTTCTGATCCTGCCACGACAAGCCTCGCTGTTCGGCAAGTTGCCGGAACTCGCTGGTTCTGATGAGAAGACCGCCGGGGAATATATAGGCCTGGATGAAGTCCGCGCTTTTCGCATAATCTTCGAACAGGTCGTCGCGCATCGAAATGTACTGGATGGCCGCCCGGCCACGCGGTTTCAGATTCCGCGCCACGCAATCCATGAATGTGGGCCAGTATTCACGCCCAAGCGCTTCGACCATTTCGACGCTGACGATGGCGTCATATTGCCCGGCGGTATCGCGATAGTCCTGCTTGCGGAAATCCACTGCGACGTCGTGATGGTCGCGCGCCCATGTTAGTTGCTCATCGGACAAACTGATCGCGGTGACAGAAGCGCCGCGAGAGGCAAGATGCGCGGCGAGCGCACCCCATCCACACCCGATCTCAAGCACTTTCGGAGCGTCACTGATGCGCGATGCCAGCGCGTCCCATTTACGCCGCTGCGCCGGTTCAAGCCCCTCGTGGCGCAACTTGAGAGCGGATGAGTAACTCATCGTCGCGTCGAGCCATGCCTGGTAAAAGTCGTTCCCCAGATCGTAATGCGCGCTGATGTTTTTCTGCGCGCCTTCATGGGTGTTTCGATTGATCAGATGGGCCAGCTTGAGCGCATGGCGAAAAGGGCCCTTGGCACGCGCCGTATCGCCCAGTCGCCCTGCATGCTGCATGAAAAGCGCGAAGAGCGGAACCGGATCCGGGCTCCACCATTCACCCGCTTCCCAAGCCTGGTACCAGCCGACCGAGCCGTTGCTGGCAAGACGAACGAGAGCGTTCCAGCTGCGCAGCTGGACTTCGCATTCGAAGCCTGGAGCGCGGCCGCCGAGCACGCGACGAGTTCCATCCGGCAAAACACCGTAAATTGCACCGGAAGTCAGCGCGGCGTCTATCCGGTCCAGGATCTTGCCGAAACCCGGCGCGGTGATCCTGGCAAGCCAACCGGGCTTGCGCGCAAAACGCTGGGATCCGGAAAGCAGCTCGCGGCCGCGCTGGGTTGTCGGCATGTCCATCGCCGGTCCTATGGCGCGTCCGGCCGTCCCGCTCAAGCATCACTTGGCCGCGCGATACGCCTCCAGTGCCCGTTCGCGCGCCTCCTTGTGACCAATCATCTTGGACGGATAATCTCCGCGCTTTTCATCGGGCGGATCGTGAATACAATCGTCGGACAGGTCGGCCAGTTCGGGCACATACTCCCGGATATAATCTGCAGAGTTGAATTTCTCGCTTTGCGTGAGCGGCGCCATGATCCGCACGAACATATTGCTGTCCACCCCGGTACCGGAAATCCACTGCCAGTTGACGCCGTTGTTGCCGTAATCCGCATCGACGAGACAGTCCCAGAACCATTGTTCTCCGTAACGCCAATCGATCAGCAGGTGTTTCACCAGAAAGCTTGCCGCGATCATCCGGACACGGTTGTGCATCCAGCCGGTCTGCCAAAGCTGTCGCATGCCGGCATCGACGATCGGATAACCGGTCATGCCCTTCTGCCAGCATTCCAGATCCTCATTGATCAGGTGCCCCGCGTCCGGGTTGCGCCACAATTTACGCTCGTCGTAATCGCGGTAACTTTCGCGCGGATAGTCGGGGAATTGATCGATCACGTTCTGCGCATAATCGCGCCAGATCAGTTCCTTCGCAAATGTACGCCATCCGTCGGAGCGCTTATCTTTGAGCTTGTGCCACACCTGCGCCGGACTGATCTCGCCCCAGTGAAGGTGCGGCGACAGGCGGGAGGTAATGTCCTGTGAAGGCAGGTTCCGCCCCTCGTCGTAATCGGCCACTTCGTCGGCCCACCAATCGAGCCGATCGTGCGCTGCGGCCTCTCCAAAATCCCAGAAATCGCTGATCCCGCCCGCCCAGTCTGGCTTTGCGGGCAGCAACTTCCAGTCTTGCAGATCGGCACTGTCCGGCCAGCTATCGGGCGAATGCATCGTGCCTGGTTCCGGCAGAGGATCGCGCGGCGGCATGACGTCAAGCATCGCCTTCGAAAAGGGCGTATAGATCTTGTACGGGCTTCCCGAACCCGTTGTCACACTACCAGGGGGAAGAAGATAGTTGCCGTCGTAGAGACAGAGCTTGCAATCGCCCCCTAGCGCATCGCGCAGTTCGTCCTCTGCCTCTTTCCACCAGGGTTCGTAATGGCGCATTGCATGGATGCAGGCCGCACCCATTTCATCGGCCAACGCGGCGAGCACCTGCGGTGCATCACCCCGGCGCAGCAAGATGCGCGAACGATGCGCTCCCAAGCTGCGCGCCAAACTATCGAGCGAGTGATGCAGCCAGACCCTGCTCGCCCCGCCATAGGCGTGGTCCCCGGCCCGATCGTCATCCAGAACATAGACCGGGACGACCGGACCGGCTTGGGCGGCGGCGTGGAAAGCGGGCTGATCGGCCAGACGCAAGTCGCGCCGAAGCCACACAATCTGAACAGAACTCATGCCTGCGGAACCCGGATCACGGCGCGCTTGTTCCTGACTGCATGAGCGACATCATTCACGATTCCGAGCATCTGGCCGCCGAAACTGTTGTTCTGCCGGAGCGCGGCTTCACGATTGACCGTGGCAAAGCCTTGTTGGCGGCAGCAATACTGTGGGTCGGTTGGGCGCTCATGGTCTATCTGGTCACACATGCACAAACCGGCGCATTCGATGAGTGGGGCCTTCATCTGTATCGTACCGGCGCCGCACTGGAACCCGTCGGCAGTTCACGCATCCACGAGGCAGTCCGCGACGTGACTTCCCTGGGCGGCATCTTCCTGAGCACTCTGATAGTGATCGGCGCGGTAACGGCATTACTGTTCCTGAGCTTGCGACGCGAGGCCTTCCTGTTCGCGGCGACCGTCTTTCTTGGCTGGATGCTCAACAATGTCATGAAATGGCTGATCGGTCGGCCACGCCCGGAGATCGTGCCACACCTGACCGAGGCTGGCGGCAACAGTTTTCCGAGCGGGCACAGCTTCGGATCGGCCATGATCTATATCGGTATGGCGCTGGCCTTCGCGTCGCTCAGCAACCGGCATTCGGTACGCTACACGCTTATCGGCGCGGCAATGATCGTGTCGGCGATGATCGCCTGGAGCCGCGTGATGCTTGGCGTGCATTATCCCAGCGATGTGGTCGCCGGCTGGCTAGGCGGTGCTGCGTGGTCGTTCACTGCGGCGGCGGTGCTGTACCGGCCGGTTCGGGCGGTAGCGGATCACGAAGCTGCGGAGCGGGAGGAACCGGCCGTTCGCTGAAGAAATCGGAGCACGCGTCGCGCGGCAGCGAGACCGAGAACTGGCCCGCCGCACGCGGATCGGTAAAGCGTGCGTCGCGCAGCGCCAGCGCCCCATTATTGTCGCGCTGAACGAACGGGGCGCGCGACCAGAAGAGGAATGCTTCGACCTGGGTGTCCGTCCTGGCCAATTCGGACAGTCGGCACGACGGGAGATAGGCATCGCCAAAATGCCGGACCTCGACATGACTGGACGGGCCCGAGAACCACGGCAAAATCTCGTATCTGCCGTCAGGATCGGGAAAGATGATGTCCCGCTGCCAGAAGGCCACGGGCACCGGCGCTGCGATCGGCTTCCCATAGGCGACGTTCATATTGCCCAGTTCGCTCATCGAGCGGGACGTCGCCCAATTGCCGCCGATATAGGCCATCGCGATCAGTATTCCGATCCGGGCCGGCCGCATCCAGTCCCCGCCGCGCTTTTCGCGACGAAGCGAAAACCACGTGGTGAAGCCGAGCAGCGCCCAAAGCCACACGTCGATGATGAACAGCGTATCGCCGTAGAACCAGCGGTGACTGAAAGGTTCGAGCAGGCGAATGCCGTAGGAATTCAGCCAGTCGAACGCCGGATGCGTCAAGCAACCGATAAGACTGAGCAGATAAAGCCATTTGAAATTCACCGGTCGCCGCGCGGCTGGCCGCCTGCCACGCCTTGCCTGCCAGCGATCGAAACCCCAGAGCAATCCAGCGAGGATGAGTGGCAGAAGCACCAAGGCGGGCGGACCGTGGGTAATACCACGGCGAAAGCCGAGATGTTCGACACCATCGAGCCAGAAAAAACAGGCCGCATCCACATCAGGCAGGTTCGCGCCGATGATCAGTGCGGGCATGGCCAGACCCGTCTTCTTCTTGAGACCTGCCTGACCGAGCAATGCCCCGACCAGGCTATGCGTCAGATTATCCATCGGCGTTCAGATCAAGATTCGCGGGCATTTTCCCGCCGCAGGTTGACGGAGTTGACACAGTCCTGATGCAGGATTCCCCCCCACCAAATTCGGACGCAGGAGCCCTACCCTTACGGACATATTCGCCAGAACATGACTGAAAGAAAACCATATCAAAGCGCGTAACTGGTACGCTGCAAGTAGGAAAGATACAAAACGGGGCGACGAAATATCGCCGCCCCGCAGTAAATCGGCTTCGATTCAATAATTACATGCTGGAAGAACCCGGCGTGCGCGAGCTGTCCCGGGCAGCCGAGAATTCGCCGTCGCTGAGGTAGCTATCGCCATCTTCATCGAAGTAGAAGAATGTCTGTCCCGCTTCGTTGATCTGCGCCGTCGTAATGTAAGGCTTCGTCTGATCGTTGGAGACAGGTGTATTCGGATTGGCGGGTACAGCCCAAATCGCATATTCCGCAACCGACAGCTTCCCGTCCGAATTACGGTCAAGATAGGCAAAATCCATTTCCGAGCGCGGCGGTATCGGGTTCACGTTCGCATCATCGCTGGACTGCGACGCGTCCATAGAAGGACTGCTGTCACTTTCGCTCGCACTGGCCATTTCCGCGTCGCGATTGGCGTCATATTCGTCGCTCACAGCCTGGCGGTCCATGGCATCATAGGCAGTCTGCTGATTTTCGGACAGTTCGCCGCCCACTGGCATCGCGTCATCTGCCATCATGCCCGTTTCGGTCGCCATTTCGGGTGTGTCGGTAACGGCCGTCTCATCGGCGTCGTTATCCGCACAGGCGGAAAGGGCCAGGGCAGCACTGGTCAGGGCGAGAATAGTGAGATTTTTCAAAACGTCCTCCTGTTCTAGAGATCGTCGCAAAACGCGACGTCTTCACCTTCCCAACGGGACAGGAGGCTAATCGTTCATATTAAAGCAATATTCTGCCGAAGCGGTTTCAGACCGGGTCCTGAGTCGTGCCGCTCACCGTCCACGTCTGCCCCTTGCCGAGCAGCTTGGCGAGATTGGCTTCCTTGCCTTCGCTCGCCGCAGCCTTTTCAGCCATGGCGGCAGCTTCGAAGGTCGGACGTGGATCGTCATAGAGCACGCCGAGCGCCATCGGGAACGGACCGAACGGCATTTCGACCAGCATATGCGCTATGGAACGGTTGGTGACATCGTGCACGATCACCTTCGCCGCTTCCCAATCGCCATCATTCACATCGACCACGTCGAGGCTGAGGGTTTCATGGTTCAGGGCGATGCCTTTGGCGCCGCCGGCGAACAGCATGGGCTGGCCGTTTTCGAGCCAGAGCTGCTGATCTTCCGCGCCCTTGGGTGCAGCGAAGTCGTTGAAAACATCCTTGTTGTAGACGATGCAGTTCTGGAAAATCTCGATAAAGGCAGCACCCTGATGGGCATGGGCCGCCTTGAGTACATCGGGAAGGTTCTTGGACACGTCGAACCCGCGACCCACGAAGCGCGCCCCGGCACCGAGCGCAAAAGCGGCTGGACGTGCGGGATGATCGTAACTGCCGATGGGGGTCGAAGGCGACTTGGTCCCTTCCCGGCTGGTCGGCGAAGCCTGACCCTTGGTGAGGCCATAGATCTCGTTATTGAACAGCATGATCTGCATGTTCACGTTTCTGCGGAGAACATGCATCAAGTGATTGCCGCCGATCGACAATCCATCGCCGTCACCGGTCACCAGCCAGATATCGAGATCCGGATTGGCCAGCTTGGCGCCGGTCGCAAAAGCGGGTGCACGGCCATGAATGGTGTGGAAACCGTAGCTCTCGACGTAATAGGGGAAACGGCTGGAGCAGCCGATGCCGGAAATGAACACGGTGTTCGCCGGATCCGCGCCAAGTTGCGGCAATGTGCGCTGCACGGCCTTGAGGATGGCATAATCGCCGCAGCCCGGGCACCAGCGAACTTCCTGGTCGGTTTCCCAGTCCTTGAGCGTGGTTTCGATCTTTACAGGAGCGTTCATTCTGCGCCTCCATCGGGGCTCGGCAACTGGTCGTCGTTGACTAGGACCTGACCGCCTTCATTATCCGGAATACCGTCGAAATATTTGCTGATCGCTTCTTCCAGTTCGGCGATCTGGAACGGCTGGCCGCTGGTCTTGGTCAGCGGCGTAGCATCGACAAGGAACTGATCACGCAGGACCGTCTTGAACTGGCCGGTGTTCATTTCGGGCACGAGGATGTTGTCGTATTTCCGCAGCAGCTCGCCGGTGTTCGAAGGCATCGGCCAGATGTGGCGGACGTGGATGTGGCTGACGTCCATTCCCTTGCGGCGGCAATTGTCGACCGCGCGGCGGATCGGGCCGAAGGTCGAACCCCAGCCGACCACGGCCAGCTTGCCGCCGGCATCGTCGCCGTCCGGGCCGAGGGTGACGCCTTGCGGGGCCAATTCCTTCGCAATCCCGTCGATCTTGTTCTTGCGCGCATCGGTCATGCGCTGGTGGTTGTCCGGCGAATAATCGATATTGCCGGTCAGCTCGTGCTTCTCGATCCCGCCGATGCGATGCATCAGGCCGGGTGTGCCCGGCTTGACCCAGGGACGTGCACCCTTCCCGTCCCGTTTGTAGGGCAGGAAATTCTCGCCGTCGTTGGGCTGATCGAGGAATTCGACCGGGAACGGCGCGAAATCGGCCGGGTCCGGCACCTTCCACGGTTCGGCGGCATTGGCGATGTAACCATCGGTCAGTAGCATAACCGGGGTCATGTACTGCACCGCGATCCGGCAGGCCTCGATCGCGCATTCGAAAGCATCGCCCGGGCTGCTGGCGGCGATCACCGGCATCGGTGCATCGCCATTGCGGCCATAGACCGCCTGATAGAGATCGCTCTGCTCGGTCTTGGTCGGCAGGCCGGTGGACGGGCCGCCGCGCTGCGAATTGACGATGACCAGCGGCAGTTCAGTCATGATGGCAAGGCCCATCGCCTCGCCCTTGAGCGCGATGCCGGGACCCGACGAGGAGGTTACGCCGAGACTGCCCGCATAGCTCGCGCCGATGGCGGCACAGATCGCGGCGATCTCGTCTTCCGCCTGGAAGGTGGTGACGTCGAATTCCTTGAGCCGCGCCAGATGATGCAGGATCGCAGAAGCTGGGGTGATCGGATAGCCGCCGAAGAACATCGGCAATTCGGCAAGCTGCGCGCCTGCGACGAGGCCGAGGCTGACGGCTTCGGCACCGGTGACGGTCCGGTAGAGACCGGGGTCGCTGGGCACAGGTTCGATATGAAGCTGTTTAAGCGGGCCGGACAGTTCCGCCGTTTCGCCATAGGCATGGCCCGCGTCGAGCGCGGCGATATTGGCGTCGGCAATATCGGGCTTGGACTTGAACTTGCCCCTCAGCCAGTCGTGGATCGGCTCGCGCGGCCGATCGAACATCCACAGGGCAAGGCCGAGCGTCCACATGTTCTTTGACCGCAGCGCATCCTTGTTGCCGAGGCCATAAGGCTTGACCGCCTCGATCGTCTTTTCGCTGATGTCGAAGGCGAGCACGTCGAACTTCGCCAGGCTGCCATCCTCCAGCGGATTGGCATCGTATTTCGCCTTGTCGAGGTTGCGCTTGGTAAAGGCACCGGTGTCGGCAATGATCAACCCACCGGGCTTGAGCGCTGCGAGGTTCACCTTGAGCGCGGCGGGGTTCATCGCGACCAGCACATCGGGCGCATCGCCCGCGGTGTTGATTTCGCGGCTGCCGAAATTGATCTGGAATGCCGAAACCCCGAACAGCGTCCCTTGAGGAGCGCGGATTTCTGCCGGAAAATCGGGAAAGGTCGCCAGATCGTTGCCGGCCAGCGCAGTCGACAGAGTGAACTGACCGCCGGTCAGCTGCATGCCATCGCCAGAGTCGCCGGCGAAGCGCACGACAACGCTTTCGGGGTTTGCGGGGAGGCCGTCCTGGGTCAGGTCGGCGTCATTCGGGGCGACTGTCGCCATCCGGATCTTCCTTGTCTGCACCGCCAGTTTGCGGTGCCGTTTCTTCTGGGATGCGCCACCTAGGCCCCACCCCATCCTCTCGCAATGAAGTTTCTCTGCTAGGCCAAAAAAGACGCATGGAAAAGCGCTGTGAACGCGCTAAGTCCCGAAACGCAACGCAACTGGGAGAGATACCGATGGCCGATACCGAACATTATGTCCGCGACGATGTGCGCGGTTTCCTCGACATGCTCGAACAGATGGGCGGAAAGGGCGTGGAAGAAGTCGGTGCCGACGAAGGCCGTGCCCAGATGCGCGCCATGAGCGCAGTAGCCGAAGCAGAACCGCGCGCGATGGCGGTCCAGAAGGATCTGACCTGTCCCGGACCTGCCGGCCCGGTTCCCATCCGTTTCTACGACGTGAAGGCCGAACGAGGCCCCAGCCCCTGTGTGATTTTCATCCACGGTGGCGGCTTCGTGATCGGCGATCTGGACGTCTACAACGCGCTTTGCACCGAGATTTCGCATCATCTCGACCTGCCGGTGGTATCGGTCGATTATCGCCTTGCACCCGAACATGCCTTCCCCGCTGCGCCCGACGATTGTGAAGCGGTGGCGCGCTGGGTCGCATCATCGCCGGACGAGCTGGAGCGCGACATTACCGGGTTGATCATTACCGGCGACAGCGCGGGCGGCAACCTGACGATCGTCACCACCAACCAGCTTATGCGCGATCCCGCAGCTGTTCCGGTGATCGTGCAGGCGCCGATATATCCGGTGGCAAGCGACGTATCGAAGCATAAGAGCTTCTCGCTGTTTGCAGACGGCTTCCTGCTGACCGGCGCGGCGATGGCGTGGTTCACCGACCAGTACAAAGGCGATGCGAACGACCCGCGTCACACCCCGATGGTAGGCGACTGTTCCAATACGCCGCCGACGGTTCTGTGTACCGCCGGGCTCGATCCGCTGCGCGATTCCGGCCGGGAATATGCCGCACACCTGGTGCAACTCGGCACGGAAGTGGTCTTTCTCGAGTTCCCTGGCATGATCCATGGCTTTACGACGCTGCGAAAAGCGATACCGAGCGGCCAGACCGATCTCGAGGCCTTCCTCGATGCCGTGAAATTGATGGTGGAGCGTTACAGGTGAGCGAACTCGGGTACCGACCCTGCGTGGGCGTGATGCTGGTGAATGGCGATGGCAAGGTATTCGTCGGCCGCCGCATCGACAACAAGGAAGGCGACTGGTGGCAAATGCCCCAGGGCGGCGTCGATGAGGGCGAAGACCTGAAGGTTGCCGCCTTGCGCGAGCTAGGTGAAGAAACCGGTGCCAGGCCCGAGCACGTTACGATCCTGAAGGCGATGGATGAGCCGATACGCTACGATCTGCCGGAAGAACTGATCGGCAAGCTGTGGGGCGGGAAATATCGCGGGCAGGAACAGGTCTGGTATTTTGCCCGCTTCACCGGCGCGGACGAAGATATCGACCTGGAAGCGCACGATCCGCCCGAATTCTGTGACTGGAAATGGGTCGACCCCGAGCAGCTCCCGGAGCTGATCGTCCCGTTCAAGAAACGCGTCTACCGCACCGTGGTCGATGCCTTTCGCGAGCTGGTATAGCTCAGTTCTGCTGCGTCGCCCCGTCTTCGGGCAGCACTACTTCGGCCGTCTGAACGCGCTTGGGCGGACCGGCGGCAATGCTGGCGGAAAGCTGTTCGGTTTCGGCGCAGCTCTGGCCGCACATCGATTGGAGCTTGGCCAGATTGCCCTTGGCCTTTTCGACCGCGCCCTTTTCAACCATCGCCTCGCCTTCGCCCGCAAGGGCGGCGAGATTGCGCGGATCACGGTCTAGCGCTTCGCGGTAATAGCGGATTGCCTTCCCCTGCAACTGGTCCGCACGCGCGGCTTCGGCGAGATGGAGAAGGATCGGCGTGTAACCGGGATCGACGGCGAGCGCGGCTTCATATGCATCGATCGCGCCCTGAACATCGTTCTGCGCAAGAGCTGCTTCCCCTTCCGCGATTAGCACCGCGGCGCGCTGAGCCGGTTCGCGTTGATCTGCCCAACCCACGCTCGAAGTTGCGGCGAGGGCCAGCGAAAGGGCAGCGGCGGCGGGTGCGAAACGCATGAGAGTCTCCAGCGGGGTATTCCGTCCAATGGGCGGCGTATCAGCCATAATCGGTATGGCTAACATGTTCATTCTGCACAGGCGATGAAAAAACCGTCGGTGCCATCATGAAACGGAGACAGGCGTATTCCTTTCCCGCGGGGGCGACCATGAGGAAGGGTCAGCCCTTTCGGCCGAAGTTCGGAGTGGCGGCCGAGGAAGGCATCGAACTGCCCCGCCCCCTCTTCGTCCAAGAGGGAGCAAGTGACGTACACGATCCGACCGCCAGGCTTGACGAGTTTCACCGCCAGATCGAGCAGGTAGGACTGGATTTCGGTAAGGCGGGCCAGTTCCTTTTCGTCGAGACGCCAGCGGGCTTCGGGATTGCGCCGCCAGGTGCCGGTGCCCGAGCACGGCGCATCGATCAGGACCGCGTCCGCCTGACCTGTGAAATCTGCAAGAGCACCAAGTTCCTGCGCCGGATTTAGCAGGATCGTCTGAATGTTCGTCGCCCCGGCCCGCTCGGCGCGCGGGGCAAGGCGAGACAGGCGATTGCGGTCCGTATCCGAGGCGATGAGACGGCCCAGATTATCCATCGCAGCAGCGAGGGCGAGCGTTTTGCCGCCGCCGCCAGCGCACAGATCAATGACGGTTTCGCCCGGCTGCGCCGCGACCGCCATGCAGGCGAGTTGCGAACCCGTATCCTGTACTTCGATCGCACCATCGCGAAATGCCGGCCATTGTTCCACCTGGGTGCCCGGTTCAACCCGCAATCCGTTTGGCGCCGCGGTCGTGATGGCAGGTGCCGGAAGCTCCAGAGTGGCGCGGTCGGCCTTGAGCGTATTGACCCTCAGATCAAGAGGCGCGCGTTCGAGTAGAGCCTCTGTTTCCTGACCTGTCACATCGGATGCGGCCAAGCGCTGTTCGAGCCATTCGGGAGCAACCCCGCCCGCGGCGGCGCTTTCGCCGTCGCGAATGGCCGCGGGCCCGTAGTTCGATCCGTCGAATAGAGCCGGAATGTTCTCGTCGACCTCACCGAGGCGCAGCATAGCGGATCGCCCGCTTGCCGGCATCGGGCCACAGGCGCGGATAGCGGCAAACACCAGTTCACGGATGGCACGGCGATCTTTCGATCCGGCGAACCGATTGTTGCGGAACCATTCCGCAAGGATGCGATCGGCCGGCGCGCCTTTGTTGCGCGCGGCTTCGATGATGCTGTCGAGCAGCTCTATCGAAGTCTGAACCCGTGCGGCGGGGGTCATGGCCTATCGCGTCGGATAGTTCGGCGCTTCCCGGGTGATGGCCACGTCGTGGACATGGCTCTCGGTCAGGCCAGCATTGGTAATGCGCACGAATTTTGCATTCTTGCGCAGGTCCTCGATCGAGGCGCTCCCGGTGTAACCCATGGCCGCCTTTATTCCGCCGACGAGCTGGTGGATCACAGCGCTTGCCGGGCCCTTGTAGGGCACCTGGCCTTCGATCCCTTCGGGTACCAGCTTCTGCTGGCTTACGTCCGCCTGGAAATAGCGATCGGCGCTGCCACGCGCCATCGCACCGACGCTGCCCATGCCGCGATAGCTCTTGTAGCTGCGCCCCTGGTAAATGAAGGTTTCGCCCGGGGCCTCTTCGGTTCCGGCGAGCATCGATCCGACCATGATAGTCGAAGCACCAGCGGCAAGCGCTTTCGCTGCATCGCCGCTGGTGCGCAGACCACCATCGGCAATGGCGGGCACACCGAGCTTTTCGGCTTCTTCCACGCAATCCATGATCGCGGTCAGCTGGGGTACGCCAACACCTGCCACTACGCGCGTGGTGCAGATGGAGCCGGGACCGATTCCCACCTTCACGGCATCGGCACCTGCACCGGCCAGCACCTTGGCCGCTTCGCCCGTGGCAATATTGCCGGCAATGACCTGAACGCTGTTGGAGAGCTTCTTCACACGCTCGACCGAACGAGCGACATCGCGGTTATGGCCGTGAGCGGTGTCGATGACGACCACGTCCACTTCGGCATCGATCAGCGCTTCGGTGCGTTCGAAACCCTTGTCGCCAACAGTGGTTGCTGCGGCAACGCGCAGGCGCCCGGTCGCATCCTTCGTTGCATCGGGATAGGCCACGGCCTTCTCGATATCCTTGACTGTGATCAGACCAACGCAGCGCCCGTTATCGTCCACAACCAGCAGCTTTTCGATGCGCCGTTGGTGAAGCAGCTTGCGCGCTTCTTCCTGGCTGGTGCCGAGCGGCACGGTAGCGAGGTTTTCGGTGGTCATCAGTTCGCTGACAGGCTGACGCGGATTTTCCGCGAAACGAACGTCGCGATTGGTCAGTATTCCGACCAGCTTGCCGCTGCGATCAGTGACAGGGATCCCGCTGATGCGATGCTTGGCCATGATTTCCTGAGCCTGCCCCAGCGTTGCATCCGGGTGGATGGTGATGGGATTGACCACCATGCCGCTTTCATACCGCTTTACCGCGCGAACAGCGGCGGCCTGTTCATCGACCTCGAGATTGCGGTGGAGAACGCCGATCCCACCCAATTGCGCCATGGCGATGGCCATGTCGGCTTCCGTCACCGTGTCCATCGCGGACGAGATGACGGGGATATTCAATGCGATTTCGCGCGTCAGCCACGTGGTCGTATTGGCCATGGATGGCAGGATCTCACTCTCCGCCGGTACAAGAAGTACGTCGTCGAAAGTAAGACCGAGGGGAATGTCGAGATGTGCCACGTAGAGAATCGCCTGCCGGAGGAAATGTGGCGGCCCATGTAACGACGGTTTGTTGCGGGCGCTAGTGGCTCAGGCGGAGAGGCGCTCTGCCGAGCTGCAACGGCGATGCCAGTACAGGCGCCCCAGCACCAGCAAAGCTCCGACAGGGAATAGAAAACGGATCAACACTGGTTCCCAGCTTCCGTCACCAGTCGAGAAGGACACGGTCGGCAAGGCGATTCCGAAGAACCAGTACACGTTCTCTGGCGACGACCAGACCGTTACCGCACCTCCAACCCCGACGAAGGCGAGAACCATCCACAACGGCTTCAGCGTGAGCCCGGGTTCGCGCAGCGCCAGCACCATTGCAGTCAGGCTGACCAAGAGGCACGCGAAAGCCGCGGCGAGGAAAGCGGTGAATGACAAAGACACGATCTGTCAGTCCGCCGTCCAGCCGCCATCCACGCTCCAGTTGGCGCCGTTTACATTCTGCGCCTCGTCACGGCACAGGAACACGGCCATCGCGCCGATTTCCGCCGGTTGAACGAATTTCTTGGTCGGCTGTTTGGCGAGGAGCACCTCGTTCATAACCTGCTCGCGTGTCATGCCGCGCGCCTTCATCGTGTCCGGAATCTGGTTCTCGACGAGAGGTGTCCAAACATAGCCGGGGCTGATGCAATTGACCGTCACGCCATGCTCCGCCACTTCCAGCGCCACCGTCTTGGTCAGGCCGTCCAGCCCGTGCTTGGCTGAAATATAGGCGCTCTTGAACGGGCTAGCGACCTTGGAGTGGGCGCTCGCCGTGTTGATGATACGGCCCCAGCCCTTCGCCTTCATCCCCGGGATTGCGAGGCGCGTGGTATGGAACGCGGCGGTCAGGTTCAGCGCGATGATCGTATCCCACTTTTCGACCGGGAAATCTTCCACCGGTGCAACATGCTGCATACCGGCATTGTTCACGAGGACGTCGACCCCGCCCGCTTCCTCCATCATCGCTTCGATCTGCGATACGTCGGTCAGATCGGCTCCGCTATGAGTTGCGCCCAGCTCGTCGCACAGTTTCGCGATCTCGCTATCGTCCCCGAAGCCGTTGAGTACGACGCTTGCGCCTTCGGCTGCGAGCGCCCGTGCGATCGCGAGGCCGATGCCGCTGGTCGACCCGGTGACGAGTGCGCGCTTACCATCGAGAAACATTTGAACCTCCGGCCGTTATAGGGAATATCGATTCAGGCCATCGCGCACATAGTGGGCGCTGTAAAGCCGACAGCACAGGGGGAACGGATGCGGCTCAATCCTTTCGATACCGGCAACATCAATGTCCGATCGAGCGGCGGAGGCATGCCCGGCGGCAAGGCGGGCGGTATCGGTTGCGGCACGATCATCATTGCGGCGCTGGGCTATTTCGTTTTCGGACTGGACCCGATGCAGACTGCAGGAATGGTCGAGAGCGTGCAGCAAGGCCAGCAGCAGGCTGGGCCGGCCAATACCAATGAGCAGGAAGTCTGCACCAGCAGCGAGTATGCGACCGAAGCGTGCAATGCCCTGACATCGCTCAACACGACGTGGTCCCAGACCTTCCGTGATCAGGGATACGATTTCCAAGAGCCTACGCTCGACCTGTTCGGCGGTGGCGGCGTCCGTACGAAAGGATGCGGAAATGCATTTTCGGCAGTCGGCCCGTTCTATTGCCCGGCAGACCAGACAATCTATATCGATACGAGCTTCTACGACACGCTGGAACGGCAGTTGGGCGCTGGCGGGGATTTTGCCCGCTATTACGTTCTCGCCCACGAATACGGCCACCATATCCAGACGATAACAGGCATTTCCGATCAAATGCGCAGCCTTCAGCAGCAGAACCCGCGCCGGGCGAACCAGCTTCAGGTGCTGATGGAATTGCAGGCAGATTGTTATGCTGGTGTATGGGCCGGGAAGAACCGCGATCTGATCGAACCGGGCGATATCGAAGAAGGCATGAACGCTGCGGCCGCCATCGGCGACGATCGGCTGACGGGCGGACGGGTCTCGTCTGAAAATTTCACCCACGGCACCAGCAAGCAACGCAGCGACGCGCTGCGCATGGGTCTGCAAGGTGATGACCGGGCCTGCGATCGCATCACGAACGTAGGCTGACCGCATTTCGAAAACCAAAAAGGGCGCGGCACAATGACCGCGCCCTTCGTATACGCGCCTGTGGGGACCTAGCGCGAAAGTTCGGAAATTTCGGCGTCGAGTTCACGCAGCGCTTCTGCGCGCTGACGATCGGAAAGGTTGCGCTCGATGGCGAGTGCCTGCCGAGCAGCCTTCAGCGCCTTGAGTGCGATGCGATCGCCATATTCTTCGCAAACATACATGGTGGTGCGGCCCTGAGCGTCGGTGACCGATGTAACCGGCGCATCGTAACCGCGGCACTGGTTCACGACGCGCGGCGCCGAAGCACGGGCACGCGCAGCTACTGCGCGAGCCTGCACGCCTACCGCGGTGGCCGATGCCATTGCGACCCGCATTTCGGAATTGACGCGCGCTTCTGCTGCCCGCTCGCGAGCAAGCTCTGCGGCCTCTATCCGAAGTTCGCGCTGCTCGCTCAGGCGCTCCTGCAGCTCGCTGTTCCGCTCTGCACGGTCTGCTTCCAGTTCGGCCATTCGCGCTTCATGTTCTGCCATGGCTGCCTGGTGATCCGCTTCGTCGCCCGCGGTCATTTCGGACCATTCACTATCGCCGTAACGCACAGTCCGCCGCTCGGTCACATTGCCGTTGTCATCCACGCGCTCAATGCGGACCGTGCGATCGCCAGGTTCGGCTGCCGCAACCTCTTGCGGCGGCAGAGGCGCCGAAGGTGCAGCTGGCGAAAGCGGAGAAGCGGGAATCTGCGATTTGGTGGAGGGCGCAGCAATGGCTTCGGAATAGTAGACGCTGGCAGTCATTGGCAAAGCGACCAGAGCAGCCGCGACCGTGCCGCGTGCGACCAGGCGGCGCCGGCGCGAATGGTCCGTCATCGGCAGACTACGCAGGCGATGAATGATCGATTTGTCGCCGAGCACCGGACAGGCCATCGGCGCAGCCAGAGCTGGTCGCGGGGCAGGCCCGGAGCGGCGGGCATAGTCGGCGATAACCGCCGCATAGGCCGCCCGTTCGTCACGGCTGCG
This sequence comes from Qipengyuania sp. NPDC077410, assembly GCF_044543405.1. Lineage (NCBI taxonomy): Bacteria > Pseudomonadati > Pseudomonadota > Alphaproteobacteria > Sphingomonadales > Erythrobacteraceae > Qipengyuania > Qipengyuania sp. NPDC077410. The sequence goes on along the minus strand of NZ_JBITWB010000003.1, from coordinate 218,335 downwards.
GCTGGCGACTACGCGGGCGTCGCAGAATGCTTCCTGGTCCCGGCGCATGGCCGTCCAGCCCATCCAGCCGAGCGGATTGAACCAGTGCAACGCAAACAGCGGCTGGATCAACATGTTTGCAAGTATGTCGTGTCCGCGATGGTGGGCCACTTCATGCGCGATAGCGAGATCGCGTACCTGCCGTTCGCGGCTGACCATGAAGCCATCGGGAAGCGCAACGACCTTGTCTAACACGCCGAAAGCCATGGGACCTGAAATCGCAGGCGTTTCGATGAGGCGGATATTGCCCACCTCGCCCACCGGCCGCGCATGCACGAGCAGTTCCCTGCGCAGTTCGCCATAGAGCCAGAAGCGACGGCCCATGAAGATCGCCGCGCCGACCAGCCAAACTATCACCAACGGAACCACGAAATCGATGGAAGAGCTCGCCGGCATCGGCATCGCCGGCGCGACGAATTCGGTGTAGGAAAAGCCGACGTCCGCACCGGGTGCAGAGACCAGCCCCGACCGGACAGGCTCTATCAGCGCCTCGCTCTCGGACGAGGCAGGCCGCATCCATGCCGGAAGGGTCACCGGAGGGAATAGCAGACGCGCGAGTGGCAGAAACCAAAGGGCGTAGGCCGCGCCCGCACCAAGGTGCTTTGCCACGGGGCGGCGCAAAAGCAGCGCCAATGCGATGAGACCACCGGTCCATAACAGCGTATCGAAAAGGAACAGTTCCCAATAATCGCGAACAAGTTCGGTCATTTGCGCATCTCCCTCAAGAGCGCCTCGATTTCGGCAAGATCGTCATCGGTCAGCGCTTCGTTTTCCGCTAGTTGCGCAAACAGTGGAGCTGCACGGCCACCGAATAGTCGATCGACAAGGCGACGGCTTTCGCCTCCGACGTAATCGGAGCGTTCGATCAGCGGGCGATATAGAAATTTGCGTCCGTCGGGTTCGGTGCCGACAGCCTCTTTCTGAACCAGGCGACTAAGCAAGGTCTTTACAGTAGCGATGGACCAGTCGCGTTCGTCACAAATGGCGTCGCAGACGTCGGTCGCGGACACGGGGTTCTTGTCCCACAACACTTCCATAATGGCGTGCTCGGCATCGCTGATCCGCTCACCGGTATCCTTGCGCCTGGACATTGCCTGCTCCCATTAGTCTAACTGTAGTCCCAAAGTATGTACCGCCTTCGATTACGTATGTAAACACTCGATTGCGTGTGATCATCGGTCTGGAACCACCTTCCCCGCGGTGCGCTGGGGAGGATACCCGACCAATAGGAAACCGGACCCGATGAACGACGACGATCGAAATGCCATTCTTGCCGCGCCGCAACTGCGTCTTGTCGGTAGTGTCGACGAGGCCATGTATGCCGAATTCCGCGATCAGCTGAGCGCGGCACCGAAGGAAGGTCTGCTCGTGATTGCGCTGACGACCTTGGGCGGAAATCCGGAGATCGCGAGAACGATGGCCGACGACGTTCGCCTCCTCCGCAATGCCGGTCGGACGATCTATTTCCTCGGAAAATCCGCTGTCTATTCCGCGGGCGCGACATTCATGGCCGGATTTCCCGTAGAATGCCGCTACATGACCGAAGATTCCTCGCTCCTTCTGCACGAGCGCCAGATTGCGAAGACGATCCAGCTAAACGGGCCGCTGAAAAGCTGCATTGCGCAGCTCAAAGCAGCGTTGAACGAAATCGAACATTCGATCGCCATCGAAGAACAGGGTTTCCGCGCGATCGTGGACGGGGCCGACGTCGAGTTCGAGGAGGTCCGCGACAAGGCGCCGGACAATTGGTACATCGGATGCAAGGAAGCCGCGGAGCGCGGCCTTATTGCGGGTGTGATCTGACAGGCCACCATGTCATGCTGACGGCATGATCCGTCGATTCGCCCTCGCCGCCGCCGCTCTACTGGTTACGTCTCCGGTTTTCGCCCAAAGCGAGCCGGAGGTACAAAGCCGTGAGTATGCCACGCAACTCGTCCTGATCGAGACCACGATGGGCGATATTACGGTATCGATCGAGACCGAGCGAGCGCCGATCACCGCGGCAAACTTTCTCCGCTATGTGGACGAGGATCGGTTCGACGGCACGCATTTCTACCGCGCAATGCATCTCGATTGGGGTGAACCTCCCAACGGCTTGTTGCAGGGAGGCACACGGATGGACCCTGATCGCGTCCTCGATCCAATTGCACATGAGCCGACCAGCCAGACGGGACTGAGCCACACGAATGGCGCACTATCGATGGCGCGCTACGATCCCGGGACGGCCACGGGCGACTTCTCGATCATGATAAAGGACCAGACGGGTCTCGATGCCGATCCCACCTCATCCGATCCCAATCTTCAGCTGGGCTTCGCCGTCTTCGGTTATGTTGTGGACGGTATGGATGTGGTGCAGGCTATCCATGCGCTGCCGCCCGACCCAGAAAAGGGAGAGGGCTGGATGAAGGGGCAATTGTTGGCAGAGCCTGTCGAGATCGTGGACGTTAGAAGATTATTACAAAATGACGAGGACTAATCCACAGCGGGGATCAAGGCGCCATCGCTTGTGTGAAGAATCAAAGTCCTTGGAGAATTTGCCTGCCCATATGGTCGGGTATAAGCGCGTAGATCAATGGACGCGCCGCCTTCTATCGTTGTTTTGATACAATTGTAACTCCAGCTGGCATCACCGAACGCAAGCGCGAAAGCGCGTTTGGTAGTTCGCGCGGGATCGGAGGCCACTCGGTCAACATTGTGCGGACAAATACGCAGTTCTTGTGCAGACCCTGACGTATTTGAAATTGTAAAACTCCAACGCTCCCAAGGCATCTGATCGCGTGATGCATTGACCTGTCTAGCATCGACGTTTTGAAAAGTAGCTACAAACGGCGAACTGGCTGACAATGCGGCGATAGCCAAAGCTGATAACATTCCGATCTCCATTTTTTCCCAACGTGACCATACTCTTATGGAGATTAACGTACGCCTACGACATTTAGCACACCTCCGCGGTGTTTACCGGAGGCGGCCCCGGAGGGACTCGGGCGGGATGCATGTAGAATGGGTCCGACTCAAGTTCGTGGCTGTCGCCGTAAGCTTCGGCCAGGACCGCATAGAGCTGCGGATCGTAATCGGCCAGATCGCGAGCGTTCAGGATCCGGCGTCCATCGAAGGCCTGGAGACGATTCGAATTGAACCAGAACTGCGTTCCTTCCGCCCAATACTCCTGCATCGTCGTGGTGGTGTATTCCTCAAACCACAGATCGTTAGCCAAGGCATTTGCGTAGGCTGCCGTGACTCTTTCATAAAGGCCCGGATCTACACCCTCGATCGCGAACAGTACATTGTGGGCAAATTCGTGAACGAAGATCGTCTCGCCCCAATAGCGGCTTATCGGCAGGCCCAAGACGTCCTCTTCGGACCCGACCATGCGTTCACCCCCGATTCCCCGCGCCCGTTCGTCCCAATATTCCCTGTCGGTTTTCGAGCCGATCCGTTCGTCGTAATGCTTCAATTCGCATCGGGTCAGGCGCGGATCGTCACGGGCCGGCTTGGTCCAGTCCGCATTTTCCGGCAAATCAAGCAGCGCTTCGTCGCGGGAAATGAGCGCGATGCGATAATCGTTGGAAACGAGCCATGCCGCGAGATCGGGCCGGTGAGCGAGCATGCCGCGGACCATGTCGCGTGCCGCGAAAAGTGCCGCGTCCGGGACACGGGCGGAGGAGAGGATAGGTATGCCCGCCGCGTCCACGTGCTTGCGGTAGAACGAATCCGCCGCAAGCCGCGCGGGCGGCGCGCCTGCGATCGTTGCGCAGGCCGTCAGCAGCGCCGCAGAAACGATAGTGGCGAGAAACCGCATTGCCACGCCTAATCGTCGGGACGTTCCTGAGACAGTCGGCTCATCAGAATGGCTGTGCGCTGTGCCTGACGAATGATGGAGCGCAGTTCGATCCTCTCACCTTCCGCGTGGCTTCCGGTGCCGGCCGGTCCCATTCCCGCTAGCCCATCGGTGTAAGGTGCAACGAAGCTGATATCGGCGGCCCCGCGAAGCGAAGGGGGATAAGGTTGCATCGCTTCGCGACCCAAATCTGCGTTGATCAGATTGAGCTTGTCCAGCAACGCACGGTTACCATTGGTCGGTGCCATCGGGGGATAGCGAAACTCGATTGCAATCTGCGCCTCGGTTCCGGAGAGGTGGTCGGCAACGATAGCACGCATTTTCTCGGCTACACGCTCGTTCTGTTCCTGCGTCAAAGCGCGCAGATCGCCGCGGGCTACCGCAGTCGAGGGAATGATGTTCGTCTTGCCGCTGGTGGTGGCAGAGAGGCCGTCTTCGGATAAATGCGCCGGTGTCCCGCCGGCCATAAAGCCTACATTGTAGGTCAGATCTTCCTCGGCCAGCTCCCTGCGAAACGTATCGAGAATACGGGCCATTTCATAAATCGCGCCATAGCCTGCGTACTCCGAGAAAATCCCCGAACTGTGCCCGCTCTTCGCGCTGGTGGTCAGCGTCCAGCCACCGGATGATCGCCGTGCAATGACACCCATGTCCTTGCCATCGCGGATCGACAAGCCTTCGAAGCCGAGCGCTACATCAGACCATTTTCCCGCTTCGACCAGGTCCTTGCGCGCCGCTTCGAGCGGTTCACCGGCATCTTCCTCGTCCCCTGTCAGCGCGACGACGATATTGGCATCGTCGAGCGTGCCGGCCTGTTTCATAGCGCGGAGAGCGGCAATGATTACGACGATCCCGCCCTTGTCGTCCAGAATGCCGGGGCCGACCGCAGTGTCACCCTCGCGAACGAATCCGGTGAACGGAGAATCGGGCTCGAACACGGTATCCAGATGCCCGATAAGCAGCATCTTGGTGGTACCTGCCGCACCATCATGGCGCGCAAAGAGATGCCCCGCTCGCCCATTGCCCGATTGGTCGATCCATTCGGTCGTGAAGCCAAGCGCTTCGAACTCCGGGATGAGCGCATCAGCAACAGCCTTCACCCCCGCATGATTATGCGACCCCGAATTGATCAAGGTTATCTTTTCGAGCAGCGCCACATCGCTTTCGAACACGTCCTCGACGGTTGCAACGATAGCTTGCTCTGCGGGCTGGAGTTGCGCGGCAGCGGGGGCGGCGGCGAACGCCGCGACACCCGCGGCGAATGCCACCACCCTCGCTCGCATCAATAAACCCGCTTTTTCGGTTCGATATATTTCACGTCATCGGTCAGCGTATATTCGTGGACCGGACGGTAGTCGATCTTCACGCCGCCGCCGTTGCCGCCCCAGCCGTCGAACCAGGCAATGGTGTGCTTCATCCATTCGGCATCGTTGCGATCGGGGTAGTCTTCGTGAGCGTGCGCGCCGCGGCTTTCCTTGCGGTTCTCCGCACTCGCCATGGTCACGTTCGCCTGTGCCATGAGATTGTCGAGTTCGAGCGTTTCGATCAGATCGCTGTTCCAGATCAGCGAGCGGTCGAAGACCTTCACGTCTTCCATCCGCTTGTTGATCGCCGTCAGTTCCTCGACGCCTTCAGCCAGGAGCTTGCTGTCGCGGAAAACGGCCGCGTGGCGAGTCATCGACTTCTGCATATCCGAACGCAGCTTGGCGGTCGGGGTGCTGCCATCGGCATAACGGAAATGGTCGAGACGAGTCAGGGCGAGATCGGCACTGTCGTTCGGCAGTTCGTCGTGGCTGGTACCCGGCTTGATCAGTTCCTTCAGGCGATGGCCAGTAGCACGCCCAAAGACGACGAGATCGATCAGCGAGTTCGAGCCGAGCCGGTTGGCGCCGTGCACCGACACGCAGGCTGCTTCGCCCACTGCAAACAGACCGGGGACGATCTTCTCGGGATCGCTGGTATCGCCCGCCATTACTTCGCCGTGGAAGTTACAGGGAATGCCGCCCATGTTGTAATGGACGGTGGGCGTAACCGGCAGCGGTTCGCGGGTCAGATCGACACCGGCGAAGATCTTTCCGCTTTCGGTAATGCCAGGCAGGCGCTGGGCCAAGACGGTCGGATCGATATGGTCGAGATGGAGGAAAATGTGGTCCTTTTCCGGGCCCACACCGCGGCCTTCACGCATTTCGAGCGCCATCGAACGGCTGACGACGTCGCGCGAGGCCAGATCCTTCGCGCTCGGGGCGTAGCGTTCCATGAACCGCTCACCTTCGGAGTTGGTCAGATAACCGCCCTCCCCGCGTGCGCCTTCGGTGATCAGTACGCCGGCACCGTAAATACCCGTGGGATGGAATTGTACGAATTCCATATCCTGCAAGGGCAAGCCAGCGCGAAGCACCATGCCGCCACCGTCACCGGTGCACGTGTGCGCGGAGGTCGCAGTAAAATAGCAGCGGCCATAACCACCGGTTGCCAAAACCACGGCTTTCGAACGGAAACGATGGATCGTCCCGTCATCAAGGCACATGGCGATCACGCCGACGCAGACGCCATCTTTCATGATCAGGTCGAGCGCGAAATATTCGATGAAGAAATCCGCGTCGTATTTCAGGCTCTGTTGATAGAGCGCGTGCAACATGGCGTGACCGGTACGGTCGGCCGCAGCGCAGGTGCGCTGCACCGGCGGGCCTTCGCCCATGTTCTGCATGTGCCCGCCGAACGGGCGCTGGTAGATCGTGCCGTCGTCGTTGCGGCTGAAGGGCACACCGGCGTGCTCCAGCTCGTAAACCGCCTGCGGTGCTTCGCGGACCATGTACTCGATCGCGTCCTGATCCCCGAGCCAGTCGGAACCCTTGACGGTATCGTACATGTGCCACTGCCAGTGGTCGGGCGTGTTGTTGCCCAGGCTGGCGGCGATGCCCCCTTGCGCGGCAACCGTGTGCGAACGCGTCGGGAAGACCTTGGTGATGTTCGCGGTCTTGAGGCCACTTTCGGCTGCACCCATGGTGGCGCGCAAGCCCGAACCGCCCGCCCCCACGACGACCACGTCATACGTGTGATCGGTGATCGGATATTCGCGTCCGTTGATGCTGAAAGTCTGATTGAAAGCCATCAGGCGGCTCCTCCAAGGGCGAGGCGTGCTATCGAAACAAGACCGAACGCGCCGCCGCCGATGGTTGCAAAGTTGAGAAGGGCGAGGACGCCGAACTTGGTTCCGGCGTCGTGGACATAGTCTTCGATCAGCACCTGCAAGCCGATGCGTGCGTGCCAGAAGACCGAGATGATGAGCAGCGCCAGTGCCGTGGCGGGCAGCGTCTGCGATGCCCATCCCGTGACGGTGGCGAAGCTGTAATTCGGCAGCAGCGCGAGGCTAACCGCCAGAAACAGTGCGAGGACCAGATTGCCGATCGCGGTGAAGCGCTGCAGCAGCCAATGATGCGCGCCTTCGTGTGCCGAGCCCAGCCCGCGCACGCGTCCGATGGAGGTTCCGTTACCCATGGGTCTTACCCTTTAACGAAGCAGAATGAGGGCCCAGAAGCCCGCCGTGAGAAGAATGCCGAGCAGCGGCGCGAGAATGGACCACGTCTTGTTCGTGTCGAGTTCGTAACCGGCACCGATGTCCATGACGAAATGGCGAAGGCCGCTCATCATGTGGGAAAAGAAAGCCCAGCTAAGACCCACCAGCACGACCATACCCAATGGCGAGCCCATGACCGTCTGGAAGGTCGCGTACGCATCCGGACCGGCTGCCATTGCGCCCAGCCACCAGAGCAGGACGGCCAGGCCGACCAGGGCGAGACCATCGCCGGTTACGCGATGGAGGATGGAGATCGCCATGTGCGGTCCCCATTTCCAGATTTGCAGATGTGGTGCGATCGGGCGGTTGGCCATCATTCTCGTCCGGTTGGATAATTTGAAGGCCTTCCCTTAGCGAAGCTGACGCGTGGCGCAAGGATGGCAATGCGGCTTTCCCTTCGATACAGCGGCGTAATGACTACCATCCTCCTTACAGGTTCCTCCCGCGGCATCGGCGCCGCTGCCAAGGCATCGCTCGAAGCACGCGGTGCGAAGGTTATCGGTCAGGCGACGTCGAGCAAGGCTGTCGACACCGTCCCTGCAGATTTCTGCGAGCCGGGTGCTCCGCACGAATTGTGGGAGGCCGCACTCGCCAGGACTGGCGGCGAAATCGACGTCCTGATCAACAATGCTGGTCTTTTCGATCCGAACCCGCTCGATCGTTCGGATATCGAATGGCTCGACGCATGGGAGGACACCATGCGGATCAACCTGACCGCTTCGGCGCAGTTGAGCCGGTTTGCAGTCAAACACTGGCAGGAACGCGGCTTTTCCGGCCGCATCGTTCACGTCGCCAGCCGAGCGGGCCATCGCGGAGATTCGCCTGCCCACTGGCATTATGCTGCGAGTAAGGGGGGCATGTTGGCCATGCACAAGACCATCGCCCGCCAATATGCGCATCAGGGTATCCTAAGCTTTGCCATCACACCCGGATTTACGGATACTGCAATGGCGGGCGATTACCTCGAAAGCCGAGGCGGCGCAGGCCTTCTTGCCGATATTCCTCTTGGCCGGGTAGCCGAACCCGAAGAAATGGCGCGGATCATAACCTTTTGCGCGCTTGATGCTCCTGCGAGCATGACAGGGGCAACACTGGACGCCAACGGAGCCAGTTATGTTCGCTAGATTGCTACCAGCGCTGTTGCTTGCCGGATGTGCTGCGACCACCCCGCCTGATACCGTGTCGATGCCAAGCCTGGCGGCGGCCAACCTCTCGGGCGCCTCGTTTCCTGAAAGCTGCGAAGACTGGGACGAGTGGGATAAGGCGGCCCCGCCCTTCCGAATTCTCGGCGATAGCTGGTACGTCGGCACTTGCGGGATTGCCGCAATCCTTGTTGCGAGCCCTCAAGGCCATGTTCTCATCGATAGCGGTACCGAGGCAGGTGGCGAACTGATCCTCGCAAATCTGCGCCGGATCGGCGTGGATCCTGAAGATGTTCGGTACATCCTCGCCAGCCACGAACATTTCGATCATGTCGGTGGACATGCAATTCTCGCCAAGGCGACCGGTGCGCAAATTATCGCCTCGCCCCTCGCGGCTCCGGTTCTCGAAAGCGGGATGGTTTCGGATGAGGACCCACAGGCGGATGCCGATCATCCGGCTATGGCGCCTGTGAAAGTCGCCCGCATCATCCAGGATGGAGAGACCCTCACGCTGGGCGACATTGCCATTACCGCCCACGCCACCCCGGGCCACACACCCGGAGCCATGAGTTACACCTGGACCGCCTGCGCCTCCGATGACGAGCCGCCCGCCTGTCGTCGCATTGCCTATGTCGATAGCCTTTCACCCGTATCGGCGGACAGTTACCGCTTCAGCGACCACCCGCAGACCATTGCCGCTTTCCGCACGAGTATTTCCAAAGTGTCTCAATTGCCTTGCGACGAATTGCTGACACCCCATCCCTCGGCCAGCAGCCTGATCGAGAAATTGCGCGACGGCACGCTCGGAGCGCCGGGTCAATGTCAGCGTTATGCTGCTGCTCTCACTTCCGCACTGGACAAGCGCCTCAGCAAGGAACGTGCGGGTGGCTGATAGCTGGAAGATCGTTGCGGAAGTTTCCAAGGATGTCGCCAGGGCGGCATTGGTCGCGCATGAAGATGCGATCGACTGGCCGCCTGAATGGATCGTCACCGGCATGGAAGTGGCCGATGATCGCCCTGAAGAATGGACGGTCGAGGTCTATCTGGAACATAAGCCGAAGAAGGCTGAGCTCAGACGCGTCGCCGCCTTGTTCGATAGCGATGCACCAACCCTGACGGTCGAGAAGGTGCCCGAAGCCGACTGGGTGACCGAAAGCCAGAAAGGCGTCGAGCCGATCCGCGCGGGCCGCTTCCACGTCCGCACGCCTGATCATCCCGCCGATGCGGGGATGGTGGATTTCGTCATTCCCGCCAGCCAGGCCTTCGGTACCGGGCAGCACCAGACCACCGCGGGCTGCCTCGCCATGCTCGACCTGATGAAGCGCGAAGGCGTGGTCGCCCGCAACCATGCCGATATCGGTACCGGCACAGGACTGCTGGCCTTCGCTGCCATGCATCTCTGGCCAGGCGCAACCGCCACCGCATCGGATATCGATTCGGTCTGCGCGGGCGTCGTGCGCGACAACATGGCGATGAACGGCATTGTCGAAGGTGACCGGGCAGGCGAGCTGATCATGGTCATCGCCGACGGATTGGACGACCCGCTGCTCAAGCTGCGCGGCCCGTACGACCTGTTCATTGCCAATATCCTTGCCGGACCGCTGGTCGAACTTGCGCCGTCCTTCGCTTCCGCCGTCACTCCAGGTGGCAATCTGCTGCTCGCAGGGTTGCTCGAAACGCAGGAAACACGCGTGCGGACCGCCTATCGCAAACTCGGATTTCGTCTTGGTCGCCGGTTGGTGAATGGTGACTGGTCGATCTTGTGGCTGCGCAAAAGTCGCCACCGGTGAAGCGCGCTGCGCGAGTTGGCGCGTGGGCACTGGCCGTGCTCATCACCCTGTTCGTGCTGTTTCTTCTGGCTGCATGGATCGGCAGCGCCATTCCACGAAATTCGGGCTGGACCGAACCCGATAGCGGTATCGAAATCATGATCGAAACCAACGGCGTCCATACCGCAATCGTCATGCCGCTCGTCACACCGCAAAAGGACTGGCGAGCGGATTTTCCAGCCGGCGATGTAAACGATTTCCAGCGCCCCTATACGCATGTCTCGGTGAGCTGGGGGGAACGCGAGGTATTCCTCAACACGCCGACCTGGGCCGACATCACCGTGTCCACTGCTGTGGGGGCGATCATCAGCGGCGACAGTCTGCTGCATGTCGCCCATTATGTGCGCCCGGCCCCCGGCGCGGATCTGCGTCCGCTTGTTATTTCTCCAAGCCAATATGCCCGGCTCGTCGCCGCCGTCGAACGCCAGATCGTACCATTCGACAAGCGCACCATGTATCACGGGTATTTCGGGAATGACGTTTTTTACGACGCGCCCGGTACCTATCACCTCGGCAACACCTGCAACCAGTGGACCAGCGACACCTTGGCCACCGCCGGTATTCGCGTGGGCCTATGGACGCCGCTCGAAGGTGGCGTCATGAAATGGATACCCGAACCGTTGCAGGCCGATTCGCGGTAGCAATTGGTTCAGGCAGTCCCGTCTTCTTCTGACATACGCCTATCCACATCTCGATCCTCGGCGATTGTCGTATCGTAGTTCACCACCGCGCGCACGACCTCCTGCATCATCGCCATGCGTTCCGGAATGGACACCCGCGTGCGGGCGATCATAACAGCAATGGCATAGGTCCGCCCGTCAGGCGATGTGAACAGCCCGATGTCGTTATATCCGGACTGCTCCCCGTCATAGACTTGACCCGTCCCGGTCTTGTGGCGGACGATCCAGTCTTGCGGTGCACCGGCCTTGAGGCGTTGAGGGCCGCTCTTCGTGCGCGACATTGTGGCCAGAAGCAGTGCTGTAGACGGGCCGGAAAGTAGCTTTCCCTCGTGCAGGCGGGCCAGCGCCTCGACGATGGCAACCGGCGGGGCACCATCGATCGGATCTGCAAGATAGGCCTCGAACGCATTGCTGCGCCTCTGGTCCGGCACCTGGTCGCGCGCATCGAAGAAGGCAGCTCCCTTCGAATAGGCTTGCGTCCACGTCAGCCCCGCAATGCCGCTCTGCTTCGTCCGTTCGTCGGTACCGAAACGGATGCTGGACAGTCCATGATCGTCGAGGAACTTCTGCACCACATCCGGTCCGCCGACGCGGCGCAGGATGCGGTCGTTGGCCGTATTGTCACTATGGGTGATGGCCCGTTCGATCAGATCGGCATAATCGGTCGTAAAACTACCTCGCCGGCGAACGATGTCGCGGATCGGCTGGTGGAAGACGGTCAGGTCCGGATCACGGATTTCGACCTTCTCGGTCAATTCGAGCTCCCCTGCATCGACCTCGCCGAGAGCAGTCAGCGTGACCCAGAGTTTGCTCACGCTCTGCTGAGGGAAGAGCTGAAGGCCGTTGAAATGAAGCGTCCTGCGTGCAGCAATGTCGCGCACGGCAATGCCTACATGGCCGGGAAATGTACCACCGATACGGCTGATTTCTCGGTCCAGCTCGCGCTGTTCAGGTGTCATCGGGGCCGGTTGGACCTCGTCTGCCGCCTGTTCGACAAGCGGATCGCCATCGACTTCCGGATGGCTGCGCGGTGTCCACACCAGGATCAGCGCCAGCAGCATGACGGGAACGGCGAAGATGATAAACCGGAAAGATGCGCTCACCCCGGTTCAACGCAGTGCTGACAGCTTGTTCCTGAATCAGCGATTTAGCGCTTCCTCCAGCGTTATCAGTGCCTCCGTGGCAAAAGCTTCCATGTTGGCGATCCTATCGCCCCTTCCGGTTTCGATTACCCGCGCGAGCTCGAAACCATCCGGCCCCGCCACTGCGGAACAGCTCCTCCCGGCCGGCGCGCCGCTCGGGTGGTTCGATCCGCCGACCGAACCGCTTTCGGCCAGGCCCCACTCCGCTCCGAAATTGTCCCGAATGGCGCGCGCCTGAAGCAGCGCATAGTCCTCGCTCGCCCCGCGCATTCCGTCATAGGCATCACGCGGAAGATCGAAGAGCACGTCGCGCGCGCGAAAGGAATACACCACCCCGCCCCCGACGAAGAAATCGAGCGCCCCCGGAACGGTGAGTATCGACGCAGCGATCAACCCGCCTGTTGCGCCATCGGCGACCGCGATTTTCTCGCCACGATTGCGCAGCAGTCCGGCTATGCGGAGCACCCGCGGCTGGATAGCTGCCAGCACCTACTCGGCCGCCTTGACGATGTCGGCCCACGCCGCCTCGTCGATCACTTCGATACCAAGGTCAGCGGCCTTTTTGAGCTTACTGCCCGCGCCCGGGCCAGCCACGAGCAGGTCGGTCTTTGCACTGACCGATCCGCTGGCCTTGGCCCCAAGACGTTCGGCCTGTGCCTTTGCCTCATCCCGGCTCATGGTTTCCAGTTTCCCGGTAAAGACAACTGTCTTGCCGTTGACCGGACTATCCCGGGTTTCGACGACATAGCGAGGCGGCGCTACTTGCGAGAGTATGTCTTCCCACACCGTCTTGTTATGATCTTCATGGAAAAAATCGCCGAGCGCCTCGACAACCGCACTGCCGATACCATCGATGGAAACGAGCGAAGCCAGCGCGTCCTCATCACCCGCATGAGCCTTCTCCGCCGTACTGCGCAGCGCGGGCAATTCGTGAAAGTTCTTCATCAGATCGCGCGCGGTCACCGACCCGACGTGGCGAATTCCCAGTCCAAACAACAGGCGCGCGGCATCGGGCTCCCTGCGGGCTTCCACAGAAGCCAACAGGTTGTCCACAGACCGCTCCTTCCAGCCGTCGAGCGCTAGAATATCGGCGCGCCGGTCTTTTAGCCGGAAGATGTCGGCCGGGCTTTCCAGCCAGCCAAGTGCAAAGAACTGATCGATCGTCTTTTCGCCCAGCCCGTCGATGTCGAGCGCCCCACGACTGACAAAGTGTTTCAATCTTTCCGTACGTTGCGCAGGACAGATAAGGCCGCCGGTGCAGCGCACGTCGACTTCACCTTCTTCCGCCACCGCCTCGCTGCCACACTCGGGGCAGCGGTCGGGAAATTTGAACGGTGTGCGCTTTTCGTCCCGGGTCAGATTATCCACAAGCTGTGGAATAACGTCGCCTGCACGCTGCACGACCACGCGGTCGCCCGGACGTACGCCCAGGCGCTCGATCTCGTCGCGATTGTGAAGCGTGACATTGGTAACCGTCACGCCGCCAACCAATACCGGCGCAAGACGCCCGACCGGTGTCAGCTTGCCCGTCCGTCCGACCTGGATATCGATGTTTTCCAGCGTGGTCTCCGCCCGTTCGGCAGGAAACTTATGTGCCAGCGCCCAGCGCGGGGCTTTCGCAACAAAGCCGAGCCGCTGCTGGTAATCTAGCCGGTCCACCTTGTAGACGACGCCATCGATTTCATACGGAAGTTCAGGTCGCGCTTCGCCGATGGCATCATAACTGCCCAGTAGTCCTTGCGTATCCTCCACGCGACGAAACAGCGCAGATACCGGGAAACCCCATTCGCGTAACACGTCGACCACTTGCTGTTGCGTCGCTCCCGGCACAGCCGACGCTGCGCCCCAGCCATGCGCCCAGAACTTCAGCGGGCGCTTTGCCGTAACGGTAGCATCCTTTTGCCGTAGCGAGCCGGCCGCAGCATTCCGCGGGTTGGCGAAAAGCTTGCCGCCCGCATCTTCCTGCGCCGCATTGAGGGCAAGGAAATCGGCCTTCGCCATGTAGACTTCGCCCCGCACCTCGAAGACGTCGGGTACTTCGCCGGCAATCGATTGGGGAATGTCTGGAATGAAGGCGACATTGGGGGTCACGTCTTCCCCCACCTGACCGTCGCCGCGAGTGGCCGCGCGAACCAGAACGCCTTTCTCGTAACGGAGCGAGCATGACAGGCCGTCGATCTTGTCCTCCGCCGTGAACGCTAGCGGCGCATCGTCCGCAAGCGACAGGAATCGACGAACGCGCGCGACCCACTCTTCAACCTCTTCAGCACTGAAGGCATTATCGAGGCTCATCATGCGAACCTCATGTTTTACCTTGGAGAGCGGCGAGGAAGCGATGGCATGGCCGACCTTGCGGCTCGGAGAATCATCCCGCACCAACTGCGGAAATGCGGCCTCCAGTTCGGCATTGCGCCGCACCAGCGCATCGTATTCCTGATCGGTTATCTCAGGTGCGTCCTCGGCATGATAGAGGCGATCATGATGCGCAATCTGCTTGGCCAGCCGCATCAACTCGTTTGCGGCATCGGCCTCGGTGAGGTCTGGCGTCATCAGAAAACATACTCATCTTGAAAAAGGCAGGCCAGCAGTGGCAGCATTTTACACCCCTTCCAGCAGACGGTCGGCTTGCGCCCGCGCCTCGGGGGTTACTTCTGCGCCGCTTAGCATCCGTGCGATCTCTTCCTTGCGTCCGGCTTCGTCCAGCAGGGCGACACCGGTCTTGGTCACGGTGCCATTTGAGCTTTTTGCGATCATGTAGTGCGTACGCCCCCGCGCCGCGACTTGCGGGCTATGCGTCACGGCAAGTAGCTGTCCATCGGCTGAAAGGCGCGCCAGTCGTTCGCCGATCGCACTCGCAACCGCACCGCCTACGCCTCGGTCGATCTCGTCGAAAATCACGGTGGCCGCGCCGCCCTGCTCCGCCAGCGCGACCTTCAACGCCAGTATAAAGCGCGACAATTCGCCGCCGCTGGCAATCTTGTTAAGCGGCGCGAAATCAGCTCCCGGATTGGTAGCAATCAGGAATTCGACGGAATCCATTCCCGCAGCCCCCCATTTTTCTTCTGGCAACTCGGTAACCGCCGTCTTGAAACGCGCCGCATCGAGCTTGAGCGGAGCGAGTTCGCGCGCCACCGCCTCGTCGAGCCGCAGTGCTGCAGCAACCCGTGTAGCATGTAGCGCCTCGGCCTCGGCGCGATAGCGCTGGCCCGCGTCCTTTGCCGCAGCCTCCAGCGCATCCAGCTGCGCTTCCCCGCCTTCGATGCTTTCCAACCGGCTGCGCATCTCGCGCATCTTCGCGGGCAGTTCATCCACTTCGCAGCGATGTTTTCGTGCGATTGCACGCAATTCGAACAAGCGGGTTTCCGCCGCGTCGAGGGCAGCAGGATCGTGAACCAGTGCTTCCGCGGCGGCAGAGAGCTTGTCTTCTGCTTCACCCGCTTCGATCACCGCGCGGTCCAGCGCACCGAGCGCCTCTGTAAGCAGCGGGTGCTCCGGGGCTATGCGGTCGAGCCGCCGCGCGGCTACGCGCAAAGCCGCAAGGGGTGAATCCGACCCCTCCCAGATGTGCCGCAATTCCTCGAGATCGCCGGACAGCTTCTCGCCTTTCTGCATGTCTGCGCGCGTTTCGGCCAGCCGCGCTTCTTCGCCAGCCTGCGGTTCGAGCGCCGTCAGTTCGGCGAGATGAGCCAGCAGGAGGTCCTGGTCGGCCTTCGCGGCCTCGACCGCCTCTCGCGCCTCTGCCAGTGCGTCTTCGGTGGTGCGCCATTTCAACCATGCCGCTGCCACACGCCCGGCATCACCGCCCGCGAACCGGTCCAGCAGGGCGCGGTGACCGCGCGGGTTCACGAGGCCGCGATCGTCGTGCTGGCCGTGCAGTTCGACGAGATAACCGGCCATTTCCCGCAGCAAGCCGACACTGGCCGGCTGATCGTTGACGAAGGCTTTGCTCTTCCCATCCGCCTTGATCTGGCGACGCACGATCAGCGGCTCACCTTCCTCGAGTTCGATGTCGGCATCGTCCAGCAATTGCACCAGACCGCCCGGCAGGCTGTTGAATTCGAAACTGGCCGAAACGCTGGCCTTGTCCTCTCCGCCCCGAACCAACCCGCTATCAGCGCGATTTCCCAGCACCAGACCAAGCGCGTCAAGCAGGATCGATTTGCCTGCCCCGGTTTCGCCCGTCAGCACGCCCAGTCCCCGACCGAAGGCGAGATCGAGCGCTTCGATCAGGACGATGTTGCGGATGGATAGCCGGGTCAGCATGCAGGCACCTCCTAGCGGCTGCCGCGGGCCGAGTCAGCAGGGCACGCACGCCAATCGACACCCTTTCGATGTCTGACCGATGTAAACGGCGCATGAGCTTTTGCCCTGCTTGCCACTGGTGAGCGATCCTGCCGGTTGGAACGGTTTGTACGGCCGGGCCGATCGCGCACTTTTATCGAGCGAAGAATGATGGCCGCAACCGCGTGCGGTCCCACAAGATCGAACCGAAGCCGAGTTACGAACCGAGGAGCCCCAAAACCGAAAGCCCGGCTCGGCCGAATGGCTCAGCTCGGCGTCACGCCTGCTGCATGATCCTGCACCAGATCATACGCCTTGTCGTACCATTCCGTGCCCGGGTAGTTGGCACCCAGCACCGCCGCATACTTCACCGCTTCGTCCGGAATGCCAAGCGCGAGGCTGGTTTCCGTAAGACGGTACAGCGCTTCGGGCGCGTGGCTCGTGGTCTGGTAATTGTCGACCACGTTCTGGAAGCGGATCTGTGCGGCAATCCAGCGGCCAGCGCGTTCGTAATGGCGGCCGATTTCCATTTCCTTGCCCGCCAGATGGTCGCGCACGAGGTCGATCTTGAGACGTGCATCGGACGCATAATCCGAATTGGGGAACCGACGATCGATTTCCTGCAGCGCCGTCAGCGCCTGTTCGGTCACCTTCTGATCGCGCTGCACATCGCTGATCTGTTCGTAATAGCTCAGCGCGATCAGATAGAAGGCATACGGCGCATCCTTGTTACCCGGATGGATCTGGAGGAAACGCTGCGCCGACTGGATCGCCTTGTTGTAATCCTTGGCGACATAATAGCTGAACGAGCTCATCAGCTGCGCCCGGCGGGCCCATGGCGAATAGGGATGCTGGCGTTCGACCTCGTCGAACAGGGCCGCCGCAAGAGTCGCCTGGCCACTGTCGAGCCGCCGCTTTGCCTCGCCATAAAGCGATTCCACGTCGCGAGCGACATAGGAAGTATCGGCTGGGCCGCTGCTGCGGCCGGCGCAGGCCGCGGTCATCAGAGACGCGCTTGCAAGCGCGGTGCCGAGAATGAGCTTCGTCGTGGAACGGGTCTGGTTCGTCATGGGTAGCAGCCTATAGCCACCGCCCCCATGAACGCCAAGTGAAGTTAGCAGCCCTGTCCCCCGGCAGCAGCCACTATCGTCATCCAACGGCAGGCTGGTCCCAATCCCGGCGCGCGATTTCTTCCGGCGCGTCCCACAGCAGATGGCGATGCTCCAGCATCACCAGATTGGCACTCCGGATGACTTCGCCCTTGGTGCGATAGCCCAGAAGCTGTTCGGCCTGAGTGTCGGGATTGTTGGTCAGCACGCGCAATTCTTCCGATGTGAAATCGCTCAATCCGCGTGCACGCTCGATACCCTTGCTGTCGTAGATATGCAGCACATCGCCGCGCGTGAAATCGCCGGTCATCGAGATGACATCCTGCCGGCGAATCGGCCGATCCCCACTCAACGCCGCGGCGATCGCATCCGAAATCACGATGCTACCCGCCATTTGCAGCCGGTTGGCGATCCAGCTGTCCCAGCCGGACAACGGGTTGGGATGCGGCAGAATCTTGGTCGACCGGCGCGATCCATTGAGCACTTCGGAGACCGGATGGTCTACCTCGCCCTGCGCGATCCAGGTGGTGACCCCTGCCTCCTGCGCCATATTGGCGGCTAGCAGTTTCGTTTCCATGCCGCCGGTGCCAAGCGTGCTCTTGCCCTTGGTCGCGTCCATATACATGCCCACGTCCTCGACCTCGGGCACGAACTGCGCCTCGGGATCGTCGGGATTTCGGTCATACAGACCATCGACACCGGTCAGGATGACGAAATCGTCAGCCCCGACCATCTGCGCGACCTTCGCTGCCAGCCGGTCGTTGTCGCCCACGCGAATTTCTTCCGTGGTGATCGAATCGTTCTCGTTCACGATCGGAACGACATCGGATTCAAGCAGGCGATGCACGGTGTTGCGCGTGTTGAGGAAGCGGCGGTGGTCCTCGAAATCGCCCAGCGTCAACAGGACCTGTGCGATATCGAAACCGAATTCGTGCCCCACCTGCTTATAGGCGTTGAGCAGCAAGGGCATTCCGCAGGCGGCAGCCGCCTGTTTGTCGGAAACACCGGCGCTTTCGGGCGTTTCACCGATAATACGCAGACCCAACGCCACCGAACCGGAGGAGCAGAGAATGACGTTGCTACCCTGCGCCCGCAATTGTGCGATATCTTCCAGCAGGCGCTGGAGGAAACCATAACGCGGCGTGAGGAGTTCCTGGTTGGCAAGAAGGGCCGAACCGATTTTGACGACAATGGTAGGTTTTTTAGTCATGTTCCCAAATATTGCGCAGCCTTGAAATTTTCTGAAAAGAATATAGATCGTAATGGTGCGACGCACAACCGGATTTTTGAAAATATCCATACGTCGTTGATAAATAGGTATTCTCCAGTTTAGCCGCCTAACGGTCAAATAATTCGGCACGAACACAAAGTATAAGACACATTTAAATAGAGCCGTGACGCTCGGAAACGGAATTTAGACATTACAAAAACAGTTTGCATTGTCGGCTGCGGGAAAATGGGTTCCGCTTTACTGTCCCAATGGGTCAACGGCCCCGAAGCCATCACGGTGGTGGACCCCGCCGGCAGCGACGTTCCCGACGATGTCGCGCTTGTCACAGATCGTTCGGAAATCGCGGATGACCAGTTCGATTGCATCATTGCCGCTGTAAAGCCGCAGTTGATTGACGACATTCTGGCAGATTACGTGAGCAACCTGGCCGCCGGCGGATATGTGTTATCGATTGCTGCAGGCTATTCAGCCGCACGCCTGTCAAAGCTCATGGGCGATGCACCCGTCATTCGCACGATGCCCAATCTGCCCGCTGCAATCGGTCGCGGGGTCAGTGGAATTTGCCCCGGCCCGCACGCAAGCGATGACCACCTTGCCCATGCGCAGGATTTCATGAGCCGAGCCGGGTCGACAGTGACGGTCGATAGCGAAGATAAGCTGGACCGGGTGACCGCCGTTGCAGGCTCGGGCCCGGGCTATGTGTTCGAAATTGCCCGCGCCTATGCGGAAGCCGCCATGAAACTGGGCTTTACCGAAGACGAAGCGCGCGAAATGGTTCTCGGCACCATTGGCGGCGCGATCGCAATGGCCAGTGAACCGGGCGCCCCCAGCCTGGAAGAACTGCGCAATTCCGTCACCAGCAAGGCCGGAACGACTGCCGCCGGCCTTGATGCGCTCAATGGCGATGGTGGCCTTTCCACCCGCCTCCATGATACGTTGCAGGCAGCTTACGACCGGGCGGTGGAGTTGCGCTGACCCTCAGCGCCTCCCGTTCCGAATACAAGACAAGAGAGAAACTATGACCGACCAAGCACTTGATCCGCAAATCCACATTCACGAACTTGGCCAGCGTGCTCGCAAGGCCGCTCGCGGCCTCCTCTCGGCCACCACAGACGCAAAGAACAATGCTCTGCGCGAAGCGGCAAAGGCCCTTCGGACCCGCAAGAGCGAACTGCTCGAAGCCAATGCGGAAGATGTGAAGAGTGTCGAAGGCAAAAAGCCCGACAGCTTCATCGACCGGCTGCGTCTGACCGACGACCGGATCGACGGCATGGCCGGTGCGCTGGAAGAAATCGCCGAACTGCCCGACCCCGTCGGTCGCGAGCTTGCGACGTTCGAACGACCCAACGGCTTGTCCATCGAACGTGTCGCCGTGCCGATAGGTGTGATCGGCATGATTTACGAAAGCCGCCCCAATGTCGGGGCCGATGCCAGCGCGCTCTGCCTCAAGTCTGGCAATGCAGTCATCCTGCGCGGCGGCAGCGAAAGCCGCAACTCCACACGCGTGATCGTCGAATGCATGCGCGCCGGGCTGAAGGCAGCCGGTCTCCCCGAAGACGCCGTCCAAACCGTTGGCACGACCGACCGCAATGCCGTCGCCGCGCTTCTGAAAGCCGACGAATTCGTCGACTTGGTAATTCCGCGCGGCGGGCGTGGACTGGTCGAACTGGTCAGAGATCAGGCCAGCGTTCCTACCCTCCTCCACCTCGACGGGAACTGCCACAGCTATGTGCATTCGGCAGCCGACGTCGACAAAGCGGTCAAGGTCATCCGCAACGCGAAGCTTCGCCGCACAGGCGTATGCGGTGCGACGGAAAGCGTCGTGGTCGACCGGTCCGTGGCGGAAGCGTTCATTCCCAAATTCGCTGACGCGATGGCTGGCGATTGCGAATTACGCGGCGATGCCGACGCCGTCGCAATCGACGATCGCCTCAAGCCGGCGACCGAGGAAGACTGGAGCACTGAATATCTCGATCCCATCGCATCGGTGAAGATCGTCGACGGACTGGACGAAGGCATTGCCTGGGTGGAAGAACACTCCAGCCATCACACCGATGCCATCATCACAGAAGATGCTAATGCAGCACGTCAGTTTATGACATCGATCGATAGCGCCATCGTGATGCACAACGCGTCCACCCAATTTGCCGATGGCGGCGAATTCGGCATGGGCGCGGAAATCGGCATCGCGACCGGCAAGATGCATGCCCGCGGTCCCGTTGGCCTCGAGCAGCTGTGCAGCTTCAAGTACCTCGTTCACGGCGACGGCCAGACCCGTCCCTGATCCCCGGGACGTTCGGGGTGCGGTGAAGGCCGCCCGATCACCGTATCGGGCTGGCCGCCACCACGGCCGGATCGATGACGTCCGGCGGTATTTCTACATGGACGGTTTCCGGCCGATAGACTTCTATCGGCGCCGATGTGACTGGCGGGCTACCTGCGAACCATTGGGCGCCGTTCTCGTTCGGCACATCCACAGATTGTCCGATTTGCTGCTGCGCGCTGCGAATTTGGGCCAGCCGGTGCGCGTCCTGGCCTTTCGTATCAATCATACGATCCACGGGCCCGCCCTCGGCCATCGTCAATGCGACAGTCAGCAGGATACCGCCAGCCAGCATCAAGGCAAATTTCTTGTCCATTGCAAATTGCCTTTGCGAATAACCGATTGATTTAGGTCAGCAGGAATTGGTCGCGAGCCGCTGCGTATTGGTTATGTCCTGATTGGTCCGCTCACGCACGTTGAACGCGCTTTCGTATCGCAAATCCAACCCGCTGCTGACGATGCTTGGCAGAATCTTGGGCGTGTAATGATAGGATACCTCGGCAAACATTACCGCTGTGCCCTGGGCAGCCCTGATCCGCGTTGTGTCAGGGCCCATGCCTGCAGCGAGGGAAGAATCGTTTCGTCCCTTGTTCTCCAAACCGTAACGTGGAGCGACCGCGAGAGAACCGAAGCATCGTTGCCAATTTATCATTTGGCCGGCGTTGCCGCCGGTTTTGCCATTGGGTTGCAAGGAAGATAGGACCACCCGGCCGTTGCTGGCGAAATCCAAGCCCGTACCTGCCTGCGTAGCCCCGGCAAATACTTCGTAAATATCTGCTTCGTCGATTCCCGATCGTGCACGTCCGGCGTTGTCCGCCACCGTGATTGCAATCTGATTGATCCGCATGTGCGCCATCACCAAATTGATTATTTCCAGCCCACCGAAGAGAAGGGTTATGAAAATCGGAAGGGAGAAGGCGAATTCGGTCAGGGCTAAACCGCTTTCCGACAAACGCAGCCGGCGCAGAAAGCGCCGTGGCAAGATTGCTTCACGCATCATCACACACACACCGTTGGTGGTTTCTTTTGAACAGCGTAGGGCTGGTTCCGGATCGCACTGGTCGCGTTGATGGAATAGTTCGGCGATACGTCCAGAAATCGATGAATCGGAAACAGGCGGGGCATGGACAGGTTCACTTCATAGAACACGACATCGTCCGCGCCGCCGATATTATTGCGTCCCGCGCTCGCATCGAAAGCGCCATTCTCGTTGAGGTCGATGAAGCAATCGCCCGGATCGTACTGCCCGTTGGAATTATAATCGGTCACGAGTTTCTCGCTTCGCCCGATGCTGGAAAAATCGTAGAAACTGCGCATGGTGATCTGATAGGTGGCATTGCGCGCCACCACGTCGGAGCGGGTCCTGATCGCGCAACCGATCTTCTCCTCGACGCTATCGCCGCTGCAGGCAAAACCCGGCGCCTCGAGCGAGCCCGTTCGCGATACATCGTTGAGCGCACCCTGCACCACTGAGCGAAGATAAGCCTGATAGCCGAGATCCAGACCACCCAGGAGAAACAGCATCAGCGGGGTCAGGACGAAGGCAAACTCGATTATCGCCGCACCCTGCTCCTCCTTGCGGAGGCGTTTGAACAGCCCGATCATTGCGTTAGCCTCAGTGCGCCGATCTGGTTGCCGATCTCTCGGAACTTGGCGATCAGAGCCGTGCGGTTGGCGGCCGTGTCCGCCTGTCCCGGGCTGCTAGCGCAGCCGGTGAGATTGGAATTGAGCGCCGTGTCGAACCCGATCACCCAAACCGAGGTGTTCATATTCTTTGCGGCGTTGCACGCCATGCGAAAGCGCTGTTCGTGACGCGACACCAGATTTTTGACGATGGAGTTCGTGTCACTGGACGATGTGCAGCCGCTCGAACCTCGGATCCGCATGTCGTTTCGCTCGACGCCGTACGCGCTGTACACATTGCAATAGGCCGTCTGATAGCCATCAGTCATGAAAATGATGTGGCGGTTGCATGGCATCCCGTTAAAGACTTCGCAGCCGTCGCCGAAAATTCCGCCCGTCGAACTTAAGCGCGCGCCCCAGATCATGCCGATGTCGTGATAAGTTCCACCAATGGTTTGCAGGCCCGTGATATAATTGTTGAGGGCTGTACGGTCCCAAACGGCCAGACGACGAGCTTCGGACGGACAAGCAAAAAAGGCCTCTCCATCGTTAGTAATAGGACCCGTGGTCGACGTGCTTGACGTCGATCCTGAACTTCTTGGATAGATCAGCTCGGGAACCATCGGTCGCCAGCGCGTCTCTTCGCTGTTTGGAATTAGGTTGATGTTGAGATCGTGGGCTCCCGAAGGGATCGTCAGATTGGTACCGCCATCGATACTCGACACAGTATCCCGTTCCTCAATGCAACCATTCCACGAAATGGGGTTGGTGCTTTTCCCGGTCAGGATTGGAAGTTCTTGGAATTGGTAGTCGCCAGCTTTTCCAACTGTGCCCGCAGTGGATGCAGCCAAAGCCATCGTACCGCCGGGTTTCACAAAATCCGTCACATCGTAATTTGCGTTAGTGTATACCCAACTATCGAATTCATACTCAGTCTTGTAGGTGCTCGTCTCAACGATCTTCCAACGCCGACAACTACTGCCGTTGGGAGCGCCGCTCCACCCTCGGTTTTCTGACTGCACGTAACCACTGTTAGACGAAGTGCCCTGATACTTGGTCACTGTCGTAGCTTTCGGAGCTGGCCCGCCCCCGTTCACATCACTCGCCTCGACATAGGCTTTGCATTGGTTGTTGGTGAGCAAGCTGGGTGACACTTCCCAGCCCATGGTGGTCGTTTTTCCATCCTGCACATAAACCGGCTTGGTGAACCTCGCTTTTCGCGATGTGGCCGTGGTCTCACTCCGCATATAAGTCGGGTTCTGCCCGTAAATCAGCCGCCCGACGTTCACCGTGCTCGAATAGGGCACGATACCGTAACGCAGCCGCAACCCTTGCGCAGCCAGCTGCGTCTGGATCGGGGCGAGCTCGTCGTAGAGCGCCATCACTGCATCCTGCAGCGCATTTATCTTGGGGGTGCCGTCGACGGTCTGCGCCATCGATGCGGTGACGTCCAGCACCAGCACGATATCCGTGTTCACGAAGTTGAGCGAGGCATCGCAGCTTACCGCCACGGGCAGCGTTTCGAAGCCGAACAGGCGCATGATCGCGGTCGGGATCGCGGTCGAGGCGTTCACCCGGATCACGCCCGCTTCCGGCCTGGTGATCACCGGGGTGAAGGCCTGCGCCCCGTACTGCCCCTGCGGAAAGTTGAAGGTAAAGAACTCTTGCCCCGTATTGCGCACCGTATCGTTGAGGGAATCGTTCTTCATCACCCGCCGCGCGGCCAGCGAGGCGGCATCGCAGGCGCTCTGCATCTTGCTCTTCGCCATATAGGCGCGGCTGAGGTCCACCCCGCTACCGATCATGATGGTCAGCGGGACCAGGCCCGCTCCGACTATCGCCAGCACGTTGCCTTTGTGGTCGTGCAGCAGCCGGGCCAGTAAACGACACAGGAATGCCATCGCATCACACTTTCGCAAAGCGGGGTATGTCGACGCATGATGCATCGCCCCGCCCGACCCCTATCCTGTTCCGGTTAAGAAAAGCCTATGTCGCTCGGTTAAGCGAACCTTACCGCGCCGCGGCCCGCCTGCGCCCGCAACCGCGTGTAGGAGCGGCCCCCGCGCCGATCCTATTTCGCTTTCCTACAGCTGCCCGCCTGGCCCATGCCCGCGCGCCCATCTGTCAGGAGAGCCCGCATGACCCGCCGCAAGGACCCCGCCGAAACCCGCATCCCCGTCGCCGCCGAAGACCTCCCCGCCTTCGACAGCGTTCCCGTCAAATACCGCCACGATGGCTGGACCCCGGCGCGCCAGAAAGCCTTCATCGGCGCCCTCGCCGATACCGGCAGCGTCAGCCGCGCCGCGCGCTACGTCAACATGAGCCCCGAAGGCGCCTATTACCTGCGCCGCCGTCCGGGCTCCGAAAGCTTCCGCCGCGCGTGGGAGGCCGCACTCGATCTCGGTGTGCAGCGGCTCAAGGACATCGCCTATGAACGCGCGATCGACGGCCAGCTCAGCCCCGTCTTCGTCGCCGGCAAGCTGAAAGGCTTCCGCCGCATCCGCAACGATCGCCTGCTGATGTTCTGCCTCCGGATGAACGCCCGCGACGAACGCGGCAAACGCCTCGCCGCCAGTTACTTCGATAGCGACGCCGTAAGGCTGCATGGGGGCACGGGCACGTCCTCAAGCAGCACCGCCCCGCTCCCGAACCCGAAACCCGTCCGCCTCGGCGTAGGCTACACCCTCCCCGCCCTCTCCCGTGCGGAGAAGGACGACATGAACGCCGCCATGGTCGAACATTTCGATCCGGTGGACATGAGCCTGGCAGAGATCGAGGCCATGCAGACCCAGCTCGCCGAAATCGCCCGCCGCAAGCGCGACGAGGAAGACGGCCCGCCCGATCACGCCATCGACACCCCCTTCACCCAGCTGACCAGCAGCGACTGGAAGGCGGCGGGAGAGCTGGAAGACCTGATCGAGGTCGAGGACGAACTGGAACAGTGGAACGAGGACGAGGACCACTGGCGGGATAATCCGGGCTAGGTATCACACGGCGCAGCCCAGCCGTTTTGCGCTGAACCCGAGCCGAAACGGCGAGGCAAGGCCGACCGGCCGCCCGAGCTTATGTGAGGAAGCCAAGGGGCGCGGATGCGCCCCGCCCGGCGTTTGAGGGCGCAAACAAAAAACTCGAACCTTGGAATGACTTCGCGAAGAGGCTCTGGCCCTACACGTCGAAACCGTGGAACTCACGATGCCACGACAAGAACTTGGGATGCGGTCGGTAGGACTCGACTTCCGGGGCCTTGAGCTTGCCCGTCGGATTGATGATCGCTTCGACGCCCTCGCGGTCATTGACCTTGCGGTGCACGATGATCTCAAGATCGTCTTTGAAGCCGATCAGGCCTCGGTCGAACATCCAATGCGCCGTGCCGGAAAGTGCAAGGCCATTGCGAACGCTGTCCGGCCCGCCATGTTCGACAGGCCGGATATGCGCGGCCTGCGCTTCCAGGCGGCCACCGCCATTAACCAGCTTCCAACCCGTCACGGCGCAACGGCCATCATAGGCGTGCATCACGGCGCGGCGGAAAGCGCGGTCGCGGAATGGCTTGGACACGAGCGACTGAACAATGGGTCGCTCGATTTCAAACGGAGTTTGAAAATCGCGGACACGGTTATCCTCGATAACTTCGTCGTCGCTACGAGGCAGGAAATCCTCATCCGGCAGGCCGAGCGATATTATGCGGGCGAAGTCGGCATGCGAAAGCGGGCGAACGGCAGCTTGTGCGCGGCCAGAGACTTTGCCTTCCTCATTGAGAACACCGCGCTCGATATGCTCGCCTTTAACGATATGCGGCACGGTCGGCTCAAACGGCAAATAGCTACCTTCCTCTATGATCGCACGAAAGCGATCAGGCTCCGCTGGATCAGGTATGATCTCCTCGACCTTCGCCACCGCGAAGAAGCCTTTGGAGTTCGGAATCTTGACCGGCTCGCGATAGACAATCCAGTCGCCGACCATCTGCTGGGCGCGACTGAGATAGCTCTTCGGAAACTGATAATGCACTTCCGGGATGTCGTCGTAGATCGACCCATCTTTGTGCATGAAAACGCCAAAAGACACTTTCGCTCCCCCTATCGCGCTCCGTGCCGCCAGAATTCCGTCAGCGCAGCTAGGGTGTCACGAAAGTCAGTCGCTTTCCAGCAGTTAGGCAAACCGTCGCGAACCAAATAAAATCTCTCATTGGCGCAAACAAGATCGTCCAAATTGCAACTTGAGAGCCACGAAAACGCGTTTTCAAATGTGGTTTGACGGGAAGGATCAAACAATTGATTTGGAATATTATACAACATTCCTTCCAGAAAGTACGATGGGCTCTTGCCTCTTGAAAGCACTCCATCGTCGACAGCGGCATTACGCATGTTCTTCAAAACTCGGACGTCTGGCTTGAAGCGGGTCCTCGTGTTCCCGTTCTTGTTGCTACAATTTGACAGATGCTGCTTCGGATAATTTACAATCTTTTGTTGATTATTTGTCCAAAAAGCGATTCCGCTATGGAATTCTGGCGGGCTTCGATCAGGGTATGAAAAATAATCGCGGTTTTCCACGCAAGCAATTACATCGGCGTCGCGCCGCCCACTACTTCCCGGAACAAAGATTGCCTTATTTCCCGAAGTGACGCCCGATCCGAAATGTAAGGTCAGCCAATCCGTAACCTCCGACTTGAAATCACTGAATTTATAGCTGGCTGGATTCCTATTAGCTTCGTAGCGCGTCTTTTCATCGGGGTCTAAGTTGTTGGTATCACTGTAATATACGGAAGTCAGGCAGATAACTATGTCGACATCACTATCGGCATAAATATTTGTGTCATTGCCGTAGGACCCCTGTAGGAAAATTGTGAACCCTCGATTCGAGAAGGGTGCTCTAGGATCCTCTAAAACGCGTTTTATGGTTTGATAGGTTGCGGCAGACTGCTGCGTCGATCCTTGGTGAGACCACACTTCGAGTTGATGCTCGGAAATTGCCATTAAGCCTCGCAATCAATGCAAAAGTGCCGTTATCTCTTTCTCTTGGCGTGCGAAAGATTCAGCACCTTGCTGCCTCAATAATGCTAGCTTTTCCAGATCATGTTCAAACATATCTGTGGCCAACTCCGGCCGCTCGAACGTGTCGCTAACTCGAACGGTCGGCACCTCTGCAAACAATATTTGCCTCAACCGGTCCATTGACGCAGTATTCACCTCGAGGGTTTTTTGAAGCAGTTGAACTGGCAAGAAGCTTTTAACTCTTCGCGCAAAAAATCCCCGACTTGGCTCTGGATACTGTCCACAACCTACGCTCAATACTCTGCAGGCTGTCGGATCGAATCCTAAACCCTGAGTTGCATCAGCTAATGCATAAAGTGTCGGATTGTTGGCACAATAACCACCGTCGAAAAGGTCGAATTCATCGCCTGCCCCCGTAACAATTCTTTTTCTTTCAAAGAATGGGAATGCCGAACAAGAAGCCTCCACCGCATCTGAGATTTTACAGCCAAATCCAGGTTGGAAAGTTGCTCTTCTTCCGTGCGCCTGAGTTTCAAGACTCTTGAAAATCATAGGCGTTTCTTGTTGCCACTTTGTTGCAACGATGCCTAATCCGGTCTTGACCGCATCAAATCCCAAATTGCCAACAATTTTTTTTGCCACTCTCTGCAGTTCTGACGATTTCTCTGAGGCTTTTTTCGCCTTCATAATTGAAGGGACATGATCGCGATAAATCGAGTGAATCTCATCAACGTTTTTTCCCAGCGACAACAGGGCGGCTATGATCGAACCGGTGCTTGTCCCGAAAATGAGGTCAAATTCCTCGTGAAGAGGATGATCAAGGGTAGCTTCAACTTCCCTTAGGACTCCAAGGGAATAGAACCCCTTTGCACCCCCGCCATCAAGTGCGAGAATTTTGCACGTAGGCTGCGATCCGCTCATTTGCTCAATTCTTCTGCGTGTATCAGGATCTCACTCCTCACCCATCCGCAGCGCAGCAGTAAACGCCTCCTGCGGGATAGTCACGTTCCCATAGTCCCACATCCGCGCCTTGCCCTTTTGCTTCTCTACCAGCTTCTTCTTGCGTGTGACGTCTCCACTGGGGTCTTCGCAAAAATTTAAGCCTTCATTGAAACGGTGCTCCGCGCAGAGGAGGGGAGCAGGACACCATGAACAAAGCGGCCATTTTCACCACCATTTCACTTGCCGCTATGTTGGCAGGATGCGCACGATGGGAGCCCGAAACCAACCCGGTCGAATTAACGCAGGCCTGCCCCGGTAAACGCGCGCCGGTCGTTGGCGAGGGGCCGGAATTGCCCGTTCGGGCGACCTACAATTTCGTAATTGAAGGAGTGAGCGACGCAGACCTGAAGGCTTTTCTCGCAAACTTGAAATCGAACGGCTTCTCGCTTGTACCGATGATGTTCAACCTCAACGGCAAGGACACATTGTTCGCCAATGGCCCCGCTGTCTTGGGAACTCAGTCCGGTGTCGATGCCGAATTCAACCTGGCATGCCGGACCGCGCTCGGCGATGTCTATCTCACGCATGTGCGGTTCAATTCCGCCGATGCGGATGGCCCGACAAGGGTCCGCTAAAGACAAACAGCGGCCTGCTCCCGCAGGCCGCCCTCCCCTCACCGCTTCTTGCGCGCCTTGCGGGCGGCGTATTTCGCGTCGCGCTTGGCTTTCAGTTCCGCTTCGGTCGGCTCCGGAATGGCGGCGGCTTCGGCGGCTGCCTCGGCGGCGGCGATCTTTTCGGCCTTGGCCTTGGCGATCGCTTCGCGGCGTGCGGCGCTCTTTTCGGCAGCGGCGGCTTCGCGCGCCAGGCGGGCCTCGCGGCGCTTGGCTTCGACCTCAGGGTCGACCGGCGGCTTGGCGGCCATTTTCTTCAGCGCCTTTTCGCGGGCCTTGTCGGCCATGGCTGCGCGTTCCTGGAAAGTGGGTTGCTTGAATGAAGGCATTAGGGATCGTGTCGTTTCTGGTTGGCCGGCAGGCTGCCGGCTGGAAAAATCGGGCTGCGCGGGGTGCGGCGATTACGCCTCGCCCGTTCGCAGCGCGGCAATGAAAGCCTTCCGCGGAAGGCTCGCATTACGCCCCGCCGTGCGCGGGGACAGGTCGCCTTACCGCACGCGGGCGTGTTTGAGAATGGGGGTCATTTCTCAGCCATCCGCAGCGCCGCGATGAACGCTTGATGCGGAATGCTCGCATTACCCCCCGGCCTTCGCCGGGCAGGCCGCCCTTCGGGCGCTCCCGCATCCTCGCAAAATGGGAGACTCACTCTTCTCCCATACGCAGGGCTGCGATGAAGGCTTCCTGAGGGATCGAGACGTTTCCGTATTCCCTCATTCTGGCCTTCCCCTTCTTCTGCTTCTCCAGCAGCTTCTTCTTGCGCGTGATGTCGCCGCCGTAACATTTGGCGGTCACGTCCTTGCGCAGCGCGGCGATGGTTTCGCGGGCGATGACCTTGCCGCCGATGGCGGCCTGGATCGGGATCTTGAACAAATGGCGCGGGATCAGGTCCTTCAGCCGTTCGCACATGCCGCGGCCGCGTTCTTCCGCCACGCTGCGGTGAACGATCAGCGACAGCGCATCGACCGGCTCGTTGTTGACGAGGATGTTCATCTTGACGAGGTCGCCCTCGCGGCTGCCGATCTGTTCATAGTCGAAGCTGGCATAGCCGCGGCTGATTGATTTCAGCCGGTCGTAGAAATCGAACACCACTTCGTTCAGCGGCAATTCGTAGCTCACCTGCGCGCGGCCGCCGACATAGGTCAGGTTCGTCTGGATGCCACGGCGGTCCTGGCACAGCTTGAGGATCGCGCCGAGATATTCGTCGGGCGCGTAGATCACCGCCTTGATCCACGGTTCTTCCACCGTCTCGATCCGGTTGACGTCCGGCCAGTCGGCGGGATTGTGGATCTCGATGGTCTTGGCGTCCTCGTTCTTCGAATGGCCGAGGTGGACCCGGTACACGACCGAGGGGGCCGTGGTGATGAGGTCGAGATCGTATTCGCGGCTGAGGCGTTCCTGGATGATTTCCAGGTGCAGCAGGCCGAGGAAGCCGGCGCGGAAGCCGAAGCCCAGCGCGGCGCTGCTTTCCATCTCGTAGCTGAAGCTTGCATCGTTCAGCCGCAGCTTGCCGATGCTGTCGCGCAGTTTCTCGAAATCGGCGGCGTCGACCGGGAACAGGCCGCAGAAGACCACGGGCTGGACTTCCTTGTAGCCTTTCAGCGCCTCGGGCGCCCCGTTCTTCACCGTGGTGATGGTGTCGCCGACGCGGGCCTGCTCCACCTCCTTGATCTGCGCGGTGATGAAGCCGATTTCGCCCGGGCCGAGTTCCGGCAGGTCGGTGCGCTTGGGGGTGAAACAGCCGACGCGGTCGGTCAGGTGCTGGGTGCCGCCCTGCATGAACCTGACCTGCTGGCCCTTCTTGATGACCCCGTCCATCACGCGCACCAGGATGACGACGCCGAGGTAGGGGTCGTACCAGCTGTCGACCAGCATGGCTTTCAGCGGTGCGTCGCGGTCGCCCGTGGGCGGCGGGATGCGCTTGACCAGCGCTTCCAGCGTTTCCTCGATGCCGATGCCCGATTTGGCGCTGGTGAGGACGGCGCCGCCTTCCTCCCACGGGCCGGTGGCCTCGATGCCGACGATTTCCTCGATCTCCTCGGCCACGCGCTGCGGTTCGGCGGCGGGCAGGTCGATCTTGTTGATGACGGGGACGATCTCGTGGTCGTGCTCGATGGACTGGTAGACATTGGCCAGCGTCTGCGCTTCCACGCCCTGCGCCGCGTCCACCACCAGCAGCGCGCCCTCGCACGCGGCCAGGCTGCGGCTGACCTCATAGGCGAAGTCGACGTGGCCGGGCGTGTCCATGAGGTTCAGCTCATAGGTCTCGCCGTCGCGCGCGGTGTAGTTGAGGCGCACGGTCTGCGCCTTGATCGTGATGCCCCGCTCCTTCTCGATGTCCATGTTATCAAGGACTTGCTCGGACATCTCCCGGTCGGTCAGCCCCCCGGTAAACTGGATCAACCGATCAGCCAACGTCGACTTGCCATGGTCGATGTGGGCTATGATGGAGAAATTGCGGATCTTGGAAAGGTCGGTCATTGCGCCGCCCCATTAGCCGCGCCGCGCCGCCCTGTCAGCAGACAAAGCTACACCTGTGCCGCTTCCTTGCGACCGGTCTGTCTCGGAGCGCTGGCCGAAAGGTTGAATTGCGCGAAGCCGGCCCCTGCCCCGCTATCCGGAGCCATGGCATATTTGCCCGGCGAAAGCGCGGCCAGCGGCACACCAGCCGTCGCGAGTTCGTAAGGGCTCACGCGGTGCCGCGTGCACAACCCGCCTGCCCCGTCATCGACCAGTTCCTGTTCGAATTCGAGGCCCTGCGTATCGTCCATCGTCCGGCGAACGGTACACACAGCCAGCTGGCCCTGCCCGAAGTCGAGCACGAACATGGTCCCGACCGGCACGTCCTCGAGCCCCTGGATCATCGCGCCGGAGCGCGAAAGATTGCGCAGGGTGACGTCGTAATAGTGATCCTCGTGGATCACGCCGATCTTGCGGAAGACCGTCCGGCGGGAAGCGCGCTGGGTACCGCTATCCGTGGGCGCAAGCGTCCATTCCCCATTGGCGAGCTCCTGACATACCTGTTCGTTCGAAAGCGCCTCGGAATAGACAAAGCCGCTGACCTGATCGATGCCGAGCCGCTTCAGTTCGTGCATGAGATCGAGCGCGTGGACGCCGGAGGCCGTCGTCTCCATTCCCATGGCGTCAGACAGCGCGATTACCGCCCGAACGAGATCCATATCGCCGAGATCGTTGCCCATGATCGGTTCGAAGAATTGCGCACCGATACGTAACGCGCTCAGCGGCGCCCGCCGCAGATAAGCGAGCGAGGAGAGCCCCGAACCGAACTGGTCGACGGTGAGCCGCACTCCGAGCTTGAACAGACTCCCGAGCGCCTTATCCAGTTTCGACGCATCTCCGAGGAGCACCTTCTCCGGAAAGCGCAATTCGAGCCGCGTGGGATCGAGATCCGTGTCCGCCAGCACCTGCTCGATACACTGGACAAAACCGTTGGCCTCGAACTGGACGGGGCTGATATGGAGTGACACCCGCAGACTATCCGGCCAGGAAAGCGCGTCTTCGCACGCACGTCGAATGGCCCATTCCCCGATCGGGACAATCAGGCGGCTGCCTTCGGCGACCGGCAGAAAGGTATCCGCTGGCACGCGGCCGCGCTCCTCGTCCGCCCAGCAGTACTGGGCTTCGAGAGAGAGCACGCGATTGTCTTCAAGCGAAACGACCGGCTGATATTCGAGCGTGAAGTGGCCGCTCTCGATGGCATCGGCCAGATCGTCTTCCATCCGTTTGCGCAGGTTCGCCTCGTGCTCGAGATCGGCTGCGTAAAAACGGAACTGGCCGCGCCCCCCGTTCTTTGAAGCATAAAGAGCCAGGTCGGCGGCGCGAGACAGTTCATCGCGTTCGATACCGTCATAAGGTGCAACCGCGATGCCTACCGAACACCCGATGATCGCTCGACCTTCTTCGACCGAATAGGGCTGCGAAAGGATCTGGATGATCTTCTTGGCAACTTCGCCAAGCTCTCCGCGGTCGTCCATATCAGGAACGAGTATCTGGAATTCGTCGCCACCAAGGCGGCCGATTTCCCCCCGTCCGCCGATGACGCTAGTGAGACGCTCTGCCACCTGCTGCAGCAACTGGTCGCCAGCAGCATGGCCGAGCGTGTCGTTGACCTGTTTGAACTTGTCGAGGTCTAGCATCATCAGGGCTGCACTGCGCTGCGCACTCTTGAAGGCATGCAGCGTGGAATCAATCCGCTGTTCCATCCGGTGGCGGTTTGCCAGACCGGTCAGGGAATCGAATTTGGCCAGACGGTTGGCTTCTTCTTCGCTTCGGAAATCAAGTGTAACGTCGACTGCGCTGCCGCGAAATCCGATAAAGTTCGTATCATCGTCGTGCAGGGGCCTGCCCGAGAGCCGGAGGACGATGTCGTTCTGCTCATCACCGGCCTGTACGGTCAGATTGGCAAAACTCTTGCGGGTATTGAGCCTCAGCCCCAGAGATCGACCGTCGCCATCGCCGTCGACGGGTACCAGCAATTGCTGAAGAGGTTCGCCGGAAGCGCGTGCAAAATCTATACCCAGACCTTCGAGAATTGCCGGGCTAAGGTAAACGATCCGACCGTGGGCGTCGGTCGCCCAGAAGCCCAATGCACCGCTGCGCTCGATTTCTTCGACCACGTCCAGCTTTTCGGAACGGGCGAAGGTAGCCAATAAGGGGCGTGATACATCTTCGGCCGGGGCCTCAGCCTCAGCTTTTCTTCCTCTCAAGAAATCGGAAAAGGGCATGGCCCCCATCGTCGTGCCGCCTCATGCAACAATTTGCCTCGGTACGACCGGCCTAGATAGTAATGGTTATTTTTAACCTAACGACACATCCGAGCCGATCAGATTCCGCTTCCGGGCTTCGGATTGCCGACTTCAACCTCGACGAACTTTTTTCGACCTGAGCCAAGCTGCTCCGCAACCATCATCGAGTACGCATCCTGGGTGAGAGCGGCCAGGGGGCGCCCGGCTGCCTCGATCTGGTAGGGCGACACACGATGACGGGTGCAAAGGCCATCGGCGCCATCGCTGATAAGCTGCGTTTCGAACTCGACGCCCTGCATCGACCCCTTCGAACGACGGACAGTCGCTACAGCCAACTGACCACCGCCGAGATCCAGAACGATATCGGTTCCTTGCGGGACATCCAGCAGACCTTCGATCATCGCGCCGGTCTTCGACAGGTTGCGCATCACGACCTTGTAACGGCTATCTTCGTGGATCAGACCGATCCGGCGGAAAACGCGCTTGCGGTCCGCGCGATATTTGGCGGGGCCGCGCGGTTCGTACTTGAGCTTGCCCTGTTCGAGGCGCTCCAGGAGTTCCTCGTGCGAGATCGCACGCGAAAAAATATGTCCCTGGATCAGCGTCGCGCCGCGTTCAGTGACCAGCGCCAGTTCGTCTTCCGCTTCGACGCCTTCTGCGACCGTATCCATCTTCAGCGCTGCTGCAAGGCCCGTAATGGCACTGAGAATAGCGGCGTTGTTGTTACCTTCTTCCGTTGCACCCCGGACGAAGCTCTGGTCGATCTTGATCTTGTCGAAAGGTGCCGTGCGCAGATAGCTTAGCGAGCTGTAACCGGTACCGAAATCGTCCAGAGCCAGACGAACGCCCAGATCCTTCAGTTCTGCGAACATGCGTTGCGATCGGTCAGCATCGCCGAGAAAAACGCTTTCGGTGATTTCGAGTTCGAGCCTGTCGGGTGAAAGCCCGCTATAGTGCAGCGCATTTTTCACCACATGCGCAAAGTCGTCATGCGAAAACTGGATCGCGGAGACATTGACTGCGACACGTAAATCGACCGGCCACTCCTTGGCCTGCCGACACACTTCCCTGAGCGCCCAGTCGCCCATCTCCTTGATGATCCCGATTTCCTCGGCCACCGGGATGAAGACGCCGGGCGATATGCTGCCCCGTTCGGGATGTTCCCACCGCATGAGAGCCTCGCAGGCCTGCACGGTGTGTGTCTTTGCGCAGATCAGTGGCTGATAGTGCATCGACAGTTCGCTATTGGTAATTGCGTCGCGAAGGTCTTCCTCGACCTGCCGACGATGCTTGGCGCCATCCTGCAGATCGCTCGAATAGAATCGATACTGGCCTCGCCCGCCCCCCTTGGCGGCGTAGAGCGCGAGATCGGTGGCCTTGACCAGTTCCTCAGTGTCGAGCCCATCATACGGTGCAATCG
Source organism: Qipengyuania sp. NPDC077410 (assembly GCF_044543405.1). NCBI lineage: Bacteria > Pseudomonadati > Pseudomonadota > Alphaproteobacteria > Sphingomonadales > Erythrobacteraceae > Qipengyuania > Qipengyuania sp. NPDC077410. Next base: position 182,737 of record NZ_JBITWB010000003.1, on the reverse strand, counting down.
CAATGCCGACAGATGTACCGATGATCGCGCGCGCGCCATTGATCGAATAAGGCTGCGAGATCATCTGGATCAGCCTTTGGCCCAATTCACCCAGTGCACCCCGGTCATCGATGTCGGGAAGCATGATCTGGAATTCGTCACCGCCCAGTCGACCGATTTCGCCCTTGTCGCCGACAATACGACCAAGTCTCGCTGCTACCTGCTTCAGCAATTCGTCGCCGGCTGGATGGCCAAGCGTATCGTTGACCTGTTTGAATCGATCGAGATCGAGCATCAAAAGGGCGCAGGAGCGTTTGGAATTCCGGTAGGCCGCCAGCGTTGCCGACAGCCGCTTGGTCATGCGGTGACGATTGGACAGCCCTGTCAGCGAATCATACTGCGCGAGCCGTTCGGCATCGCGTTGGCTTTCACGGCTGCGTGTGATGTCTTTCGCACTCCCGCGGTACCCGGTGAAGCGCTGCGCTTCATCGAACTGCGGCTTGCCGGCGATTTCCCACCACACTTCCTGGCCAGCAACCGCGAGCCTGACGTTCAACTGGCTGATCGAATTTCGTGCACTGAGCAGGAAAGCGAGCGGCCGCTCGGTCCGGTTCGGATCGTCATCCTGCTCGGTCATGAAGAGATCGCCGAGTGGCTTTCCGATGGCCTCGCCGTCGTTCCAGCCAAGCTTGAGAGCGGCATTCTGGGAAAGATAGATCAGGCGACCCTGAGCGTCAGTCGCCCAGAACCAGCCGAGCCCGGCGGCTTCGAAACTGTCGAGAAGTTCAACCCGGCGCGCCGCATCGGATGCGGCAATGGGGCAAAGCGGCGCATCCTCCAGCGCCTCGTCCTCCATTGTTTTGGCCCGCGTCGCCCGCGAGAAGAACCCACCCATCTAAAGCTTACCTCTAACTGAAAAACCCGGAAAGCGGCCCGAAAGCTCCGGGTAACTACTGCATTTACCGGCAATTTCTTTCCAAAGGCATAATCCCGCTGCCAAGCAGTCGGACGGCTTCGACGAACTTGCCATGCGCACGGCAGACGTGCATCTAACGCACTGTCTTGCGGGAGAAGGACATGCGGCACATCGCAATCGTGGGTTCGGGTCCGGCCGGGTACTACACTGCGGAAGCGGCCGTTAAGAAATGGGGCGATGAAGCCCGTATCGATGTCTTCGACATGTTACCCGTTCCTTTCGGGCTGATCCGCACCGGTGTCGCGCCCGATCATCAGTCGATCAAGGGCGTTTCGCGACGTTACGAAAAAACCGCTATCGGCGACACCGTGCGTTTCGTTGGCAATATCGCGATCGGCCGCGATGTCTCGATAGAAGAACTGCAATCATTGTACGATGCGGTCATTCTCGCCACCGGCGCGCCGAAAGATCGCCTGCTGCGCATTGAGGGATCCGATGCCGAGAATGTCATCGGCAGTGCGGCATTTGTCGGGTGGTACAATGGCCATCCCGAATTCGCCAATCTGAACCCCGATCTTTCTGGCCGCCATGCGGTTGTCGTTGGCATGGGCAATGTTGCGCTCGACGTAGCGCGAATATTGTCCAAGACCGAAGACGAATTCGCCGGTTCGGACATCGTCACCCACGCGCTTGATGCACTGAGAAACAGCAGCCTCGAAAGCGTCACCATCCTTGGCCGCCGGGGGCCGCATCAAATCATGATGACCCCCAAGGAACTTGGGGAACTCCTGCAGCTGGAGCGGGCCAGTCCACAGGTCGAAACCGCCGACCTGCCGCCGCTCGATGACGATGCCGTGCTTGAGCCGGGAATGCGCAAATCGGTAACTTTGCTGCGCGAATTTGCCGCCATTCCACCAAATATTCATGGCGAGAAACCCATCGCGATCGAGTTCGATTTTTTTGCCAGCCCCAAGGCGATCGATGTGATGGACGGCAGAGCGACAGGCGTGGTGGTCGAACGGACGGTGGTCGAGGCTGGCCGTGCGATCGGCACCGGCGAAACCTACCGCATACCGGCAGATATCGTCATAACCTGCATCGGATACGAGACGTCGCCAATCGAAGGCGTACCGTTCGACGAACGTGCAGGCCGCTTCGCCAACGATCAGGGCCGCATCCTGCCCGGGCTATATTGCGTCGGCTGGGCCAAGCGGGGGCCCAGCGGGACAATCGGCACGAACCGCCCCGATGGCTATTCCGTCATCGATATCGTCGATGAAGATATCGGATCGGGACACCGCAAACGGGGGCGCGAGGGATTCGACGATCTGGCGGCAGAGCGCCGGCTCGATATCGTCACATTCCGCGACTGGCAAAAGATCGAGGAAGCGGAGATCGCCGCCGCGCGCGACGGGTCGCCGCGGGAGAAATTCGTCGACATCGAAAGCATGATTGCTGCGCGCGGATTGTGAAGCCCGCTTGCCAAAGCCGTGGCCGGCCCGCATGAATTGCCGAAATGCCGACACAGAGCGGCAGTCAAAAGTGGAGAGAACCGAAAACCATGGCGAAGCTCGAAGATGAAGCTGCCCAGTCGACCAGCGCGCTCGGGCCCCTTGTCGGCCTGACACGCGAAGACATTTTCGGTGCGGTCGCGGTCATGTTACGCGAAACGGCTTCGGACCCGCAGCGTCTGATGAAGCACAGCCGGACGATGGGCGAGGACATGATCAAGATCATGACCGGCAAGAGCGATCTCGCCCCCAATCCGAAGGACAAGCGCTTTCAGGACCCGGCCTGGCAATACAACCCATTCATGCGCGCCGGAATGCAATATTACCTCGCCGTGCAGAAGGGCGCATCGCACTGGCTCGAAGATCTTGAGCTGGACGAGCTGGAGCGGGATCGTGCGCGCTTCGTTTCGAATATCATCATCGACAGTCTTGCCCCGACCAATACGCTGATCGGCAATCCTTCCGCCCAGAAGATGGCCATCACCAGCGGCGGCCTGTCGCTGATCAAGGGGCTCAAGAACGCCTATGACGACATGGTCTACAACAAGGGCATGGTCAGCCAGGTCGACAAGAAGCCCTTCAAGCTTGGCGAAAACGTCGCCACGTCCAAGGGCTCCGTAGTAATGCGCACGGAGATGATGGAGCTGATCCAGTATACCCCGACGACGGACGAGGTTTACGAGATCCCCCAGCTCACTATCCCACCGCAGATCAACAAGATGTACATCAACGATCTGTCGCCGGAAAAATCGGTGGTGAAATACCAGCTCGACAACGGCATCCAGACCTTCGTCATAAGCTGGAAGAACCCGACGAAGGATCAAGGCCATTGGGACATGGCCGATTACGTCAATTCCTGTCGGGAGGCGCTGGAAGCGGTTGCCAAGATCACCGGCAGCAAAAAGGTCAACGTTTCCGCCGGATGCTCCGGCGGTCAGACCGCTACCATGCTGGCCAGCAAGATGGCGTCCGACAAGGACGATCTGCTCGGCGCGCTCACACTGATGGTCTGTGTTCTCCACCCCAAGCAGAACGATATCGAGGCCGGTTCGCTGGTCAGCGAGAACGGTCTTGCCCTCGCCAAACATCGCGCCGCGAAGAAGGGCATCATCAAGGGAGACGACCTCGCCCGCGGCTTCGCCTGGCTGCGCCCGAACGATCTGATCTGGAACTACGTCATCAACAATTACCTGCTCGGACAGGACCCGCCCGCTTTCGACGTGCTGTTCTGGAATGCCGATGCGACCAATCTTTCGGGCGCGTTGATGGGCGATTTCCTGACGGTGTTCGAAACACTGGCCTTCACGAAAAAGGGCGAGGTCGAGATGGTCGATCACAAGATCGATCTGTCGAAGGTCACGAGCGATCTTTTCATCCTCGGCGGCGTCACCGATCATATCACACCGTGGAAGGCGACATACCGGTCGACCCAGCCGTTCGGGTCGAAGGACGTGACCTACGTTCTCAGCCATTCCGGCCACATGCAGGCCATTTTGAACCCTCCGGGAAATCCGAAGGCGAAATATTACATTCAGGGCGATGGCGAAAAGAAGCTCCCCGCTACGGCCGATGAATGGCTGAAGGGAACCGAAGAAGTCGCCGGTAGCTGGTGGCCTTACTGGATAGACTGGGTTCAGACGCGTTCCGGCAAGAAGAAGAAAGCCCCTGCCAAGCTCGGGACCAAGCAATACGCCCCCCTGGACCCGGCGCCCGGCCAGTACGTCTTGGAATCCTGCTGACAGGCAGTCTTGAAGGATCATTGAGTGACCGCATCGAAGAACGAACCCATGACCGCCACTATCGAAATGATGGAGGCTGGTGGGCGGACCCTGCGCGTGGCGACCTGGCGGCTGGACGACGACCTTGATCATCCCCCGATTCTGTTCTTCAACGGTATCGGCGCGAATATCGAAGCAGTCGCCCCGCTGGCCGAAAAGCTGACCGAACGCGCCTTCGTAATGTTCGACATGCCGGGAACGGGCGAAAGCCCCGATCCCGCGTTGCCGTATAATCCTTTCACGATGAGCTGGACGGCCAGGCAGGTACTGGATCAGCTCGGGATCGCCGAAGTCGATGTGATGGGTGTTTCGTGGGGGGGTGCCATGGCCCAGCACTTCGCGCTTCAATATCCCAAGCGGACCCACAGACTGGTCCTGGCCGCCACGACGGCAGGGATGCTCATGGTGCCGGGCAATCCCGCCGCGTTGACCAAGATGGCCAATCCGCGCCGCTACATCGATCCCAAGTATATGAACGAGCATTTCCAGACGCTCTACGGCGGTATCGATCCCGACGGCGGGGCAAACCAGAAGACCAGCCACATCGGCCGCCTCAAGCCGCCATCACCGCGGGGATATTTCTACCAGCTTATCGCCATGCTGGGGTGGACGAGCCTTCCCGCCCTGCCCTTGATGAAGAAGGAAACGCTGGTGATGATGGGCGACGATGATCAGATCGTCCCACTCGTCAATGGCCGCATCCTCGCCTCCGCGATCCCCAATGCGCATTTGGAAGTCATAGCAGGCGGCGGCCATCTCTTCCTGCTGACGCATGCCGATCAGTGCATTGGCAAGCTGAGAGCATTTCTCGACGCTCCGACCACAGAAGCGGAACTGGCCAGAGCCGCCTGAACAGCGGGACGGCCGGGATCATAAGGAATTGACGATGGCCACCGATCCCGCGCTTGCCGCAAATCCGCTCGCAAATCAGCCGATACGCCAGACCAGCGGTGAAGGCGGTGCGCTCGGCCGGACCGGATTTTCATGGGCGATCTTCGAATGGGCCCGCAATCCCTATTACATCCTCATCGTCATCTACATCTTCGCGCCCTATTTCGCGCGGGACATCATCGGGGCGGATCTCCTCGCCAGTGGTACGCTGGCCGGTCTGCCGGACGATCAGGCGCTTGCAGCGGCCAATGCGCAAGGCCAGGCAACGATTGCCTCGGTAACGAAATGGGCCGGATTGATCGCCGCGCTCACCGCGCCGTTTCTGGGTGCCGCGCTGGACCGCGGCGGGCGGCTCAAGCCCATTCTGGCAATCTTCCTCGGATCGATCGTCGTCTGTTCTGCCATGCTCTGGTTCGCGATGCCGGGCGGCCAGGGGCTGAGCGTAGGCGCGATCATGGTGCTGCTGGTCGTCGCCTATGTCAGCTACACCTATTCCGAGGTCACACATAATGCCATGCTCAGCGTTGCGGGCGAACCCAGGCGGCTGGCGATGATCTCGGGTCTGGGCCTCGGTCTGGGCAATCTTGCTGCAACGCTAATCTTCCTCGCTATCGCGTTGCTTTTTGTTCTGCCCGCCGCGATCGGCTGGCCGTTTGCCATCCCGCAGTTCGGCGTCGATCTTTCGAAGTTCGAACATGCGCGGCTTGCCGGGCCGATATGTGCCGTCTGGCTTGCCGTGTTCTCCATCCCGTTTTTTCTAAATGCACGCGATCCCGGCGTTCCGGGTGCGAGCTGGGCCAAGGCTTTCCGGGACGGCGCAGTAAGCGTCTGGCGCACTCTTCGTGCAGCGACCCACTACCGCGAACTGATGAAATTCCTCGTAGCACGCATGTTCTATGCCGATGGAATGGCTGCCCTCCTGGCGCTTGGCGCGGTCTACGTGGCACTCTTCCTCGGCTGGAATTTCCTGGAAATGCTGTGCTACGCCATTTTTGCCAGCGCCTGCGCCTTTGCCGGCGGTCTCATCGGCGGATGGCTGGAGTCAAAGGTCGGCGTCAAGCGCGCCCTCCTGGTCGAAATCATGCTGATGGTCCTCGCCGGGCTAACGCAGCTCAGCATAACCCGCGAAACCCTGTTTCTCGGCCTGATCGAAAACAGTCAGGTCTGGGACGGCCCGGTCTTCCAGACACTTTCGGACATCGTCTACCTTTCGCTGATCAGCGTGGTCGCCATCACTGTTACGGCCAGCATTTCGTCTGGCCGCACGATGCTGGTGACGCTTGCCCCGCCGGGCCGCAGTGGCGAATTCTTCGGCCTCTACGCCATTGCCGGGACGATTACCGTATGGATGGGGCCGCTGCTGGTGGAACAGTTTACCCTTTGGTCGGGCGATCAGCGGATCGGGATGGTTTCGATCAACATTCTCTTCATCATCGGTTTCGCTACCCTGCTGACCGTCCGAATGCCGGAACGCGCAGCCTAATCATCACTGGACAGGTCGGTTGCAATGTGGAACCTTCTTTCGCCGGAGAGAGGAGCACATATCTATGCCCGCATACGATCTGATCATTCGCAACGGGACCATCGTCGATGGTACCGGACAGGACCGGTTCCACGGCGACATCGCCGTCAAGGATGGGCTGATCGTCCAGGTCGGCACGGTCAGCGGTGATGCCGTGGAAGAAATCGACGCTGGTGGGCATCTCGTCACTCCCGGCTTTGTCGATATTCACACCCATTACGATGGACAGGCTACCTGGGATCAGGAGATGGCTCCTTCCAGCTGGCACGGCGTGACGACGGTCGTCATGGGCAATTGCGGCGTTGGCTTCGCACCGGCCAAGCCGGACAAGCACGAATGGCTCATCGGCCTCATGGAAGGGGTGGAGGATATTCCCGGCACTGCCCTTGCCGAAGGCATGGAATGGAATTGGGAAACCTTCCCGGAGTATCTCGACGCGCTCGAAAAGCTGCCCCGTGCGATCGATGTCGGCACCCATGTCCCGCATGGCTCGGTGCGCGCCTATGTGTTAGGGGACCGCGAGCGTCCGGGAGCCGTTCCGACCGATGCCGAAATTGCCGAAATGGGACGCATCGTCGAAGAAGGCGTTCGTGCCGGCGCTCTGGGCTTTTCAACGTCCCGCACCGTGCTTCACCGCGATATCGATGGCGAAGTCGTGCCGGGCACCACCGCGACAGCGGAAGAGCTGATCGAAATCGGCCGAGCCATGGGTCGCGCGGGCCACGGCGTCTTCGAAATGGCTTCCGACATGAAACGCGATTGGGATGAATTCGGCTGGATGGGCAAGATGAGCCGCGAAACCGGCCTGCCCGTTACGTTCGCCGCGCTTCAGTCCATCGCCAAGGAATTGCCGCTCGACGAACAGATCGCCAGCATGCGGGCGGAAAACGACAATGGCGCCAATATCGTCGCGCAGATCGCATTGCGGGGTAACGGCATCGTCATGGCCTGGCAGGGCACCGTTCACCCTTTCCGCCTCAAGCCAAGCTGGAAGGAAATCGAAAATCTGCCTTGGGAAGCACAGAAGGCAAAACTTCTCGATCCGGCATTCAAGGCTCGTATGCTCGGCGAACAGCATGACTTTTCCGACGTCAATCAGGACATCATCGGTCTCGTAATGGTCGTCTGCGGCGGCTGGAACATGCAGTTCGAAATGGACCCGGATTTCAACTACGAACCAACCATCGCCGAAAGTATCCTCGAACGCGCAAAGGCTGCGGGAGTCTCGGGCGACGAATATGCCTACGATTTGCTATGCCGCGATGATGGCAAGGGGTTCATCTATCTCCCCATCCTGAACTATGCCGACGGAAATCTCGATTTCCTGATGGATCTCCAGCAATCGGACGATACCGTCAATTCGCTGTCGGATGGCGGTGCCCATTGCGGAACGATCTGCGATGCAGCCTCCCCCACCTTCATGCTTCAGCATTGGGTGCGTGACCGGTCTCGCGGTACGATTGGTCTCGAAAACGCGATCAAGCGACAGTGCAACGACACGGCCCGCCTCTATGGTCTCGAAGATCGCGGCGTCCTCGCGCCAGGATATCTCGCCGATCTCAACATTATCGACATGGATCGTATCCGGCTGGGCAAACCCTGGCTCGCTTTTGACCTGCCCGCCGGCGGCAAGCGTCTGTTGCAAAAGGCCGAAGGCTATATCGCCACGATCAAGAGCGGAAAAGTTACCTTCCGCGATGGCGAATGGACGGGCGAAACGCCCGGCGGCCTCATTCGTGGTCCGCAACGTGTGGAACTGCTGGAGGCAGCGGAATGAAGGCCATTCGCACAGGCGCGACACCTTCCACCCTCGATGCCCTTGTCTTTTGCGACGTGGACGGCCCGCCCGAACCGGACGCGGGCGAGATAACCGTCGCCCTGAAAGCGAGTTCACTCAATTACCACGACTATGCAGTCGTCACCGGGATGATCCCGTCGCAGCAAGGGCGCATTCCCATGTCCGACGGCGCGGGCGTGGTTACAGCCGTGGGCGATGGCGTAACCGAATTTTCCGTGGGGGATCAGGTGGTCAGCACCTTCTTTCCCGATTGGCTGGATGGTGCGCCCCCGAAAACGGGCTTCACCCGTGTTCCCGGTGACGGGATCGACGGGTATGCGCGCGAAGCGGTCACCGCGCCCGCTTCATCGTTCACGCGCGTTCCCAAGGGTTACAGCCATGTCGAAGCCGCAACGCTGACCTGCGCCGGTCTAACGGCATGGCGCGCCCTGTTTGTCGATAATTCGGTCAAGCCGGGCGACACGGTCCTTGTTCAGGGGAGCGGTGGGGTCTCGGTCTTCGCCCTTCAGTTTGCCAAGGCTGCGGGGGCAACGGTGATCGCCACCAGTTCGAGCGGAGAGAAGCTCGAACGTCTCCGCGACCTGGGTGCCGATCATCTGATCAATTATCGCGAGGTCGAGGAGTGGGGCGCAAAGGCTCAAGAACTCACCGGCGGACATGGCGTGGATTGCGTTGTCGAAGTCGGCGGGGCCGGAACGCTGGGGCAATCGATGGTTGCGGCCTGCGTCGGTGGCCATGTCGCGCTCATCGGCGTCCTCGCAGGCTTTGCCGGACCGGTTCAGACCGGCCTTCTCATGGCGAAGAACCTGCGCGTGCAGGGCCTGACCGTGGGAAGCCGCCGCCACCAGCTCGACATGATCGCCGGGATCGACGCCAACGGAATCCGTCCGGAGATTTCCGACAGCTTCCCGCTGGAACGCCTGGCTGCCGCTTTCCATCACCAGGAAAGCGGCGCCCATTTCGGCAAGATCGCGGTGGAAATCTGACCGGCGAAGGATCGCCAGCCGCCACCTACACCCGCATCGGCATCAGCACATAAAGCGCAGGCGAATTCTCATCCTTGCGGATCAGCGTCGGTGCACCGGCATCGGCAAGGTGGATTTCCACCGTGTCCGAATCGATCTGGTTGAGAATGTCCTTCAGATAGGTCGCATTGAAGCCGATTTCGAACCCGTCCGATGCATATTCGGCGGGCACTTCTTCGGTCGCGGTACCGTTGTCGGGGCTGGTGACGGTAAGCGTCACCTTGTCCTTGTCGAGACCCATCTTGACCGCGCGGGTCTTCTCGGTCGCGATCGTGGCAACGCGGTCCACACCCTCGTGGAAACTCTTCGGATCGATCTTCAGGAGCTTGTCGTTACCCGTTGGAATAACACGCGAATAATCGGGGAACGTGCCGTCGATCAGCTTGCTGGTAAGGACCACACCGCCCTCGCCGCCCAGCGTGAAGCGCACCTTGCTGGCCGACAGGTCGATCTGGACATTGCCGTCCATCTTTTCTTCGAGCAGCTTGCGCAGTTCGGCCACGGCTTTGCGCGGCACGATAACGTCGGGCATGCCTTCTGCGCCTTCCGGACGCGACAGCGTGAAGCGTGCGAGGCGGTGACCATCGGTGGCCGCAGCTTTCAGCACCGGTTCGCTGTCGTCCGACACGTGGAAGAAAATGCCGTTGAGATAATAACGGGTCTCTTCGGTCGAGATGGCGAACCGCGTGCGGTCGATCAGTTCCGCCAGCGTCTTTGCCGGCAGTTCGAAACTGGTCGGCAAATCGCCTTCCACGATCACCGGGAAGTCGTCGCGCGGCAGCGTCGGCAGCGAAAAGCGGCTGCGCCCGGCCTTGATCGCCATGCGGTTTTCCGCGGCTTCCAGGCTGACCTGCGAACCGTCCGGCAGCTTGCGGGCGATGTCGAACAGCAAGTGCGCCGATACGGTGATCGCCCCGGCGCTTTCGACGCTGGCGTCCATATGTTCGACCACCTGCAGGTCGAGGTCGGTCGCCATGACCTTCAGTGAATTGTCGCCTTCCGCCTCGATCAGGACGTTCGAGAGGATGGGGATGGTGTTACGGCGTTCTACGACCGATTGCACGTGGCTGAGGCAACGCAGCAGCGTAGCGCGTTCGATGGTGGCCTTCATGGTCCTACTTTCGTCCCTTTTGGGCACACAGAGGGCCGGAATCGCCCCCATCAGCGCCGGAATACGGATAATTACCCTAGCGGGGCGGTCATAGGGAGCAAGCCGCAAGCGGCCCGGTCCCGATTTCCTTGGGGAAAAGTGGTGGGTTTGTCGGACATGGCGTGGATTGCCCCCGCGCCCACGTCCGCCAAAGCGCCTCCCTTATCCCATCATCGCCATTCCGCCGTTCACATGCAGCGTCTGGCCGGTGACATAGGCGGCTTCGTCGCTCGCCAGATAGGCCACTGCAGCGGCGATTTCCTCGCCCTCGCCCATGCGGCCCATCGGGATACGCGAATTGATCGCGCCCTTCTGATCGTCGTTCAGCGCATCGGTCATGGCGGTGCGGATGAAGCCCGGCGCCACGCAGTTCACCGTGATGTTGCGGCTGGCAAGTTCCTGCGCCAGGCTCTTGGACATGGCGGTCAGCCCGCCCTTGGCGGCGGTATAGTTCATCTGGCCCGGATTGCCGGTGTGGCCGACCACGCTGGTGATCGAGATGATCCGCCCGCCCTTGGCCTTCATCATTGGCCGCGCGCTCGCACGCATCAGGCGGAAACTGGCTTCCAGATTGATGCGGATCACATCGTCCCATTCCTCGTCCTTCATCCGCATGGCGAGGTTATCGCGCGTGATGCCGGCATTGTTGACCAGGATATTCATGCTGCCCAGCGTGTCGACGGTGGCCGGGATCAGCTCCTCCACCTGCTTCGCGTTCGACAGATCGCAGGTGATCTCGACATGATCGTGACCGAATTCGCTGTTCAGCTGTTCGCGAAAGGCGCGCAGCTTGTCCGAATTCGAGCCCGACAGTGCCAGTCGTGCACCCTGCTTCGCCAGGGCGTAGGCAATCGACGAGCCAATGCCGCCGCTGGCGCCCGTCACGAGGGCGGTTTTTCCTTCGAGGCTGAACATCACGCGTTCTCCTTCGCGAAATTCTCGAGGTCTTCCATGGTGACGAGCGATACGGTCGCCGCGTCCTTGTCGATCCGGCCGATCATCGGGCCAAGCACCTTGCCGCCCAGTTCGACGAACCGCTCGATACCCGCTTCGCGCATGGCGATCACGCTTTCACGCCACCGCACGCGGCCGGTGATCTGATCGACCAGCAGGGCCTGTTCCTCCGCCGGGTCGGTAACGCGCGCGGCGGTAACATTGGCGTAGAGCGGCACGGTGAAGGCTTCGGGCGGCGTATCGCCCAGCGCGCGCTTCATGCGCAGGGCCGCAGGGCTCATGAGCGAACAATGGAACGGCGCCGAAACGGGCAGCTTGATGCCGCGCTTGATGCCATGATCCTTGGCCATTTCGATGGCGCGGTCGATCGCTTCGGCATGGCCGGAGATGACGACCTGCGTCGGATCGTTATCGTTCGCCACTTCACACACCTGACCCTCAGCCGCTGCTTCGGCCAGCGCGGTGGCCTTATCGATATCGGCTCCCAGCAGTGCGGCCATCGCGCCCAGTCCGATGGGAACGGCATCCTGCATCGCGATACCGCGCAAGCGCAGCAGCTTGGCCGTATCCGTCAGCGAAAATGCTCCGGCAGCGCACAGCGCACTGTATTCGCCCAGCGAATGTCCGGCCACACAGTCGGCCTTGTCCGCCAGCGCGACGCCGAATTCCTTTTCCAGAACGCGCACCGTGGCGATCGAATTGGCCATGATGGCGGGCTGCGCATTGGCGGTCATCGTCAACTCGCTCTCGGGCCCGTCCTTCATCAGGCCGGAAAGATTCTGCTTCAGCGCCTCGTCGACTTCCTGAAAAACCTCGCGGGCATGCGCGCTGGCTTCGGCAAGGTCGGCGCCCATGCCGACCTTCTGGCTACCCTGTCCGGGAAAGATGAATGCAGTCATGAATTTCTCCTTGCGGGCGCGCCTAGGCCCGTGGGCCGCGCGCCTCAAGTCCGAAGGGGACAATCTTGTTGGCAGCATCATGGCCGATATCGGCGCGGCCGAGATAGGGAATCCCGCTGCGCGCGCACCAGTCCTGCGCAATGGCGACCTCGTCACTACCGAAAGGACGGTCGTTTTCCGGCACGTCGCTGATCCGGCCGAGCCGTAGTCCCGCAATGCCCTGCAGGTGCTGGCTGATGTGGAAGAACAGCCGGTCCACGGCATAAAGATGCTCTGCCACTTCTTCGATCATGACGACATGCCCGGTCAGATCGGGCATCAGTTCGGTCCCCACCATCATCGCCAGCGTGGTCAGGTTGAAAGCGACCGCAGGCCGCTCGTCCAGGCCTGGTTCCAGGCCGCTCGCCCCGCCGGCCAACCAATCGAGCGCGCGTTCCACGGCCGCATCGCCCTCTGTGCGCCTTATGTCGCCCGCCAGCGGTCCATGCGCCACCTGACCGATCCCGTGGCGATACAGCGCGCCGAGCAGGAAACCCGTGTCCGAATAACCGATGAACCGCTTGCCCCGCGCATGGTCGTTCATCTGCCTCGCCGCTTTCGCCGCGATCCTGTTCGAACCATATCCACCCATGGCAAACCAGACCGCATCGAATGCGGGATCGTTGGCACAGTCCAGCAAGGCGGCAAGGCGCACGGCGTCACTGCCGGCAAAATGCCCCTCTTCCAGAAAGCACTGTTCGTGGAACATCAGTTCCACATCCTCGCGGCCCGCCACCAAGGCCTGGACCGCCTCGGCCCTGTCGCGCTTCAACCGTTTTCCGGGGGCGCAGATCGCAATTTTGACCATGTCCGCGTGCTAGCGCGCTTGTGTCGGGCGACACAACTCAATAGCTGCACCGGCATGAGCGATATGCCCACTCCAGACGCATTGTTTGCCCGCCCCTTCTTCTTCTGCGGCATCGGCGGCTCGGGAATGCTGCCGCTTGCGCAGATCCTCAAAGGGCGCGGCTGCACGGTCGAAGGATCCGATCGCAGCTACGATCAGGGCCGCACGCCGGAAAAATTCACCGCGCTGGAAAATCAGGGCTTCACCCTGCACCCGCAGGACGGCAGCGGAATGGTTTCGGCCGAACAGATTCTCGTCGCCAGCGCCGCCATCGAAGATAGCGTTCCCGAAGTCAGCCGCGCGAACGAACTCGGGTGCCTGCGCCTTACCCGCGCGGAACTGAACTCGATCCTCTTCAATACCAGCGGCGCGGGTCTTGCCGTCGCGGGTACCAGCGGCAAATCGACGGTTACCGGCATGCTCGGGTGGATACTGCACGCCTGCGGGCGCGAGCCGACCATCATGAACGGCGCGGTGATGAAGAACTTCGTGTCGCCCGAACGCCCCTTTGCCAGTGCCGTGATCGGCGGCCAGAGCCTCTATGTCAGCGAAGTCGACGAAAGCGACGGATCGATCGCACTCTATCGCCCTGCGGTTGGCGTGCTGCTCAATGTCAGCCTCGATCACAAGAGCATGGAAGAACTGCGCCAGCTGTTCGGGGACTATCTCTCGCGCAGCCGCATCTCGGTGATCAACGCCGATGATGAAGAAGCGCTCGCACTCCTCCCGCATGCGAAGGAAGTTGTCACTTTCGGCATCGATCAGGAAAAGGCGCAGATCGGCGTGGTCCCGGGCTCGATTGCGGAAGGCCCCATGCGGCAGGCGGCATTGATCGTGGATCGGCACAATGGCAGCCAGCATCCCCTGACGCTCCACCTGCCCGGTCGCCACAATCTCTCCAACGCGCTCGCGGCGATAGCCGGCGCTGCAGCGGCAGGTATCCCGGTCGGCAAGGCGGTCGAGGCTCTGGCCGCCTTCGCCGGCCTTGCGCGCCGCTTCGACATCGTCGGCACCAGCCCCTCGGCCATTACGGTGATCGACGATTTCGGCCACAATCCCGAAAAATGTGCCGCTACGCTGCGCACCTTGAAAGCGCATCCGGGCCGCGTACTCGCGTTCTTCCAGCCTCATGGCTACGGCCCGCTCAGGCAGATGGGCGACGAACTGGCGGAAACCTTCGCCAACGAACTGGACGAAGGCGACACGGTTATTCTGTGCGATCCGGTCTATTTCGGCGGCACGGTCGACCGCAGCGAAGGCAGCGAACGGATTGTCGGCCTGATCGAACAGGCAGGCGGAAACGCCGAATATATTCCGTCGCGCGATGCGGTGGGCGATCGGCTGGCCGAAATGGCCCGCCCTGCCGATCGTATCGTCATCATGGGTGCGCGCGACGATACGCTCAGCAGTTTTGCAAGGGACCTCTTTTCACGCCTTTCTTAACGGCTGGCGATCAGTGCGCGGCAGCCTCGCCGCCATCGCCATGTCCCATGCCGAAGACCTTGTGCAGCAGGAAGACGAGGACGAACCCCAGCGCAAGTCCGACCAGCGCGGACAGCCCGGCAAAGGTCAGCCAGCCCAGAACGCCGCCGGCTGCTCCGGCTACGGCGGATACGCCGTGCTCGATACCTTCGATCCAGTGCTCCGGCCCTGCAATACCGATATCCGCCAGGCCGTGCAGGATGATCCCACCGCCGACCCACAGCATGGCAATTGTGCCGATGAAGCTCAACGCCACCAGCAGATGCGGCATGAACGCCACCAGCCCGCGTCCGAAGCTCTGCGCTGCGGCCCCGTCCTTCTTGGCGAAATGCAGTCCGATATCGTCCATCTTCACGATCAGGCCGACCACGCCGTAGACGCCTACGGTCACCGCGATGCCGACGATGGCCAGAACCCCGGCGCGGGTCAGCAGATCTTCTGCCGCCACTTCGTTCAGCGTGATGGCCATGATTTCCGCGGACAGGATCAGATCGGTTCGGATCGCGCTGGAAACCCGCTGCTTCTCGAACGCGACCGGGTCCTTGATATCGTCTGCCACCGTCTGGCCATGCTTCTTGCCGCCCAGCTTCTCGGCCACCTTCTCCGCACCTTCATACGAAAGATAGGCACCGCCCAGCATCAGGATGAAAACGATCGCCTGCGGCAGGAACTCGCTCAGCAGGACGGCGCCAGGCAGCAGGATCAGCAGCTTGTTCTTCAAACTGCCCTTGGTGATGTTCCAGATGATCGGCAGCTCGCGCGCTGGCGACAGGCCGGTCACATAGCTCGGCGTAACGGCGGCGTCGTCGATGACCACGCCTGCCGTCTTCGAACCTGCCCGGCCAGCAGCCGCGGCAATATCGTCTACCGAAGCCGCCGCGGTGCGCGCAATGATCGATACGTCGTCCAGAAGGGCTACCAAACCACCGGGCATTGCGCGTCCTTGCTTATTTGAAATCCGCACCACGCTTGCCTGCCTTACGCAAACGAAGCAACTGGCGATTTCGCGCTGTCCTACATCGTGATGAAATGGCATGCAGCACCCCCTCGCCGCTGGGCGGGTCCACGGCAGGGCTTCGTCCCCCACCCCAAACGGCGGTAACGTAGTCGCGACATGGAAGGTGACATTCCCGGCTGCCAATTCAGAACTAAATCGTTGTTTGACAAAGGGAATGACGAATGCGCGAGTTTTGAATTCACCCCCGGTCGGCGTAGACCTGTTCGACCCTCGCTTGCATTCTGCGCCAATCCCGTTATGTGCGCGCATCCCCTGGGTGTACCGGGGGATTCGAAGAAAGCCGGAGGGGCCCCGCAATCCCGCGGATCAGCCAGCGATCGGCCATATGTGAAAGGACAAGGGCATGGCTCTCTACGAGCATGTTTTCCTGGCGCGACAGGACCTGAGCCAGGCTCAGGTGGACCAGCTCGCCGCCACCGCGACCGAGATTGTCGAGAATAACGAAGGCAAGGTTACCAAGACGGAAACCTGGGGCCTCAAGAACCTCGCCTACAAGATCGACCGCAACCGCAAGGCGCATTTCGTAATGCTCAACATCGAAGGCCCCGGCGCCGTCGTGGAAGAGCTCGAACGCCAGACCCGCATCAATGAAGACGTCATCCGTTACATGACCATCCGTGTCGACGAGCATGAAGATGGACCCAGCGTGATGATGCGCAAGAACGAGCGCGATGCCAAGAAGCGCCGCGACCGCGAGGAGCGTAACTGATGGCCCGTCCGTTTTTCCGCCGCCGCAAGTCCTGCCCGTTCTCGGGCAAGAACGCCCCCAAGATCGACTACAAGGACACACGTCTGCTGCAGGGCTTCATGTCCGAACGTGGCAAGATCGTCCCCAGCCGCATCACCGCCGTCAGCGCGAAGAAGCAGCGTGAACTGGCCAAGGCCATCAAGCGCGCTCGCCACATCGGCCTGCTGCCGTACATCGTGAAGTAAGGAGAAAATCCATGGATATCATTCTCCTTCAGAGGATCGAAAAGCTCGGCTCGATCGGTGACGTCGTCACCGTGAAGGACGGCTATGCCCGCAACTTCCTGCTCCCGCAGAAAAAGGCACTGCGCGCCAACGAAGCCAACAAGAAGGTCTTCGAAGCGAACCGCGATCGCCTGGAAAAGGAAAACGCGGAACGTCGTACCGAAGCCGAAAAGGCTGGCGAAAAGGTCGATGGCGTCGAAATCGTACTGATCCGCGCTGCGTCGAACACCGGCCAGCTCTACGGTTCGGTCAACGTTCGCGACATCGCTGCCGCACTCGCCGACAAGGGCCACGACATCGACAAGAAGCAGGTCATCATGGGTGATCCGATCAAGGCGATCGGCATGCATGAAGTCCGCATCGACCTCCACCCCGAGGTGTCGGTTAACATCAAGGCCAATGTCGCCCGTTCGGACGACGAAGCCGAGCTGCAGAGCCAGGGTGTCGACGTGATGGCGCAGATGTTCGAAGACGAACAGCGCGAGATCGAAGAACAGGCCGAAGCCAACCGCATCGACTCCAACCTCGAGCCGGGCGAAATTCCCGCCGACATGCTCGAAGACGGAGCGGACGAAGGCGAAGAGACAGCCGAAGGCTGATCCTCGCTTCGAAAAAAGTACAATCAGGGCGCGGCGGCTTCGGTCCCCGCGCCCTTTTTGTAACAAAGCCCTGCTTATGGCAGGGAGGGACTTCATAAACACAAGAGGCAGGAGAAACGCCCATGGAATCCATCGAACAGACGCTCGACAGGCTCGAGAGCATCTATGACGCGGCAGTCGAGCGGCTGCGCGCAGACGTCATCGCCTTCGGACGCGAACGCGAATTGCCCGCGCCGGAACGCCGCAGCGACGGCAGCTATTCCTATCCCGAACTGCGCCTGCGTTTCCGCGGCGGCGATCAGCCAGAAGACCGCAACCGCGCCTTCGGCCGCCTCAACGCGCCCGGGCTCTACACCACCACGGTCACCCGCCCGGCGCTTTTCCGCGATTACCTTCGCGAACAGCTCGAACTCATCGACGAGAATTACGAAGTCGAACTGGAAGTCGGCTCGTCACGCCAGGAAATCCCCTTCCCCTATGTCCTCGATGGCGAAGCCGGCGCGGAACTCGTCGGCGTCGATCCAAACCTCATCGCGCGTCATTTCCCCTCGACCGAACTGGCCGACATCGGTGACGAACTGGCCGACGGTATAATCCTCGGCGAACCGGACGAAGCCATCCCCCTCTCCCTTTTCGACGGCTTGCGGACCGACTTCAGCCTGGCGCGCCTTGCGCACTATACGGGCACAAGCACGGAACACTTCCAGCGCTTCATCCTGTTCACGAATTACCATCGCTATGTCGATGAATTCGTGGACTGGGCCGGATCACAGCTCGGCGCCAACGGCTACACTGCCCTGGCGGGCGCCGGCGGCCTCATGCTGACGGAAAAGACCGACAATGCCCGCGCGCAACTGTCCGATACGGCATGGCGGCGCCACCAGATGCCGGCCTATCACCTCGTCGGCCCGAACAAGGAGGGCATCACGCTGGTCAATATCGGCGTCGGTCCTTCCAATGCGAAGACGATCTGCGACCACTTGGCCGTGCTGCGGCCGGAAGCCTGGTTGATGATCGGCCATTGCGGCGGCCTTCGTCCCAGCCAGAAGATCGGCGACTACGTTCTCGCTCACGCCTATCTGCGCGACGATCACGTCCTCGACCCGGTCCTTCCGCCGGAAATCCCCCTGCCCGCCATTGCCGAAGTGCAGCAGGCGCTGGCCGGAGCGGCGGAAATGGTCTCGGGCGAACATGGGGCGGATCTGAAAAAGCGCATGCGCACCGGTACCGTGGTAACCACCGACGATCGCAACTGGGAACTGCGCTATACCAGCTCTGCCCACCGCATGAGCCTCAGCCGCGCGGTCGGTGTCGATATGGAAAGCGCAACGATTGCCGGTCAGGGATATCGCTTCCGCGTACCCTACGGCACGCTGCTGTGCGTATCGGACAAGCCCCTCCACGGCGAAATCAAGCTGCCGGGACAGGCCAATGCCTTTTACGAGGAAGCCATTGCTGCCCACCTCCAGATCGGTGTGACGGCCTGCAAACTGCTGCGCGATGAAGGCCCCCGCCTCCACAGCCGCAAGCTTCGCGCCTTCAACGAACCGCCATTCCGCTAAATGGCATGATTGTGGTGCTCTAGAGGGTTAACGGTCCAATAATCCTTTTCTGCCATTTGGGCAGTAATGACCACTATCGAACTGTCGGCGGCGGCTCGCCGGCACCTGCTTGATACGTTGCAGATCGGCGCCGGCGTGCTGGCGGTCGGTGCGCTTCTGCTCGCGCCGCCTGCAAAGGGCACGATCGCATTCTATCCGTTGACGGCGTCGGCCAAGCGAAGCCTTCCTATGCTCGCCACCTCCGAAGGGCGAAAGCTCCTTTCGAAAACCGCGCTGGCCAATGGCTATATCGTCACGGGAACCCGTCCGGCTTTTGCCGATCTGCTTTTCAATCACGGCATCATTGCCCTGGCCGTCGCGGATGGCGGCTGCATCGGAACAGCAAAATGATACGAAACGAAGTCGATACCCTCAGGCAGCAGGGTATCAAATGGATTGCCGCCGCCGGATGGGGTACGACCTTTGCCATCGGCCTGCTCACCCTCTCCATGGGGCAGCAGGCTCTTCACGCATGCATGGTCAGCGCGCTGCTCAACATCGTGCCGTCGTTACACGCCCTGCAGCGCCGATCAGATCTTGCCGCACGCCTCGCAGTCGCGCTCATGGCCGCTCTGCAACCAGCATTGCTTCTTTATGCGATGCGCGGGGCCGCCTGGCAGATCGACATGCATATGTATTTCTTCGTCGGGTTGGCCCTGCTGACCGTCCTTTGCGACGCACGCCCGATCGTTCTGGCCGCTGTGGCCATTGCGCTCCATCACCTGTTGCTTGCCCTCGTATCGCCGGAATGGGTCTTCTCCGGCGGCGGCGGCATCGAACGTGTGCTGGTTCACGCGCTGGCCGTTGTTCTTCAGGCGGCGGCCTTGTGTTTCATCGCTATTCGTCTCCACGCGATCCTGTCGCATCTGGCCGATGCACTCATGGCGAGCGAAAATGCCAATGTCCTGGCAAATGAAGCGCTCCAGCAAGCTGATGCAGAACGATCGAAGCGTGGAATGATCGAAAACGAACAGGCCGAACGGCGCCGAGTCGAACTGCTCCGCATCGCCGAAGATTTCGAAGGGTCGGTTGCCATGGTCGCCGCCTCTGTCTCGCAAAGCGCCCTCACCCTCGACAAGGCCATGACTTCGCTTGATGGGACCGTCCGCGACACAGGCCGGCAGGCCAGCGACGTTGCCGCCTCCGCATCGCAGGTCTCGACCGCCGTAGAATCGGTGGCCAGAGGCGTTGCGGAACTGTCCCGTTCGATCAGCAGCATTGCCATAACTGCAGGACAGCAGGATCAACTTGCGAGCGAAGCTGGCGTCCGAACCAATTCTGGCGGCGAGGCAGTCACTTCACTGTCGAAGCATTCGCAGACAATCGGCGAAGCGACCAAATCGATCGCCAGCGTTGCAGAGAAGACCAATCTGCTTGCCTTGAATGCAGCGATCGAAGCCGCGTCCGCAGGTGAAGCCGGAAGGGGCTTTGCTGTCGTGGCGCAGGAGGTCAAGGATCTGGCCAGACAGGCCGCCAAAGCAACCCAGCAAATCGACAATCTGCTGTCCGGTGTGCGTGACGGGACGGGCGAAGCGGAAACCAGTTTCGGTGAACTGAGCGAAGCGATCGAGGAGCTTGCACGGTCCGCGGCAGCAATCCGAAGGGATGTCGATGGACAGCGCGGCGCTGCAGCCATGATCGAGACGAACGCAGAAGAAACCGCCACCGGCACCGACCAGATGGCGCGGCTGAGCGCCCTTCTCGCCGAAAGTGCTGTCCAGACGGAGCACCTGTTCAGCGACGCGCGTCGCACGACCGGTGAGCTCATGACAAACATCCGCTCGCTCGAAGCATCGGCCGGTCGCTTCGTCGCTACTATCAAGGCGGCTTAACTTCATCTGCATCGGGATCGGCGCAGCACTTCACACCCGCATCGCTCGGCCTGCCACCCCCGGTATCGTACCTAACGCGCCGGGTAGGGGTCGGTTACTCTGTCCGTTTACTAAAAAACCATCTCGTCAATTGGGAGATGGTAATGCTCAAATATCTTCTCGCTTCGGCTGTTTCGGTCGCAGGTGCACTGACCTTTCCGGCGTCCATTCAGGCGGAACCGATCAACTTTCGGGCAACGCTGCTCGTTTCGTGCATAATCGTGGTTACCGACGGCGCCCTGGCGCCCAATGGCGACTACACCTTGCTGTCATCGGAAAACACGGGCGGGCTGCCGGCGACTGCTACCGTTACCGCGCTAGGCGGCGCACCGCGCCTGACCTTTACGGCGCCGACAATAACGTCTTCGGCAGATGTTACCGGCGTCACGCCGCAGATCCGGTACGTATCGCCCGGCGGGGCCAATCAACCATACACAAGCAGCCAGACGACATATAACCAGTCGGGCCTGCTCGGAACCTATACCGTCAACGCGCAGGCGTCGAAACCGACCGGTTTCAATGTCGGTACGTATACGATCGGCACGGTGCTGACATGTTCGGGCTGAGAGTTATCGCACCGCTGCTGCTGGTCACGTCGACAGCCGCCTTGGCCGTGGGCCTTGGGCCGCTGGAAAAGAGCGGCGTGACCGCTACCGAGGCCAAGGGGTTCTATCTCACTCTGACGAACCCGTACAAGCAGCCCTTTCGCTTCCGGACATTCGTCGATGAAGAAACCCCGGCCCTGGAAGGCCGGGTCAGGATATTCCCCGAAGTCGCGCTGATGGCACCCGAATCCAATCGCAAGGTACTCGTAGTCGTGCGCGACCTTGTGCCTGGCGAACAGGTCAATGTGCGCGTCTGCGCCGAAAGGATCGAAAACAAGGAGGTCGTGGTCCATGCGAGAGTTTGTTCGAAACTCAGCGCTCGCCGGGTTGGCACTGTTCGCTAGCACCGAGGCATATGCTCAGGCGCAAGGCGTCTATCTGCCCGCGCCCCCTCAGGGATCTGGAGGCGAAGATTCGATCGAAACTGCTGGCGGGACACGATGTCGTCAGTCGATCAATTCGTCCGGTGGCTATGTCGATGTCGGGGTCAGCGGTAGCGCGGCGACGCCAGAAACGGTCGACCCGTTCCTGCAGTACAGCCCCTTTTCCAACGAGCGCGATGCACGCGCCCTGGTCTATGCCCGCGTAACGATTCCGCTGGGTCAGCGCCCGGAACGTATCGATTGCACCCGGTTGTACGAAATGGAGTTGCAGCGACTGCGCGAAGAAATCGCCCTGCTCAAGATGGCTGCCGAATAGGCGGTGCCAGTCACGTCAGGAGCGGGAACCTCACTTCGGACCGAGCGCGAAATCCACCCAGATCGTAACCTTCTGCTCCATTTCCCCGACTTCTACCGCCGGTGACGACATCGGCGGCGGTGGTGGAGGCGGAGCGCCAGCCGGCCGAATTCGCGAACCGGTCACGACGATGGATTCGTAAGTCGCAGAACGTTGGCGCTCGCTAATCCTCAGGACCTTCACAACGCGCATTCCGAAGGCAGTTGCATAAGCATCGGCCTCGGCTTTGGCCTTTGAAACCGCATCGGCCCGCGCTTTGGCGACGGCTGCGCTGTCGTCTTCAATCGAGAAGAATGGGCCGTTTACATCGTTCGCGCCCGCCTCGAACAGGACTGTCAGCAATTCGGACGCCTTTGTCACATCGCGCACCCGTACCGTCACGGCATTGCGCGCCTGATAGCCAGTGATGCGTGGTGGCTCTGCGCCTTGCCGATCGTAGTTGGATTGCGGATCGAGGCTTACGCTCTGCGTCTGGATGTCGCGGGGGGCCACGCCAGCCTTTTTCAAAGCCGCAACGACTTGTGCCATGGCCCGGGCGTTGCTGTCCGCAGCCTCGCGCGACGTGGTGGCAAAGGTTACGACGCCTCCTGTCAGGGTCGCCTGATCGGGCGCGACAAAACTCTGACCCGTGGACTGCACTTCGAGCAGCGTCTGGTTCGGTGCAAGAACCTCGGTCGGCGACGTCTGCGCCGCTGCTGTACTCGCCCCTAGCAAAGCCAAGGATATGAAAAGTGCTCTACGCATCGACTTGGGCCTCCCTGGGCATCAATGTGTTTTTCTAACGTGCGGTAGGTTGCAGTGCCCCGCGTTCTACCCCTTCCCTTTAGTCATGGTCTTGCCGTCCCGGGCACTTTTCGCCACGAAATCGATGATCATGCCGGCAATATCCTTGCCGGTCGCATTCTCGATGCCTTCCAGCCCCGGCGAACTGTTCACTTCCATGATCACCGGGCCATGATTGGATCGCAGCATATCCACGCCGCAAACGTTCAGTCCCATGCGTTTGGCTGCACGCACGGCAGTGCTGCGTTCTTCGGGGGTGATCTTGATCAGCTGCGCACTGCCGCCGCGATGCAGGTTCGATCGGAAATCGTCAGGGGCACCGGTCCGCTTCATTGCGGCGACGACCTTGCCACCAACGACCAGCGCGCGGATATCCGTGCCGCCCGCTTCCTTGATGAATTCCTGCACGAGGATGTTCACATTGGCTCCGCGAAACGCTTCGATAACCGACTTTGCGCTGCTCATGGTTTCGGCAAGCACCACGCCGATGCCCTGCGTCCCTTCCAGCAGCTTGATCACGACGGGCGGTCCTTTGACCGCCTTAATGATTTCTTCCGCCTGCTTGGGATCGTTCGCATAGGCAGTCAGCGGCAGACCCAGGCCGTGCTTGGCGAGTATCTGCATACTGCGGAGCTTGTCGCGGCTGCGGCCGATGGCGACGCTTTCGTTCAAGGGCCAGCATCCACGCATTTCGAACTGCCGCAATATGGCTAGGCCATAATTGGTGATCGATGCGCCGATGCGCGGAATGACCGCATCATAACCGACACAGGGCTCGCCGTTGTAATACACCTCGGGCCGGTGGCTTGCGATATGGACAGTGCAGCGCGTCGTATTCAGAATGTCGAAATGGTGCCCACGCTCTTCCGCTGCCTCTTTAAGTCGCTGGTGCGAATAGAGGTTCGGGTTGCGCGCCAGCATGGCGATTTTCATGGTTTGTGGCCTTTCTTGACCTTCATTTCCGGCGTCTGCAGCCAGGAATAGCCGCTGTCCACGACAAAGCGACGACGCAGAGACGAGCGCCCGATCAGCATTGGAAACCGCATATCGCTACGGTCGGCCAGACTGATCTCGGCGCGGAATTCCACATCCCCGATCTTGAGCGGTGTCTTGATCACGTAGCGGCTCTGCGTTTCACCATTCGAACTGGTGATACCGCGGATGTCGACATGCACGGCTTCGCATACCTGGCGCACATGCTGCCGCGAGAAATCGACCGCGAAGCGCACGTATTTCTCGCCATCACGCTCGAACTCCTCGAGTACGGTGCCATGGAGAGAGGACGTACGCGCTCCCGTATCAATCTTCGCTGGAACACTGTGCAGCCCCAGCTCAGGCAAATGAATCAGTTCCCGCCAACCGACGATCGGCAGTTCCTTGCGCTTCATGCTCATTCGATGATCGCCAGCCCATCGCCCCCGCCTGTTCCCGGTAGGCGGCGAAGCACGCGTCCGCTGGCAAAATCGACTTCGGCTATGGTGTTGGCCATGGTCTCAGCCACGTAGATGCGCTCTCCGTTCGGTGAGAACAGGATCGTCACCTGGGTCTTCGCCTCCGCCTGATCGGGCCCCGATACCCTTATATTGCGCACGACCTTTCCGGTGGCTGTGTCGATAACGCTCAATCCGCCATCGGACAGGTTGGACGTCACCGCGTAATCACCCTGCGGTCGCACGGTAATTCGCAAGGGAAAATTGCCGGTTTCGATTCGCTGGCGCACTTCGAGAGTTCGCGGATCGAGTTTAAACGCGGCGTTTGACCCGCGAGCCGAGACCCACAGCGTATCGCCGTCATCGGACAGCCAGATCCCTTCCGGTTCCTCGCCCACCTCGACCGACTGCGGTGCACGGCGAGTCTTCAGATCGATGAGGGTGACCGTGCGAGAGCCCAGATTTGTGGTCCACGCGTGCAATCCATCGGGCGCGACGGCGAGCATGTGCGTGCCCTCCTGACCCGAACCGAATTCGAAGGTTTCCGCTTCGCCCAGCGGATTGCGGATCCAGGATACCGATTTGCGGCCTTCTGCCGTTGCATAAAGATCGCCATTGGCGTGCCACACGATCCCGTGGGGGCGCGCATTTTCGCCCAGATCGATACTCGCAACGCGCGAAAGGTCGGCCGTGCTGAAGATATCCACCGTCTGCCCGCCGTAACAGGCCAGTGCGACATACTTCTCGTCGGGCGATGTCGCCAGCTCGTGTGGATTGGCGCAGCTATCGACGGTCTTCACCGCCTCGCCGCTTGCCAGATCGACTTTGGACAGCGTGTTGCCGAACTTGCCGGCAACGAACAGCGCGCCTTCGGCATCGGGAGTTGGAGACGATACGGCATCGCCGCCTCCCGCCACGGGCGCACAGGCGACCGCGAGCGGGAGGGTCAGCAACAAGGCTAAGCGGCTTACCACCCTTCGGTCTTGCCCGCGTTCTGTTCGTCCAGCCACGCCTTGAGCGGAGCGAAGTATTCGACCATCGCTTCGCCGCTCATCTGACGCTCGCCAGTGAAGGCTTCGAGCGCATCGGGCCACGGCTTGCTGGCACCCATTTCGAGCATGGCGTTGAGGTTCTTGCCCACTTCCTCGTTGCCGTAGAACGAGCAGCGATGCAGCGGCCCATCCCATCCGGCCTGATCGCAGGCAGCCTTGAAGAACTGGAACTGCAGGATCCGCGCGAGGAAATAGCGGGTGTAGGGAACATTGCCCGGCACGTGATATTTCGCGCCCGCATCGAATTTGGTCTCGTCGCGTTCGACCGGCGGGACGATACCCTGATATTCGAGCCGCAGATCGTTCCAGCCCTTGTTGAGTTCGCCGGCGGGGATCGATCCGTCGAACAGGCCCCAGCGATACCGGTCGACCATCAGGCCGAACGGCAGGAAGGCAACCTTGTCCATCGCCTGGCGCAGCAGCAGGCCGATGTCCTTGTCCGTGCCCGGCACCTGGTTCGGCTGGAGCATATCGATCTGCACCAGATATTCGGGCGTGATCGACAGCGCGACCATGTCGCCGATGGCTTCGTGGAAGCCGTCGTTGGCGCCGTTGAGGTACAGATAATCCTGCTTGTTATAGGCGCGCTGGTAGTAGTTGTGGCCGAGCTCGTGATGGATGGTCACGAAATCGTCGGCGTTCTTCTTGATGCACATCTTGATGCGCAGATCGTCCACATTGTCGACGTCCCAGGCGCTGGCGTGGCACACCACTTCGCGGTCGCGGGGCTTCACGAACTGGCTGCGTTCCCAGAACGTGCCCGGCAGCGGCGCAAAGCCGAGCGAGGAGAAGAACTGTTCGCCCGTGCGGACCATCTGGATTTCGTCCAGACCCTTCTGCTCGATCAGTTCGGTCAGATCGTAACCGATATCGCCCGCACCTGCCGGGGCGACGAGCGGGTAGATATTGCCCCATTCCTGCGCCCACATGTTGCCGAGCAGATCAGCGCGGATCGGGCCCGTTGCAGGCTGCACCGCGTCGCCGTATTTCTCGTTGAGCTTGCTGCGGACATAGGTGTGCAGCGCCATGTAGAGCGGCTTCACTTCCTGCCACATGCGCTCGGTTTCGGCGGCGAACTGGTCGGGGTCCATGTCGTAGTTGGAACGCCACATCGCGCCCAGATCGGCAAAGCCCAGTTCCTTGGCGCCTTCGTTGGCGATCGCCGTCATGCGCAGGTAATCGTCGCGCATCGGCGCGCCGACATTGTCGTGCCAGCTGGTCCACATTTCGGCATATTCTTCGGGCGTACGCTCGAGGTTGCCCATTTCGGCTTCGATATCGCTGCCGCTGATTTCCTGCCCGTCCAGCGTGCCCTTGCCCTTGCCGTACTGGCTGTTGAGACTGGTGGCGATTTCGTTGAGTTCGGTCGCAGCACCGTCGCGGACTGGGGCCGGCATCACGATGCCGTTGCGCAGGATATCGAGCTTGCGCGCCACGTCGGCGTCGAGGCCCTGTACCTGCGCGTATTTCGCCGCTTCATTGGCATAGCGGACCGACATTTCGGTCGCCTGCGCGCCGTATTTCGCGGCCAGCGCATCGGTGTCGGGGGTGATATAGGTGGAATTCACCCACGACACCCGCGCGTATTCGACGCCGAAATCGCCCATCTCGTTCTCGACCATGGCCACCCAGTCGGCGGCGCCCTGCGGCGTCATCGGGTAGGCGGCATCGGCAGTTGCAGCCGCGGGTGCAGCATTCTGGGCCGCAGCAGGAGCGGCCGAAGCGATGGCCAGGGCCGCGAGCGAGGTACAAAGCAATTTCATCGTGTCGATCCTCATGGGGAGATACAAGTTACATCGGCTACCGGATTGCACCGGCCGCCACGCTTAATCAAGCGGTCTTGGCCAGCCATCCCGCGATCGCTTCGCCCAGCTCGGCCTTGGTTACGCTGCCCATGTGGGTGCCCGGTACTTCGACATATTCGGCGTTGGGAAGCAGCCCGGCAAGCTCTTCGGCCGAACCGTTGTCGCGGTCCTCGTCGCCGCACACCACCAGCGTGGGCATTGTGATATTGGCGAGCAGCGCCAGATCCAGATCGGGCATGGTGTCGAGCAGCAGCCGCGCGGCCACCCGGTCGACCCCTTGCGATTTCAGGAACTGCATGGAAAAATAATCGGGATCGCCGCGCGGGATTTCATCGAACTTCTCGATCACCCTGCGAAACTTTGCCGCGCGCCGATGCCATTCGCCAAGCCCCGCCGTTCCCATTCCGCCCACAACCAGATGCCTGGGCTGCAAGACGCCATGTGCGGTTGCATGCAGTGATGTGCGGGCGCCCAGCGAAAATCCGCCGAGGTCGTAATCCTCCAGCGCCAGATGATCGACCAGCGCCGCTACATCGCGCACCAGAACATTGGTGGGATATTTGTCCGGATCCTGCGGTGCGTCGCTGTCACCGTGAACCCGGAAATCGAGCATGATGACCTCATACCCCTTTTCCGCGATCGCTTCGTGGTGATCCCATTTGATCCAGTTCATCTGCGCGCTGGAAAACAGGCCATGCAGCAGGACGAAGGGCCTGCCCTCTCCATGACGATGCACGGCAAGCCGCGTGCCGTCAAAACTTTCGAAATATTCGGTATTCATTCGGGCACTGCTCCGGTTGCGTCGATCCATCGTTGGCTAAGCGCCGCATGTTCGCTCAGGGGCATTCGTTTCAACCCGGACGTGTCGATCCAGGCTTCGTGAATCTTCTCCGATGCGAAATGCCAGTGCGGCTCGATCCCATAGGGTTCGTCCAGACTGCCAACGGTGATGTCCATATTCTCGCCCTGGTTGAAGACAAAACCCAGGGGCGTGCCGCACTTGCTGCAAAACGGCCTGCGGGCAATGGGCGAACTTTCATACCAGTCGGGCCCGCTCTCCCAGCTCATGTCGGATTTGGGCAGACCGATGAAGGCGATCGATACGCCGCCCGTGGCCCGCTGGCACATGCGGCAATGGCACAGATAGGCCTGCGTCACATCGACTTGCGCAGTGTACCGCACGGCGCCGCACTGGCAGCCGCCCGTCATCTCGCGTTTGCTCATGCGACACCCACGAATTCGACCCACTCCCTATTGGTGCGCGGTTGTGCGTCCATCGTCTTTGCATCCTCTGGCAAGCCAATCCATCGCTGCTTACTTTTGACCCAGAGATGCGCGGCAGGCACGACGGAGGCGCTGTCGTCGAGAGTGCCGCAGCGAAGACTCGCCCAACCCTCCTGGCTGCCGTTGACGGCATAGATGCGCGACTTGCAGATCGCGCAGCCAGAGATACGGGAATGCGCTCCGCTGGGTTGAACGTACTCCCCCACGTCGAGATCGCCCGATATTTCGAGGTCGGCCAATGCAAACAGCATATGTTCGCTAAACGCCGAACCGGTTCGGCTCTGACAATCTGTACAGTGGCAGGCGTAGGGATTGAGACGGAAGCCCTCGCGTAAGACATAGCGCACTGCCCCGCACAGGCATCCACCAGACAATTCACCCTTCATCGCCTCGTCAGCCCTCTTTGTTCCATTCGCCATTGCGCCATTTCTATACGATCCTGGCCGAAGAACGGTTCGCCTTCGAAGACCAGTGTCGGCACACCCCAATGGCCGGACTTTTCAAGCGCATCCTGATTGGCGGCTATTTCCGCGTCGAGCGCTTCGGGCTCATCATTCACTTCGGTCTCGATTTCCCCCGCATCCAGCCCGGTACGTTCCAGAGCGCGGGCAAGGTGGTCTCCCTCGTGCCAATCCGGCTGTCCGCCCCAGATCATTTGTCCTGCCTCGTGGGCAAAGGCGATGCCCCTGCCTTTCCGCGCCGCCGCTTGGCCCATGCGGGTCACACGGCGGATGTAGGGCTGCTCTGCGGCAATTTCGCGCGTTGCGGGGTTCTGCACGATCGGATCGGGCCGCGGCACTCCGAAAGGAATGTCATGGAACTGCGCCACCCGCATCATGTCGCGGATCGTATAGCTCAGCCAGTTGGGGTGGTTCTTCTCGAAGAAGTCAGGCTGCCTGATGGCAAGGGGATAGACCGGCCTTAAAGCTAAAGTGAGATTGAACTTCTCGCTCATCGCGCGATAACGGCCCACGGACAGATAGCTGTAAGGGGACCGGAAGCTGAAGTAGAGATCGGCGGTCAGCGTCATGGTGCAACCCTAACCCTCCATTGCCTTGCTTGCCATACCGTTTGCTTTAATTGCAACTTGCAATAATAAGCTATGTTATTATATCGCCGCGCATGGAAAACAACATCGGCTATCTTCTGTCCGACAGCGGCCGCCTGCTTCGCAAGACGTTCGACGAACGCGTGCGCGATCTCGGGCTTACCGCCGTGCAGGCGCGCCTTATGCTCAGCCTCGTCAAATTCCCGGACAATAATCAGGCTTTCTATGCGGAACGGATCGAAGTCGAACCGATCACCCTGACCCGCATCGTCGACCGGATGGAAGAAGCCGGGTGGGTGGAACGCGTCGCCGATCCGAACGACAGGCGCGCTCGCCTGCTGCACCTTACCGACAAAAGCCGTGAAATCGTAGAACCCCTGCGCGCCATCGTGAACGCTCTGGTCGAAGATATGGCTGAAGGGCTCACTTCGCGGGAGCAAGATCTGCTCGCGGAACTGCTTGGCAAAATATCGGCCAATCTGTCGGCCGAACGTGAATACAGGAATGTCGTAAATGTCTGAGGCCGATCCCCAGATCCCGGTCGAACCCGTGGACGAAACCGAAACCGTGGTCGAAACCGAAGCTCCCGCACCCAAGCGGAACAAGCGCCGCCTGCTGTTGATGCTCAGCGTGCCGCTGCTGCTGCTCATCGCCGGCGGCGTCTACTGGCTCTCTCTGCAGGGCAAGGTGACGACCGACAACGCCTACATCCAGCAGGACAAGGTTGCGGTCAGCGCACAGGTCGGCGGCGAAATCGTCCAGATATTCGTTGGCGAAGGCGATACCGTAAACGCAGGCGATCTGCTGTTCCGGATCGATCCCGAACCGTACAAGCTTCAGATCGCACAGGCCAATGCCGCTATCGCCGGGGCGCAGGCCAATGTCACTGCCCTGTCGAATTCGTCCGACCTGTCAGGTGCCGACATTTCCGCGGCGCGCGAAGACATCGCCTTCGCACAGTCCGATTTCGAACGGAATGATGCTCTCTACAAACGTGGTTTCGTGACCAAGGCGGATCACGATGCGGCGCAGCACCGTGTCAATCAGGCCAGGGAAGCTCTGCGTCAGGCTCTCGCCCGTCAGGAAGCCGCCCGCGCCAAGCTCGCTACGGGGAGCGCGGTTCCGGGGGAAAACCCGCAGGTTGCCGCCGCTCAGGCCGAAAAGGCCGTCGCCGAACTATCTCTCAGCCGGACCGAAGTGCGCGCACCATCTGCCGGACGTATCGCTCAGGCCGATCGCCTGCAACTCGGCCAGCAGGTCGTTCAGGGGTTGCCCGTCCTCACGCTTGTCGGGGATGGCACCAGCTATATCGAAGCCAACTTCAAGGAAACCGACCTGGCAGACATGCAGGTTGGCCAGCCGGCAGAAGTGCATTTCGATGCCTATCCCGGCCTCAAGCTCAGAGGCCATGTGGAATCGATCGGTGCCGGTACGGGTAACGAATTCTCGGTGATCCCTGCACAGAATGCCACTGGCAACTGGGTGAAGGTGACGCAGCGCGTGCCCGTGCGCATCGCCATCGACGAAAAGAGCGCTCGCCCGCTCATCGCTGGACTCTCTACCGAAGTCACCGTCTTCACCGACGGCAAGAAGCACTGATCCATGGCTAGCCGCGCCGCCCCTGCGGGATCCGCCGCCGCGACGGCGCCGGAACCGGCGCACGATGTCGCGCAGCTTCCGGTAGCCAATCCGGGGATACTGATCGTCGGCATCATGGCGGCATCGCTGCTGCAGGTGCTCGACACGACCATTGCCAACGTCGCCATTCCGCACATGCGCACCGCGCTGGGGGCGACGACGGAAACGATCACCTGGGTCCTCACCAGCTACATCATCGCCAGCGCGGTGGCTTTGCCGATCACCGGCTGGCTGGCCGATCGTGTGGGCGGGCGGCGGCTGTTCATTCTCTCCGTTGCGGGCTTCATCATGTCATCCATGCTGTGCGGCATGGCGCAGAATCTGGAAGAGATGGTTCTGTTCCGCGCCTTGCAGGGGGTGACCGGTGCCTTCATCGCCCCGCTCAGCCAGGCCTTCATGCTCGACACCAACAAGCCGAGCAAACACGCGCAGATGATGGCGCTATGGGGCATGGGCATCATGATCGGCCCGATCCTCGGCCCGGTTTTGGGTGGCTGGCTGACGGAACAGGCCAACTGGCGCTGGGTGTTCTACGTCAACCTGCCTGTCGGCATCCTCAGCCTCGCCATCCTGATATCCCAGCTCCCGACCCGCGAAACGGTGAAGCGCAAGTTTGATCTCACCGGCTTCATCCTGCTCGGTGTGGCGCTGGCAAGCTTCCAGATGCTGCTGGATCGCGGGCAGACGCTCGATTGGTACGATAGCTACGAAATCTGGCTCTGGACCTTCCTGTTCATCTCCGCCGCCTGGATGGCGGTCATCCATCTGGGCACCGCAAAGGACGGCCTGTTCGACCGTGCGCTATTTCTCGATCGCAACTTCGCGATCGCCATGGGCTTCATGCTGGCCATCGGCGTGGTCATGTTCGCCACCATGGCGCTGCTCCCGCCGATGCTGCAGCAATTGATGGGCTACGACGTGATCGACACGGGGCTTGTCCTGATGCCGCGCGGGATCGGTGTGCTTATCTCGATGCAGTTTGCCGGCATGGCCATGCGGCGTGGGATCGATTCCCGGCCCGTTGTGGCGACCGGCTTCCTGATCTGCGCGCTGTCTCTTTACGAAATGGCGCAATGGTCTCTGGGCGTGGATCAGTTCCATATCGTCGCCTCCGGCCTGGTTCAGGGCCTCGGCATGGGTCTGGTCTTCATTCCGCTCAACGTCAGCGCGTTTGGCACCCTCCCCCCGCGTCTGAGGACGGATGGGTCGAGCCTTCTGAACCTGTTCCGCTCGCTCGGCGCCTCGGCCGGCATTTCGCTGACCACGGTCATGTTGGCGCGCAATATCCAGATCGCCCATTCCGACATCGCCTCGAACGTCACCGGCGCCTCTCTGTCGAGCATGATCGATGTCAGCACGGTCGACCGGTATCAGAACCTCGGCGAGGTCGCGCTCAGCATGCTCGATCTCGAAGCGAACCGGCAGGCGGCGATGGTCGCCTATATCGACGATTTCTGGATGATGATGTGGATCACGCTGGCGGCGGTCCCGCTGGCCTTCATCATGCGCAAGCCGAAACCGGCAAAGGGACCCATGCCCCCGCCGGGGGAATGATCAGCGGAAGAAACAGGTCACACCGGCCGCCAGGCCGGTGATGGTCCCATCGGGGTCGGCAAAGCCGGTGATCGTGCCGTAATCGGCGCTGGTGTACTGGAATTCGCCGTCGAGCGTCGTGTCGAGCTCCTGCACCTGACGCTCCAGCTTCAGGCTCTCCAGGCTCGTGATACCGGGAGCGACGCCATCCGACGTAACCACCCCTTGCCCCCTGCCCAGGAACCAGCCCGCCAGCTTGTCGTCCTGATAGCCGACCTGGAGCGGCCCGAACTGACTGAATTCCATCGGTCCGGCGCCGCATTCGTCGTTTCGGGTGGTGTTCGGCGCACTGCCGAACGCCGATTCAAGCGTATGATCGACATCCGTTCGCAGTGTTCCGAAGCGCATCGGGTCGCCTTTCGCACCCACTCCGTTGGCATCGACCACGATCTTCGCATCGGCCAGTGACGCCTCGAGAGGCGCGGAATCCGAGGTTTCCTCGCCGCCCGCGCCCTCTTGCTGACCGCAGGCTGCAAGCGCCAGCGGCAGGGCGAACAATGCGCCCTTCCGGATCATCCCTTCTTGAGACATTCGCGCCCCAGCAGCTCCGCGATCTGCACCGCATTGAGCGCCGCGCCCTTGCGCAGATTGTCCGATACGCACCACAGGGTGATGCCGTTGTCGACGGTCGGATCGTCCCGCACACGGCTGACGTAAGTTGCGCTATCGCCAACACTTTCCACCGGGGTAACGTATCCCTCGTCCTCTCGTTTGTCGATCAGCATGATGCCCGGCGCCTCGCGCAGGATTTCCTGCGCCTGTTCGGCGGAGAGCTCGTTTTCGAACTCGATATTCACCGCTTCGGAATGGCCGACGAAGACCGGCACGCGCACGCATGTCGCGTTCAGCTTGATCTTCGGATCGAGGATTTTCTTGGTCTCGACCATCATCTTCCATTCTTCCTTGGTCGAACCATCGTCCATGAAGACATCGATATGCGGAATGACGTTGAACGCGATCTGCTTTGTGAACTTCACCGGCTCGATCTGATCGCCGACGAAAATGGCGCGGCTCTGCTGGAACAGTTCATCCATCCCTGCCTTGCCCGCGCCGGACACCGACTGGTACGTCGAAACGATCACCCGCTTGATCGTCGCCGCATCGTGCAAAGGCTTCAGCGCCACGACCAGCTGCGCGGTCGAGCAGTTCGGATTGGCGATGATATTGCGCTTCTTATAGTCGTGGATCGCTTCGGGATTGACCTCAGGCACGATCAACGGAACGTCCGGATCCATCCGGTACAGCGAGCTGTTGTCGATCACGATGCAGCCGGCGGCGGCGGCCTTGGGCGCATAGTCTTTCGCCGGGCCGCTACCGGCTGCGAAGAGGGCGATGTCCCAGCCAGACCAGTCGAAATGCTCGATGTTCTGGCATTTAAGCATCTTGCCGGTATCGCCGAATTCGACCTCCGACCCGTGCGAACGGCTCGAGGCGACGGCAGCGATCTCGTCGATCGGAAACTCGCGCTCGGCGAGCACCATCATCATTTCACGCCCGACATTTCCGGTCGCGCCGACTACGGCAACACGATAACCCAATTCAACGTCTCCACTATGAATGCGCCGTCGAGATAGCGATTACCTGCACACCCGCAAGCGCACATTCGATTGCGGGGCCTAAAGATCAGACGAGGTCGGTGCGATCCGAGCGCATGTGGTCAGGTCATTCCGGCGGCGTCACGCCATTCTGCTCGAGAAACCGGAAAACCGTATTGTACCGATGGGGCGAGATTTTCTCACCCGAAACGCGGTGCGTGTAACCGGGATAGAGCATCATCTCGAAGGGCACATTCGCTTCCTGCATGGCAGAAATCACTTCGGTCGCATTTTCGAAAACGACATTGTCGTCCGCCATGCCGTGAATGATCAGCAGGGGATCGGTGACCTTGGTCGCATCCGGGATGGCACTCGAAAGCTCATAGGCTTGCGCATCCGCCTGCGGCGTTCCCATGAACCGCTCGGTGTAATGGGTGTCGTACAGTTCCCAGCGGGTCACGGGCGCGCCGCTGATGCCTGCAGCGTAGAGACCTGGATCGGCCTGCAACTGCTTTAGGGTCATATATCCGCCGTAGGACCAGCCATCGATGGCGATCTTGTCCGGGTCCACGAAATCCAGTGTCTTGAGGTACTCCGCCCCCGCCTTCTGGTCCCGCACCTCGACGCCGCCCATCGCACGATAGATCGGCTGTTCGAAAGCAACGCCGCGATTGGCGCTGCCGCGATTGTCGAGCGCGAACCAGATATAGCCCTTGTCGACGATCGCCTGCCGCAGCGCGCCATCCCAGCCCTTGTTCACGACCTGCGGCCCCGGCCCGCCATAGTGGTAGAAATAGACGGGATACCGTTTCCCCGGCTCCAGTTCCGGTGTGACCATTTCCCAGTAAAGCGGAGTACCATCATCGGCCTCGATGGTGCCGTATTCCACCGGTCGATGGCTGGCGAGATATGGCGCATAGGGATGATCGGAATCGAGCGCATTTTCCTCGACCCAGGCAAGGCGGTTGCCCTGCTCATCGGCAATATAGGTCTGCGGCGGGGAATTGTCGCTGGAACGGGTAATCAGCAACGTCTGCCCCTTCGCATCCATCTTAGCCGTATGCATGAAGCCGGGCTCCGTCAGACGCCGGGCCGTCGCTGGGCCTTCCGCATTGAGATCGAGAGAATAGACATGCTGTTCAAGCGGGTCGTCTTCGCTGGTCGCAAGGTAGAACAAGCGCCCATCCTCTTCGTTCACGCCCACCAGTTTGGTGACAACGAAATTACCCTTGGTCAGCCGCTGATAGCCGCGCCATCCTTCGTCACCGAGATATCGATACAAATGTCCGAAGCCATCGCGTTCGGACCACCAGATCAGATCCCCGTTATCGAGAATGCGGTAATTGTCGGACAGGTTGATCCAGTATCCTTCGCCTGAATGGGCCTGCGATGCTTCTTCCTGCAGCACGATCTCGCTCGCTCCAGTGGAAGGGTCCACCTTCAGCACATCCATCCATGTCTGCTGTCTGTTCTGGCGCTGCACGTACAGCGCCCGGCCATCGGGCGCCCAGTCTACCCGTGCCAGATAGAAATCGTCGGGATCTTTGGCATTGTAATAGTCGGGTGACTGGTTGCTGCGCAAATCGACCTCGACCCGGTCGCCCCCATCGGGGTTCATGACAAAGAGCTCGACCTTGGCATTCTGGCTGCCTGCGACCGGGTAACGCTGATCGAACACTTTTGTCCCGGTGGCCCCGATGGCGGCGCGCGTAACAATGCCGACCATGCTTTCGTCGAACCGTTCAACGGCGACCCGTCGGTCATCCGGGCTCCACCAATATCCGGTGTGGCGACTCATTTCTTCCTGAGCGACGAACTCCGCCTCACCCCAGCGGATCGCCTCGCCCTCTTTCGGGGTGATCGGCTGCGCATCGGCGCCTACCTCGCCAACCCAGAGCTGGCGATCCCGCACGAAGGAGACGTAACGCCCCTTGCTACTGAGCGCCGGATTGAGTTCACTTTCCTCGGTATCCGTCAGCCGCACCACATCGCCGCCAAGGCGCGCAAGATAGAGGTCACCGTCTAGCGGGACCAGCACGCCCGTACCATCTTCGGTCCATTGATAATCGATAATGCCCTTCAGATTGCCGACGCGCGCGCGCTCGCGCTGCATCTTCTCGTCTTCGGACAGCTCCCGCCCGGTGCCCAGCGCCTTGCTGTCGACCAGCATGGCCCACTGTCCCGCTTCGCGATCGAAAGCCCACAGATCGTAGCGCTCGCGGTCATCTTCGCGGTTGCGCAGCACCGTCAGGTAGCGCCCGTCCGGCGAAAGCTTGACCGCCCGCGGCGTCGGACCATCTAGGGCTGGCGAGGCGAAGACACGTTCGAAAGTCAGCTCCATAGGCGCGGTCTCCGTCGATTGGGCAGCAAGGGGCGCAGACAGACATGTGCTCAAAGACAGTGCGGCTGCGAGGGTCAGATGACGCAATTTCTTTTCCTCCATCAATGCGATGCTTGATGGACAAGCGCGCGCGCAAGCGCAAGCGGCCCGCAAACCCATACCCTATTGTTCCGGATCTCCGGTAAGTCGGCAGGCTGAACGCACGAAAAAGGGCGGCTTCCCGATCGGGAGGCCGCCCTTCGATCTCTCGCGTGGAGAAACTCGTGTCTGCTTACGCCTTCGGGGCGTTGTCGCGACGCTCGGCGAT
The DNA here is from genome assembly GCF_044543405.1 of Qipengyuania sp. NPDC077410. Lineage (NCBI taxonomy): Bacteria > Pseudomonadati > Pseudomonadota > Alphaproteobacteria > Sphingomonadales > Erythrobacteraceae > Qipengyuania > Qipengyuania sp. NPDC077410. Next base: position 145,726 of record NZ_JBITWB010000003.1, on the reverse strand, counting down.
ACGAGCGCGCTTACCGGTACGGCCACGCAGATAGTACAGCTTGGCGCGACGCACGATACCGCGACGAACGACGGTGATGCTGTCGACGATCGGCGAATAGAGCGGGAACACACGCTCCACGCCTTCGCCGAAGCTCATCTTGCGGACAGTGAAATTGCTGTTGATCGAGCGGTTCGAACGGGCGATCACGACGCCTTCGAACATCTGGACGCGTTCGCGCGTGCCTTCGATAACCTTCACGCCAACGCGAACGGTGTCACCGGCACGGAATGCCGGAATATCTTTTCCCAGGTTCTCGACGGCTTCGGCCTCGAGCTGCTGAATGAGGTTCATCGAACCATATCCTTAGTCTTTTCGCCGCGCGCCAGAGGCAGATCGGTCCCGAGCGTCACTATAACGCTCCCAAAGGTCCGGCCTGCGTAACCGTGTATCGTCTTCGCTCCTTGCCTTGCGCCAAGCAGCGATTTTCGCATGATCCCCCGATCGCAGCACTTCAGGGATCGTGCGCCCTTCCCATTCCTGAGGTCGGGTATATTGCGGGTATTCGATGAGGCCGTTTTCGTAGCTCTCTTCGACTCCGCTATCGGGCGCGCCCATTACGCCGGGGAGCAAGCGAATGCAAGCGTCGAGTATGGCGAGCGCGGCCGGTTCTCCGCCCGAGAGGACGATATCGGCCAGGCTGACCTCTTCGACCTGCGGGAAAGCGTCGAAAATCCGCTCGTCGAAGCCTTCGAACCTGCCGCACAGTACAGCGACGCCGGGACCCTGCGCGATCTCGCGGATGCGCGCCTGACTGATCGGCTTGCCGCGCGGCGTCATGGCGAGGACAGGCCTGCCTTCGCCCACGCTGGCAAGAGCAGCGCCGATAACATCGGGCTTCAATACCATCCCTGCCCCGCCCCCGGCCGGCGTATCATCGACCGTCCTGTGCCTGTCTTTCGCAAAGTCGCGGATCTGCACCGTTTCGCAGGACCAGTCTCCGCGTTCCAGAGCCCGACCGGCCAGGCTGATACCCAGGGGGCCAGGAAACATCTCGGGATAGAGGGTGAGAATGGTGGCCGCAAATGTCATGCTGCGCCCGATAGCCCGCCGGGCACAGCTTTGCCATCCCGGCGTTTACTTGCCGATGACCGACCAAATCGATGACTGCATTATCGTGGGGGCCGGGCCTGCCGGACTCACCGCCGCGATCTATCTGGCACGCTTCCACCTTGCCATCCGCATGTTCGATTGCGGCACCAGTCGTGCGAGCTGGATACCGACCAGCCACAACCATGCGGGTTTTCCAGACGGTATCCATGGTGAAGACCTGCTCGACCGAATGCGCGAACAGGCGGCAAAGCATGGGGCTTTGCGTGAACCCAAACGCGTTACCGATCTGGCGAAAGACACCGACTGCTTCATCGTTTCCTGCGATGATGAAGAGTACAGAGCCCGCACGGTCCTGCTGGCCACAGGCGTGGTAAACAACCGGCCGCAGGGGATCGACGATCAACTTCATCAGGAAGCACTGGCAAGGGGGCTCCTGCGCTATTGCCCGGTCTGCGATGGCTACGAGGTTACCGACAAGCGCGTCGGTGTGATCGGCACTAGCGATCATGGCACGGCGGAGGCACAGTTTTTACGCGGCTACACTACCGATCTTACACTGATTTCGCCGCATGGCGATCACGACCTTTCGGATGCCTGTTCCAGCGCGCTGGAGGATGCCGGCATCGTGCGGGTGGCAGGGCCTTGCGGCGCCTTTGAAATCAGGGGTGACAAGCTGGCAGTCGAAACCGCTGAAGGATGGCTGGAATTCGATTCCGTCTATCCGGCACTCGGCTCGGTCGTTCGCTCGGGTCTCGCCCGATCCTGCGGGGCAGATGTCAGCGAAGGGGACTGCATTCTCGTCGGCGATCACATGGAAACCAGCGTGCCCGGCCTGTTCGCAGCCGGCGATGTCGTGCTCGGTCTCGACCAGATCAGCCATGCTATGGGTCAGGCCGGCGTCGCGGCCACCACGATCCGCAATCATTTGGCCGATCAGAAGCCGATCAGGCGTTAATCCACGAAATCGGCGTTGAGCGTAAGACGGGCATCGTCCCACCCGGGGACAGCCTGCTTGGTCAGCGGCACCATGAACTTTGCGCCATCGGCCTTCTCGATCTCGATGATATCCGTTGCGCCGTAATTCTCGACCGCGCACACACGGCCGACGGGCTCGCCTGCTTCCGTGACCACCGCGAGATCGATCAAATCCGAAAAATAGAATTCGTCTTCCTCAAGGTCCGGCAGGACCTCCCGGGAAACAGACAGGGCAGTGCCACGCAGCTGCTCGGCCGAAGTCCGATCCATGACCTCGGCAAAGCGCGCAATGGCACCGCCCTTGTTGTCGCTGCGAATTTTTACGAGGGTCAGCGCGCCCTCGTTAAAGCGCTTGTGCGGTTTGAGCGCGTCCACGCCCTCGCCGAACAGCTTCAGACGGACTTCGCCCGCCACACCATGCGCGCCGGTTACGGCTGCGAGCGTGACGGGCTTGTCCGACATGGGTGCGATTACTCGCCCTTATTTTCAGCGGCTTCGTCAGCCGGTGCTTCTTCTGCTGCAGCTTCCTCGGCGGGAGCTTCTTCAGCGGCAGCTTCTTCAGCCGGAGCTTCGGCAGCGGTCTTGGCTTCTTCCTCGGCAGCCTTCTTGGCTTCTTCGGCTTCAGCGATCTTGGCGGCCTTTTCTTCGGCGCGTTCCTTGGCGGCTTCGCCCGGTTCACCCTTCTTGGGGTTGTTGCGCGCTGCACGCTCCAGGATACCGGCGGCATCGAGGAAGCGATGGACGCGGTCCGAAGGCTGCGCACCGACCGACAGCCAGTGGCGGGCACGGTCTTCGTTGAGCTTCACGCGCTCGCCCGAATCCTTCGGCAGCATCGGGTTGTAGGTGCCGATCTGCTCGAGATACTTGCCGTCACGTGCCGAACGCGAGTCCGAAACCACGATACGATAGTAGGGGCGCTTCTTGGCACCACCACGCGAAAGACGGATTGCAACTGCCATTTGATATTACCTTTCGAATATAAACGTCTGAAATTATTTCTTTTTGAGAAGGTCCTGCAAGTCCGGCGGAAGCGTGCTGGGATCCACACCGGGACCCTTTGCACCACCCATGCCGGGCATGCCGCCCGGACCGCCGAGCCCGGGCATCGCTGCCCCCAAGCCCCCGCCGCCGAACAGCGCGCCGAGGCCCTTGAGACCGCCCATCTTCTTGATCTGCTTCATTGCGCGCGACATCTCCTGGTGCATCTTCAGCACCTTGTTGACGTCCTGCACCTGCGTTCCGGAACCTGCCGCCACACGCTTCTTGCGTTTGGCATTCAGCAATTCGGGGCGCTTTCTTTCCTTCGGCGTCATCGATCCGATGATCGCATCCATGTGCAGCAATACCCGGTCGTCCATATTGGACGCTGCCATTGCCGCCTTGGCCTTCTTCATGCCCGGCAACATGCCGGCCAGCATGCCGAGGCCGCCCATGTTCTGCATCTGACGAAGCTGCATGCGCAGGTCCTCCAGGTCGAACTTGCCCTGCGCCATCTTCTTGGCGAGCGCTTCGGCCTCGTCCTGCTTGATGGTTTCGGCAGCCCGCTCGACCAGCGATACGACATCGCCCATACCGAGGATGCGGCTCGCCACGCGCTTGGGGTCGAATGCCTCGATCGCGTCGAGTTTCTCGCCCGTACCTGCAAACTTGATCGGCTTGCCGGTTACGTAACGCATCGACAGCGCCGCACCGCCGCGCGCATCGCCGTCCATCCGGGTCAGCACCACGCCGGTCAGCGGCACTTCGCCGGTGAAGCTCTGAGCCACGTTGACGGCGTCCTGGCCGGTAAGGCTGTCGACGACCAGCAGGACTTCGGTCGGCGTGGAGACGCTGGCAATGGCCTTCATCTCGGCCATCAGCGCTTCGTCGACATGCAGACGGCCCGCAGTATCGAGCAGCAGCACGTCGGCCGACTGCAGCTTGGCACTTTCCATTGCGCGGCGAGCGATGTCGACCGGCTGCTGACCTTCGATGATCGGCAGCGTGGCCACGTCAACCTGCTCGCCCAGCACCTTGAGCTGTTCCTGCGCGGCAGGACGGTTCACGTCGAGCGACGCCATCAGCGGCTTCTTGCCGTGCTTGGCCTTGATCAGCTTGCCGAGCTTGGCCGTCGTGGTCGTCTTACCCGAGCCTTGGAGGCCCACCATCATGATGACGACCGGGGGCTTGGCAGCGAAATTCAGTTCGCGGTCCTTGGGGTCGGCGTCTTCGCCCCCGCCAAGCATGGCAGTGAGTTCGTCGTCGACGATCTTGACGACCTGCTGACCGGGCGTAACCGACTTCAGGACTTCCGAACCGATCGCCTTTTCGGTCACCGCATCGATGAAGCGCCGAACTACCGGCAATGCGACATCGGCTTCGAGCAGGGCGATGCGAATCTCGCGCATCGCTTCGCGCACGTCGCTTTCCGACAGCGCTCCGCGCCCTTTCAGGCGATCGAAGACATTACCTAGGCGGTCGGACAGATTGTCGAACATGCCTGTTACTCCTCATCGAACCGTTGCCGGACCGAATAAACGCGAAAAACGCCGGCGGACGAGAACTCGTCGGCCAGCGTGGGGAATTCCCCGATGAAACCCAAACTATTGCCCGGGTGTGGTGGAAGCAAGCCGGCGCCGTTGCCACGGCAAGCTACCATCAAACTCGAACACGGATCTGCCGACTGGCGGAAAATCCGGAAATGGTGGAGCCTAGCGGGATCGAACCGCTGACCTCTACAATGCCATTGTAGCGCTCTCCCAGCTGAGCTAAGGCCCCGAGCCATTTCATACGGCGCACCCTGGGAGGCGCGCCAGCCTTGCGGAGGCAGCCCTTTATGAGGCCGCCCCGCGCAACGCAAGAGAAAAATCAGCTCTCGTCGACGTCGTCGTCGTCACCCTTCGACTTCGTCTCGACGCCGAGATCGTCGTCACCTCCGAGATCGACTTCGTTATCGGGAGAATCGTCGTCCTCATCGATATCGATATCCAGATCGTCGTCGTCATCGCCGCCCAGATCGCTATCTGCTTCAGCGTCTTTCTTCTTCTTGGCTTCTTCTTCGGCCAGAATCGGCTGCTTGGACTTGAGCACCGGTTCCGGCGTCCATTCTTCACCGCATTCGATGCAGGTGACGGGATCTTCCTTGTTCAGATCGTAGAAGCGGGTGCCACAGTTCGGGCAGGTCCGCTTGGTGCCCCATTCAGGTTTGACCATGTGTAATCCTTGGCTTTGCCGCCCCCGGCATTGCGCCGCAGGGCCATGAATTCGTAATTGTATTGATGGGTACCTGCCGGGCAGGAATCAACAGCGCGCGCGCCTTGCCAGAACGCATGTGCGCTGTCAAAGCGCCGCCTTCATATGGATACCCATTCGTGACCGCTCACCGTTTTCTGCCTTCAGCCCCCTTGACCGGACGCATCCGTGTGCCCGGCGACAAGTCGATCAGTCACCGCTCCTTGATGTTCGGAGCACTGGCCATCGGGCGCAGCCGCATTTCCGGACTGCTCGAGGGCGAAGACGTTCTTGCCACCGCCGCGGCCCTGCGCGCAATGGGCGCAACGATCAACCGTGATGGTGACGATTGGGTCGTCGACGGGGTTGGCGTCGGGGGACTGCTGCAGCCGGAACAGGCGCTGGACATGGGCAATTCCGGCACATCGACCAGACTTCTGATGGGCTTGGTGGCAAGCCATGGCATCACCGCAGCTTTCACAGGCGACGCTAGTCTTTCGAAACGGCCCATGGGCAGGGTCATCGACCCGCTCTCGACCATGGGGGCCAGTTTTACGGCTTCGCCCGGCGGCACACTCCCCCTGATGATGGAAGGGATGGAGCCGGCCGTGCCCATCACCTACGAACTGCCGGTCGCCAGCGCTCAGGTAAAGAGCGCGGTTCTCCTCGCCGGTCTCAACACGCCGGGTACCACCACAGTGATCGAACCGGTCCCGACGCGCGATCACACCGAACGCATGCTGCGCGGGTTCGGTGCGGAACTGACCGTCGAAGAGGTGGACGGCAAACGAGTGGTCCGCATCCACGGCCCCGCCGACCTTCACCCTTGCGACATCACCGTCCCCGGGGACCCGTCTTCGTCTGCCTTTTTCGCCGTTGCCGCCAGCGTGGTACCAGGCAGCGATCTGGTGATCGAGAATGTCGGTCTCAACCCGACACGAAGCGGCATATTCACGGTCCTCGAACAGATGGGCGCAAATATACAGAAGCTGGACGAACGCGACGTCGGCGGAGAACCGGTCGCCGATCTTCGCGTGCGCCACGCCGCCCTCAAGGGGATCGACGTCGATCCCGCAATCGCGCCCAGCATGATCGATGAATTCCCGATCCTGTTCGTCGCAGCCGCCATGGCCAGCGGCACGACCGTCACCAGCGGGCTCGACGAATTGCGTGTCAAGGAAAGCGACCGCCTTTCGGCCATGGCCGCCGCGCTCTCGGCATCCGGCGTGAACGTGGAAGAACGCGACGATGGCCTCATGATAGAAGGCAGCGGCGGCTTGCCTCTTCGCGGGACCGCCAATGCGAAGGTTGAAACGCATCTCGATCACCGCATCGCCATGAGCATGGCAATAGCCGGCCTCGTCAGCAGTGACGGTGTCGAAATCGACGATGTGGAACCAATCGCCACCAGCTTTCCTAATTTTACGGCGCTGCTGGACGCTGCGTCCTCATGATCGATATCGACATCTATACTGCGGTGGGCTTTGTGGGCATGGCCTGCATTATCGGCGCCTATGGCTATCTCACGTGGAAGGAAGACCCAAATCCCTATATTCTTCACGGTACCAATCTTGCGGGCGCGGCCCTTTTGACCGTTTCACTGCTAATCCATACGAACTGGCCCAGCCTTGTTCTCGAAGGATTCTGGGCCGCGATTGCGATCTGGGGTCTTGCCAAGGCGCTCCGCTCCCGCAGGACGCAGGCATGATTATCGCCGTCGACGGGCCGACCGCCTCCGGCAAGGGCACGATTGCCAAGGCACTGGCCGCGCATTTCGGTCTGCCCCATCTCGATACCGGCCTTCTTTACCGTGCGGTCGGCAGACAGGTTTTCCTCGACGGGGGCGATCCCGACAACGGCGGGGACGCCCTGGCGGGTTGCGCTTTTCCCGATACGCTTCTGAACGACCCGCAACTGCGCGACGAAGAAACCGGCGGCCTGGCAAGCCGCGTCTCGGTCCATCCGCCCGTGCGCCAGGCCCTGTTCGACCGCCAGCGCAAGTTCGCCGAACAGGCTGGCGGCGCTGTCCTCGACGGGCGCGATATCGGCACGGTCATCGCACCGGAAGCGGAAGCGAAATTATTCGTGACCGCCAGCGTGGAAGCCCGCGCGCAACGCCGCTTCCTCGAAATGCGGGAACGGGGCGCCGGCGTTACGTTGCTGGAAATTCAGGACGATCTCCGCCGGCGTGACGAACGCGATCGCAGCCGGGCAGTTGCTCCGCTGGTTCCGGCCGAAGATGCGATGGTGATCGACACCAGCGCCCTCGACAGGGACGAAGCAATTTCGGCAGCGATACAGGCGGTGAAGCAGGCGACGGGCGCAAACTAGGGCTTTCCTACATACCCATTACGGTGGCACGCCTGCCTCGTACCTCCGCCTTCAGTCGAAGCTTCCCAGCCCAGCCCACCGCCACTTCGCCACCCGCCCGATATTATTGCCCCTTGGACCGTGTAACAGGCGGTCCATGTCTCGGTCGCGGCGTTGCAATTCGCTTGCTTTTACGACCGGTTTCGCCTAGGCGCGCGCCCGTTCATGCAATCTGTCGATTGAAGGACCCGTGCGAAGGCATTCGGCCCCGCGCGGTATTCGGCCTCTTGCCCCGTTGGCCTGCGTAATGGTGCGCAGAGACGGGTAAAGACCCCGGGAAAACCGGTGGCCGGTAGCAAAACGAACGTTAGGACTACTCACATATGGCAACTGCAGCCAATCCCACTCGCGATGATTTCGCGAAAATGCTCGACGAGCAGCTCGGCGGCGCCGGCGACGAAGGCTTTGAAGGCCGCGTCGTTAAGGGCACCGTCACCGCCATCGAAAACGGTATGGCACACATCGATGTCGGCCTGAAAAGCGAAGGCCGCGTCGATCTCAAGGAATTCCAGCGCTCCGAAACCGAAACCGCACCCGGCGTCGGTGACGAAGTCGAAGTGTTCGTCGATCGCGTTGAAAACGCCGAAGGCGAAGCAATGCTCAGCCGCGACCGCGCCCGCCGCGAAGCCGCCTGGGACAAGCTCGAAAGCGAATTCGGCGAAGGCAAGCGCGTCGAAGGCCGCATCTTCGGTCGCGTCAAGGGTGGCTTCACCGTCGACCTCGACGGCGCCGTGGCCTTCCTGCCCGGCTCGCAGGTCGACATCCGCCCCGTGCGCGACGTCACCCCGCTCATGGACATGGCGCAGCCCTTCCAGATCCTCAAGATGGACCGCCGCCGCGGTAACATCGTCGTTTCGCGCCGTGCGGTTCTCGAAGAAACCCGCGCCGAACAGCGCAGCGAGCTGATCGACAAGCTGGCCGAAGGCGAAGTGATCGACGGCGTCGTGAAGAACATCACCGATTACGGTGCCTTCGTCGACCTCGGCGGTATCGACGGCCTGCTGCACGTCACCGACATGAGCTACAAGCGGGTCAACCACCCGAGCGAAATGATCGAAATCGGCCAGACCGTGACCGTCCAGATCATCCGCATCAACGAAGATACGCAGCGCATCAGCCTCGGCATGAAGCAGCTCGAAAGCGATCCGTGGGATGGCGTTGCCGCCAAGTACCCGATCGGCATGAAGATGACGGGCACCGTCACCAACATCACCGAATACGGCGCGTTCGTCGAAATCGAACCGGGCATCGAAGGCCTGGTCCACGTTTCGGAAATGAGCTGGACCAAGAAGAACGTCCACCCGGGCAAGATCGTCTCGACCTCGCAGGAAGTCGAAGTCATGGTCCTGGAAGTCGACAGCGAAAAGCGTCGCATCAGCCTCGGCCTCAAGCAGGCCCAGCGCAACCCGTGGGAAGAGTTCGCCGAGAAGCATCCGGTTGGCTCGAAGGTCGAAGGCGAAGTCAAGAACGCCACCGAATTCGGCCTGTTCATCGGCCTCGATGGCGACGTCGACGGCATGGTTCACATGTCTGACATCGCATGGGGCATCTCGGGTGAAGACGCCCTCGCCCTGCACCGCAAGGGCGAGCAGGTCGAAGCCGTCGTTCTCGATGTCGACACCGACAAGGAACGCATCAGCCTCGGCATGAAGCAGCTCGAAAAGGGTGCGCCGACCGAAGCAGGTGCCTCGGGCAGCCTGCGCAAGGGCGAAACCGTCACTGTCACCGTTCTCGAAGTCCGCGATGGCGGCCTCGAAGTTCAGGTTGGCGAAGACGGCGCGACCGGCTTCATCAAGCGTAGCGACCTCGGCCGCGACCGCGACGAACAGCGCCCTGACCGCTTCCAGGTTGGCGGCAAGGTCGACGCAATGGTCACCGGCTTCGATCGCTCGAAGAAGCCCAACTTCTCGATCAAGGCGCGTCAGATCGCCGAAGAGAAGGAAGCTGTTGCACAGTTCGGTTCGTCGGATTCGGGTGCCTCGCTCGGCGACATCCTCGGCGAAGCGCTGAAGAAGAAGGAAGACTAAGCTCTTCTTTCCCTTCTCAGGGTAATCAGGAAGGCCCGCCCGCTCACTCGAGCAGGCGGGCCTTTCCTATAGCGCCAAGGCAAACTACATTGGCCGCCATGCTCGAAGTTCATCAATTCCCGTGCCTGTCCGATAATTACGGATACCTCCTCCACGATCCCGCCAGCGGGGAAACCGCCGCGATCGACACGCCCGATGGCACGGAATATCTGAAACAGGCGGACGCCAGGGGCTGGAAGATAACCCAGATCTGGAACACCCACTGGCACCCCGATCACGCCGGTGGCAACAAGACGATCGTCGAAGCGACAGGTGCGACCATCACTGCACCTCAAGAGGTGGAGAAGCTCAGCCCGATCGATCGCATCGTGGGTAACGGGGACAGCGTATCCCTGGGCGACTGGACGGCCCGCGTAATCGACGTGTCCGGCCATACCAACGGACACATCGCATTTTATCTGGCAGAGGCAGACATGGCCTTCGTAGGCGACAGCGTCTTCGCCCTTGGCTGCGGCCGCATGTTCGAAGGCGAACCCGAACAGTTCTGGAACAGCCTCGACCGTATCCGCCAGCTGCCCGACAACACCATGCTGTATTGCGCGCATGAGTACACGCAGGCCAATGCCAAATTCGCGCTGCATGCCGATCCGGACAACACCGAATTGAAACTCTACGCGAACCGCATCGATGAAAAGCGCGCGAAGGGCGAACCGACCGTACCTACCATTCTGTCGCGCGAACTGGAAACCAATCCCTTTCTCCGCGCAGACAAGGCCTATATGCGCGACCGCTGGGGCGGAAACAGCCCATCCGAAACTTTCGCTGCGCTACGTGCGGCGAAGGATAATTTCTGACAATGCATTTGCTTCGGCTGGCGGCGGCGTCCGCCCTGATTTGCGGATCTATCGGGATCGGGAGCGAGCCCCTTTCAGCTGCGCCGCAATCGACATCCACCGTCATCACGTCACCCGAACCTTTGCCGGAAGCCGACGGTCGTTTGCGCGTGTTCCTCGGCGGTAGCATCGAGATGGGTGCAGCCCGCGACTGGCAGAGCGAGATCATCGAGGCACTTCAGCAGGCCTCGGTCGTATTGCTGAATCCGCGCAGAGCGGACTGGAATCCAGCCTGGCTTCCTAGCGCCGACAATCCGGAATTTCGCAGGCAGGTCGAATGGGAGCTCCACGCACTCGATAATGCCGACATCATCGTGATGTACCTCGCGCCAGGGACCAAAAGTCCCGTGAGCTTGATGGAACTTGGTCTTCACGCGCAAAGCGGCAAGGTCATCCTGTATTGCCCTGATGGCTTCTGGCGAAAGGGCAACGTCGACATCACCGCGGAATATTACGATATCGAACAGGTCAGCTCGACCGACGAACTTATCTCCGCTGTCCGGGCGCGGGTCGCTCACAGCGATGGTGCAGACTGACGCGATGAAGGCTGTTCTGGTTCGCCATCTTTCACCCGATCTGTCAGGTGTCGAACTCGCCGAAATCGAGAGGCCCCAAGGAGAAATCCTGATACGCGTGCGCGCCGCTTCGCTGAATTATCCCGACCTGCTGATGACGCAGGGCAAATACCAATTCAAACCCGATGTGCCGTTCGTGTCCGGGCTCGAAATGGCCGGCGAAGTCGTCGAAGCACCGGAAGCGAGTGGGCTCAGGCCGGGCGACAAAGTGCGCGGCGGAGCCAAGACGGGCGCGTTTGCCGAATATGCCGCCCTCCCCGCGGCCTCGCTCCGAACCATTCCCGCCAGTCTGGATTTCGCAAGCGCGGCCGCAATGGGAGCCGCTTACCAAACCGCATATGTGGCCCTCGTCGAAATCGGCGGACTGCGGGCCGGACAGACCGTTCTCGTCCACGGGGCCAGCGGCGGCGTGGGTCTTGCAGCGTGCGACCTTGCTCGCGCGATGGGAGCGCAAGTCATCGCCGCAACTCACAGCGCCGACAAACTCGAGCAACTACACACGATTGCCAAACCCCACGCAGCGATCTGCAATACCGGGCGCTTCAGGGAGGACGTTGCAGAAATCACCGATGGCCGCCTGTGCGATCTGGTCTATGATCCCATCGGCGGGGATGTCTTCGACGAAAGTACGCGCTGCGTGACCTTTGGTGGAAAGCTTCTCGTGATCGGCTTCGTTTCCGGCCGCATTCCGGAAATTGCCGTCAACATTCCATTGATCAAGGGCTTCTCGGTCGTCGGTGTACGCGCAGGCGAATATGCGCGCCGCTTTCCCGATTGTGGCGCACGAATTGCAGACGCAATCGATCGTCTGGCGCAGGAAGGGCGTATAGTGCCCCATATCCACCGCAGACTACCGCTCACATCCTGGCGCGAAGCATTCGAAACGATGCAACGCGGCGAAATCATCGGCAAGCTCGTCCTCGAACCCTGAATCGAAAAGGGCGGCCCCACGGACCGCCCTCTCGAATATTCTCAGACAGGTCCGTTCGCGGATCAGATGCCCGCGATGACCTTGTCGGCCAATGCCTTGTCGGCCTCGGCGTCGTGCTTTTCTGCGATCAGCTTGCGGCTTGCAGCCGTGGCAGCGTTGACGGCACGATTGCGCACATCTTCCACCGCCTCGCGCTCGGCAGCGGAAATCTTGTCTTCCGCCATCCGCTTACGGCGCTCGACCATTGCCTTGCTGTCGGCTTCAGCCTTCTCGAGAAGTGCATCCGCCTCATGCTGCGCATTGGCTAGCATGGCTTCAGCATCCTTTTCGGCGCCGGCGATCTTGTCCGCATATTCCTGGCGCAGCGTTTCAGCTTCGGCGCGAAGTTGTTTCGCCTCGTCGAGCTGCTCCTTGATGGCGGCGATCTTGCCGTCCAGCCCACTGCCGATGGACTTGTGTACCTTCGCGCCGAAAAACGCGATCAGCAGCAGAACGAACATCGCGACCGAAACAATCTGAAACGGCGCGAGACCGAACAGTTCGGGCTCGGAATGCGTCGGTGCACCGCCATGCCCCGCCTCGACGAAGGTGTCGGCAGATTCGGTGGCGAATACTTCCGGGGCGACATTAGCCATGGTTCATCGCCTCCTTGACGGCCTTGGCGGCTGCAGGCTTGGTCACCTTGGCACCGGCCAGGCGTGCCACGATATCCTGCGCAGCCTCGACGGCAACCGATTCAACCTCGGTCAGCGCGGCAGTGCGGGCTTCGGCAATGCGGGTTTCGGCTTCGGCCAGCTTCTTGTCGAGGCGCGACTGAGCCGCTTTCAACTTGGTCTCGGATTTGGCGGCTGCCTCATCCTTGGCCTTGGCGACGATTGCCTGCGCAGCTGCGCGGTTCTCGTTCTCACGAACCCGCCACGCTTCTTCTTCTGCGTCGGCTGCATCACGAGCAGCCTTTGCGGCGGCAAGGTCTGCAGCGATCTGGCCATCGCGCTGGGCGACGGTTTCCATCACCTTGGGCACCATGCCGCGGCCGATGACGAAGAAGGTTATGCCGAAGAAGACCAATAACCAGAAGACCTGGCTGGACCATGTTTCGGCAAGCTGTGCTATCTGGGGCATTGCAGCTCTCGAAAGGCGGGTACGAAAATTCGTGGGCCGGCCGGGGTTATCCCGACCGGCTCAAATCCGATTGCGTCGATTAAGCGACGAAGATCAGGATCATGGCAACGACGAACGCCAGCAGGCCGAGAAGTTCGGCAGCGGCGAAGCCGATGAACAGGCGGCCCTGCTGGCCGTCGGCAGCACCCGGATTGCGCAGAGCGCTTTCGAGGAACGAACCGAAGACGTTACCAACGCCGATCGCAGCCATACCGGCACCGATTGCAGCGAGGCCAGCACCGATGAGCTTTGCAGCTTCCATTTCCATGACAAACTCCTTTGGGAAATCAGATTGATTAATTGAAGACTAGTGAAGGTTCTCGGCGTCGTTGATGTACAGCGACGTCAGAAGAGCGAAGACATAGGCCTGGATGCCTGCAACCAGCAGTTCCAGCGCACAGATGCCGATCATGAGAAGGAAGCTCGGCAAGCCGACGACGCCGCTCCACAGGATGCCCGCGTTGGTACCGTCGATCACGAAGCTCGACAAGACTTCGAGCAATACGTGTCCGGCCATCATGGCCACGAACAGACGCAGCCCGAGGCTGAACGGGCGCACCATGAACGAGATGAACTCGATCGGCGCGATGATCGGGATCATCGGCAGCGGCGTGCCATGCGGCACGAACAGGCTGAAGAAATGGAGGCCGTGCTTCCAGAAACCAACCAGCAGGACGATCGCAAAGCTGATGATTGCGAGCACGCCGGTCACGGTGAAGTGGCTGGTAAAGGTGAACGGGTGGAGCCCGATCACGCCCAGTGGCATCAGACCGAGGATGTTGGCGAAGAGGATGAACATGAAGAGGCTGAAGACATAGGGCACATATTTACGGCCCGCCTTGCCGATATTGGCTTCCAGCATATTGTCGATGAAACCGGTGAAGGTCTCCACCGTCATCTGCCAGCGCCCGGGCACCAGCTCGCGCTTCATGCCACCCAGCACGAAGATGAAGAGCACCACGGTGGTGATCAGCATCCACAGCGCGGAATTGGTGAAGGCGATGTTGTAGCCGGCGATTTCCCAGCCACCCGAACCGGCGAGCGGTTCGATGGTGAACTGATGCATCGGATCGACTTTGGCCTGCTCGGCTACCACGTCTCTACTAGTCCCTAGATCCTGTAACTAACGCCCCGGAAGCCCCACGATGGGATCATTCTTCGGGGCGCTGGTTTGCCGCACGGATAATGTTCCTGAAGGCGACCACTATTCCGAGGAACAGGCCGACCAACAGACCCCATGGATTGGTCCCCGTGAAATACCCGATGGCATAACCGATGACCGCACCACCAAGAAGCCCCCCGAGAAGATCCGCAAGAACCCGGTTACCGCTGCGATAGTTCGCATCGGCCCCGGAAGCCTTGGGAAGGTTACGCTGTTCTTCGCGCTGCTGGGCGGCTGCAAGCCGCTTTTCCAGCGCGTCGATCCGCGCGTCCTCCTCGATTGGTTCCCGTGCGGGTTTGTCGTCGCTCATGCCTTGCTCCTTTGAAGGGGGTTGCGCGGCACGCGCAGGGACTTGCCCGCCAAGGGCGCCGCCCCCTTAGAAGGGGGGGTGTGGCGAGTCAACACGAGGAAGGTCCGGAAAGAGCCGTCGTGTCGCAAAAAAGCCTCTCGCTCCCGTATCGGGAGCAAGAGGCCGTGAAAGAGTGCGAGGTCCGAATCCTACGGGCAGCGCGGATCGCGTTGCGGAGCGCCCGCACCGCGGGTTTCCCAGCTGCCGTTCGGCGCCTGGTATTTCTCGCCCGGCTTGGTGGCCAGGATCGCCTGGCAACCAGCCGTCAGCGCATATTCCTCGAGCGTCGCATTGTTCGCCTTGGCCCGATCCGAATAAACGGCCCGGCGCTTTATATTGATGTCGTTGACGATCTTGCGCAGCGCGGGCGTTTCCGCACCCACGATGCCGAGATAGCCATCCATCTTCTCGCCGATCTCGCCATCCGCGCGGGCAGCGGCATAGGCAGGATCGCGCTGCGCGAAAGCTGGCGCTGCGAACCCACCGAATGCCGTAGCCACGGCTGCTGCCGCGAGAACCGATTTCGTTACCTTGTTCATCATGTCACCCATCAGAAGATATCCGCGTTGTCCTCTATCGTATTGCCCGCATCTTCCGCGAGCCGATAGATTACTTCCTGGCGGATGTTGACGTTCAGCTCGATCACGATCGGCTTTTCGGGCGCATTCACCGTTATGCATCCCCCGAGCGCGACTGTGAAAAGCATGGCGGCAGCCATCCTCCCGGTCAATTTGGCATGGTTCATAGCCCTCACTCGCTTTCCTGCTCCTGAATGGTGGGTTCATCCGGAATGATGTCGTCCGGACTGATTTCGGGTGGCGCTTCCTCGCCAGTGATCGAGCGCCTCAGGAAACGTGTTCCGTCGTCGGACAGCAGACCCAGTTCGCGTGGATCGCGTACTGCGGCCGGATCGTACAGCGATTTCAGGCTGGTCATCAGCTGGTAGAACTGCGCCTTGATGTTGATACGGAATTGCAGCGGCAGTGCCGCTAGTCGCCGCGTAATGAAATTCGATTTGGCGCCCTTGCCCTGGCTCACGCCGTCGAACCGCACTCGCGTAACGATCTCGCCCGTCAGGGGGCCTTCCATGACCACTCGCATCTGCGTGTAGTCGAGGCTCTTCAGTGCATCGAAGGCGAAGTTCGCGATGGGCGACAGATCCTCGTAGGTCAGATCGCCCACATAGGAAATGTTCCCCCCTGGCGGCCGGGATATCAGCACGCCGGTATCGATTCGTCCGTTGCCCGCGGCATCGAACACGATCGGCACCGTTCCGTCGAAAAGTCCGGTGGCGGATATGTTTTCGAGATCCATCTGCGTCATGAACACGGCCGCATCCAGGCCGACGATCTCGAACAGGTAACGGCGCTCTTCGCTGACCCCCAGATTGAGGTCGACATCGCGCAAGATCAGCTGTCCGCCCATGAAGGGCCAACTGCCCCCGGAAACCGCCAGCAACTCGCCATTGCGCAATTGAAACTCGACCTCGCCATCGAAGACCTCCACGCCGGGATTTACCGATGCGACACGGATCTTCTGGCCCGGTGCGGTCGTCAGATTCAGCAGATCGACGAACTCGATCGTGCCACTGGCCCCCTCGACAGGCCCGAACGCTGCGGCAAAATCGAGATCATCGCTCGAAAAGCTACCCGTGCTTTTGATGGTGCCGTTCGGTGCCCAGTCGATCCGGCCCGTGCCGGTCACGATGCCCTTGGTGTTGGCGATGACGCCCAGCGCAAGACGGGAAATCTCGCCCGGCTGAAGCTCGCCGTCCAGCTGCAGCCCAGGAACATCGAGATCGGCACGACCGGCACCGCTCTGCAAATCGTGCCGAATGTCCACGGTTGTCACCAGCCGGTCGCTTGCGGGATTGCGCAATTGTGCCTGCGCGGCGATGACATTGTCGATCAGTATCAACCTGGCATCGCGCGCGATCAGCGGCTCGAACCGGGGCGAAGCATTGCGGTCCACCAAGGTGAAGTCGGCACCATTGATTGTCAGCCGACCGTCGGCGAAACGCCAGTTCCCCTCGGCTTTGTTCAGATCCATTGGCACGGCCGCCAGCATCACGTCCGCATCCGTGAACGTCCCTGCGATATCGTCGCCGAACCTCGCCTCCAGGCCAGACACGTTGAAGCGGCTGGCCGTCTCTACAGGGCCCAGCGATACTTCGATTTCACGTGCCGTCATGACGCCGGGATAGGCAAAGCCGACCGGTCCCGACGCAAGTCGGATCGGGGTTTCACCGAGATGGCCCTGCAGATCGAGCGATGGCGCACCCGCGGCTATGCGAATTCCGTCAGCGCCCGCGTTCACGATTGCCCGGCCCCGTGCAGGACACAGCGTCAGCCCACGCTTTTCGAATGAAAGATTGGCCAGTTCGAGACGGTCGAACCGGATATCCGTGCACGAGCGCCACAAGGCGATGTTCCCACCCTCATAGCGTCCGTCGACGGGTAACAACAAGTTGGTCGCCGCCCCGCCCGGCAGCTTGCCACTTGCCAGCACCCGGCCCGAAAATCCAAGGGCGCCGCCGCTTTGCTGGGCGATGGTCATTTGCGGCACGGCAAGGGCGGAATCGTCTGCTTCGTACCGCTCCATCGCAAGGCGAAAAATCGAACTGCCGCCCTCGCCTCGCTCCATCCGGCCAGATATGCGCGGCATATTGGCGCCGCCCGTCGCGATATTGCCTGCGATCCTCGGCGTCTCACCCCTCCGGGAAGCGATTTCGACGCGCGATAGGGAAACCAGCCGCGCACCGCTGCCGCCGCGCAGTTCTGCCCTTGGCGCGAACAGGGAATAGGTGCCGGGTTCTGTCCTGATACGCAGGTCGGCGGATAGCGCGCTTCCGCGGGTCTCGGCCTGCAACGCATTCGCCATTTTGCGAGTCAGCGGCGCGATCAGCGTGCCATCGCCGGTTTGCGCCAGCGCCTCGACTGCCGCGACCAGGTCGCTGCCGAGCCGTAGACCATTGCCTTCAAGATTGCTCTCGACCTGAACGCGCTTGAACCCTTCGTTCGCGCGTAGCTGTCCATCTGCCGTGAGCACAGCCGCCAGTGCCTGCGGCGTTTCGACACCGCGGGCCGCCAGTGAAAAGCGGGCGGTTGTCGACTGGTCGCGGATCTGCGCGCGAATCGTGCCGATGATGGCCGCAGCAGAATTCTCCGCGAACCGCGTGTCATCGCCTTCGATCCGTGCCTCGATCGACGGATTGCGCAGGCGATTGTCCGCCTCGACGGTCAGATTCATCTCGTATTCGGCCAAATCGAGGTCCTGCGCTTCGCATTTCAGAGAAGCGAGCCGCACCGGGCCGACGAATTTCGGTTCGCCGGACGTGCTGGTTATTTTTCCATACGCGCTGGTCCGACCGGCCTCACAGCCCGGCAGCCGAAGGTTTGGCGCAATCGCAGCAAGCGTCCCGTCCCAGCCATGGCTGGCCAGTCCCGAACCGACCATTTTTAGCCCGACGGGGCCATAATCCGTTTCGATCAGCCCACGTCCATCGCGTATTGCGACATTCAGGTTGGGAAGCCCGCCCGGACCCTCGCTCGGCGCAAATATCAGCGCGTCGAGCGAGCCGAAGCTCAGTTCGTTATTACGGTACGTTCCGAAAAGACGCGGCTCGACCAGGGTGACGCTGCCGATCTCCGGCACGCCCAGCCGGTGGCGCAATTGCACGATGATTCGCTTGGCGGTAAAGTCCGGCGCATCCGGATCGCCAAGGACCACGTTTGACAGTTCCTGCGTCTGGCCGCCCACATGGTCGATTGTGTACGTCGCGGGGATATTGTTGGCTTCGAGCTGGTCGCGAATAATGTCGTCGACAATGCTCTCGCGCGATAACCATGCGGCGATCCCTGCAGCGATCAGCAGGGCAAGCAGAACACTCGGAATAGCCCAGCGTTTCTGGCGCCATCTCGCGCGCCGGATGGAATCGGCGCCCTCCGCCATGGCATTGTCGTCAGCGTCCCGCTCCATCGAACCCCACTTGCGCCAGCAGCCCGTGAAAGGCAATGCAAGTGGTCGAAACGCCGTGCATGGGGGAATGGTTGCCGGAGGAATCGAATAATTCGGCGGGCCATGCGGGTGCCGGTCATCGCGCTCGATTGCGCGATCGACTGCTTACCGGCGGGCCCGAAGCGCTCGCCGATTACGAGCTGCTCGAATTCCTCCTGTTCGCAGCGATAAGGCAGGGCGACACCAAGCCGCTGGCCAAGAATCTGATCGCCCAATTCGGGTCGTTCGCCGGTGTTCTGGCTGCAGATCCGCAGGCTTTGAAGCAGGTCAAGGGCATGGGCGAAGCGAGCGTGGCCGCGCTTCATGCCGTCAGCCTCGCGACCAGGCGGATGGCGCGCGGCGCGGTGCAGGACAAGCCGGTACTGGGCAGCTGGCAGGCTCTGTTGGACTATCTCGCTGTCGACATGGCCCATCTTAACCACGAGCGGGTGCGCGTCCTTTATCTCAACGCGCAAAACCGCCTCATCCTCGACCATCACTTCGCCGAAGGGTCGATCGATGAAGCGGCCATTCACCCGCGCGAAGTCATCCGCAAGGCGTTCGACATCGGCGCAACCGCGCTGATCCTCGTGCATAATCATCCAAGCGGAAATCCCGAACCGAGCCGCGCGGACATCGCCATCACCGCCCGGATCGCAGAAGCCGGTCGCCTGCTCGGCGTTACCGTACACGACCATGTAATCGTTGGTCGCAGTGGCCACGTCTCGCTGCGTGCCAAGGGTCTGATCTGACCGATCCCTCTGTAAGAAGCGTAATAAGCGTGCGCCTGCGCCTTGCCACGGGCCGCCGCCTTGCCTAGCGCGCTGCGCAAACAGCCGCCAACTCCGGAGTTCACCATGGTCCCCCGCTACGCCCGCCCCGAAATGACCGCCCTGTGGGAGCCGGAAGCCAGATATCGCATTTGGTTCGAAATCGAAGCGCATGCGACCGAAAAGCTCGGCGAACTCGGCGTGGTCCCGGTAAGCGCGGCCAAGGCCCTGTGGGACTGGTGGGCCACCAACCCCAAGATCGACGTCGAAGCGATCGACGCGATCGAGGCCGTAACCAAGCATGACGTGATCGCCTTCCTCACCTGGGTGGCGGAAAACGTGGGCGAGGAGGCGCGGTTCATGCACCAGGGCATGACCAGTAGCGACGTTCTCGACACCACGCTGGCTGTGCAGCTTGCCCGCTCGGCCGATATTCTGCTGGCCGATCTCGACGCACTGCTTTCTGCAATCCAGCGCCGTGCGGAAGAACACAAATACACACCGACCATCGGGCGCAGCCACGGCATCCATGCCGAGCCGGTGACCTTCGGCCTGAAACTGGCGCAGGCCTATGCAGAATTCGACCGTTGCCGCCGACGCCTTCTCGCCGCGCGCGAAGAAATCGCCACCTGCGCCATCTCGGGCGCGGTCGGCACCTTTGCCAATATCGATCCCCAGGTCGAAGAACATGTCGCCGAAAAGCTCGGCCTGTCGGTCGAGCCCGTGTCGACCCAGGTCATTCCGCGCGATCGCCATGCCATGTTCTTTTCCACGCTCGCCGTCATCGCCGGGTCTATCGAACGGCTGGCGGTCGAAATTCGGCACCTCCAGCGCACCGAAGTGCTGGAGGCGGAAGAATATTTCTCGCCCGGCCAGAAGGGGTCGAGCGCGATGCCACACAAGCGCAACCCGATCCTGACCGAAAACCTCACGGGTCAGGCCCGCATGATCCGCGCCTATGCCCTGCCCGCGCTCGAGAATGTGGCCCTGTGGCACGAGCGCGATATTTCGCATTCCTCGGTCGAACGCTTCATTGGCCCGGATGCCTGCATAACGCTCGATTTCGCCCTCGCCCGCCTCACCGGCGTGATCGACAAGCTGCTGATCTACCCCGAACGCATGCAGGCCAACATGGACCGCATGGGCGGCCTCATCCATTCGCAGCGTGTTCTACTCGCCCTCACCCAGAACGGCGTCAGCCGCGAAGATGCCTATCGCCTCGTCCAGCGTAACGCGATGAAGGTCTGGGAATCGGACGGCAGGCTGATGCTGCTCGATCTGCTCAAGCAGGACGATGAAGTCACCGCAGCGCTCAGCGCCGAACAGCTGGAAGAACGGTTCGATCTCGAATACCACTTCAAGCATGTCGACACGATCTTCGAACGCGTGTTCGGCTAGACGAGCGCGCGCTTGCAGCCTAGCAAGGCTTGCATAGCCAATTAGGGGAGCTCCCGATGCAGATCGTGCGTACTATCGTTTGGGTCCTGCTGCTGTTTTCGCTGCTGGCATTCAGTTTCTTCAACTGGAAATCGGTCGAAGTTCAAATCTGGTCGAACTTGGTGCTGGAAACCAAGCTGCCGGCGCTTGTCATCGTGTCCTTCCTGCTGGGCCTTTTGCCCATGTGGTTGCTCCACCGCGCCAGCGCATGGCGCGCCAGGCGGCGGATAGCTGCGCTTGAAACGGCCACGCACAAGATGTCCGCGCCAGCCGCTACTCCCACGCCGACGGCCACCCCGCCGGTATCGCCGCCGCGCGACGATTTTGCACCCCCGCCCGCCAATCCGGTCGATCCCGAACCGACGAAGCCCTGATGTCCAATCCGATCTATCTCGCACTCGACGTCCCGCAACTGAACGACGGGATCGACCTCGTTAACAAGGTCAAAGGGCACGTTGGCGGGATCAAGCTCGGGCTGGAATTCTTCTGTGCGCATGGCGCGCATGGCGTGCACATGATCGGGCAGCTCGGCCTGCCCATTTTCCTCGATCTCAAACTGCACGATATTCCCAATACCGTCGCAGGCGCCATGCAGGCAATCCATGTGCTCGAACCGGCGATCGTCACCGTTCATGCAGGCGGTGGCCGCGCCATGATGGAAGATGCCAAGGCTGCAGCTGGCGAAAATACCAGGGTCGTCGCTGTCACCATGCTGACCAGCATGGACGAACGCGATCTCGCACGCACCGGCATCGAAGGCAGCGCGCATGACCAGGTCATGCGCCTCGCACAGCTTGCCAACGATGCAGGCCTCGACGGGATCGTGTGTTCGGGACAGGAAGTGAAAGCGGTCCATGACCAGTGGCGGGACGGCTACTTCGTCGTACCCGGCCTGCGCCCTGCCGGAAGCGCGGTCGGCGATCAGAAACGCGTCGTCACACCGCGCCAGGCGCGTGATCACGGCGCCAGCGTGCTGGTGATCGGGCGACCGATCAGCCGTGCGGACGATCCTGCGCGGGCCGCGCGCGATATCGAAGCCACGCTGTAACGGCGCGCTTCATGGCAGCCGCAATCAAGATCTGCGGGATTTCCACGCCGGAAACGCTCGACGCTGTCCTCGTTGCGCAGGCTGACCACGTCGGCTTCAACTTCTTTCCGCCCAGCCCTCGCCACCTCGGCCTCGTCGAAGCATCGGCGCTCGCCGCGCGCGCCGGGTCGCGCATTTCCAAGGTTGGCGTGTTCGTCGATCCGGACGACGACGCCCTGCGCGATGCCATATCGGCCGCGAAACTCGACGCGGTGCAGCTGCATGGCGGCGAATCTCCCGCGCGCAGCGCTGCCGTCAGGGCGCAGTTCGGCCTGCCCGTCTGGAAAGTGATCCCGGTGGCCACCGCCAGCGATGTCGTCAGGGCTCAGGCTTATACCGACGCGGCCGACTTTATCCTGTTCGATGCCAAGACACCGAAGGACGCTCAGCTCCCCGGTGGGATGGGGCTACGCTTCGACTGGGGCCTTCTTTCCGACATCAGCATGTCGCTGCCCTGGGGTCTTGCCGGCGGATTGTCGCCCACGAATGTCGCGGGTGCGATCGCCGCAACCGGTGCCCCGCTGGTGGATACGTCCAGCGGCGTGGAAAGCGCTCCGGGTGTGAAGGACATGGACAAGATTGCCGCCTTCTGCAAAGCGGCGCGGTCTGTATGACCGAACACGCAAACTCATTCCGCAATCAGCCCGATGAACGTGGCCACTTCGGCGATTACGGCGGCCGTTATGTCGCCGAAACGCTGATGCCGCTGATCCTCGATCTCGAACGCGAATATCGCAAAGCTCAAGCTGACTCGAGCTTTAAGTCCCAGTTCGACGATCTGCTCGAACACTATGTCGGCCGTCCTTCCCCGCTCTATTTCGCGGAACGGCTTACAGAGGCGCTTGGCGGCGCGCAGGTCTGGTTCAAGCGCGACGAGCTCAATCACACAGGCGCGCACAAGATCAACAATTGCATCGGGCAGATCCTGCTCGCCATGCGCATGGGCAAGACCCGCATCATCGCGGAAACCGGCGCCGGCCAGCACGGCGTCGCTACGGCTACCGTCTGCGCACGCTTCGGCCTGCCTTGCGTCATCTATATGGGCGCGACCGACGTGGCCCGTCAGCAGCCCAATGTGTTCCGCATGAAGCTGCTCGGCGCTGAAGTCGTGCCCGTCACCAGCGGCGCGGCAACGCTCAAGGACGCCATGAACGAAGGGCTGCGGGATTGGGTCGCGAATGTCCACGACACCTTCTACATCATCGGCACGGCTGCCGGACCGCATCCCTATCCGGAAATGGTGCGCGATTTTCAGAGCGTGATCGGCAAGGAAGCGCGCGCACAGATGCTCTCGCGCATCGATCGCCTGCCCGACCTGCTGGTGGCAGCCATCGGCGGCGGCTCCAATGCGCTCGGGCTGTTCCACCCCTTCCTCGACGATCCGGATGTAAAGATGCTCGGTGTGGAAGCGGCGGGTTACGGCCTCGACGGGGATCAGCATGCAGCATCGCTGCTTGGCGGGTTCCCCGGTGTGCTCCACGGCAACAAGACCTACCTGCTGCAGGACGATGACGGCCAGATCACCGAAGGCCACTCTATCAGCGCCGGTCTCGATTATCCCGGCATCGGCCCCGAACATGCCTGGCTGAAAGACATGGAACGCGTCGAATACACCGCCATCACCGATGACGAGGCGCTGGATGCGTTCCAGCTTCTCTGCCGGACCGAGGGCATCATTCCCGCGCTCGAGCCCAGCCATGCCATCGCAGCAGTCGCCAAGCGTGCCAAGACCATGCCCAAGGACAGCGTGATCCTCGCCAACCTCTGTGGCCGCGGCGATAAGGACATCTTCACCGTGGCGGAAAAGCTCGGAGTTGAGATCTAGCCCTCGCTCCGAACGATGGAGGTGCCTCGTGCTGGTTTACGCATACCCACTCATGCAGGCTGTCCTACACGACTGCATTCATGCGATGGGGCTTTGATGACGCCTAATCGTTCCTTGCAGTGCAAACCCGGATACGCCCTGATGGCGCCAGCCAGTTTTTTCTCCCTTGGACTGTGTAACACCCGGTCCATGTCTCAGACTTCTGCCAAGCTAGATGAACGAACCTGACACCATGAACGCCTCGAATCGCCTCTCCGCTGCCTTCGCCAAGCCTCACCCTGCGCTGGTCTGCTTTCTGACCGCCGGTGACGGCGACACCGCCGCCAATCTCGACGCGCTGGTCGATGGCGGCGCGGACGTGATCGAACTCGGCATGCCCTTTACCGATCCCATGGCCGATGGCCCGGCCATCCAGGCGGCGAACATCCGCTCGCTTGGCAAAGGCACCACCACGGCCGATGTCCTCTCGATCGCAAGCGGCTTTCGCCAGCGCCATCCCGACGTTCCGCTGGTACTGATGGGCTATGCCAATCCGATGGTCCGGCGCGGACCGGAATGGTTCGCCTCTGCCGCCATGAACGCAGGCGTCGATGGCGTGATCTGCGTCGATATCCCGCCAGAGGAAGACGATGCGCTCGGCCCTTCCCTGCGCGATGCCGGGATTGCCCCCATTCGCCTCGCCACACCGACAACCGACGACCGTCGCCTTCCCGCCGTGGTCGAAGGTTCCGAAGGCTTCCTCTATTACGTCGCGGTCGCAGGGATCACCGGCATGCAGCAGGCAGCGATCGAATCGATCGAAGCCAATGTCGCCCGCATCAAGCAGGCCACCGACATTCCGGTCGCTGTCGGCTTCGGCGTCCGCACGCCCGAACAGGCCGGCGAAATCGCTCGCGTGGCAGATGGCGTCGTGGTGGGCTCGGCGCTGGTCGAACTCGTGGCAGAACATGGCGCCGATGCTCCGGCCCACCTGCGCGAACTGACATCGAAGCTCGCCGGCGCTGTTCGTTCGGCCCGCTGAGCGGGTCCGACCGCTCTTCCGCCCGGGCAAGATCAGCCCGCCCGGTAAAGAGCAATTTGATTTTCCTAGGTATTCTGCCGACTATTTGAGCTTTGCTGCAACAGGACTATAGGCTTCAACTATGAACTGGTTCACCCGCGTCCGCAATTCGATCACCTCGCTGTCCAAGCGCAGCACCGACAAGGATCTGTGGGTCAAATGCCCCAGCTGTCAGCAGATGGTGTTCGCGCAGGAATACGAAGACAATGCCTATGTCTGCCCGCGCTGCGATCACCATGGTCGCATCGGCGCGGACGAACGCCTGCGCCAGTTGATGGACGAAGGCTTCGAAGTCCTTCCGATCCCCGATGTGAAGGAAGATCCTCTCAAGTTCCGCGACACGGCAAAATACACCGACCGCCTGAAAAAGGCGCGCGCCAAGAGTCCGCACAAGGACGCCTTCCTGGTCGGCTCGGGGGCGATCGATGGCAAGCCCGCGGTGGTCGGGGTGCAGGATTTCGGCTTCATGGGCGGATCCATGGGCATGGCCGTAGGCACCGCCTTCTGCCAGGGCGCGGAACACGCGCTTACCCGGCGCTGCCCCTATATCGTCGTCACCGCTGCTGGCGGCGCTCGCATGCAGGAAGGCATTCTCTCGCTCATGCAAATGCCCAAAGCGACCGTGATGACGCGCCGCCTGAAGGAAGCCGGCTTGCCCTATATCGTGGTGCTGACCGATCCGACTACCGGCGGCGTGACGGCTAGCTACGCCATGCTCGGCGATATCCATATTGCCGAACCGGGCGCACTGATCGGCTTTGCCGGGCAGCGCGTCATTCAGGACACGATCCGCGAACAGCTGCCCGATGGCTTCCAGCGCGCCGAATATCTGCACAAGCATGGCATGGTGGACATGGTGGTCCATCGCCGCGACCTCAAAGCGACGCTGGCGACCCTGCTCGATTACCTCACCCCGGCCAAGGCTGCCTGAGGCACGGCATGCGGGACTTCGCCCGCTCCGACAGTCCGGCAGTGCAGCGACAGCTCGACCGGCTGGCCGCGCTGTCCATTCCCGAAGGCAGGCTTGGCCTCGATACGATCCGCGCGCTGCTGGACAGACTCGGCAATCCGCACCACCGCCTGCCGCCCGTCTTCCATGTCGCCGGAACCAATGGCAAGGGGTCGACCTGCGCCTTCCTGCGCGCAATGCTCGAGGAACAGGGATATACGGTCCATGTTACTACGAGCCCGCATCTTGTGCGGTACAACGAACGCATCCGTCTCGCAGGCACGCTGATCGATGACGACCGGCTGGCCGAACTGCTCGCCGAGGTGCTCGATGCAGGCGAAGATCTCGGCCCCAGCTTTTTCGAAGTCACGATCGCCGCAGCATTCTCCGAATTCGCCCGCGTCCCCGCCGATGCCTGTGTCGTGGAAGTCGGCCTGGGCGGACGCTTCGATGCGACCAATGTTCTGGAACCCGAACGCGTCGCTGCCTGCGGCATCGCATCGCTCGGCATCGATCACGAACGCTTCCTGCTCACCCCGGAAGAAGGCGCTCCGACGGAGCCTATCGCGCGCATTGCCTTCGAAAAGGCTGGCATCGCAAAGGCCGGGGTTCCACTCGTCTGCCTGTCCTATCCAGCCGATGCACGCGCCCAGATCCAGACCGCTGCGGAGCGGGCAAAAGCGCAGCTTGCGCTGCTCGATTACGACTGGGACGTCGAAATCGGCCTCGGCCTCAGCTATCGCGACCGGCGCGGCAGCCTGAATCTGCCCCGCCCCGCATTGCCCGGCGATCATCAGGCGCTGAATGCCTCGCTGGCCGTGGCCATGCTTCGCCATCAGGACAAGCTCAGAATCACACCCGGGGCCATCGCTCGCGGGATGGGCCAGGCGCGCTGGCCTGCACGCCTTCAGCGCCTTCTGCCGGGTCCGCTGGTTGGTCAGCGCGAAGTCTGGCTGGATGGCGGGCACAATGCCGATGCGGGCCACATGTTGGGCAGGCACTTTTCGGGCCGGCGCCTGCATCTCATCCTCGGCATGCTGGAAAGCAAGGATCCCGCTGCTATCATCACGCCGCTGGCGGATAGCCTCGCCAGCATCTCCGCCGTCGCTGTGCCGGGGCATGACTGGCATCCGCCTGAAGCCTTTGGCGACCATGCGGCGGCGCAAATCGATGTCGCGGCAGCTCTCGCCAGCCTGCCCGAAGACGGTCTGCCCGTGCTGATCGCCGGATCGCTCTATCTCGCTGGGGACGTTCTCCGGCAGAACGGCGAGCTACCCGACTAGATCGTCCGGCGCTCCCGCCAAGCTCATTCGGCTGGCTGAGCGGCTCCGGCCTCGGGCGCGATAATGCCGGCATCATCCTTCGCACGGCTGACCCGCCACCATTCGATGCATACCAGCACCGCTGCCCCCAACCCGATCCAGGTCGTCAGTACGAAGACGTCGTAATAACCCTGGTTTTCGATCATCTCGCCCAGCGCCCCGCGGCCCAGCGTCCCGACCAGCAGTGTCAGCGACGACAGAAGCGCATATTGGACTGCGCTGAACTTCTTCGACACGATCGATGACAGCCAGGCGATATAGGCCGCGCCCGCTATACCGATCGCCAGGTTTTCAAAAGCGATGGTGATAGTCAGTCTCGCCAGATCGGCATCGCCGATGCCCGGCACCTGTTCGATCAGATAGGTAAAGCCTATTGCGTCGCTGAACGCCTGCATATTCGCCCCGCCGATGGCCATGTCGGCATACAGCAAGTTCGTCAGCGCTGCGAGGATACCGCCGATCAGCAGTGTTGCCATCCGCCCGATGGTGGTCAGCATCAGCCCCCCCAGCGCCAGCCCCGCGATGATTGCCCCAACGCCGAAGAACTTGGACGCGAAGGCCACGTCGTCATTGGTATACTGCAACTCGCCTAGATAGAACGGATACGCAAAAGTACCCCAGATCGCATCGCAGATCCGATAGGTCAGGACGACGGCCAGGATCAGCACCAGCGACCAGCCCAGGCGGCCCACGAATTCCACCAAGGGCAGCACCAGCGCGCGGTAGAGATGGTCGAGCGCATACGCAGTTCCGCCCACGGCCGGTGCATCTTCGGCAAGCAGGTTTCGCCCCTGCTTCTGCTGGCTCGACAGCCAGCCTGCGATCAGTGCGGGCAGAATGATCGTCGCCACGATGATCCACGGCCCCCATGTGAGCGTAAAATCGGTCGGATTGGGTCGATCTTCCGGCGCATACGTCATCGACATGATCATGAACGCCAGCACGGCACCGATAGCCAGTGCCCATAGAAGCGCAACGGCGGCCAGTGCGCGGTTCCGCACGGAAGGTACCAGTTCACCTGCCTTGCGCAGCGCCCGAACCTGTTCGTCGCCCTCCGTCAGTTCGGCCGCGCCTTCCGCATTCGGAGCGAACAGGCCGACCGCGCCGACGAACAGCAAGATGCCGCCCATCATCATATAGGTTTCCGGCCAGCCGATCCGCGCAGCGATGATCAGGCCGAGCGCGCCGCCCACCAGAGAGGAGAGGCGATAACCCATCTGGTAGACGGTGGAGAGAATGTCGATCGTCGCCACTTCGTCTGCGACATCGATGCGCCATGCATTGATCGCGATATCCTGTGTCGCACTGGCAAAGGCGCCGATCCCTGCCAGCAGCGAGAACATGCCGAGCTGCGTTCGCGGTTCAAGCACGCTCATCGTCACCAGGATCGCCCCCAGCAGAAGCTGCATCGGAATGATCCATTGCTTGCGCCTGCCCAGCTTTCGCAGCAGCGGAATGTCGACCTTGTCGATCAGCGGCGACCACAGGAACTGGAATGCGTAAGCCAGTCCGATGAGCGAGAAGATGCCCATCGTCTCGAGGTCCACATCCGCCTCGGTCAGCCAGGCAAACAGCGTGCCCAGGAAAAGTGCGAACGGCAGCCCGCTGGCAAAGCCGAACAGCAGCATGAAACCGGTCTTGCGGTTGCCGAGCGCCAGACCAAGCGCTCGCCAGGCTGAAATCTTTTTCTTATGTTCTGCGACCGCGGCCATTCCCTAGCGTCCTTCCTATCGGGCGTGTAATTTGCAACACTAACGGAGTGTGAGAGAGAGGAACAGGCGTCATGAGCGATGTCGACACCAAACATTCGGCGCGGCGACCAACCGACGGCATGCTGGCTTTGGCGAAGGACATCGCAGACGGGCGCATGCGCGATTCCTCGCAGGCTACCACCGTCCCCGCCAGCGTCTACACCGATCCCGAATACTGGGCGCGCGAGAAGGCCGCAATCTACAACCGGCTGCCGCAGATCCTCGCTCCGTCGGCGCTGCTTCCCGACCCCGGCATGGCAGTCCCTCACGATGCAACTGGGCGCCCCCTCTTGATCACGCGCGATGGCGACGGCAGGGCACGCGTATTCCTCAACGTCTGCCGCCACCGTGGCACCCGGCTGGTGGAAGGCGCCGAGGTGCAGTGTACCAAGAAGCTTGTCTGCCCCTACCACGCATGGACCTATTCGGTGGACGGGCGATTGCTTGCCCTGCCCCGGCCCGACACCTTCCCGGGCCTCGACAAGAGCGACTACGGCCTTGTCGAACTGCCCAGCAGGGAGACCGGTGGCCTGATCTGGTTCTGCCCGCAGGATGGCCCAGCCGATTTCTCGCTGGCGGAAGAGATCGGGCAGGATTTCGACGCGCTCGGCATGGGCGATCAGGTCCTGTTTCGCCGCAAGACGCACGAGGTCGCCGGTAACTGGAAGCTCATCATGGACGCTTTCCTGGAAAGTTATCACGTTACGCGCCTGCATGCGAAGACCATCGGCCCCTTCTTCAAGGACGGCGCCACCAGCGGCGACATGATCGGCCCCCATTCGCGCAGCGCTGTGGGGCGGCTCGAGGAAATGGAAGGCATCGATCTGGAGGATATGGCGCAGCTGCGCCGTGTGGTGACCTTTGCCTATCAGCTTCTGCCGGGCGCCCTCATCATCCCCAGCCCGGACTACATCAACGTGATGGTGATGATGCCGCAGGCGCACGACCGCACGCTGGTCGAAGATTTCATGCTCATTCCGGAACACCCCGCGACCGACAAGGCGCGCGACCATTGGGAACGCAGCTGGGCCCTGCTCGATGGCGGCGTCTTCGCCGGCGAAGATTTCCGCGCGGCCGAGCTCGGGCAGCAGGGGCTCGCCACGGGCGCGGTCCCATACCTCACCCTCGGTACACTCGAGGGCGGCATCCGGCGCTATCACGAAACCGTCGAAGAGGCTCTGCGCGCAGCCAACTGACGCGCTCACCGCGCTGGTCTCTGCTCAGCTTGCGCTTCCGCTTGGGCGGGGTTGTGTGTAATGGCGCGCCCATGGCCGACAATCGATTACCAGAAGAGGGCGACCGGATCGCCAAGTTACTCGCCCGTGCAGGCATAGCGAGCCGTCGAGAAATCGAACGCATGATCGCCGACGGTCGCGTGTCGATCGACGGCAAGGTTCTGACCACACCCGCCGTGAAGCTGAACAACCTCAACGGTGTGACGGTGGACGGAAAGGCCGTGGCCCAGGCCGAAGCGCCGCGCCTCTTTGCGTTTCACAAACCCTCGGGCCTCATCACGGCAGAACGCGACCCCAAGGGCCGCCCGACCATCTACACGGCGCTGCGCAACGCCCTGCCCAAGAATGCCGGCCGGGTCATGCCCGTGGGCCGCCTCGACTTCAACACCGAGGGCCTGCTGCTGCTGACCAATGACGGCGAGATGAAGCGCGCGATGGAACTGCCGTCCTCCGGCATTCCGCGCACCTATCGCGCGCGCGCCTTCGGCGACATTACACAGGCGCAGCTCGACGAATTGATCGAAGGTATCGAAATCGATGGCATTCGCTACGGCCGGATCGAAGCCGATCTGGAACGCGGATCGGGCAAGAACCGCTGGGTTCAGATGACGCTGACCGAGGGCAAGAACCGCGAAGTTCGCCTCGTGCTCGAACATCTCGGCCTGCAGGTCAATCGCCTGCTGCGCGTCGGCTACGGTCCGTTCGAACTGGGCGAACTTGCCCGCGGACAGGCGGTGGAGATCCGTCAGGCGGACGTCGAGCGATTCCGCAAGCAATTGACCCGGGCCCGCAAATGAGAATCATCGCAGGCGAATGGCGTGGCCGCAAGCTGACCGCTCCGCCCGGAGAGGTGACGCGCCCGACGGCGGATCGCACGCGCGAAACGCTCTTCAATATGCTCGCAAGCAGGCTCGGATCGTTCGAAGGAGTTAACGTTGTCGACCTGTTCGCTGGGTCGGGTGCGCTCGGGCTCGAAGCGCTATCGCGTGGCGCTGCGTCCTGTCTCTTCGTCGAGCAGGATGCCGATGCGGTAAAATCCATCCGGAAGAATATCGAGTCCCTCGACGCGAGGACACGCACGACCGTCCAGCAGGCCTCCGTAATGAGCCTTGGTCCGGCAAAGGCCCCGCACGACCTGATCCTGCTCGATCCGCCTTACGATACCGGAGCAGGCCATGTCGCCATCGACCGGCTGACGCGTCTGGGATGGATCGGCCCGGCGACTTGGGTCGCGCTGGAAACCGGGGCAAGGGAAGAGCGCGAACTGCGCGGCCTCGAAGTTGTGGCAGACAGAAAAATGGGCAAGGCGAAGGTTTCTCTTCTCCGCCTTGCCCAATGATTTGATCCAGACCGATTACATCGGATCGGTGGCTGCATCCGTTTCGGGTTCGACCGGTGCGGTAGTGTCGCCCATCGGATCGGCCGGTGCCGTAGTATCAGTCATCGGCTCGGTAGTCGCCGCCGGTGCGGTTGTTGCAGGTGCAGTGGTTGCCGGTGCAGTCTGGGCTGCAGCCTGAGCTTCGATCTGCGTCCAGGCCTGCGCCTGCTGCTCGGCACTAAGGGCCGTGATCGTCACCTTGTTTTCGTCTGAAATCCGCCAGAACAGTTCCTGACGCTCCGGTGTAAGGCCCCAATAATAGGCTTTCACGTCTTCCGGCCAGGCGTCGAACTGGGTCTGCTGTTCGGTCGGCCATCCATCATAGGAAACCTGCTGTTCGGCCGTCATAGCCGTCGCCGGGGTCGTCGCAGCATCGGCAGTGTCGGTTTCCGCTGCAGTCATGTCCTGTGCAACAGCCGGGAGAGATACGGCAGCAAGTGCGCCGCCTGCTATGTAATAGAATGTCTTACGCATCATTGGTCCTTTCGTTTGGCCACTGGGCCGTCCTGAGGCACAATTCGCATGTGCTCGATTATGGAGGATCAACGGACGGTGCAGGGATTTGGATGCGGCTCGAACGCAGCCGCGGACCGGTTTGTCGTAAAATGTGCTCAAAATGCGGCAAGCTGCGCCTCGCCCTGTAAGATCATTTCGAGGAAAGCCCGCTAACACCATGATGAGAATACGAAAAGGGGCGGGAACACCATGGTGTCCCCGCCCCCTCCAAGCGTCGCGCTGCCAGCTTCGGGCGCGCGAGCGGAAAGCCTGTTGTTATGAACCTGGCTTGGTCGCAGGCAGCGGCTCGTCGATTTCACTCGCGGGCTTGCCCGGCCAGTATTCGAGCGGACGGGTGCCGGTCTTGTTCTTTTCCCAGCTGTTGATGCAACCGTCCTGCTGATCGCCGCGGCAGACGGGCACGTCTTCACCCGATGCAGCCGCATAACCCGAAGGGGTTGCCTGCGTGACTTCTTTGCTCACGAACCGCGGCGTGGCCGAACTTGTGGACGCACCGGCGGTCGTCGCAGTACGCGCCGTTGCCGTGCTGGACGGGGCAGAAGTGGTCGCAGCCGGGGCAGCGCTCATCTGCGAAGAAATCTGCGTCCACGCCTGCGTGCGGGCTTCAGGCGTCATTTCATAGATGCGCACGCGCTGATCGTCCGTCAGCACCCACCAGCCTTCGACCTGCGCCGGGGTTAGCGTCCAGTAATATTCCTGCACCTCGTCAGGCCAGGCGTCATAGGTCGTCTGCCGGTCGGCAGGCCAGCCGTCATACATGGTCTGCTGCTCGTCTGTCAGCACATAGACCGTACCGTCGGCACCTACTGCCACGTCCTGCGCGATGGCAGGAACGGCCGTAAAGGCGATTGCTGCGGCGCCGGCGAAGATAAGATTACGCATAGGAGAAGTCTCCATTATCGTTGCCATTGCCCGTCTTACGCAGGAAACGGGTCGTCGGTTCCAGAGGGGGGCCATGCGCAGGGCTTGTGTTCTGCCTTGGCGTTCCCTAGCTGTTCCGGACTTCATGTCCGACCCATCACCCTCGTCCGGCGCGCTCGAAAAGGCGCAGATTCCCGCCTATGCGGCCCAGTTGAACGCACCCCAGCGCGATGCCGTATTGACCACGGAAGGACCGGTGTTGATGCTTGCTGGGGCGGGCACCGGCAAGACCGCGGCACTCACCGCACGTTTGGCACATCTCATCGCAACCCGGCGCGCATGGCCAAGCGAAATCCTGTGCGTCACCTTCACCAACAAGGCAGCGCGCGAAATGCGCGAGCGTGTGGGCCGTCACATCGGGGATGCGGTCGAAGGCATGCCGTGGTTGGGGACGTTCCATTCCATCGGCGCACGCATGCTGCGCCGTCACGCCGAACTGGTGGGACTGGAAAGCAATTACACGATCATCGATACCGACGATCAGCTTCGTCTGCTCAAGCAGCTGATCCAGGAAAACGATCTCGACGAAAAGCGCTGGCCCGCCCGCCAACTGGCCGGTTTGATCGACCGTTGGAAGAACCGTGGGCTCAATCCCGGCGATCTCGATGCGGTCGAAAATGAAGCTTATGCCAATGGCCGCGGAACGCAGTTCTACAAACTGTATCAGGACCGCCTCAAGACCCTTAACGCCTGCGACTTCGGCGATTTGCTATTGCATATCCTCAACATCTTTCGCGATCACCGCGATGTGCTGGAACAGTATCAGCAGCGCTTCAAATACATCCTCGTCGACGAATATCAGGATACCAATCAGGTCCAGTACCTATGGCTGCGACTGCTTGCCCAGGCGCGCAAGAACATCTGCGTGGTAGGCGATGATGATCAGTCCATATATTCATGGCGCGGCGCAGAAGTCGCCAATATCCTCAAGTTTGAAAAGGATTTTCCTGGCGCAGCTGTGATCAAGCTTGAACAGAACTACCGCTCCACGCCGCAGATCCTTGCCGCGGCATCGGGGCTTATCGATGCCAATAGCGAACGGCTCGGCAAGACGCTGTGGACCGAACTGCCCGCCGGCGAAAAGGTCCGGGTTATCGGCGTCTGGGATGCGCCCGAAGAAGCGCGCCGTGTGGGTGAAGAGATAGAGCGGCTGGAAGCCGAAGGCGCTCCGCTGGACGAGGTCGCCATTCTCGTTCGCGCACAATATCAGACGCGCGAATTCGAAGACCGCTTCATCCAGATCGGGCTCAACTACCGCATTGTGGGCGGCTTCCGCTTCTACGAACGGGCCGAGATCCGCGATGCGCTCGCCTATCTGCGCACCATTGCCCAACCGGCAGACGATCTGGCATTCGAACGGATCTACAATCAGCCCAAGCGCGGCCTTGGCGCAAAGACGCTGGAAGCCATGCGCCGCCATGCGCGCCGCACGCAGACGCCGCTGGCCGCCGCCAGTCTCGACCTGTGCGATACGGACGAATTGCCGGCGCGCGCACGCAACACTCTGATCGGCCTGCTGGGCCAGTTCGTTCACTGGCGGGAGCTATCGGAACAGATCACGCCGTCCGAACTGTTGCGCACGGTGATCGCCGAAAGCGGCTACGAGGACATGCTGCAGAAGGATCGCAGCGCCGAGAGCGCGGGTCGTCTCGAAAACCTGACCGAACTCGCCCGCGCCATGGAAGAATACGACACGCTCGGCGATTTCCTCGAACATGTCAGCCTGGTGATGGACAATGAACGGGCCAATGACGGTGAGAAAGTCACTATCATGACCATGCATGCGGCCAAGGGGCTGGAGTTCGATCATGTTTTCCTCCCCGGTTGGGAAGAAGGCGTCTTTCCCAGCCAACGCGCTATCGACGAAGGCGGGCTGGCCAGCCTCGAGGAAGAGCGCCGCCTCGCCTATGTCGCGATCACGCGCGCCAAGCGCCGCTGCTCGATCTTTCACGCCGCAAACCGCCGCATCTATGGCCAGTGGACCAGTTCGATACCCAGCCGCTTTATCGAGGAACTGCCCGAAGAACACGTGAAGAGCGAAACTACCATGACCGGTGGTGCCTCGCTCTGGCGCGCGAACTGGAGCGAGACTGACGACCCCTTCGCTCACGTGTCCTCCAACCGCCCGGATCGCTCGGGCGCGCGCGGCCCCGGATGGCAGCGGGCCCTGTCGACGAAATACGATGCGACGCCCAAGCGTATAGCCGAACCGGGCCGCAGCGCCGCCAGCTTCGCCGCCAAGCCCCGTAGCGACATCGCCGACGGCGCCCGAGTCTTTCATGACAAGTTCGGCTACGGCACCGTAACCGGCCAGGAAGGCAACAAGCTGACGATCGATTTCGAAAAAGCCGGCGAAAAACGCGTGCTCGACAGCTTCGTCACCCTGGCCGACTAGACCGCCTCATCGCGTTTCGGCTCAAGCGGCGCACTTTCACGCTTCCAGTATCGCCTCTCGAATGGGCGCCGGAACTTATCGACTGCCGAATTCCTCGATCAGCCTGAGTTTTGCATTTCGCCAGAAAGAAATGTCGGTCGGACGATCGGTAAATCAGGTGGCGGAGATGTCGAGAAAGCCCGGACGCGGCCCGTTCCATTCGCCCGCTGCGACCGGCGCTTCGTCTTCGTTACGGCTTTTGCGGGGTTCGCGCTTGGCCTTCGGCGCGCGCTCCGGCTTGGTCCGCGGTGCAACCTTGTCGTCCTCGCGCTTCCTTCGGCTGCGCTTGGGCTGCTCTTCCGGTTCCGCCGTCTCTTCGGGCTTCGGCGTGTTCTCGACCAGATCGACGCGTACGTCTTTCTTGCCGAACACGGGTACTTTCGCACCGGTCAGCTTCTCGACGTTGGCGATCGCCTCGGCGTCTTCTTCTGCCACGAAGGTGAACGCGCGGCCCTTGGCGCCCGCCCTGCCCGTGCGCCCGATGCGGTGAACGTAATCGTCCGGGTGCCAGGGCGTGTCGAAATTGAACACGTGGCTCACGCCCTTCACGTCGAGGCCGCGCGCTGCAACGTCCGAAGCAACGAGAATGTTGATCTCGCCCTTCTTGAACCGGTCGAGTTCCTTCAGGCGATTCGATTGATCCATGTCCCCGTGGATTTCGCCGCTGCGGAATCCGTGGCGCTGCAGGCTCTTGTTGAGCTCGCGCACCGTCGTCTTGCGGTTGGCAAAGACGATTGCGGTTTCGACCTGGTCGTGATTGAGCAGCCAGCGCAGCGTCTCGCGCTTCTGGCGGCTCTTCACCGGAATCTTGAAAGCGGTGATGTCTTTATTCGTGGTCGCGGCGCGGCTGACCTCGATCCGCTTGGGATTATTGAGGAATTTCTTCGTCAGCTTCTCGATCGGGGGCGGCATCGTCGCCGAGAAAAGCATCGTCTGCCGCGTTTCCGGCAGTTTCGAACAGATGAACTCGATGTCGGGAATGAAACCCATGTCGAGCATGCGGTCCGCTTCGTCGATAACCAGCAGTTCGCAGCCATTCAGCAGGATCTTGCCCCGCTCGAACAGATCCATCAGGCGGCCCGGCGTCGCGATCAGCACATCGACGCCTTCGTTCAGCGCCTTGACCTGATCGCCCATCTGCACGCCGCCGATCAGCAAGGCGAGCTTGAGATCGTGGTTCTTGCCGTATTTCTCGAAGTTTTCGGCGACCTGGGCTGCCAGCTCGCGGGTCGGTGCCAGGATCAGCGAACGCGGCATCAGCGCCCGCCGGCGGCCACTTGCCATGATGTCGATCATGGGCAGCACGAAACTCGCCGTCTTGCCCGTACCCGTCTGGGCAATACCGATGATGTCCTTCATCATCAGCACCGGCGGAATGGCCTCGCGCTGGATGTCGGTCGGCTCGGTATAGCCGGCTTCGCTTACTGCCCTGAGCAAGTCTTCGGAAAGGCCGAGATCGGCAAAAGTCATGTGGTTCGAAATTGTCCCTGGAACATACGCCGATGCGAAATTGCGCATGCGCAGCATCGGCTGGCGCCGCCATTCGCTGGAAATGCGGTAAAAGTCAAGAAAACGGCGTTAGTCGCCCTTCAGCGATCCCCGCCCACCGCTACGAGGCGGCTGAAATGGGAAATCCTGCATTTCGCTCCGGCCCTCGACATCAGCCGGTCGCGATCCACGCAAAGTTTCCCGTCCTCGCTACGCTCGACATAAAACCCGAGGTAGAAGTCGCGGGGGCTGCAGGACTTTTCCAACTCGGCCGAAATGATGTGCCGGTCCCGCATGTACATCATCAACCTGCTACCGCGATCGGAAACACCCACGATGTCGCCGGCATCGACACATTTCCCGTGCGGACGCTCGACCAACCGTGGGGGAACCGCCTGCTGCGGCAACTCGCTCAACATGCTACGGCTGATACTGCTCGGCCGCGGGCTGACACGCATGATGACCCGCCGCTCGATCCTGACCTGATTGACGATCGGTATTATCGTCGTGTCGACGAATCCGCGCCATACCGGCCTACGCGCAGACAGCGCTTTCAGATCGACCGACCCAGCCTCGCTATCATGGGCATGATGTGCGGCCATGTCAGATCCCATCCCCTGCGGAGTGCCCAATGCGATAAGCATGGCAGCCAGGGGGGAAAGCAAGGACATGGGGTTGGTACGAAAGCTCCTCTGCCCGCAGGTTTTGGGGACGTGCGGAAATCCAGAGAATGCCGATGCGCCCCCACGCTTGAATGCGGGCTTAATTGTTCGGCATAGATTGGCAAGTGCTGGTAATCACTTGTCAGGATGTGGCAAAGACGCCGCATCATGAGAGACAGAGATACTTTCCGAAGCGCAGCGGCAGAGTTGCTGGGGCCGCGAGGGTTCACATATGACAAAGATCTTGTGGAACCGTGGCTGACCGACTGGCGCGGTCGCTACACCGGCAAGGCTGTCGGGCTGGCTTCTCCCGTGTCGACCGATGAAGTGTCGCGCTTCGTGACGCTGTGCAGCGCGCATGGCGTACCGATCGTACCACAGGGCGGTAACAGCGGAATGTCGGGCGGTGCTACGCCAGACGACGGGGGCGACAGCGTGATTCTTTCACTTCGCCGAATGAACACAATCCGCGAACTGGATGTCGCTGCCCAGCAGGTCACCTGCGACGCCGGTGTGGTCTTGCAAACGCTGCACGAGGCCGCCGAAGCGGAAGGCCTTCGGTTTCCCTTGACCCTCGGCGGGAAGGGGTCGGCCACGATTGGCGGCCTTGTTTCAACGAATGCCGGGGGCACGCAGGTCCTGCGCCACGGTACCATGCGTGCGCAGGTTCTCGGCTTGGAAGGTGTACTGGCGGATGGTTCCGTTTTGTCGAACCTCGTCCCGCTCAAGAAAGACAATCGCGGTTTCGATCTCAAACAATTGCTGATCGGTTCGGAAGGCACGCTTGGAATTGTCACGGCCGCCACATTGCGTCTCTTGCCGCAAACGGCACAGCGGCGGGTCGCATGGATCGGCTTGCCAAGCATTTCAGCGGCCCGCGAATTGCTCCTTCACTGTGAGAGACGTGCAGGCGATGCGCTAGAAGGCTTCGAAGTGCTGCCTCACCATTGCCTTCAGTCGGTGCTCGCACATCTGCCCGATTCGCGAAGTCCCTTGTCCAGTGACCACGCATGGTACGCATTGGTCGAACTGGTCGCCGCAGCTGCTGAGGCAGATGCTATCGACGGGCTCGCCGAAGACGTGCTGCACAGCGCTATGGAACGTGACCTCATCGAAGATGCAGTGATATCTGCGAGCGAAGCGCAGGCGGAAGCTTTTTGGTTGCTGCGCGAGAGCATCTCTCCTGCAGAAAGAGCCATCGGCCCGGCGATGCAGCATGACATTTCCGTCCCTGTGACGCGCATGGCCGAGTTCGTCGAAACCGCCTCTCCCGAAATCGAAAAACGATTCCCCGGCACGACAGCAATTGGATTCGGGCACCTTGGCGACGGCAATATCCATTATCACGTACTTGCCCCCCCAAGTGCCGTCCAAGGCGAGTGGGAAATGACTGACGGCAAAATCATCAGCGCCTTTGTGCA
Organism: Qipengyuania sp. NPDC077410; assembly: GCF_044543405.1. Classification (NCBI taxonomy): domain Bacteria; kingdom Pseudomonadati; phylum Pseudomonadota; class Alphaproteobacteria; order Sphingomonadales; family Erythrobacteraceae; genus Qipengyuania; species Qipengyuania sp. NPDC077410. The sequence continues at coordinate 106,729 of NZ_JBITWB010000003.1, read as the reverse complement.
TGATCTTGTCACCGAGTTTGGCGGATCGATCAGCGCGGAACACGGGATCGGTCAGATGAAGCGTGACGAATTAAGCAGGCTTGGCGATCCCGTGGCGCTAGGACTAATGCGGACTATAAAACAGGCGCTCGACCCACAGGGAATACTCAATCCTGGCAAACTCGTGCCGCTTGCACCCGACGCGCCAACACCGTAAAGCGCCCGCTTCGAACGCTTGCCTGCCGGCTTGTCGACAATCCAACTGAATTTCGGAGAGATCCATGGCCAGCGCGCCGCAGCCCAACCTGCCCCTGTTTTTCAAAGACCTCATGCCGCTCAACAGCAAGGACCATGCGAACTATCGCTCGCGTCCGATGACCAAGGCGCCATGGCTTGCCAAGCAACATGCCATCCCGCTGACAGTCGATGAATTCGTGCAGGCACAGCGTGACATGCCGATCGTGTTTTCCACCGGCCCCGATGCCGTGCCGCTGGCACTGATGGGCCTCAACGATGGCGTAAACACCTTCTGCGACGATGAAGGCACCGTCACCGAGCAGGTTTACATTCCTGCCTATGTCCGTCGTTACCCGTTCATGCTTGCTCGGCTGAATCAGACCAGCGACGATCTTTCGCTGTGCTTCGATCCGACTGCTGAGAACATCGGCGAGTTCGAAGATGGCCAGCCTCTTTTCGAAGATGGCCAGCCCAGCGAAGGCACCAAGGAAATCCTCAACTTCTGCGAACAGTTCGAGCATGCCGGTCAACGCACGCAGAATTTCATGAAGGAATTGAAGGACCACGACCTGCTGATGGAAGGCGAAGTCGCCATCACGGAACAGGGTAATGACAAGCCCTTCGTTTATCGCGGTTTCCAGATGATCAATCAGGAAAAGCTGCGCGAACTTCGCGGCGATCAGTTGCGCAAGTGGACCGAGAATGGCTTGCTGCCGCTCATCTGGGCGCAGATCTTTTCGATGGACATGATGCGCACGATCTTCGGTCGTCAGATCCAGCAAGGCAAAGTCCCCCAGCCCGACGCCGCAACCGCGGCTGTGCCTACTGCGTAAGGCCTCAAAACCCAGCAAATCGAGGGCGCGCCCGCATGCGGGTTGCGCCCTCTTTCTATTTACCGATCACACCACTTTTGAGAACCGCGCTCTTGCCGACATTCTTCGGCATCTCGCCTCTGACGAGGCGCATTGCGGCGAACTGTTTTAAGTCAGCGCCGAATCTCTCCGAACCGCTTGAAACGGCTTCATACCCACCTATTTTGGTGATGCCGGCAGGGCTTCCCCTCATGGCTCTTCCGGCAGATGCACGTGAGTGCATTTCCTCCCTGAACCTTGGCCACCTCGCGCAACTGCGCGAGGTGGTTTTTTATCGTCTGCCTACTCCGCTGCCTGTGGCATCTGCCGGTTGCCACTGATGGCCTCCACCTCTGCAGCCATCGTCTCGACAAGCCCTGTCAGCAATTTAGCGATCGCCCCTGCCCGAAAACTCGGCTGATCGAGATTGGCATCGAGATAGGAGGCGCGGCAAACCTCTATCTGCATAGCATGTATGCCGCGCGCGGTTTGCCCATATCGATCGAGGACGTATCCTCCCGAATACGGACGGTTGTGCGCAACACGCCGACCTTGTGCCGAAAGATAGCGAATGGCCAGATCGACCAATCCGGGATCACAAGAAGCGCCGAACCGATCGCCGATCACGAATTCGGCCGGTCGGTCCTCCGGATGGGTTTTCCGTAGCGGCGGCATCGAATGCAGGTCAATCAAAAGCACAACGCCCCACCGATCGCGCAGCCTTTCCAATTCACTGGCCAGAGCCATGTGATAGGGCCTGTAAATCCCTTCGATCCAGCTAACGAGTTCGCCCTTCGCAAGTGGCTGCCGCCAGATTTCCCCCATTCCGGGAATGCGGCGCGGTACGAGGCCCAATCCATTGCGTGAGCGACGATTGGCAAGCGAGTGCCGAACCGCACGCGGCTTTTCGCCTCGGACCATCGACCAATCGATATCGTCTGCCGACCGGTTCAAATCGATCATTGCGCGAGGCGCTTCTGCCACCATCAGGCTAGCCCCCGCCGACGCCGCAACTGGCCGGGCGACGACGTCGATATAGCGATCCTCGAGCCGAAGCATTGCCTGCGCGGGATCTCGAAGTGCCGAAACGACCGCCTCGGGATAACACCTCCCGCTATGTGGAACTGATACAAGAACCGGAACGCTGCATTGCGCCGAGCGCCAAAGCCGATAGGCCGGTCCGGCACATCCGGCAATCTGCCCGCCACTCGAAAGCTCGATTTCCGTCGCCGATTCTGACTGAATCTCCCGCATCGAACGAGCGTTGTCCGCGAAAGATCATTAATCAAGACCGGAATTGCCAAGCCCCGGCTACGGTGCGCAAAAACTGTCCCATATTTACATTACCCGTTTGCGATACATGCTTTTTTAAAGCGACGGGGCTACAAGGCCCTATGACGAACACAGCGACTCAGCGGATCCTGCTTGCAGAGGATGACGATGCAATGCGCGTTTATCTCGAACGCGCCCTCGTCAATGCTGGATACAAGGTGGATTCGGTTGATCGCGGCACCGCTGCCGTTCCCCTCCTGGTGGAAAGCGATTACGACCTGTTGCTGTCCGATATCGTCATGCCGGAAATGGACGGCATCGAACTTGCCCAGAAATGCAATGAGGTGAGCCCGCATACAAAGGTGATGTTCATCACCGGATTTGCCGCGGTTACCTTGAAGGCGAGCCGTGAGCAGCCGCATGCCAAGGTTCTGTCAAAACCCTTTCATTTGCGTGACCTCGTACTGGAAGTCGAGCGGGTCTTGGACGACCGCGTGAGCGCCCGTCTGCAATAACTGGCGAATTGCCCTTGCGCGGCCAGATCAGCCTCGCTAAAGGGCCCGCCTGCCCCGGAAAGGGGCGCTCGATGGTGCGGGCGTATAGCTCAGTGGTAGAGCACTATGTTGACATCGTAGGGGTCGCAAGTTCAATCCTTGCTACGCCCACCATCGAAGCCTGAAAGTCGGCCCGGCCCAAATGGGCAGCCCCTTGGCCCCAAGCCATTTCATCGCATTCTTGACCCGCCCGATGCGCTTTGCCGCGCGGACGCAGTCGTTGCACCCTCGACTTAAAACAGGGGCGCAATCATCGTCAGGAGATTGTCCGCAAGGCGGCGTGCCAAGGGGCGCCGGGTAGCGTTATCGGAATCGATCTCGATAGCATCGTCCAACCAGAGATTCTGCCGGTCGCTCAATTGAGTTGCGAACTCTGGGGACTCGAACAAAATGTTGTTTTCAAAATTAAGGTCCAGGCTGCGCCGGTCCATATTCGACGATCCGATCAAGGCCAGCGTATCGTCGATCACCATTGTCTTCGCGTGCAGCAGCCCGCCACGAAATTCGAAGATTTTTACACCAGCCTCTACAAGTAACGGATAATAGGCGCGGCCAATGGCGCCGACGATCCGGCTGTCGTTACGATGGGGAAATACGATACGAACCGCGACTCCCCGTCGGGCCGCGGCAACTATTGCAGCCAGTAGCGGAGGATCGGGCGCGAAATAGGGTGTGGTGATAGTCGCGCTGCTCTGTGCTGCGGCGAGCACGGCAGCAAACATCTCGCTCATAGTTCCGCGAGGTGAGAGCGGGCCCGTCCCCGTCGCAATTGCGGGAATGCCCGCCGACGAAGGCCGAGGCGGCTGCGCAGACATTATCGCGCTAAGATCCTCTCCTGTTTCGACAGTCCACGCAGATGCGAAAATGATATCCGCCTGGCGCGCCACCGGCCCTTCGAAACGAGCGAGGACATCGACCCAGGGCGCGAACTTCCGTTTGATAAGAAATGCCGGGTCGGCGCAGTTCTGGCTTCCGCAATAGGTTACGCGTCCATCTATCACGGCAACCTTGCGATGGTTGCGCAGGTCGGTGCGATGCCCGGCAAGGAAGGCCATTCCGAACGGCACTTCCAACGATTTGCAAAGTCGGGCGCCCGCCTGGCGCATCATCGTCCACAAATCGGAGTTGATGAGCGCGCGCGACCCTATTGCGTCCGCTGAAATGCGGCAGACCACCCCCCGCCGGGCAGCGCGACAGATCGCCTCGACGACTTTTCTGCCGTTGTTATCGTCGAGCCATATATAGAATGACAAGTGAACCGATTGCGCTGCGGCGTCGATGTCCTCCACGAGCATCGCGATGGCAGTATCTGAATCAGGCGTGAGGCGCGCGAGGTTGCCGGTGGAAGTGGGCCAGCGCGATGCCCCCTCGAAAGTGCGGAAGGCATTTGCATTCGGTCCCTCCCCGCCTGAATGGATCGCTGGCGAAGGTGCGAAAGGGAGCAGCTCTTCATATACAAGCCGTCCGCGCTGCCTGAACCTCTTCGACGTCCACGGCTCTCCGAACAAAACATACAGTATCAGCCCGACGAAGGGTAAAGCGATCAGCAGCAGCAGCCACGCCGCGCGCGCATAGGGGTCGCGCCCCGCAAGCAGGATTGCCCGGGCGATGACAGCGAGGTGGAGCGCCGCGATGATTACCCAGATGGCTGCATTCAGTTTAGTCAATTACGCGCCACCATGTCCCCCGCTCGCCGGTGATCCTTCGAACCGACGCTGGTTCGTGCTGAAATATCCCGCCAGAATTCGCATGCGGCCGAATTCGATACAAGCATGGTGGATCCGAAAATCAGAGATTGTTTGCGCTGACACGCTAACGTTTGTGTCTGATCGTCCAGGATGTCCAAATTTAGGACAGGCGGAAAGAGTGCAGGTGAATCCACTGGTAATCAGTATGATTGTGTTTTACCAAAGAGAATAGGTTAACGAATCGATTAACCGGCCAGTCGCACCCACAATCAAAAGGCCTCATCTCGCTTTAAGCGAGGGGTCAGGTGGTGTGCGATTTCTGTGTAGAACCATAGATGAAGAATAAGAAAAGGGAAGCATAGTTTAAACAACTTGGGGGGTACGTATCATGCGTACGGTATCAACGAGTGTTTCACTTATCTGCTCAAACCCGATCGTCAGTGAAGGACTAAAGTCCATCCTGTATGATGAAGAATTTTCGGTTGTAGGTTTACACAAAACCTGTTCCGCCATGATTTCAGCCAAGGATCACGCTGCAGTCCCTGTCGGAATGATAGTCTTTGACGCCGATGCATCACGCAATATCGCCGAAGATGTTCATGCCGTGCGTCAGGCGTTTCCGGATTCGCGCCTAGTCGTCTTGCACGAAGGTCTCGAAGTCGATTGCCTCGTGGACGTGTTCGAAGCCGGCGCGGACGGTTATATCCTCAAGGAAATCTCGTGCGAATCCCTCGTTAACTGCCTTCAATTGGCAGCGCGTGGTGAGAAAGTTGTTCCGGGAGAGCTGGTCAAACAACTGCCGCACTTCACCTTGGCAACAGCCGACCGGACAAAGGCTGAAGGCGACCTTTCGAACCTTCTTTCCGAACGCGAGATCGCTACTCTGCGATGCCTCGTTATGGGTTACCCCAACAAGGTGATCGCTCGCCGTCTCGATATCGGCGAAGCGACCGTGAAAGTTCATGTGAAGGCAATTCTGCGCAAGCTTAATGTGCAGAATCGTACGCAAGCCGCGATCTGCGCCGTCAATCATGGGGTGCAGGCTGCCATGCCCGAAATTAAGGTACGCTCCCCCGTCGCGGCGATAGACGCGCCGAGCAAGCCTGCCGACACGTGTGACACCGGCACGCCACGCCCGTTCATGCTGGCCGAGACGCGTCCCGTGGAGCATGCGGTAAAGGCCTGAACCTCACCGGACGCTTGCTCTTGAGAGGCCTGGTGGAGATGCAATCACCATTCGCTTGGCCGCCCTGGCGTCAAGGAAATCCGGAGATTCCGGCTTCACCTCCAAGCGTCAGTTGCTGGTCTTTGCCACCCGACTGAGGCCCTGGGCGAGTACGTCTAACGTGCCCTGCCTCTCGTACGCGAATAGCGAAGTGGAAATGCGATGAAGATCACAATGATCGGATCCGGGTATGTCGGCCTCGTTTCCGGCGCATGCTTCGCCGATTTCGGGCACGACGTTGTCTGCGTCGATCTCGATGAAGCTAAGATCAAGGCGTTGCGAGGCGGTAAGGTTCCGATTTTCGAGCCCGGACTTGCCGATCTGATAGAGCGCAATGCGCGGGCCGGACGAATTTCGTTTACGACTGAGCTGGCCCCTGCCGTTGCTCGTGCAGAGGTCGTATTCATCGCTGTCGGCACTCCGTCGCGCCGCGGGGACGGTCATGCCGACTTGAGTTTCGTCGAAGCCGCCGCCGCCGATATTGCGCGCGCGATGGACGGTTTTACCGTTGTCGTCACAAAGTCGACGGTTCCGGTCGGGACCGGCGACGAGGTGGAGCGGATCATTGCCACAACCCGGCCGGATGGCGAATTTGCGGTTGTCTCGAACCCCGAATTCCTCCGCGAAGGCGCCGCGATCGAGGATTTCAAGCGGCCCGACCGCATCGTAATCGGTAGCGAAGACACGCGAGCACTCGGTGTGATGCGCGAAGCCTATCGTCCGTTAAGCCTGAACAAATCGCCGATCCTCGAAATGAACCGTCGTTCGGCCGAACTCACCAAATATGCCGGCAATGCTTTTCTGGCGACCAAGATCACATTCATCAATGAAATCGCCGATCTCTGCGAAAAGACGGGCGCTGATGTGCAGCAGGTGGCTCGCGGCATGGGCCTCGACAAGCGGATAGGCAGCAAATTCCTCAATGCCGGCCCCGGTTATGGCGGTAGCTGCTTTCCTAAGGACACGCTCGCACTGCTCAAGACCGCTCAAGACTTCGAAGCCCCACAAACCATTGTCGAAGCGGTCGTCCAGACGAATGAGAAGCGCAAACGCGCAATGGGCCGGAAAGTCATTCAAGCGATCGGCGGGGACGTACGCGGCAAAGTAGTGGCCGTGCTCGGGCTCACCTTCAAGCCGAACACCGATGATATGCGTGACAGCCCTGCAATTGCGATCGTGCAAACACTACAAGATGCAGGCGCCGTGGTTCATGCATATGATCCGGAAGGTATGCCCAATGCCAGCCAGATGTTCGAAGATGTGGTGTACTTCGATGACCCTTATGCGGCCATGAAGGATGCCGAAGGGCTCGCGATCGTGACTGAATGGGATGAGTTCAGAGCGCTAAACCTCACCAAGGTTCAATCGCTGCTCAAAGGCCTCGTCTTGGTCGATCTCAGGAATATCTATGATCGCGGCGAGCTGGAAATGCTTGGTATCAAGTATGTCGCTGTCGGTCGTTAGGAACCTGAACTTCGATGACGCGAGTTTCAAGGCGGTCTTCACGCCTAGGCGGTTTGCTATGAGAAGTTCCGACAGCGTCACCGTCCATACCGGGAGGCGCTTTCCGCAAATAGGATCGCTGGAGCCTCGCCGATGCCGAAAGTAATGTTCGTCATCTCTGGCCTCGGCGCTGGCGGCGCGGAGCGCGTTATTTCGCAGATCGCCTCTCATTGGAATGGCCGCGGCTTCGCCGTAGAGATTGCCAGCTTCGACACGCCTTTCGATCCGGTTTTTCATCACTTCGACCCCGGCATCGGACTTCATCGTATCGGCGCAGGAGATACGGTAACGAAGAGACGCAAGCTGACAAAACTCGGCGACCTGCGCCGCCTCAGGCGGTTGTTACGCCACAGGCGACCGGACTTGGTCGTTTCTTTCCTTACCAAGAATAACCTGCTCGCTCTCTGCGCAACCATGGGCCTTTCGATCCCCGTCGTCTGTAGCGAGCGGAACAATCCAGAGCGGCAGGAAAAGAACCCGACCTGGAACCGCCTGCTCGCAATCGCTTACCGGCGAGCAAAATTGATCGTCTGCCAAACGGTTGCGGTTAAGAGGTGCTTTCCCAAGGCCGTTGCGGATCGGGCGCGCATCATTCCGAACCCCGTCAGCGCCTGGCCAATGCGGCGAATTCCGGCGAAGCCACCGCGTATCGTCGCGGTTGGCCGACTGACCGAGCAGAAAGGCTTCGATCTGCTTCTCGATGCATATGCGAGGGCCGAAACGAAAGATTGGCAACTCTACATCTTCGGCGAGGGTCCTCAGCGAAGTTCTCTTGAAGATAAAATTGCCCAGCTCGGGCTTGGGAGAAAAGCAAGGCTGGTGGGAAACAGTGTCGTGCCTGGCGACTGGACACGTAAAGCGGACCTATTTGTTCTTTCATCGCGTTACGAAGGCTTCCCCAATGTGCTAGGCGAAGCAATGGCAGCCGGATTGCCAGTCATCGCCACCCGATGCGACTTCGGACCCGCCGAGATGATCGATCATGGTCACTCGGGTCTGCTTGTGGCGCCCGAAGATGCGAACGCACTGAGCGTTGCCATTCAAGAATGTATTGACGACAGCGCGCTGCGGGACCGGCTCGGACGTGAAGCGAGCCGGGCGGTCCGTGCCTTCTCACCACAGCGCGTGATGCGAATGTGGGACGAAGTCCTGAGTGAAGTTCTATCGGCAGCGCCGGTGCTGCATCACAATATCACCGAAGCGAAAGAGCCGACCGCGTGACCGGGTTGCCCATCAAGATGCTGCTCACCTCGGCCGGTAGGCGCGCTGGACTTGTCGAAAGCTTCCGCCGTTCTGCAGAACGTATGGGAGTGAAGCTTGAGCTTCACGCCTGTGATCTGCATCCCGAACTGAGCGCTGCTTGTGCTCTGGCCGATCAGCACTTCACAGCACCTCCCTGTACCCATTCGGAGTATATTCCGGCCCTGCTGGACTACGCGCGTCAGAACGACATCGTCCTTGTCGTGCCTACCATCGACACCGAATTGCAGCCCCTCGCGACACGGCGGGCCGACTTTGCTGCTCTTGGTATCTATGTCCACGTGTCGTCTTCGGATGTGATCGACATCGTGCGAGACAAGAAGCGCACAATGGACGTTCTCGCGAACGCCGGCGTTCCCGTCCCTCACACCGCTACGCTCGAAGATTTTCGACAATGCCAGGAGGGCTGGAAATGGCCACTATTCGTCAAGCCCGTGGCGGGCAGTGCGAGCCGCGGCGTCGCGCTGATCTGCAGTCCTGCGGATTTGAAGCACGAATATGACGAGCCCATGCTCGTTCAAGAAGCGCTCCAAGGCGATGAATATACGATCAACATCTTCGTCGATGAGGGCGGTGTGATGCGCGGTGCAATCCCGCACCTTCGAATATCGGTCCGCGCAGGGGAAGTCGAAAAGGGACGTACCGTTCGCCGCGCTGACTTCGATGCGATTGCTCGCAATCTCGCCGTCTCCCTGCCTGGGGCACGCGGCGTTCTGTGTTTCCAGCTATTCGACGACCCTAAACTCGGTCCGCGCGTATTCGAGATCAACGCCCGGTTCGGCGGCGGCTATCCGCTTGCTGATCACGCGGGCGGACATTTTGCCGAGAATGTCCTGCGTACTGCCATCGGCATGCCGCTGGTTGCCTGCCACGACTGGCAAGACGGCCTCACCATGTTGCGATACGACAGTGCTGTCTTCCTGTGAATCGCCACCTGCCCATGTCCTGGTCTTCGATCTAGACGACACGCTGTATCTCGAGCGCGATTTCGCTTCAGGTGGATTTACGGCAGTAGAGACGCACTTAACCGACAAATATGGCAATAGGGTTAGCCACGGGACCTGTTGGCGGCTTTTTGTCGAAGGCGCGCGAGGCAAAATCTTCGACCTCGCGCTGGAAAGCTTCGGCATTGAAGCCACCCCTTCACTTCTTGACGAACTGGTTCAGGTTTACCGCAGCCACCCCCCTCAAATACGGCTCTGCCCGGATGCCTACAGGTTCCTCGCAAGCGATCGGAGACGGCGTGCTATCATCACCGACGGGCCAGCAGACATGCAGCGATCCAAGATCGCGGCGCTCGGGATCGAGGAGAGTTTCGATTGCATCATACCGACCGGCGAACTGGCGAAAGGTATGGGAAAGCCGCATCCGATGGCGTTCGAGCAAATAATGCAATGGTCTGGTGAACTTGGAGAAATGCACGTCTACATCGCCGACAACCCAGCAAAGGACTTCATTGCGCCGCGCGCGCTCGGCTGGCGCACAGTGCAGATAGATCGGGTTGGAAGAATACACTCTCCCGACGCCACATCATCCGAACACGGTGCGGAACTTCGAATAAACACGTTCGACGACCTGTCGAAGGCGATTGAATTAACCCACTAAGTCGGAGTTTCCCGAACTGGAGAAGCCGTAAGCCGCTCGCCAGCGATCATTACTAGGATTGTTCGAAAGAGTATCCTCGCGTCGAGCAAGGCACTGCGGTTTTTAACGTACCAGAGATCAAGCTCGATCTTCTCGTCGAGCGAGAGCAAGGTGTTACCGTTTACTTGCGCCCAACCGGTAATTCCCGGTCGAACCTCGCCACGCGCCTGTCCGGCTTCGCCCTTCATTTTGATCGTCTCGGGCAGGAGCGGTCGCGGTCCGACGAAATTCATGTCGCCGCACACCACATTGAGAAGCCCCGGCAGCTCATCAAGACGGGATCGCCGCAGAAACCGTCCGACAGGCGTAGTCCGCTCGCTGTCGGACAGAAGCTCCCCTCCACTATCTCTTTGTTCGTTCATTGAGCGGAGCTTCAGGAGTGTGAACGGCTTACCCCCTGCGCCGGCGCGGGTCTGCCGGAAAATAACCGGACGCCCCATCGTCAGAGCCACCAGCACCCCGAGACACAAGAGCAGCGGCAACAGCAGGACAAGCAGTGCCAGAGCCGTGATACGCGAGATCATGATCGCACAGCGACCATATCAAGCCATTTCATTTTCCAGGACCCGCTTTTTGCGGAAAATCCGCATGATCCGGTCTTTGATCGAAGGCGGCGCGTACAGGGTGTCGGAATAGTAATCCGACGCATCGACGTAAAACTGGATCGCATCGCCATATTGCCGGCGCGCATGTTCTTTGTAATCGACATGATCGAAGACGACGCCATCGGCGCGCCCGGAAAGGGTTTCCAGGGTTGCGTTCATCTGCTCGATCGTCGTGCGTCCCCAGCGCGAAACGACCAAGGTGTGATCGGTAAAGTCGCACATTGCCCGGGCATCCCGCACAGCAAGGGCGGCAGGAGCATTGATGATCAGGAGGTCGAAGTGGTTCTTCAGCTCGGCCAGAAGGTGCCGCAAGCTCTGTGCGTTCAGAAGGGCGGCCGGGTTATCCACCGGCTGCTTGGCGCTGAGCAGTACGATCCGCCCCTCATCCTCCGGCCCTTCACTCTGACCCACAGACGGATCGATACCGTCTGGTGCCTTGAGCAGCGCCGAGTGATCATCCAGCAGGCTTTGGAGGCTCGCATGGCCCGAAAGTACGTCGACAATATCGGGTGTATCGAGATTGCTCTGGACGTTCTTCAGCAGACCCATGGCGCGAAGGTCGAGATCGACCAGCACCACGCTTTGCCCCATGACCTTGGCCGCAGCGGCCAAGGTTAGGGAGACGGTCGATTTGCCGTCGTTTGGAAGCGGGCTCGTGATGAGCACGGATTGAGAACCGCTCTTCGTGCGCAATGCCCGCATCTCCGAATAGGTAGCCCGCGCAGCTTCCGCAAAGAGCGATTGCGGGCTCTGGATAACCGGGCTCTCGCCGATTTGGTCGGATAGCCCTGAATCGATGCGCGGTAGCATTCCGAGGGTCGGCAGCCCGAAGTGGCGCGCGACCTGGGCCGAAGTCCTCACGCGGCCGTCGGCCAGTTCCAGTCCGAGCGCCATCATCACCGCCAATGCACCCGACCCCAGCATTGCGAGCAGCGTAAGCTTCAGTGGTTCTGGCGATATGCGGTCAAAGTTCGCCACGGCCGGTGAAACGACGGTTGTGTTCACTCCTTCGAGTTGCATCTGCGCGCGAACCTGCTCGATGCGTTCGACGATCGCGGAAAATGCCGCGTTCGCAAGTGCATCGTTGCGCTCAAGCTCGGACAGACGGACCGAATTTTCGTTGTTTTGAAAAGCCTGCGATTGAACCGCAGCAAGCGTGCCCTGCAATCGGCCGGCCCGCGCCGCATCCTGCGCGGCCTGACTGCGAGCAACCTCGCGCATTTGTGCCGCATCGGCATTGGCAACCGCCTGCGCAGCTGCCTGGGCTTGGGCTCGCTGCTGCGCCAGCGCGGACTCGACTGACGACAATTCGGAAGTCACGCGCACGACGTCAGGATGGTTAGATCCGAAGGTCGCGCCCAACCGGGCACGTTCGGCAACTAGCGTCGCCTGTTGACGCTGAAGTTGCTCCACCGCGGCCGATGTCGCCTGTGCCGTACTGCGCAGGCCGGCTGCATTCGCGATGACGGCGCTTCGGGAAGAAGAGCCTGCGCTGTTGGCGCTTGCCGACGCCGCCTCTGCGGCAATTTGGTTCATATACGATAGATTTTCATTCGTCCCCAAACCGAACGGCATACGCGCATCCCGGCGGAACTCAGCAAGTTCGGTCTTGGCATTTCGGGCTGCCTCTTCACGATCCGCGCGCTCGGCAAGCAGCGATTGCAGCAACTCTTCCCTCTGCTCGGTTCCACGGCGCGTTCGCACCTTAGCGACAGATTCGGGATATTGATTGGCAATCCGTGCGGAAAGCTGGGGAGATTTTGTCGTAACGGTGACTTCGATAAGATCGGAACTCGGCTCGCTCGTGACGGTCAAGGCGCTCAGAAGCGTATTGATGGCCTGATGCATTTGCGCCGCTTTTTCTTCCGGAAATTCTCCGACCTCCGCACGGAAATCCGGATCGCTGAGAAGATCTAGATCTTCCACTACCGATTCAGCCGACGACCGCGAACGATAAAGGCGAACCGCATTGACCACGCGCACTTCGTTGCGATTGCTGATGTCGGCCTGATTGATCCCCACTTCGTCGAGCAGCTGCACCTGTACCTGCGCGGAGGAGCTGTAGAGGTTCGGTGACAAGAGCTGATACACCAGAACCGAAATTGTGACCGCGGCGATCGTCACCACAATCAGTTTCTTGTGACGCTCCAGCAGACGCACAAAATCGCGCAGGGATAACGCGTGATGCGTCGCGGCCTCCGGACGGTAGGTCCATGGGAGCCTTCGTTTCGCAGGCGGATGGTTTTCGAACTCGCTGACTTCTACAAGATTTGCCATGATCAACAGCCTGTTACGCCTCGTGCAGAGGCGGCTTTCCGAGGAAATTCGACGGTCAATATTGCGCTGGAAGGCGACCGGTTGTCATCTGACCATCGGTATTGAAGCAGAGTTATTCAGGTTAGCCCATTTTGATATGTAGACCGCAAAGCATCACCGGTGCTTTGCGCGTACGAAATGACGTCAAGACCTTCGTTCGATCTTACAAACGAACTCTCACGCCCACCCCCGCTTGAAACCGATTGTACTCATCGAGCGGATCGTCACTGCTGCGGGTCCCGTAGCTTGCCCTTCCAAACACCGACAGCCGACGGTTAACGAGATATTCCAGGCCGCCGCCAACGCGAACGCGGTCCTGCCTGATATTTGAACCAACGAACTTCGTTCGTTCCCAACTAATCTCGGCTGATCCAAGAAGGTTATGGCGAATCTCCTGATCGACCGACAAACCGATTCTCGTCTCGTTGCGCGTCGAGCCGCCTGCTCGGAATGATGCGACGTCGCCGCTGAACAGATTGAGATTAAGTGCCGTTCGCTCTCGCGGCCGATAGGTCAAAAGGCCCTGCATCGAAAAGCCGGTCCGGTCGGGGCGTAAGTCATCGTCGGCTTTAAGGCGAAAAACACCCGCACTGACACCGCCGCTGATCAGGCCACCATCAGCAAATCGGATTCCAACCATACCGCCAATGGTCGACACGTCACGGTCGACGTTCGTGACAGCCTCGGGCAGGCGGAAATTCAGCCGATTATAATAGCCGGTGCCGGTGAAGTAGAACGGCCCGCCAGGGCGATACCCCACCGTCAGTCTGGCAGAGTAGCTTGAGTAATCGCGATCATCGTCGATGGGATCGAGTGCATTGACGTTTCGTGCGTCTCCCACCGCCTCGATCAGAAAGCGCGAGCCTTGCCGCGTGTATCCCGCACTACCGCCTGCAATGCGATAAATACGCGGGCCGATACCCTGAACCCTTCTCGCTTCGGGATCGCCGCGATCTTCGATTGCGCGGTCGATCGATCCGGTCAGGAAAAGTGCTTCACCTTCCCGTGGGCTAAACCGGGTTGTCAGTATCGCATTATATGCCTCGGCATTCTCGTTGGTGAAATCGGCATAACGACGAGCGTCCAACTTCCCCGAAAGAGACGTGGTGAAGGAGCCAGCAGCATGTTCGATCTCAGCGTAAGGCCGAATTCGCGCGATAAAGTCACTCCGAGCAGCGACCGGTTCCGCAAACACGTTGCTATTGTATTCACCTTCAGCCTCGGCACCGGCCTTGAGGGTAAAAGGGCCGACGCGGATTGGCGACTGGCGATATTCGGGATCCTTCGCAAGGATCGCCGGGGCCGTCGAACCGATCTCCTGGGCGCTGACAGGGCTAGCGATGCCCGAGACTGCGCACGCTGCCGTCAGGGTAACCCAGAACCTGCCATTTCGCATCAGAACCACCGTTCATAGACCCTGATACGATCGCCAGGCTGAATTAAAGTATCCTCACTCGCTTTGGAGCGAACCTCCTGACCATTTACGGTGCGGACGACTTCGACCTGGCCCTCTTGCGCGCGATAGGTGTAGCCACCGGCCGCCGAAATTGCCGAGAGTACGGTCATACCCTGCCGATAATTGATTTCGCCGGGCGAGTTCACCTCGCCGATCACGTAGAAGGGACGCAGCGCCCCCGGTTGCACCGAGATGATCGGGTTCTTCAGGAGTTCCCGCGCCCGGAACCCCTCAGCGATGCGGTTTTCGACCTCCCGCACGCTGAGCCCAGCAACTTTCACCTCTTGCAGCAGTGGAAGAGAAATCGTGCCGCTGCTGTCGATGATGTAGGACCGGTCTGCTTGCGCAACATCCTGGATCGTCACAAGGAGTTCGTCGCCAGGCTGGAGCCTATACTCGGATGCCGAAGCGGCGGATACCGGCGGCAGGCTCCCCAAAGGGGACGAACAAGCGTTGAGCAGCGCAAATGCTGGCAAGCAGGTCATTGTCAGTACGAGTTCTTTCGATCGTTGCATCATGTCACGGCTCCCCGATCATTACGGTGTTCGATAGTAAATTCGGAAGAATTGAAGAGTGTCGCCGGTCGGCCCTGGCGCTGCTGCCTGATCGCATCAGGAGCAGATTGGCCTCGCTCCTCTGATTTCGCAGCGGGGGTCCGAAGAGTGTCACCTGCCTCATAGGGAAATCCGCAAAACCGCATCCGCGATGCTCTTCATGTCGTTCTGATCAAGTGTGTGATCCACCTGAAGTGCAAGCGTACGCTCGCCAAGCGCGTGGGCGGAAGCCAGTTCGCCATCGCGCGGACATCCAAATGGCTTCAGAGCCAGTTCCTGGCTCATGTCAGGGCAGGATCCCGAACCACAAGGAATCCCGCTTGCCATAAGGTCAGCAATGACTCGGCCCCGCCGTGCGGCTGGATCGGAAACTTCCGACCGGATCATCAGATAATATTTGTACCAGGCATGGGTCACGCCGGCGGGCGGTTCGGGGACTTCGACCAATGGGTGGTCCGCCAGTGCATTTGACAGATAGCCTGCGTTGGCGCTGCGAACTGCCAACCAATCGGGGAGCTTGCGTAATTGCACACGGCCGATCGCAGCCTGCATTTCTGTCATCCGGGCATTGGTCCCCAAACTGTCGTGGACATAACGGAATTGACCGGGGGCCCCTTGCCCGTCGGATAGTTTGTGCGGATTCTTGCCATGATCCTTCAATGACCAGGCGCGCTCGTGCGCAGTGTGATCGCGCATCACCAGAAGTCCGCCCTCCCCTCCGGTCGACATGATTTTGTCGGTGCAGAAGGAGAAGGACGCCGCATCGCCGAATGTGCCTACCTTGCGTCCGTCGATTGCTGCCCCATGCGCCTGGGCACAGTCCTCAATCAGGAACAGCTCATGCCGGTCGCAGAGTTCGGCAAGCGCGTACATATCGCATGGCCACCCTGCCAAATGCACGCAGATCACCGCCTTTGTCCGCGAGGTGATCATTCGTTCAACCGAGGCTGGGTCGATATTCTGAGACGGTGATAGGACGTCAGCGAATACCGGCATCGCCCCGACCGCCGCAACGCAACTCGCTGTCGCAAAGAAACTGCGTGCCGGCACGATCACCTCGTCACCGGCACCAATTCCGAGTGCACGCAGAGCGATTTCCAAGGTAACCGTGCCGTTCGCCATGCAAATTGCGTGCGGAACACCGAGAAATTCCGAAAATTCAGCAGCGAAGGCATCGCACTCGCCCCCGTGAACGAGCGCGTTGACCTTTCCCGAGGTAAGAACCTTCAGCGCCGCTTCGCGTTCGTCTGCTTCAAACCGCGGCCAGGCCGACTGGACACCGATTTGCGGTCGAGCGCTCATGGACACGGCTTCAGCGGTCATTCGCTGTCTCGGTTAAGCTCGCGCTTTCGAACTTGGTCACCAGTTCTGCCGCAGATGAATAGTCCAGAAGATCCTTGTGATTGCCCTTGGCGGGATAGCGCGCAAGACCATGGACCAGCCGCACGATCCCCTCATCTTCCCCGCCTACCGCAAGCTCGGCAATGCGATTGATGGCCATGGTAATGAACGGCAGGGGGATCGGGCGAGAGCGGGCCTCGAAGATACCTTCGATGCCGGATTCGATTTGCTCCTCGCAGATGTCGAACAGCTCTTCATAAAGCTTCTCGCCGGGTCGCAATCCAACGAACTCAATGGGAACGTCCTCGTCCGGCTCGAGACCGTAGAGCGTGATCATGCGTCGAGCGAGATCGACGATCCGGACTGGATTGCCCATATCGAGCACGAAGATCGATCCTCGCTGTGTCTCGGTTTCGAGGGCACTCGAGCTACTCTGCAGAATCAATTGCACCGCTTCGCGGACGGTCATGAAAAATCGCTCGATGTCCGGGTGAGTGACCGTCAGGGGCCTCCCCTCGCGTAATTGTCGCTCGAACAGCGGCACGATAGAGCCACTGGATCCGAGCACATTGCCGAAGCGGACCGTCATGAAGCGGGGTGCCTTGGTGTCGTCGACACCACACATGTCGAGAGCCTGACAGTAAAGTTCGCCGACACGCTTCGTTGCGCCCATCAAACCGATTGGGTTGACGGCCTTGTCGGTCGAAACCTGAACCATCGCCCGTGCACCGTATTCACAGACCGCGTTGGACACGATGCGGGTACCGATGATGTTGGTCATCGCGCCGGCGCAGGGGTTCACTTCCACGATCGGCACATGCTTGAGCGCGGCAGCGTGATATACGATGGAAGGTCGGTAGGTTGCAAAAACCCGGTTGATTGCGGGCGCATCGCAGATCGAGGCGATCTCGGACACTATATTGAGATCGGGGTAGAGCTCTCTCAGGCTCATCTCGATTTGATAGAGATTGTATTCGCTCGAATCGACCAGAACCAACGTCCCTGGCCTGATCTGAGCGATCTGCCGACACAGCTCTGACCCTATGGTGCCCCCTGCCCCAGTGACGAGAATGCTTCGACCCGCGATCTGGCGCAGCACCGT
This sequence comes from Qipengyuania sp. NPDC077410, assembly GCF_044543405.1. Lineage (NCBI taxonomy): Bacteria > Pseudomonadati > Pseudomonadota > Alphaproteobacteria > Sphingomonadales > Erythrobacteraceae > Qipengyuania > Qipengyuania sp. NPDC077410. The sequence goes on along the minus strand of NZ_JBITWB010000003.1, from coordinate 89,142 downwards.
CTGGCTATCCAGTTTGTATTCGCTCCTGCCGAGCAGTTCCTCAATCGGGAGGCGCTGACCATTGGGGTCTGACGAGTGCTGCAACAGCTGCGCCCAGGGATCCCTTATACGGCAGACTTCTACGCCACGCTCCCGGCAAGCGTGTATGATGCGGGTAACATCGCGATTGCTGAGGAAGGTCCCGTCATCGCAGACGATGACATGGTCGGGCAGCTTTTCTTCGAACTCGAGCCGTCGCAGCACGCTGGCAATGTCATGCTGGCTGCCCAGGATCGGAACTCCACATCCACGAACAAGCGAATCTTCCTGGCGCGGCAGCAGGACACCTTGGATTTCAACAGACGAACCATGATCGGTTTTTGCCAGATCGATCGATACGCGTGCCCACTGCCAAGACCCGACGAGGATTGCATTCTTCCGGACTGCAGCTTTTGGGCCCACGCGGCTTGCCGACTTTCGCCGCTCTGAAAATTGGCGCTCGCCTCGCCGCAGCATCCGCACACTAAGCAGCCCGAGTATCGCAAAAGCCCAATGGACCACTGCAACCTCTGTTAGCGAGGAAGCCTCTGCTCGAGCTTGCGGAAAAACCGATGTGATGAGCCACGCCAGGGATGTCCCGCCAAGTATTACCGCGACGAGAAAGCCTGATTGCGTGAAATTCACATATCGCCAGCTACGTTTGTACAGGCCCGCAAGCGCGAAGACCGCTGTTGCGACGAATGCGAAGCTCAGGGCGAAAGAGGCGTTGCTTGAAAATGGAGGAAACGGACGAACGTGCGCCACGTGAAGCGCCGCGTTGAGCGTTGTTGCAACGACCGCAAAATCGATGCCGATCACCGCTATGTCACGCAGCACGCGGCGCAGTTTCACCTTTCCGCCAAACAGGGCGCTGACGCCCTTTCCGGCTGCCAGCTCACCGTCGCTTTGCATGATCCTCTCGGGCTTGTTCATCGACTTCGGCTCGCTTCTTTGCCCCGATGTTGCGGCCCTGTGGCGAACAGCACATCATGATGGCGTGCCACACGATACCCGCCCCTACAGAAGGTGAAGCATGAGCAAGCAGGCAATAGCCGGAGTAGTCGCGGGTCGATCAGAAACGCCCGACCAGATAGCTGAGCGACAATTTGGCTAACCGGCACTGTCCACAGCGCAGCGGGCTTTTCCAAATGCGCCAACGGAACATATCGAAAGGGTAATCGCCGTTTGTTCGGTTGTCGGTCCTTGCAATCGACCGCATACCGCGAACGTGTTTTGTCGAAACAAATACCGTTTGTCGGTCTATCGGCACCAAGGTGGATATTGCAGTAAAGTATGGCTGCCATCCACTGCAGTCGCGTTCCGATGAAGATTATTGTTCTCTCGAGCCTCGCGTACTCGCTCGTGAATTTTCGCGGCGACCTGCTCAAAGCCATGATCGACAATGGCCACACGGTTATAGCCTGCGCCCCGGATCGCGACCTCGTCACTCAGAACAAATTGACCGATATGGGCGTCGAGTTCGTGGTGACCCCGATGCAGCGTACAGGAACCAATCCCGTGTCAGACCTCGTCTTGGCATTAGACTACTTTCGCCTGATACGACGCGAACAGCCTGACATCGTCTTGGCCTACACCCAGAAGCCGATAATCTACGGCGGCCTTGCCACTCGCCTCGCCCACCTTGTTGGTTCGCGTGCGAAATTCTTCGCCCTGATGTCCGGGCTGGGCCAGGTTTTCACCGAAGGTGCCGGCTACGCCAGTTGGCTGCGGATTGCTGTGGCACGGCTATATCGCGCAGCGATCGCGAAATCTCAGGCTACCTTCGTCTTTAATGCCGACGATCGGAAGGATATGATCGCGCTTGGAATTATCAGCCATCATCAGAAGGTGATCCAGGTTCCCGGATCCGGCGTTTCGCTGGCGCGGTTTCCACCCTGCGCTCCTGTCGTCCTACCGACACGTTTTCTGATGATCGGACGGCTGATGCGGAACAAGGGTATCGTCGAATTTCTCGAAGCTTCGCGGCTTGTTCGCAAGAACTTTCCACATTGCGAATTTCAGATTGTAGGCCGCTGCGAAGATGAAAATCCGTCGGGCATATCGCGCGCCGAAAGCGAGAGACTGGCGGCAGAGTACGAGGTCGATTTCGTACCCGGTACGGACGATGTGCGACCATATCTCGCAGCATGTTCTGTATTCGTATTGCCATCTTATTATCGCGAAGGTCTGCCCCGCACTATCTTGGAAGCCCTCGCCAGCGCGCGTGCGGTGATAACCACCGATTTGCCCGGATGTCGCGATGCGGTCGTTGACGGCATCAACGGCTATCTTGTCCGCCCGCGGGACGAAAACGACCTGGCGATGGCCATGATGCGTTTCGCTGCGGAGCCCGAACGCGCAAATTTGATGGGCAAGGCATCCCTTGCGTTAGCGCGGGACGTTTACGACGTGGACAAAGTCAATTTGCAGCTGCTCGGTGAAATGGGCCTGATAAACAGCAGCGGTGTACATCCGCAGGAGAGGCGCCCCAGTACCAGCAAGATTCCTCCCCATCAGATAGCTGCGAGCAGTGGAGCCTGATGCGCGATGTTGAAGGCGGCTCTCGTGGGATGCGTTGGCAGTACTGCGTTGGCGGCAGAAATGATCGCTCGTTCGGCAGACTGGTCGCTCGAGTTGATTGTCACTCTCGAACTCGAAGCGGCTGGCAGACATTCGGATTTCGTTGATCTCAACGACATCGCCAGTACGGCAGGCGCAAGAATTTTTCGAACGATCAATTCGAACAGTGTCGATTGCCTCGATGCAATTGCGCAATCCGGTGCGGACTTCATCTTTGTAATTGGCTGGTCTCAAATTTGCCGTGAGGAATTCATGAACCTCAAGCCCGGCAAGATAATCGGATATCACCCCTCTCCTCTGCCACGTCTGCGCGGCCGCGCTGCACTGCCGTGGACGATCCTCCTGAACGAACCGATTACCGCGGGTTCTCTCATGTGGCTCGGTGACGATGTCGATAATGGCGATTTGATTGACCAACAGTTCTTCCACGTGGCGCCGAATGAGACTGCGGAATCGCTCTATGCCAGGCACCAAGCAGCGCTCGCGGTAATGCTAGAAAGGTCGTTGAAACTCCTTGCCGCAGGCCATGCGCCTCGTCTGCAGCAGGATGAGCAATACGCGACCTATGCAGCCAAACGGACACCGGCCGATGGCGTGATAGACTGGCGCACTACTGCAGCTGACATCGAGCGATTGGTACGTGCCGTCGGGAAGCCCTATCCTGGCGCATTTACATATGATCGGGGGGAGCGACTGACCGTGTGGCGCAGCACGTTTTTACCTGATGCTGGCCGTTATCACGGCACCGAGGGCCAGGTTGTCGATCAAACTGAAGAGCACTTTACGGTCATGACAGGCGACGGACTGCTCCGGGTTGAGGATTGGGAATCGGGGGCGAACAAAAGGCCGAGGCTGCATTCAATCCTGGGAAGTCTATGACGATGACGCTTGCCGAGCGATTTGGCCGGGTGCTGGTAATCGCCCCCCATCCCGATGACGAGATTCTGGGGTGTGGAGGTACGCTCGCGCGGCTGGCAGATGAAGGTGGCGACGTTACTATCGCAGTGGCCACAACGGGCCGGTCACCGGCTTTTCCCGCAGAGCAAGTTCAGCAAGTACATGCGGAGATGCGGCGAGCGCACGCCATTCTGGGGGTGACCGATACGCGGCTGCTCGATCTTCCCGCTGCCGAGATGGACACTCTCTCGGCGCGGGACTGCAACGCCCCGTTTGCCGAGTTGGTCGAAACCCTACAGCCCGATACCCTGTTCTTGCCATTCGTTGGTGACATCCATCTGGATCATCAATTGACATTCTTGGCGGCGATGGTTGCCGCACGGCCGCGGCAGGCGAAGGCACCCAGCCAGATACTCTGTTACGAAACGGTGAGTGAAACCAACTGGTACGCCGCGCCCATTACACCGGCGTTCGTTCCGAACGTTTTTATCGACATCTCGGCAACGCTCGACCGAAAGCTGGATGCCTTTGCTGCGTTCGAAAGCCAGTGCCGCGCTTTTCCCGATGAGCGCAGCCCGGAGACATTGCGTGCGTTGGCAAAGGTACGGGGCTCTGCCGTCTATTTGCCGGCAGCAGAGGCTTTCATGCATGTGCGATCAATCCTTCGAGCATGACGCACTGATGGGAGAATGTGTCACATCCCGGCGCTTTCCCTGCACATCCCGTCCAATTCATCCGCATGACCGCAGCCTCTGATAGATACCCACCGCGAGAACGCGTGTATGGATACATGCCAAAAGGGCCGCAGACTCGAAGTCCATTTCAGGTGACGAGACGATGGCCCGCATGTCCAAGATTTACTCGCTCAGCAGAACCAGAAGCATAATTGCCGGGAAGGTCGTGAGCCCGGTAGCTTTAATGCTGCTGACTGCTTGTGGCTCCGGCGACAGCGCTCCGCCGACCCCGACACCGACTGCGTCACCAGCGCCTTCACCGACGCCGAGCCCAACGCCCACGCCCACTCCGGGAACCGGTGCCGGTTCCGCTTTCGCTAACCCGGACGACGGGGCCATTCCCGAGGCAAGCCGCCACCCCCTTGCCTTTCCGACCGCGATTGGATTTGGAGCGCAGGCAAGTGCCCGTGGCTCCAATGCGGTCGTTTACCGGATCAATAGCCTCGCCGACACAGCAGACCCCGACGATGGCCTTATCACATTGCGCGAATGCGCACTCGCTCTGGCGGTGTCCTCCCCATATGCAATTCCCGCAGGGCGCCCGCGTTACTGCGTGTTCGATGTAAGCGGGCAGATCGTGGTGAATTCGGAAATGCGGATCACCGTGGACGGCATTTACATCGCCGGTCAGACATCGCCGAACGGTATCGAGGTCGTTCGCGGCAAGGGACTGGTCGACGCACCACTATTTTATACGCGGAGCCAGGCCAACGCGATCGTTCGCCATATCAGGTTCCGCTATGGCAATCACACCGATGCGCCGAGCAGCAATGGAGATTCCGTCCGCATCGGCAGTAGCAGCCGGCAGATACTCGACCATGTGACCGCCATGTTCGGCACGGATGAAAGTCTGGATGCGGTTTGCACCGATTGCACGGTGCAGTTTTCCATGGTCGGCCCGAACCTTTGCCGCGACGCTGGCCATGACCCAGGCAATTATCACTGCAAGACCTTCTTCATGAAGCCCGTCAACCGAGCCACGATCGCTTACAACCTTTCGCAGCACGGCGACGAGCGCGGCGCCAATATCGCGGCGGGTACGACGCCTGAAGCCACAGGCAACACCGGGCAGGTCGATTACATTGGCAACACGGTCTACAATTTCATCAGCGAGCCCGGCCTGATTTCAAATCAGTTCGGGAGCGTCTACCTCAACTGGATCAACAACACCCACATGGAGGGTGTCCTTTCACAGGACCGCCCGGAGTCGTTCTTTCCAGCCATCTTCAATCGCGCGACGATCGCATCGTTCGGCTTCTCGATCTATCGATCGGGTAACGAGGCACGACGCGGGTTCGGCGCCTATCCCGGCACGACGATCAATTCGAGCATGTTTGTCGATGCCATGACCTACGCGCCCGGCATCAGCCAGAATTACCTTCGCCCCTGGATGCTGACCGATGCCCGAACGTCGCAGCGTACGGTGTTGGATCAGGCGGGAGCGATACTTTGCCGAGGGGGCGGTTGCCGGGACAATGTCGATGCGCTGTACATCGAAGATCTTCAGACGTGCGATCGTGCACCCTACCTTTTTCAGGGTGGCTTCACGAGCGGAGACCCTGCAGATTACGGCGGCTTCGCTCGCATCACGGCCGGATACGATCCACTGCCTGACGGGGACAATGACGGCATGCCCGATGAATGGGAAGCCCGTTACGCAAACACAGATGCGAACCGTCCAGATGCAAACGAGGATGCGGACGGCGACGGCTATCCCAACATCGAGGAATATCTGAATATGCTGGCAAAGGACGATGTCCGTTACGAAAACCTGTTCAACAGTTCCCGGCAATTGCCAGCGCCGAACTGCGGTCGGTGACTGGGCGGAAAGCCATGCCCGTCGTGGGCACAAGGCGCGATCCACATTGGCAAGCCGCGGCAAATCAGGTGGAGGGTATACCTAAGAGAAATTGAGTTTCCGGCCGCCAGCGCCGACTGTCCCGCTTTCAGATGCTGCGCCCTTTCGATGCCGATCGGCCCTGTCACGCCGTGTTTCGTGACCCTGCCTTTTCCCAGTCGGCCAATGCGCAACCGGTGAGGAGCGAGCTTAGCAATATGGCTACCCGGCGAAGAACGACCATCTGCCTCGCATTTGCCGGTGATCGGTTGGGAGGCAGTCATATTTCCCTCCGCGGCCTCCTCGATGCGCTCTCCGAGCACCTCTATCGTATCATCGTCATCGTCGAAGTTCCCGATGGCCGGATTGCGCAGTATTTCAGCCATTTCGAGCAGGTCATCGATCCCTGCGCTCTGGAGGAGCCATTTACGGTCGGCAGCAGGTTCGGCCTAGGAAGTACTCTCCGCACCGTACCTCGCATCGCGGGCCGCGCTCGCCTGCTAAAAGAATTGCAGGCCGATATAGTCCATACGAACGATGGTCGAAGTCATGCGAGCTGGGCGCTGGCAGCAAAGTTGGCGGGAGCGAAGGTCCTGTGGCACCACCGGGGCGACCCGGATGCCCGCGGAACGGGTTTCGTCGCCCCTGTTCTTGCCGACCAGATCGTCGCGGTTTCGGAATATTCGCTTCCTCCGCGGCGCTGGGGCAAGTTGAAGACGGCCCGCGTGATCCACAGCCCGTTCGACGTCAATCTGAACATCGACCGCGCGGCCATGCGCAAGCGTCTGGTCGCCGAACTGGGCTGCCCGGATGATACGATCATCTGCTGCTACTGCGGCCAATATATCGTTCGCAAGCGCCCCATAAAGTTCATCGACGCCATAGAGGAGCTGGCAAAGATTGCCGATCGGCCGGTCATGGGGGTCATGTTCGGCGAGCCGGAGGACGCAGAACTTTTCGCGGAGATGCAGGATCGGCTGGCGTCGAGCCACGCTGGGTCATTGGTCAGACTGATGGGCTATCGAGAACCGGGGCATGACTGGATTGCGGCTTGCGACGCGCTGCTTGTGACAGCGTTGAACGAACCTCTTGGACGCACCCTGGTAGAAGCCATGCTGGTGGGCACACCCGTTGTGGCCACGCAATCGGGGGGCAATGCGGAAGCCCTGACCCCTGATTGCGGCATTATCGTTCGACCTGACGATCCCCATGCGATGGCAACGGCCGTCCTGGATTTGCTTGGCTCGCCGGAGCGCTGCACCGACCTCGTTCGCCGTGCCGAAACGATGGCAAAGAAGCGGTTCTCGCGAGAAAGGCACGTCGAGCAGATGACGCTGATCTACCGAGAACTGGCTAAGGAAGCGCAGCCTGCCGTGAACATAACAGACAGGAGTAGCCTCTCGTCTCAATAGCGGGCGCGCTTCGCGCACTACCCCGCTTTAGAGCGCATTCTTATCATGCTTGCTTCAATCGAAGATCTCGACGTTGCACTCCGATGTCCCCTGACTGGAAAAGCCCTTAAATTCGAAAACGGGCGTGTGAGCATGCGGACCGCGGCCGACGCAAGCGAGCCTTGCGACTTTCCAGTAGCCCGTGAAAAACCCGTGCTTATCGATTTTGCGAATTCGGTAATCCGCCGCGAAGATCTTGAAACAACGAATGCAGAAAGCGCGATCGCGCGGCCACGATATTCCTTCGCCTCGAAACTGATCAAATCCCTGCTGTCGCCCGAAAAGAAATCGACGCGCAGAAATGTCTGTCGCCTGATTTCCGAACTCAAGCGCCGGTCCGATCGTCCCAGGGTTCTCGTGATCGGTGGCGGGAGCGAGGGACAGGGAATGAAGGCGCTCTATGCCGATCCCGATGTGAAAATTTTCGCCTTCGACATCTATTCGACGCCGCAGGTGCAGTTCGTCGCCGATGCGCACCATATTCCGATCGTCGATGGCTATTTCGACGGGGTCGTGGTGCAGGCTGTGCTCGAACACGTCCTGGAGCCGCAGCGAGTGGCCGACGAAATCCGGCGCGTACTGAAGCCCGGAGGGCTGGTTTATGCCGAGACCCCCTTCATGCAGCAGGTCCACGAAGGGGCTTACGACTTCACGAGATTTACCGAGAGCGGCCACCGCTATCTGTTCCGCCGATTTGCCCTGATCGATTCAGGTTCTTCCGGTGGGCCGGGAAGACAGTTGATGTGGGCAGTCGATTATTTCGCGCGCAGCGTCTTTCGCTCACGCTCTGCCGGCAAGATCGCCAAGCTGGCCTTTTTCTGGGCAGTCTATTTCGACGCGATCATCCCTGCCGACTATGCCATCGACGGTGCCAGCGGAGTTTATTTCCTGGGCACGAAATCGGACCAGGCTGTCGGTCCGGATGCGATCATCGCGCATTATGGTGGGGCGCAATAGCTGTTTCACCCGAGTGATCATCGTACAGCGCCATATCCAGGCACGATGCATGCAGTTCCTCATAAGCAGCGCCGATCTTTTCGAGCGCGTAATCTCTGACCACGCGCTCTCGCCCTGCCCGACCCATGGCCGCACGTTCCGCAGCAGGGCGCGCGGCAAACGCCAGTATGGCCTGGGCCAGCGCTGCCGTGTCGTTGGGCGGCACGACGATGCCCTGTGCCCCCACGATCCGCGCGCTGTCACCGACATCGGTGGCAACCACCGGCACGCCGCAGGCGAGTGCCTCGCCGATGACATTCGGAAATGCCTCCCCCCAAGCAGACGGTACGGCGAGAAGATCCATCCCCGAAAGCCAATCGGCGACGTCGAAACGCGCGCCGCAAACGGTTATCCGATCAGACGGAATATTGGCCTCGATCGCCTGTTGGAGATCGCGAGGCGGATCGGCCAGTCCGTGCCCGACCATGACGAGATGCACATCGCATCCCGCGTTTCGCACCCGGCCGATCGCGCGTACCAGACGCGCGTGATCTTTCATGGGATGCAGCCTTGCAACACATGCGACCCGCAAAACGCTTGGAGCGAACCCGAACGCCGCCCGAGCCGCATCGCGCGCAGACAGTTTCGGCGCGAAGCGGGCGGTGTCGAAGCCGTTGGCAATCACAACGGATCGACCGGAGGAATAGCCGACGGCCTGATGCTGAGAGCGGGACACATGTGCGTTGTACACGATCGCTTCGGGCCCTGCCGAGATGGCTGCGCCAAGCCTTAGAATGGCCCTTGTCTTGAAGGATTCCTTCGCGAGATCTGGAATGGAATGCCTGACGTTCCACACCAGAGGCACTCTGCGCCCGAGCCCGAAACGCGCATAGCTCGCGACGAGATTGCCGTGGTACATCCAGCCATGGATCAGGTCGGGGCGAATTCGATCGACCAGTCGCCGCACGCGGAGCATTGCCTTTGGACCCGCCATGCCGCGCCGCATTCCGAGCGAATGCACCGGGACACCCCGCGCGGTAATACGTTCGGCAATCGGCCCGGGCGAGAGGAGGGAGAGGACTTCGGGCTGGTCCGCCCCGCCCCGTTCTATCAACTTGGCAAGCATGTTCTCCGCCCCGCCGACATTGAGCCCGGTGATGACGTGGAGAACTTTCATGATTGCCGACTTCGCATTCGGTCGAGCATCAGGACGTGCTCGATGACCGGACGCCGCCCGTCAGCTGCCGATGGCGTTCCTCGAGCCATTCCTCGATGTTCGCCAGGCCATTCCCGTTCGCATCTTTCCAGGCATCGGGCAGGTCCGGATTTGAACCGTGAGCGTCTTCCCAGTCATCCGGCATACCATCCCTGTCCGTATCGGCAGGCGCGCGAGACGCCGCGATTGCCGGTATCGTTCCCGGCGAATGGACGATCGATCCCTCGCGCCGCTCCACCTCGCCGACGACCTGCCGGTCGAGCGCGTCGCGCGGAAATGCGCCGGCCAAAGCCAAAACGCGGGCATAGGCGGCTTGCGGCGAAGCAGGGGCGACGGTCAATGGACAATCCGGCCGTTCCAGCGTGATCTCCGCCAGATCGCGATCCTTCAGCAGGAATTTCCCGATGAAGTCGTTGTCGGCAACGAACACGCGCGCAGGCCCGGTGCTGGCGATCCTTTGTCGTACGACGCCGATCGCGTTGGATTTCGTATCGGGGCCGGCGATGAAGGTGTTTCCGACAATCGCCACGGGCGTGCCGCCATAGGATTCCCAGACCTCGGCGAATTCAGACTGGGCGTTGTAGAATACGTTGTTGACGACCTCGACGCAGGAGAGCGGCGGGAAGTTGATGTCGGGATTGCGATCGCCATTATGGGCGCACAAATTGCCTAGGAAGCTGAAATGCTGCGGCCTTTCCGGATCGGAAGCGAGCAAGGCGCATTTGTCGTGCTTGGGAATGCCCCAGGAAAACAGCGAATTGCTTATGGTAATGAAGTTGTTGTTACCAAATCCGTTCACCAGTTCATCACGCGCCCATGATGCGCTGACATGATCGATGATCACGTGAGAGCTATTCTCGATGGTTATGCCATCTTCGCTTCCGCGCTCATCGCCGACCCGGTCGTTGCGAATGCGAAGATGGCGCACGATCACATCATTCGTATTCTTGATGACAAGGGGCGTGCGCCCAACGCTGCCGCCGCCGTGCGCAAGGGTAATGCCTTCGCCCGGCGCGCTCTCGCCAGCGATGGTTATGAAGGGATGGCGGATGCGAGGCGGAGCGCCGGTAAAACGGATCAGGCCCGAGACGCGAAAGACGCAGACCCTCGGCCCCAGAGTTTCGATGCAATCGCGCAGGCTGCCCGGCCCGGAATCGGCCAGTGTGGTCACCCGAATGATCCGCCCGCCGCGGCCGCCCTTGCTCCGTGCGCCATAGCCTTCGGCGCCCGGGAAGGCGGGGACGTCGGGCTTTTGCCAGACCTCCTGTTCGGCGTCCGGCTGAGTGCCGCTTTCGGCGGAATCCGCGCAGGAGGCCAGGCTCGCCGCGAAGGCCAGCCCCGACAGTTTCGCACAGAGTGTCCATCCCGGTCGCATGATGATTACTGAGCCTGAGACCTCGCCCGCAAATGTGGTTAGCCAAGGGCAGACGCTGCAGCCTGCCGGGGCGAGTGTCCATCGCTCACCCGGATAGCGCGTCGGCGAAGTTTCGCTGCCGCCGAGGGGTACTCCCCCATAGGGCGTAGGCATCGACCCAAAATTGCCGGTCCGAGACGCTAGAGAGCCGCGGCGATAGCCAAACCCGTCTTTGGCTGCGGAAAAGCGATACAGTACATTTCGGTGTGATGAGCACTGTCTTCGAAGATGCGCGCCTCGACGCGCCGGCCGCGACCAGACGCGCAGCCGAAAGGAGGTCCCGGCAGGGGGCCCCGCTCTCGATCTCAGGCGTTCTTTACGGTTTCCTGCTTGTCGGCATCTTCTCCGTATCCTGGCAGATCGCGCGGCCGGGAGACCTGAACTTCACGATCTCCGACGGCGCGTTTCTAGTCGTCATCCTGGGTCTGGTGGCCACATCGCGCTTCAATCTGACGCCGATGGAGGGGTTTTCGCCGGCCTGGATCTTTGCATTAATCCTGATGTTGGGGAGCCTGTTCGTCAGCACGGTCGTCAACGGCGAGGTGATGCGATGGCTCGTCGTCGCACTGCAATACAGCTTCGCATATCTGCTGCTGCCGATGATGTTCGCCAGTTTCAATCAGAAGACGCTGCAGCACTGTGTGGTGTTCTACATCCTCGGCGTCACGTTCTCGCAAGCGTTCGGGAACATCGCCAATATCTTCTTCGACTACGCCGATACCGCGCCGATATTCGGCAACAATTTCATCACGGGCATGGGCCGGCTGGGGGCGTTTTCGGGGAACGCCAACAACAATTGCGCCATGGCTGGCTTCGCGTTGGTACTGCTGCTTTATGCGATCGATCGGGGCCTGATGAACCGGCTGCTCGCGCTAGTGTGCGGCGTGTTCCTGTTGTGGGGTATCATCGCCTCGGCAAGTTTCGGCGGCTTCGTGATATGCCTGAGCGCGGTATCGCTCGTTATGATCATTCGATCGCCGCAATGGGCGATCCTCGCGTTGATGACGTTAGTGGGACTGGGTGCAGCGTATTTCGCCAGCGGTTTCCCCTTACCTGCGCCATTCGAGCAGCGCGTCTATGGAGCACTTGCGGGAGGCGGGCTCCAGGAAGCGGGCACCTTTGCCGGACGCATGGAGCTGGCAAAGGAGGCTTGGCGCATGTCCGGCGATACGCTGTTCCTGGGGCTCGGCGTAGACAGCTTCAGGGTCGTCAGCATCCATCAGGCGCCAGTCCACGTCTTTCCTCTGCTGCTGTTGACCGAGGGCGGGTTATCGGGACTGATCGGTTTCCTGGGACTGCTTGCGATACTGTGGTTCCGGGCCTTGACCAACATGTCGGTCGATCCGCGCCGCGGGATCATCTGCGTGGGAGTCCTGCTGATCTTCACGCTGTTCACGCTGACCGTTCCGCACATGTACGCGCGGCTGTGGGTAGCTCCGGTATTCCTTGCCATACTGACTTGCACGCGCGTTGAAATTCCGCGCGCTCGGCCACGGCATCGCGACGAGCTTCAGGCAAGCCCGGCGCCAGTCCAGAAATCCGATGCCAGCGCGACCTGGGGATCGCCTTCATGAACAAGCGTGTTGCTGTGCCCACTCCTTCGGAAAAGTCGGTCTTGCGATCACGTGTGAAAAGCGTGCTCCATCTGCTGACCGGAAATCTCGGCAATGCTCTGGTCATGATCGGAAGCATCGCATTTGCCACACGCGCGCTGGGACCGGAGGCCTTCGGCGTACTCGCACTGACATTGGCCGTCGGGCGCGTGTGCGAAAGGGTTGTGCGTTTTGAATCCTGGCAACCGCTGGTTCGGTACGCCGCTACAGAAGAAGGCGCGTCCGACCCGGAAAGAATGTCACGCCTTTATCTGTTCGGCCTGCTTCTCGACGTGGTCGGCGCGGCGGTGGCCGCATTGCTGACCGTCCTTGCAGGCTTCATTCTGACATCGTTTTTCGACTTTCCTCCGGAAATGGTTCCGTTGGTGGCGATTTATGCGATCGCGATCGCCTTGAACCTGCGCGGCATGTCATCGGCCGTCCTGCGCATGGCAGGCATGTTCCGGACGATGGCGTACATCGTCTTTCTGGCTGGTTTGCTTCGCCTGCTTCTAGCGGCAATTTTCTATTGGATGGGAAGCGGACTGATGACGTTCGTCTGGGTTTGGACCATTTGCCAGGTGGTCGATGCCCTGATTTACAACTTCATCGGGTTTCGCCAGCTCGCCCGGCAAGGCACTCCATCCCCGTTTCGTGCGCGCATGGGTAATCTGCACAAGGACTTCCCCGGTTTTCTGGGCTTTGCCTTTACCACGAACGCATCGAGCGCTTTGCGCACGATTACCCATGAAGCAGATACGCTGATCGTCGGTGCGCTGACTGACAGCACGGAAGCGGCCGGTTTCTACCACATCGCAAAGCGAATGGCGAAAGTCGCCATGAGCTCTGGCGAGATGATACAGATGGTTGTCTATCCGGATCTTGCACGAATGTGGGCCGGAAAAATCACCGAAAGCTTCCGCCGGACGGTTGTCGGCGTTCAAGGACTGCTTGCTGTGATCCTGGGCGGCGTGATCCTGGTTACAATAGTGGTCGGCAAACCGATTATCGGACTGGCATTCGGGTCTGCGTTTACACCAGCCTATGCGATCCTGGTCGCCCAGCTGTTCGCGGTGTTTCTCATCATGCATTCGGCCCCATCCCGGTCGGCCTTACTGGCAATGAACCGCCCGCAATATGCACTTGGAGCGTCGGCATGTTCGACGGCTGTGTTCCTTGCCATCGCCATCAATACAATTCCGGCTTACGGTGCGATTGGCGCAAGCTTTGCGCATATCGGGTTCGGTGCAGTCAATGCGATCATGCTGGATGTCGCAATGTGGCGAAGCCTGAGGCGGGCTTCCGCTTCACAGGTTGCGCCGGAGGCCTCCTGAATTATCGAATATGCCTAGTGCGTCATCCAACGGCCATGCCATATGCTGAAACAGATGCAGTTCCAAAGATGGAAGCCCCAGTTGCGCCGGCCCGAACGATGTTCAGTCCACAGCTTGCTTACCTCATCGCTGTCGAAATAACCTACCTGATCAACCTTGGCGGCGGCCAGATGTTCGTCGGCCAAGTTGCGAAGTGGGCCTCGTAGCCATTCGTTGAGAGGCACCCCGAAGCCACGCTTCGGCCGGTTGATCATGTGTTCCGGAACGCGCCGCGCAAGCAGCTTTCGCAATGCCATTTTCCCGATCTCGCCATTTTGCATCCGCAGGCTCGCAGGCATTCTCCATGCGGTCGAAATGAGCTCATAATCCAATAGCGGCGCGCGAACTTCCAGGCTTGCCGCCATCGACGTGCGATCCACCTTCACCAAAACATCATCCGGCAGGTAACAGATCGCGTCCAGATACATCATCTGTTCCAACTGGCCGAGCCCTGGAGGCACAGCGCTTGTGGTCAAAGGGCTGGAACTTGCCGCTCCCTTGCCCGTCCATTGCGAGTTGAATTGTTCGTAGCGATGGCGGAAGTCGTGCTGACCGACAACCGCGAGTATTTTCTTCATCCGGTCACCGCTCAGTTCTTCCGCGTGACCTGCGGAGGTGAGCCGCCGGGCCGCTTTGGAACCGGCATCGACGAGCCACAACGGAGCTTTGTCAAACGCCTGCCACGCTGCGTTTGGCAACCGCTTTGCCAGCCGCTCCATCGCAAGCATTCGCGAGTAACGTTTATAGCCGCCGAAGAATTCATCACCACCATCACCGGAAATTGCGACCGTGACCTCGGACCGGATCAGGCGCGAGATCAGTAAGGACGGGATCTGGGAAGGATCGGCAAATGGTTCGTCGAAAATTTCCTGCAGCTCACCAACAGCGCCGAGCGCCGCGTCAGGGTCAACAGGCAGTTCGGTGTGATGCGATCCGATATACGCGGCAAGTTCTGCCGCATCGGCTGTCTCGTCGAACTCGCTTTCCGCAAAGCCGACCGTAAAGGTTTTTGCGCGACCACCGAGCTGTTCCTGCATGACGGCGCATACTAGACTGGAATCCACCCCGCCAGAGAGGAAGGCGCCGACGGGGACGTCTGAGACCAAGCGCCTTTCAACCGCCGCGCCCAGTTGATCTTCGAGCGCAGTCAAAGCCTCGGCCTCATCTCCGAACCGAGCTTCTGCCCCTTCTCGTGCCGCGTCGTACATGCTCCAGTACTGGACTGCTTCTTCGTGAATTGCCTCCGGATCAGGCGCCTTTTCATCGATCGAGAAAACGAGATAGCTCGCAGCCGGTAACTTTCCGACATGGCGGTAAATCGACAATGGCGCCGGCACATAACCCAGCCGCATATATTGCGCTGCGGCGCGTGGATCGATTTGCAAATGGCTGAATTTCGGATGGCAGCGAAGCGCCTTCAATTCCGATCCGAAAGCAAGCGTGCTGCCACTGATGCCGATATAAAGCGGCTTCTTTCCCAGGCGATCGCGCGCAAAGGCCAGTTGCCGCTTCTTTCGGTCGTAGACAGCCAACGCGAACATACCGTTGGCCCGCCCGAGCGCCTCCTGAAGACCGAAACGCTCGATCGCCTCGAGTAGAACCTCCGTGTCGGACGTTCCCCGGAAATCCACACCGAGCGCGGTCAGTTCGTTTCGTATGGACTGAAAATTGTAAATTTCGCCATTGAAAACGATGACATGGCGACCGGACGCCGATTCCATCGGCTGCGCACCGGTTTGCGATAGATCTATGATCGCAAGGCGGCGATGCCCCAGTCCAATCCGACCTTCCGCTTCCAGTGCGGAGCCGCCGGCGTCCGGTCCACGGTGCGTCAGGGTATCCCTCATGCTGTCGAGCAGGCGGAGAGGATCAGCACATCGCTGACGATCAAAATCCAGAAAGCCAGCAATTCCGCACATACCGCTAGCTTAGGTGCGCATATCTACGTTGCGAGTGCGAAAATGGGTATTGAAAGGGGAGAAATTGGAACAAGCGGTGAGATGTGCTTCCGCGGCTAAAGCGAGGGCGGAGATCGCAGGAGACTTGCAGCTTCGCCGATGACCGACGTCCTTTGAATCTCTTCCAGGCAAGCCAAGATTTGCCGGGATTCTGCGGCGTAATTCACGCTCATCCGGTCGACCTGCTCAATGATCCTTCCTGCATCCGGATCCCTGATGTCGAACACATATTCGTCCTGCTGGAAGTGAGCCGCCAAGTCGATATATTTGCTTGCCCAGCCGAGGATGATGGCCGGTACACCGCTCCGGTAGGCGAACACCACCGAATGATAGCGGGAGGCAACGACGTATTTGAAACGACCGATTATATCGATCAATTCCGGGCTGGAGTATTCCCCACTTATCAGACCTACCTTGTCTCTGTTTTCCGTTTTGCCGAGGACGCTTTCGACCAGTCTGAAGTCGGCAGTGGAGGTGTTGAGAATGAACACCCGCTCGCCTGCAGTGATCAGACGGTCCAGCATGCGCGAATAGAGGTCCAGCACCGCTTCGGGCTTTCCAATCCTGAATACATTTTCGTTGATGATGAAGCCCACGGATCCCGGGGGCGGATAGCTTACTGTCGCGGCGTCGTAAGTACTGAGGATGTCGCGCGCTTGCGGAAATACTTTCTCGCGGATCACCATATCTGCCGACAACTCGACATTGCCAAGCCCGAGAGACCGTAGACACCCATGTCCCTCACGCTCTCGCGCGTAGATGCGCGTGCAGTAGTCCAGTTCCTCCCGAACCTCCTCGAGGAATGCCGCATCATCGTCCTCACCCCAGTCGAAAGGGCCGAAGCTCTGGGGCATCAGGATAATCTGTTTCTTATATTCCCTGGCGATACGGATCGTCTGAAGGAGCAGCCTGCCCCCACCCTTCCCCCAGCCGGATCCCAACGTGTACCCGCTCGCATCGAAGATAGCGTCAGCGTCTCGCAGAGCGCTGTCCATCTCGGTAATCTTACCGGACCACTTTCCAGTCTTCCGCCACATGCCTGCGAACATTGCCAGGACATCCCCTAGCCAAGGCACACGGTTGAGCCGGTATTTGAAAACCAGACGCGTGAAATCGTCATATGGAAGTAGTTCGAACTGATACTGAGCGGGGTCGTCGTACTTATTGGCAAACCCGACAACCTCACAGCCCGGATATATGGACTTGAGCCCGTAACAGAGCGACAGGAACATGGCTTGAGAGCCCTTGTTTCGCATCTGAACGCCAGTCACGATGAACTTTTTCATATTGATTGAAGGCCTTCTCAAAATTCCGTTCATCCCGAGAGATGAGGGTTCGGGCGTGCTTCCACCGACCGAAGTGTTCTCGTGACGAGCAACTTCTGCTCGATTTCAGCCAGCTGGCCTCGGCACCATCCGGCTCCGTCTACGATTACAGAGCTGGGGTATTCCGGCGGGCGTGAAACTGGCACAGCCAGAGCTACCAATCGCTTTGACCGATCACATTTGGGAAAAGCGATTAGTCCTTTATAGCCGCCGGCATACATTGGCGGCCGCCCGAACTCTCACGCCACTTTCGCCTGATCCGGAGAGCTGTACCAATGGCTGAGCGGCTGGCCACTCATCCGCTCCAGAGCTTCAATGGAGGGTGCGTAATAATCGCTCAGACGCTGTCTGAGTTCGTCGGTGAGCGGTGGATACTCGATCTCGGTTGCGATGAGGCCTCTCGCCGCCTCGAACGCGGGCGCGCCCCGCAATGGACGAACGATCGGCTTAAGCCAATCCAGCCGCTTGCGCAGGCGCCCCGGTACGAGCGGGGTCGTCTTGTCCTTCACCTTTGATTGCGACTTTACAGCGAGCGGACGTGGCGAAAGCCCAAGATGGGCGCGCACCTGTGTCAGCTGTGCCTTCGGGCTTTTCGAGACGCCTTCGAAAAACAGGATGAGCATCCTTTCACGCCCGAATAAATCGATGAACCGCTCGAGGTGGGAAGCGTATCTTCCGGACTTCAGAATCTGCTCACTCTCCCCGAGAGCGGGGTTCAGATATTTCTCTATATCGCCCCCGACCTGCCCCCGGCGATACAGCATGCAATAACTTGAGTAAGCCCGTTCTACCGGATGCCGAAGCTGCGCGATCAGTTTCGCTTGCGGGACGTCACGGTGAAGTCGTGCAGCGGCCTCCGGGACATAGAGATACGAGTTCGATTTCTCGCCAACAAGCTTGTCCCGCCGTCCTTCGGCGAATTGCGACAGGTACCAGTCTGTTCCGCGAGCATATTCCCTCGAGAAATAATGAAGTTCCGGGTCCGGCATGTAGACCGAAGGATCGGACTGCAGCTGTGTTTGCAGCCATGTCGTCGCCGATTTTGCGGCGCCGATAATGACGAAATCGATGTCCTTTAACTGCATTGCCTGCCCTAACCTTTGCCCATCGCGCTGGCCGCTGGAGGCCAACGCATTCGACGAGACTATGGAAGTGCAACCTGAGCCTTCCGACGGAAAGACAGACTGCACCCTTCATATGCCACTGGCGCCGCACCTTCCCAGGAAGATGCGCCATTAACGCTAGTCATGGGCAGAAACCCGATCAAGGCAGGGCAATGGCGATCCTGGCACATCGGCTGACCCGCCAACCCGCGCCCGGCCCAAAAGATATGCTCAGGAGCATCCGCGCCGATCAGCGCATCACTTTCCTAAGCAGTTGAGAAGTGGCATTTTTATACCCCTTCTCAGTGGGCCGAAGCCTTCGATCTTGGTTTATGGTTTGGCCGCTTAAGGCTTCGAAATCGTGGTCTGACCCGTTTGCAGTACCTCTGATGAACCCACGCCATTCATCGTGACCAACGCGATATACCGATGCACCTCTTTCTCAACGAAATGAAGTTGGGCATCGCATCGGCATCAGTGTCGGCACACCGTCTGGCGGACGACCGGCCAATCGCTATCGCTTTGGGAATATAAAAATAGGGCGGATTTGCTTTGATATTTACCGATCCGATATTTTTATTTGTATTCCTGCCGATCGTATTGGTCGCGTTCTATGCGACAGCTTCGTACTTCGGACGAAATTACGCGCTCGCCTTACTCTTCGTAGCGTCGATAATATTTTATATCCCTCACTCGATGACTTCGGTCATCCTCTTGCTGATCGCGCTGGCGGTAAACTTCTCGGTAGCATTGATCATAACGAAGATGGATGATCTGGATAAAAACAGGCGTTCAACATACTTGTTCGGCCAATTTTATAACATAGCCTCCCTCTGCTATTTCAAATACAAGATTGTCACCCTTTTGTTGGGGACGAAATCCGGACTCATCGTAGACATCGCAGGCATAGCAATTCCTGCGGGAATATCCTTTTACACATTCCACCAGGCAGCATTCCTGGCCGATGCATATGCCCGCGAGAAGAATGTTACCCAGTTCTTGGGAAGACTTGGATCGATCAAGTCAGTATTTTCAGCATTTTGCCGCTACGGCGCTTTTGTGAGCTTCTTCCCCCAGCTGATCATCGGTCCGATCACCTATCTCAGCGAGTTCAATCCGCAAATTCAGTCGAAGCGGTTCTTGAGGCTCAACCCGATCGATCTCGCCGTTGGATTGACCTTCATCTCGATCGGAATGTTCAAGAAGGTAGTTCTGGCTGACAATCTTGCACCGACGGTCGACGTCGTCTTCAGCGCAGCGAATGTAGGTGCGGAAATTCACCCGGTTCAGGCCTGGATCGGTGCACTTGCCTATATGGCCCAGCTCTACTTCGATTTCTCCGGCTATTCGGACATGGCGCTTGGCCTCGCCCGCATGTTCGGATTGCGATACCCGATAAACTTCTTCTCGCCGTTCAAAGCCAACGGGATCATCGATTACTACCGCCGATGGCACATGACCCTCACGCGCGTGATCGCTCGATTTCTCTACACGCCCCTATCGGTCGCGGGAACGCGCTA
This sequence comes from Qipengyuania sp. NPDC077410, assembly GCF_044543405.1. NCBI lineage: Bacteria > Pseudomonadati > Pseudomonadota > Alphaproteobacteria > Sphingomonadales > Erythrobacteraceae > Qipengyuania > Qipengyuania sp. NPDC077410. The sequence continues at coordinate 69,188 of NZ_JBITWB010000003.1, read as the reverse complement.
CAGCATGTTCAACCGGCTTGCGCCCATTCCGGCTCACTTGCTCAGCCTGTGGCTTCCAATGCTCGTCAACTTCCAGATCATCGGCCTATGGCACGGTGCATTGTGGACCTTTTCCGTTTTCGGACTCATGCACGGATTCTGGTACGCGCTCGAAACCGAAGTTCGGGCGTCGAAATGGTACAAGAGCGTTCGCAAAACCACTTCGCCGCTAGTCATCGGGTTCATCGAAAGGGCAGTCTTCTTCTTGCCACTTTGCCTTAGCCTTGCGATGTTTCGTTCGGAAAGCGTCGCGGGCGGCTTTCATCTGTTCGGGCAAATGTTTGGTGCATCGTTCGATGCCCCTTCCGCTTTCAACATGCGCGAACCTGTCGTCACACTCGCCGTGGCGTTTTCGATCATCTATCTTTGTCCAAACAGCGTAGAACTGATGCGCCGATATCGCCCTGCGATCATGACCTACGACAATAAGAGCTATGGGCCAGCCTTTCTTCGCGAGCTGTGGCGTCCCGGATGGATACAGGCGGCGGCTATTTCCGGACTTGTCCTCGCGTCGCTCTACTACGTGTCACGGCAGCCACCATTCCTGTATCAGGGGTTCTGAACCATGGCCCGGCCAGAACACTTCGCAAGCGTCGCTGAATCGCCGCCTCCGCACTCGGCTGGGTTCAGGCTGACAGATATTCGCTGGCGAGCAGCGCGACCGATGATTCTGGCTGCCGCTCTCATTACTTTTCTATATCTATTGCTTGCGACCGTCGTCATCGCAGTCGATCCGCATAATGTTTATCGTTGGGGCGCAAATCCTCGAATTGAGCCTGACGACACGCCCAGAGACATGGTCATCGACTGGATCGACGTTGCTACGAAGGATCCTTCTTTCAACACGTTCCTCGTAGGGAGCTCAATCACGGCGATGTATTCGCCGGAATATCTCAAGGCAATTCTCGGGCCTGAGACGCGCGCCGTAAACCTGAGCTATGGCGGCCCTCGCCCCAAAGATCGCGACCTGGTTTTGGATCGGTTAATCGACAACCCAAGCGTACAACACGTCATCCTTACGTTTGACTGGACTTACATGGTGGGGCCCGACGTTGCGAACTCGGGTTTCCCGACATTCCTGTACGACGGGGACATCACCAACGATCTACGGATGGTGAACCTTCCGACAATTCGAAAAACGTTCGATATCATGAGCGGGAAGCTGACCTACGATAATCCGGACGATGCGGAATATCAGACTTACGTGAAGAACATGTATGTCAAATTCCAGCGGCCGAGCGAGATTGCCAAGCTAGGTCGCATGATTGAGCGCAACCGCAAAGACATCGACGCGAAAAGCGGAAAAGACTGCCACAGCTTTCGGTCTGTGAACGAACAACTCATCCCCGACGTGCGGTCTCTTTCTGAAAGAGGAGTCAGGGTCGATATCCTGTTCCCGATAGAGTCTTACGCTTTTTATTATGTAAGGCAGAACGACATCAGTCCTACACTTCTCGATGAGCAAATGATTGCGCGGCGCTGTCTGGTAAATGCCGTCAGTGATTTATCTGGCGTCAGGGTCTTTGCATTAGATGGCGACCCCACGGTGGCGGGGGACCTCGCGAACTTTCGTGAAGTTGGCCACGCGTATGATCCAGCGATTTTGCAGCGATTTGTTTCTGCGATGAAAACCGGAAAAGACCGGATAACTCGGGCAAATTTTGCAACCTACGAGCGCGATATCCGCAATGCGGTAAAAGAATATCGCATCGCGAACAGCTTTCCGATCCACGAAAATTAGGCCCAGATCGTCACGAAAAGGTTTCCCAGATGTCCGAGCAGAATGTCATTCTCGAAAAGATTACAGCCATTATTCGTGACCTGTTCGACGAGTATGACGGGCCGGTAACCATGGAGACTACTGCGAACGATGTGGCGCAGTGGGATAGCCTGTCGCATGTTCGCCTGATGGTGATGATCGAAATGGAGCTAGGAGTACATTTCAGCACATCGGAGATGCAAAGCTTCAAGAATCTGGGGGATCTGGTCAACGCAGCCGCGAAGCAGGTCGGATGACCTCCGAAAATTTCCCTTGGCGACCTCCTCTTTCTTCTAACTGGGCGGAACGGCTCGAAATTTTCGAGGCTGCGCTCATCGAGGGCCGCGATCTCGACTTTCACGCGGTCAGATCGCTAGCGGGTCAGCGACTTACCACCCGTGAGCAACTGCGGCTTGAACGGTTTGCGAACAAACTGCTCAAGTCGGACATAACGAGCCCGACTTTTGCCCCTGTTTCGATAGGTCTGCTTGGAAATCGGACACTAAGCTATCTACCTGCCCCCCTGGCCGCTGCGGGTCTGGCGCGGGGCCTTGCCATATCGTCAGTCGAGGCGCCCTACGACAGCGTTGCAAGTTACGCTTATTCCCCTTCGGACTGCTTCGGTAAGCCTCTGGATGCTGTGCTCGTTGTACTCGATGAAACCGCCTTCGCGAACAAGCGTCCAATTCTCGACCGCGCCGCAGAGGAGGAAGCTGTCGCAGCCGCTGAAGACCTCTTTTCTGCGCTTGCCGCCGCCACCTTGGAAAAGTCACGATGTCGGCCAATCTTTGCAACCCTTCCAGCCGCACAACAGGTTTCATCGGCTGAACTGGCCACACCTGGTACCAGCGCGCGCTTCAGACATCTGGTCAACCTCAAGCTTGCCGAAGGGGCGATGCTCGGCAAATGGCTGATATGGGATCAGGCCGCACTGGCCAGCCGCGTAGGAATTGAAAACTGGCTCGATCCGATCCGTTACCATGCAGCCAAAATACCGTTTCGTATCGAAATGTGTCCTTTAGCATCGGACAGCATCGCCGCGGTATTAGCTGCAATGAAAGGCAAGTCCGCCCGAGCGCTTGTCCTTGATCTTGATAACACCCTGTGGGGCGGAGTGATCGGCGATGATGGGCTGGCAGGCATTAGGCTTGGCCAGAATTCGCCTGAGGGAGAGGCATTCGTCGCCTTTCAGAACTTCATTTTGGCCTTACGCGATCGTGGTGTGGTTTTGGCTGTTTGTTCGAAAAATACTGACGAAATTGCGCGCGAGCCTTTTCGAAATCATTCGGAAATGGTCCTCAAAGAAAGTCACATTGCGGTCTTCCAAGCCAACTGGAACGACAAAGCTACCAATATCCGGTCGATTGCCGAGACCCTCGGTCTGGGACTTGAATCGCTGGTCTTCGTTGACGACAATCCTGCCGAACGCGAGCGAGTGAGACAGGAATTGCCGATGGTATCGACCATTGAGGTCGGCGAAGATCCTTCCTTCTTTATCGAGAGGATTTCGCGGTCGGGACTGTTCGACCACCTGCCGCTGAACACGGAAGATATTTCGCGGGCCGAAAGTTATGGGGGCCGAGCGGCTGCAGCCGAAGTGCGCGCAAAAATCGGAAACTACAGCGACTATCTGTCGTCGCTTGAAATGCGCATGACGATCAAGCCCTTCGACGATGCCGGGCGCAGTCGCGTCACCCAGTTGATCAATAAATCCAACCAGTTCAACCTGACGACCAAACGTTATGGCGAACAGGATGTTCAAAGAATAGAAGAGGATCCGGATCAGCTCGCATGGCAGGTTCGCCTGGAGGACAAGTTCGCGCAGCATGGCATGATCGGTGTGGTCATCGTGCGCAAAGATGATGCGGCTTGGACGATCGACACTTGGCTGCAATCGTGCCGGGTCCTTGAACGCGGTGTCGAGCAGACCGTCATGGATGCCCTCTTCGACACGGCGAGGCGAGCCGGCGCGTCAACAATACATGCGCGATATGTTCCCACAGATCGAAACGGAATGGTTTCGCAGTACTTCCCCGCCTTCGGTTTCGATATTGTGGAACGCTGCGATGACGGATCGATCACCTATTCTCAAGAGGTCGACCAGTATGCGCCGCATACGACATTCATCGACGTGAGCATCGCTGACTGACCTTCGAAGCGGGCAGCTTTGTTTGGCATGCACGGAAACGCTTAGTGCCTCCGAATTGCGTTCAAAAACCTACAGTTATGATGACCCTTAGCTCTGGTTTCCTGGTCCGATCGCCGTGTGCTCGGAAATGCCACGTTTCGTGGTCAGATAGGTTGCAAAGCTTCCCAGCCAGTGGCTGCCTTCGTAATTCTTTGCACTGATCGCGGCGATGCCAACCTCACGATGCCGATCGGCAGAAGCCTGGAGTGCGGCGCGCCGCAGGTCTTCTGGAGGCAGAGCCGACAGGATCCCTTCCATCGCCCAGGCGCGCGACAGGTTGACACCATCAAGATGGACGAGTTTGCCGTCGGTAGGATCACGCACAATGCCGGGTTCCAGCCAATCCGCCGAACCATCCGTGGGTATGTCTGGCAAAAATCCGCTGAGCCACTCGGCGAAGCGGTCGGATGGCATGACCCTGCGCATCAGATCTGCTTCCATCAAACAGGGAGAAAGAAAATCCTCGCCAGAAGGTTCATATCCGATCGGGCAATCGCGATCCCCTTCGTGGAATTCCAGCGATTTCGCGACCAGCAACTGCTCCAGTTCGGTATTGCCGACCTGACGGGCGTAATCGAGCATAAGGCCGAACGCGAACGCACTTTGATTGTGGGTCCCGACACGAATGGGATAAGCGAGATTGGGAAGCCAATTCATCATGTTGGCTACGATCGAATTTTCGAGTGGCCGAAGATTCTCCCGCCACCTCTTCATCTGAGGATCGTCGCTCTCGTCGAGCTCGGCCACCAATTGCAGAAACCACGCCACGCCATATGGCCGCTCGAACGACGCGCGATCGCCGTTGGTATAATACCTTAGCTCACCGGCGATGTTCTGTTCGGTCAAGCTGCGATCGAGCGCGGCAAGGATCGCTTCGCGCATGGGCGTGTCCGGGTCAGTGCGCGCTAATCTGGCGAGCAGCCAATGCCCATGCACCGAACTGTGCCAATCGAAACATCCGTAGAATGCCGGCGTGAGTTGGCTGGGTGGAAGCGCGTCGGCGTCGCTTTCCAGAACGTGCGATATCTTGTTGGGGTATTCGCGATGGACGCAATCAAGTGCAAGCAAGGCAAATCGATCAGTCTGGCTGTCTGCGCGAGGCGCTGGAAATTTCCTTGCCTCGGTCGCATCATCAGCCTCAGGTGAGCAAGCCACTAACAACAAACCCAATAGCGAACCAATTGCAATTCTACGCATACAACTGCGTATCCGCTTTCCTAGCCTTCGCCAAGCGTCCCAAAACCATTCAATCTGGATAAATGGTAGCGGAGGAGGGACTCGAACCCCCGACACGCGGATTATGATTCCGCTGCTCTAACCACCTGAGCTACTCCGCCCCGAAAGGCATGCCGGGGCATTTGCTCGCTCGGCAGGCGGCGCGTTTAGGGCGGTCCGGCCACCGGGTCAACCGCGCAAATGTGCTACATGTGCGATTTCCGGAATGGGCCTCACGCAAACAATTTATCTTCGGTCACAACGGGCCGGCAAGCCATCTGTTTACCAGCTAGAGACGGCCATGTCCGCGGAAGTCGAACCCTTTCACCTTCTCCCAGGGTCCCCCTCGATACCGGAAGAGGTCAACCCCCGTGAACTGGAAGGCTCGGGGCTCGATCGTGCCCGCCAAGGCTGCTTGCAGTGCCTTTGCTTCCTTGCCGCTGACTTTGTTCTGGATCGTCACATGCAAGCGTGGGCGATGCTGATCCTGTTGCGTCAACAGGCCATGAAAATGGTCGGCAATCAGTTCGCGTAGTAAAAGCATGTCCGCACTGATCAGTTTGACGGCCGTTCCCCGGCCCAATGACATTATGCCTTCGACATGGCCGTCGATGGGCGCAAACTCTGCTGCGAGGCGCCTGAGGTACGTGCACGCTTCCGCTTCGCACATGGCCGGCAAGGCGTGAAACAGCGTGACATGAGCTTCGAGATAATTGCGTTCTGCAGGAAAATGGGCCTTGCGCAGGGCCGTATATAGGGCGTGCAGATCACGCGGCAGCCGGGCCGTGACAATCAGAGGCGCTTCACCTTCGGTGCTCACATTTCCCCACGTTGACGGCGGATTTCGAACCACCTGGCTACATTGCGATTGTGCTCGTCCAGCGTCTGGGCGAATGCGTGCCCACCTGTGCCGTCAGCCACCATGTAACGCGCAGACGTCTTTGCCGGATTGAGCACGGCGGCAATGGACTCGCGGCCCGGATTTGTAATCGGCCCCTTCGGCAATCCCACCATCGAATACGTATTATAGTCGTTGATCGCGGCAATTTCGGATTGCTTGATCCGTCGGCCCAACGGTCGACCCTTCGTAATCGGGTAGATGATGGTGGGGTCAGCCTGCAGCAACATCCCATCCTTCACGCGATTGGAGTAGAGGCCGGCGACCATCCGTCGTTCTCTGGCGACGCCGGTTTCTTTCTCGACTATGGAGGCAAGTGTCACGGCTTCCTGAATGGTATCGACAGCGATATCGTCGGCGCGCTTGGGCCAGGCTTCGGCGAGATAGTTCTGCATTGCAGCTTGCATGCGTGCCAGCACGGCGCCGCGGGATTCGCCGCGTTCATAGTCGTACGTATCAGGAAGCACCGAGCCTTCGACCGGGACAGGGATCTCTCCGGTTAAATTTTCTTCTGCCATCAGCCGGTCGTGAACCATGACGGAAGGCAATCCTTCGGGAATGGTCACGAAGCGCCTTATTACCTCGCCATGCTGAAACGTATCGAGGATCTTCGAATTGCTGGCGCCTGCGGGCAAAAGAAATTCGCCGGCCATGATCGGATCGGACGATCCGAATATCTTAGCGCGCAGCAGGAAGCCGCGAGGGTCGGAGATCAGCCCTTCATCCGCCAACTTGTCAGCCACGGACGTCAGGCTGGCCCCAGACGGGACGATGAAATTCGTATCATCCTCGACCTGGGCACTGCCCCACCAGCCCGACAGGAACCAGATAGCGCCAATTGCCAGGACGAGCGCCAATACGCTGGTTAGAAGGCACCCGGCCTTCTTCACGTCAGTCTACCTTCTTGATGATTACCGACGCATTGGTGCCGCCGAAGCCGAAACTGTTGTTGAGAGCGGCATTCACTTCGCGTTGTTTCGCCTTCAAAGGCACAAGATCGACACCTTCCGTGCCCTCGTCGGGGTTATGCAAGTTAAGCGTCGGCGGGACGATCTGGTCGCGAATGGCGAGAATGCAGAAAATCGCCTCCACAGCGCCGGCACCGCCCAAGAGATGGCCGATGGCAGACTTGGTCGAACTCATGGATGCGCCGCCAAGATCATCGCCCAGAACACGCTTCACGGCGCCAAGTTCGATCGTATCGGCCATGGTCGATGTACCGTGCGCATTTACGTAATCGATGTCGCTCGGCTGCATACCGGCTTTCTTCAAGGCCATGCGCATGGCGAGCTCAGCGCCTTTGCCTTCAGGGTGAGGCGCGGTCACATGATAGGCATCGCCAGAAAGGCCGTAGCCGACGATTTCCGCGTAGATTTTCGCACCGCGAGCCTTGGCATGTTCATACTCTTCGAGCACGACGACGCCAGCCCCCTCGCCCATGACGAAACCATCGCGGTCCTTGTCGTACGGGCGGCTGGCTTCGGTCGGGCGATCGTTCATGCTCGTGTTCAGGGCCCGCGCTTGTGCGAAGCCGGCTACGCCGAGCGGATTGATGGTCGATTCTGCGCCACCTGCCAGCATCACATCAGCATCGTCGAGCGCAATCATCCGCGCGGCATCGCCGATGGAGTGCGCGCCGGTGGAGCAGGCCGTGACGACGGCATGATTGGGGCCCATGAGGCCGTATTTAATGGAAACCTGCCCGGAGATGAGGTTGATCAACCGCCCATGAACGAAATGCGGGCTGACCCGCCCAGGGCCGCGCTCGTGAAGAACAATCGATTCGCTTTCAATGCCCGGCAAACCGCCGATGCCCGAACCGATCGATACGCCCGCGCGCAGTTTGAGATCGTCATCCATGTCGACAAGACCGGCATCTTCCAGCGCTTGGCCAGCTGCATCGATCCCATATATGATGAACGGATCGACCTGGCGCTGAACCTTGTGATCCACCCGCTTGTCGGGATCGAAACCGTCTTCGTGGTCCTTGGGTTTCACTTCGCAGGCAATAGTGCATTTCTGCCCGGTCGTATCGAACCGGGTGATCTGCCCCGCCCCGCTTTTACCAGCGATAAGGTTTTTCCATGAAGTCTCCACATCACCACCCAGGGGGGTGACGAGGCCAAGTCCGGTTACGACCACACGACGCATGCTATTCTCCGCAAAAAGACAACAGGCCCGGCCCAGTTACCGGGTCGGGCCTGTCCGAACCCGCACTCGGCGGGCATGAAGGCAGCTGAAGGCTTAGCCCTTGTGCTCTTCGATGTACTTGGTCGCATCACCAACGGTGGTGATTTTTTCGGCAGCGTCATCGGGGATTTCGACACCGAATTCTTCTTCGAACGCCATGACCAACTCGACGATATCGAGGCTGTCCGCACCGAGATCATCGATGAAGCTGGCTTCCTGGGTGACCTTGTCGGCCTCGACGCCGAGATGCTCGACGACAATCTTCTGCACGCGGTCGGCAGTATCGCTCATTGTAATCCCTCTCAGATCTGGGGGTTATTGAATTGCCTGTCGCCCTAATGAACGCTGAAGGCTTAGGCAAGGGTCTAGGAATCGTTCTGACAGAGCGCGGACGGTAGCTCGGGGCCCGCTCACTCCCCTGCTTGATCGACCCGCGTCGCTTCCGCGCCCTGCGGCTTGGGTGCATCAACGGTGCGAATATGGACATCACGCAATTGGCGCGGCGAAACAAGGCTCGGTGCGCCCATCATAAGGTCCTGTGCCTTCTGGTTCAACGGGAAGGCAATGACTTCGCGGATGTTGGGTTCATCCGCAAGCAGCATGACAATACGGTCGATACCCGGGGCCGAACCGCCGTGCGGCGGTGCGCCGAGCTTGAACGCCTCGATCATGCCCGAGAAGTTTTCGTCGACATCGGCCTGCGTGTAACCGGCAATCTCAAAGGCCTTGTACATGATGTCGGGCCGGTGGTTACGGATCGCACCGCTGGACAGTTCGTATCCGTTGCAAACGATGTCGTACTGCCACGCCTTGATGTCCAGCGGGTCCTGGGTTTCGAGCGCCTCCATCTCACCTTGCGGCATCGAGAACGGGTTGTGGCTGAAATCGACCTTCTTGAGATCCTCGTCATATTCGAACATCGGGAAGTCGACGATCCAGCAGAACTTGAAGCAGCCTTCCTCGATCAGGCCCAGTTCCTCGGCCACGCGGGTGCGGGCAGCACCCGCGAGCTTGGCCGCGTCCTTTTCCTTGCCTGCAGCAAAGAACAGACCGTCGTTTTCGCCCAGGCCCAATTCTGCATAGAGTTTCTCCATGCCCTCGGTACCGTGGTTCTTGGCGATCGGACCGCCGAATTCGCCGCCCTTGCGGGTGACGTAGCCGAGACCGGAAAAGCCTTCGCGGCGGGCCCAGTCGTTCATCTCGTCGAAGAACTTGCGGCTCTTTTCATGCGTTCTCGGCGCTGGGATCACACGGACCTTGCCGCCGGTCCCGACGATTTTTTCGAACAGGCCGAAACCGCTGGTCGTGAAGTGTTCGGTCACGTCGCTGATGAGCAGTGGGTTACGCAGATCGGGCTTGTCGCTGCCATACTTCAGCATGGCGTCGGCATATGCGATGCGCGGAAATTCACCTGCAGGGGTCACAGTTTTGCCGTTCGCGAATTCTTCGAAAACGCCCGCCAGAACCGGTTCGATCGTCTGGAAGACATCTTCCTGCGTCACGAAGCTCATTTCGAAATCGAGCTGATAGAATTCGGGGCTGCGATCGGCGCGCAGATCTTCATCGCGGAAGCAAGGGGCGATCTGGAAGTAACGGTCGAAACCGGCAACCATGAGCAACTGCTTGAACATCTGCGGGGCCTGCGGAAGCGCATAGAAGCGGCCCGGGTGCAGACGGCTCGGCACGAGGTAATCCCGTGCGCCTTCCGGGCTCGACGCCCCCAGGATCGGGGTCTGGAATTCGCTGAACCCCTGGTCGATCATCCGGCGACGCAGCGAAGTGATTACGCGGTTACGCAGCATGATATTGGCGTGCACCCGCTCGCGGCGCAGATCCACGAACCGATATTTGAGGCGCGTTTCTTCCGGGTAATCCTCCGCCGAATTGACGATCAGCGGAAGATCGTCTGCGCGGCTCTGGACATTGACCGAGCGCGCGAAGACTTCGATCTCCCCCGTTGGCAGGTTCTTGTTCACCGCCACATCGGCCCGCGCTTTCACGACACCGTCGATCGTGACGACCGATTCCAGCTTGATCTTGTCAAGATCCGGCAGCGCGTCGCTATCCTCGTCGGCAACGATCTGCGTGATGCCGTAATGATCGCGGAGATCGATGAAGAGAACGCCGCCATGGTCGCGCTTGTTATGCACCCAGCCCGACAGACGAACGGTTTCGCCGACATCGTCTTTGTTCAGCGCGGCACAGTTGTGGGTACGATAGGCGTGCATCTAAAATCTTTCCATTTTCGGAGCTATAGCGCTAGGGGCGCGAAGGGCTGCGCTCCTCTAGCAGGAATCGCGCGCGCTAACAGGGCAAGCACGGCTTTTTGTCAAGGTTGCGCACGCCCTGTTGTCTTGGGCCGGTCCGGCCCGTGGGCGGCACTCCGCCCGAACCAGAAACGAGTACGATGAAAATACACGAACTGATTACGACGACAGAACCGCTGGCCGAACTGTGCGAGCGCCTGGCAAAACACGAATTCATCTGTGTCGACACCGAATTCATGCGCGAGAATACCTATTGGCCTGAACTCTGCCTGGTGCAGATCGGCAATGAGGAAGAAGCGGCCGCCATCGACCCGCTTGCCGACGGGATCGATCTGACACCGCTGTGGGACCTGCTCTGTGAAAATGAAGACATTCTGAAGGTCTTCCACGCAGGGGGGCAGGATGTGGAAATCGTCTACAATTTTACCGGCAAGACGCCGCAACCGATTTTCGATACGCAAATCGCGATGATGGCGATCAGCCAGTCCGAACAGATCGGCTACGCCAATCTCGTCGAGAGCTGGCTCGGGCTGACGATAGACAAGGGCGCCCGCTTTACCGACTGGAGCCGTCGCCCGCTGACCGATCGGCAGATCGAATATGCGATCGGCGATGTAACCCACCTCGCCACGATCTTCCCGCGTATCCTGAAGAAGCTCATCAAGACCGGGCGTGGTGCATGGCTCGATGCCGAAATGGAGCGGCTCGCAGATCCTGCGAATTATGCCAATGATGCCGATATCGCCTGGCACCGCATTCGATCGCCCGGCCGCAATGCACAGGTACTTGGGCGCCTGAAAGCGCTCGCCGCCTGGCGTGAGAGCGAAGCTCAGCACAAGAACATTCCGCGCGGCCGCATCATGCGTGATGAAACACTGGCCGATATCGCCAGCCACCCCCCCAAAAAACAGCCCGACCTTACGAAGGTTCGTGGCTTGTCTAACGCCTGGAAAGATAACGACATCGGCAAACGTCTGATGAAAGTGCTCGACAAGGCGGAACCGCTTTCGAAAGAGGAAATGCCCGAAAAGCCCAAGCGCGGCGCGCCGCTGGGCAAAGAAGGCGCTCTCGTTGCCGACCTTCTGAAGCTGCTATTGAAGATCCGCGCCCGCGAAATCGATGTTGCATCCCGGTTGCTGACCAAGGCGGATGAAATGGAAGCCCTTGCCGCGGGTGTTCGCGATCTTAAAATCCTCGATGGCTGGCGTTACGAGGTATTCGGCAAGGACGCGCTCGAACTCGTCGAGGGCCGGCTTGCCTTCGCGGTCAAGGATGGCCGCCTGCTCATGACGCACATCGATGACCTCCACGCCGGCATGGTCGAAACGCAAGCTGCAGAATAGGCCGGCCGAGTGTCCACCTATCTGCCGACGCTGAAGCAATTGCAGTATCTCGTCGCGTTGCACGAGCACGGCCATTTCGGCCGCGCTGCGGAGGCGAGCTTCGTTTCTCAGTCGACGCTCAGCGCCGGGATACGCGAGCTGGAATCGCTCCTTGGTGTAACACTGGTAGAACGAAGTCGCCGGGTCGTGCGCTTTACAGCGCTCGGCAATCAGGTGGTGGAGAAGGCTCACCGGATTCTGCGCGAAGCGGAGGAACTGGCGGATCTGGTACAGGCTGCGGGAAAGCCTCTCGCCGGCCAACTGCGGATGAGCGTAATTCCCACTATTGCGCCGTTCTTGCTGCCACGCTTTCTTCCGCGCCTGCGTCGCGAACGTCCCGATCTGCAATTACTACTGCGTGAGGAGACCAGTCAGGACGCCGTTGAATCGCTGCAGCACGGTCGCGTCGACTGTGTGCTCCTCGCCCTTCCCTTCGCCACGGGCGAGATCGAACAGGCCCATATTGCGGACGACGAGCTTTACGTCGCCTTTCCAAAAGGCGACCCGCGTGACCCACCCGATGTCATTCCTCCAAGCATGATCGATGAAGGACGTCTGCTACTGCTTGAAGACGGACACTGCCTCAAAGATCACGCCTTGGCCGCCTGCAACCGACCAGAACTGCGGGCTTCGGCTACCATGATCGGCACGAGCTTACATACACTTGTCCAGATGGTGGACAACGATCTGGGACTGACGATGCTGCCCAAGATGGCAATTGACGCCGGCATTCTAAATGGGACGGAAGTCGTCGCGCGCCCCCTCAAGTCGAAAAACGCCACGCGCGAGATCGCCCTCATCTGGCGCCGCAACTCGCCAAGACGGGACGATTTCGAACTTCTGGCACAGGAATTACGCGAGGGCTGACGCGGGCATATGCGCGCCGCTGAACTACTCGTGTGATTTTCCAATATCACCGGCAATTCGGGAACTTAGTCCGAAATGGAACCGAGCACTGCCACTTGCGGAATATACATGGCTGTCTAAACGTCTAGGCGGATATTTTCCGGGGGAATTAGAAGTGAAGCGACCTAAACGTCTGGTCCGACAGCTTAATCGATTGGCTGGTACGCGGGGCACACTCGATACCAATGCGCTCAACCGCATTCTACCAAAGCGGGCAAGACATTCCCGTCCTTTATCATGAGACGCTGACGAGATTACTGGAGATTCTCAAAAAAGAGATATTCAAATAGCGATGATTTGATCTGCCTGTTGGCAGGTCGGCAGCGATACAAAAAGGCAGCTTCGAGTGGCAGATCCGACTACCCTACCCGATACGAAAACGGCAGCGCTATTCCCCGGTGTGCCTTTGATCGAATCGCCGATCTTTGACAGCGAAGACCTTGCGGGCTTTTCCGACCAGGAAAAGACATTGGCTCGGCAGTTGAATACCGATGGCTTCGGAGTCATCGATTTTCCCGACCCTGATATCAACGCGCGGATCGACCGTATCAAAAGCAATCTGGGTCCCGGTTTCGGCATCCCACTTGACGATCTTGGAGCCGACAAGACCAAGGGCGAGCGACGGGTTCAGGATGCGTGGACAACTGACGAAGATGTGCATGCCATTGCATCAAATCCCGCCATTCTCGATTTGTTGTCCAAACTCTATGGCCGTCGTGCCTTTCCCTTTCAGACTTTGAATTTTCCGGTGGGAACACAGCAGGCGCCCCATGCGGATTCAGTGCACTTTTCCAGCCTTCCCGAAAGATTCATGTGCGGCGTGTGGCTGGCAATGGAAGACATTGCTGCCGAAGCGGGGCCACTATTCTATGTGCGCGGATCACATCGATGGCCGATTATCTCGAACGCCATGATTGGTCGACGCGGTTATGGCAGTGACCTGCACTCGGCACAGGCACCCTACGCCGACGCATGGCAAGCTCTGTGCGAGACACACGGCAAAAAGCAAGAACCGTTCCTGGCCCGCAAAGGGCAAGCGTTAATTTGGACCGCAAATCTGTTGCACGGTGGTAGCCGTCAAACCGATCCCACGCTCACGCGGTGGTCACAGGTCACCCATTATTTCTTCGACGATTGTATCTATTACACGCCTGCCTTCTCCGATGAAGCGCTCGGCCAGTTGGCGCTCCGAAATCTTGTCTCGGTCTCCGACCAGACACCAAAGCCGAATACATATCTCGGCGAGGTGTTAGCTAGCGCCAAATCCAATGAACCCGCTTCCCTCCGCTCCAGGGCAAAGCGCCTTTTGGGACGCCGCAACTAGACATTCAAAGGGCTCGTCGCGCCGAGCCAGACCTCGAGCATTAGTCTGGCGTCAACCCATCGGGCATTGCGCGTTCCGTATTGCGGCGGCGCGCCAGTTCGCGGGCGTACTCCTGCAGATCCGGTTTTTCGTCGAGCTCGTCGACAATCTCGAAGCCGAAAATGGTTTCGAGCACATCCTCCAGTGTTACCAAGCCTACGAAGGTGCCATATTCGTCGAGCACGGCCAGAATATGGTTGTGATCGGTGACCATGCGATGAAACAGCTTGTTCACCGGCACTTCGTCGAGGACACCGGGCAGAGACCTGATGATACCGTCGACATCGCATTGCGCTTCGCCCTTGGCGAGGCACACAAGCAGATCGCTTTTCAACACGAAGCCGCTCGGCTTGTCGCTGTCCCCATCGAGAACGGGAATGCGGCTGTAGGGCGAGGCGCTGACCTTTTCCGCCCATTTGCCAAGATCATCCGACTTGCTCAGACCGAACACAACCGTGCGCGGCGTCATGATATCCGAAGTCTTGACCGCGTTGAGCTGGATAAGATTTTTCATAAACCGTACTTCGACCTTATCGATTTGGCCGGAAGCTTGCCCCAGACTTGCGATAGCCAGCAGTTCATCACGGTGCTGCGGCGGATCCGCGGGCTTGCCGGACGTTATCAGTCGCGTGATCTGCCGTGACGCCCACACCAGCGGCGCGAGCGCGGTGATCAGCACGGGCAGCAGGGAAGCTGTGAACGGTGCCAGGCTGGTCGCATAACGCGCACCAATGGTTTTGGGGATAATCTCTGTCACCACCAGAACCGCCACGGTCAGGACACCGGCGAAAACAGCTTCGCGTCCCGCTCCGTAGAGCGCGGCATACTGCGCACCCGCCCCCGCTGCCCCCATAGTGTGCGCCACTGTGTTTAGCGTCAGGATCGCAGCAAGCGGGCGCTCGACGTCGTCTTTCAGCCCTTTCATTTTCGCGGCCCATTTCGCACCGCGCTCTTCCGCGGAGCGAACGCTGGACGGAGTTATCGTCAGCAGCGAAGACTCCAGTAATGAACAGAAGAACGACACGATCAGCGCGAGCGAAACGTAGAAAATCAGTAGGGCCATGAAAGCAGGCGTCTTGGCGCCGTCTCCGAAATTTGCAGTTCGTCTGTTACCTAGAGAGCCTGCGGAGTTACGCCAGCATTCTTGCGGCGCGATGGCAAAGAAATTTGCCCGCGGAGGTGACTGCGTCTGTCAGTTCCGTCCCCCGCTCCGGGAGCTTCAGTCCATGTGCTTCAGGCCAACCCGCAGATAGTCCCAACCCGTTATGACCGTCAGCACCGCTGCCCCCCATAGCGTCACCAGCCCGACGGTGTGCGGAATGTTCGCATCGACTGCGCCGATCATCATCGTCCAGCGTGGCAGCCCTTCCCCGAGTATCAGAGCTCCGAGCGAGACCATTTGGAACGTCGTCTTCCATTTCGCCAGTTTACTCACTGGAACGGATACCTGCAGAGGTCCCAGAAACTCGCGCAGGCCCGATACCGCAATCTCGCGCATGAGGATGATAAGTCCCGCGACGACATGCATGTCGCCAACGTAGGGCCCGTTCAGAACACCCTGCGCCGCCAGGACCAATATGACGGCAGCAACCATGATCTTGTCGGCAATCGGGTCGAGAAAGATACCCAGCTTCGATACCGTCCCGCTGGTCCGCGCGAGATAGCCATCGAAATAGTCGGTAATCCCCATGAGGCAGTACAGCGCGAAGGCAATCAGATAGCCCATCTCCCACCCCGGCCACCACAGGAACCAGGCAAGCAGCGGAATGGCCATGATTCGTGACAGGGTGAGGATGTTCGGCAGATTGAGCATTACCACTCCGCTCTAGCGGCAATCGGTGCATCGCAAAAGCCGCCGAATGGCCTTGTCCGCTGGCGCGATAGGACTACACAGCAGTGCAAGAATGGGTTTCTACCCGGGGGGTCATGTTTACAGCCACGCATTTGCTGCGCCGCCGGCGGTTTCTGCCGCTCTTCGTCACGCAGTTGTTCAACGCATTCAACGACAATCTCTACAAGACCACAATGGTCCTGTTCGTCGTCTATGCGGTGTATAACGACGAAACGACAGAATCCAGCTTCAGCAGTCTGGCTTCCGCCTTGTTCATCCTCCCGTTTTTCATTCTCTCCGCGCTCGCCGGACAACTGGCCGATATGCGCGACAAGGCAAAGATCATCCGCACGGTAAAGATGTGCGAGATCGGGCTCATGATGATCGGGGCCGCAGGCCTGTACATGGCATGGCGCGGGATAATGGTTCACACGGTGGCGATCCCGCTGCTGCTGCTCGCGCTATTCCTGACCGGCGTGCAGTCCACTTTCCTTGGCCCCATCAAATATGCAATCCTGCCGCAGCATCTGAAGAAGGACGAAGTACTAGCCGGGACCGGACTGGTCGAGGCTGGTACTTACATCGCCATCCTGATGGGTACGATCTTGGCAGGTCCCCTGGCGGTCGACTATACCGGGTGGGCCGCGATGGGGATCATCGTCATCTCGTGTATCGGTTACATGATCAGCCGCCAGATACCCCCCGCACCGCCTCTTGGCGAAATCGAAAAGCTCGACTGGCATGTCCTTCGCGCATCGGTGAAGCTGGTGCGGGACACGATGCACAATGCGGAAGTCTATTACGCGATCCTTGCCATAAGCTTCTTCTGGACGATCGGCGCCGTGCTGTTCATCCAGTTTCCGCCGCTGGCAAAGAACACGATCATGGCCAGTCCGGAAGTTGCCAGTCTCTTCCTCGTGGTATTTTCGATTGGCGTCGCAATAGGGTCAGTGGCGGTGAACGCGCTGCTCAAGGGCAAAGTATCGGCGCGCTATTCTCCAGCGTCGGTCATAGTGATGGGCCTGTTCGTGGTCGCCTTTTACGTTGTCGCCAAACTGTGGGAAGCTGACCAACCGGCGGACTTGCTGGACGTGAGCGAATTCATCGCGTGGCCGATGGCGTCTTTGCTTATGTTGTGCCTGCTCGGCATTTCAGTGGCAGGCGGCATGTTCGTAGTCCCGCTATACGCCTTTCTGACCACGCGTGTATCACCGGACAAGGCATCGCGGACCATCGCGGCGAACAATATCGTGAATTCGGGCGCTATGGTGGGCGGATCGCTTCTGGCCATGGCACTGAGCGCTGTCGGTGTCCCGATCACAGAACAGATTCTTTTGTGCGCCGCCATGTGCCTGTTCTCCGCGTGGCTCGCCAAGAGACTGATCGCGGCTGAGAACGAAGCGGCGGAAATCGCCGCCGGCGCAATTTAGATGATAAACGCGAGCACGGCTGCGACCGTCGCGAAATAGGTCGTTGCCACCCCGCGCACATCGTCTGCTGTCAGCCGCCAATCGATTGGCGTGTTCGCCGGAATATCGGCAAATGCGGCACGGCGTTGCGGGAGGCTGGCTCTGAACCAGTGCCGCGACCCTTCGCTCGTCAATACAAGTGCGCGTCTCATCATGCGGGATTAATGCTTTTTTAACCATTTGGTCTCCGGTCAGATAAGCGCTGTCCCCCGTTGAAACGGTTTGCCGGAAATTAACCATGTTTGGCGCGATTGCGCGCGCAACCTACGCGGGCTAACCGCAGTGGCATGAAAGCACCTAACACTCCGCAAGCCGCCCAGCTTCTTGTCGACTGCCTGATCGAACAGGGCTGCGACCGGGTCTTCACGGTTCCCGGCGAAAGCTTCCTGCAGGTTCTCGACGGGCTGGGCCAACAAAGCATCATCGACGTCGTAACGTGTCGGCAGGAAGGCGGGGTTTCTTTCATGGCCTGCGCCGACGGGGCGATGACGGGCCGCCCGGGTGTCGCCTTTGTAACCCGCGGTCCCGGCGCGACCAATGCCAGCATCGGCGTTCACGTGGCCATGCAGGATTCCCAGCCGATGATCCTGTTCGTTGGCGATGTGGACAGTGAGATGCGCGACCGCGAAGGGTTTCAGGAAGTCGATTTCGCGGCCTTCTTCGGCCCGATCGCCAAATGGGCCGCGCGGATCGATTCGGCGGATCGCATTCCGGAATATGTCGCGCGCGCCTATGCCATGGCGGTTTCGGGTCGGCCTGGCCCCGTCGTCCTTGCTCTTCCCGAAGACATGCTGGGCCGGGATTCGTCCGCAAAGCCGCGCCCGCGGGTGGAACGCGCGGCGCAGGCCCCCTGCCCCGATGCCATGCAGGCGATGATCGCGATGATCGCGGATGCCGCCTCGCCCATTGCAATCATCGGTGGAGCCGGATGGAATGCCAAGGCTCGCGAACATTTCCAGATTTTCGCAGAGCGTTTGGGCATTCCCGTTGCAACGGCTTTTCGTCGGCAGGATGCAATCTCAAGTTCAAGTAAGGTTTATGCCGGAAACCTCGGCTACGGTCCCAATCCGAAGCTTGTCGAACGCGTCAAGAACGCCGATCTGATACTCGCGATCGGTGCGCGGCTCGGGGAAGCGACGACGGATGGCTATACCGTACCCCCGCTGATCGATGGCGATCGCCAACTGGTTCATGTTCATCCGGATGCAAACGAGCTTAACAGCGTTTATCCGGCCGATCTGGCAATCTGCGCCTCGATGGACGAATTTGCCGAGAGCGCGGCACTCTGGGATGATGGTGAGGCTATCGATTTCGATGCCGGAATGCAGGCCCACGCCGAATGGGAGGAATGGGCTACGGCGCATCCCAACGGCCATACGCTGGATATGGGTCAGGCCGTGCAATTCATGCGCGACACCCTCCCCGCAGATACGATCATTTGTAACGGTGCTGGCAATTTCTCGGGCTGGTGGCACCGTTACTGGCGCTACGAGGGGTTCCCTACTCAGCTCGCTCCCACCTGCGGCGCCATGGGTTACGGCGTTCCAGCCGCAGTCGCTGCCGCCTTGCGGTTTCCTCAGCGAACGGTCGTCGCGGTGGCTGGTGATGGCGATTTTCTGATGAACGGGCAGGAGCTTGCGACCGCAGTACAGCATGATGCGAACATGATCGTGATCGTGGTGGACAATTCCGCGTACGGCACCATCCGGATGCATCAGGAGCGCGAATTCCCTGGCGAAGACCGGATCAGCGCCACGCGCTTGGTCAACCCGGATTTTGCGGCCTTGGCGGAAGCCTATGGCGGCTGGTCGGCCAAGGCAGCGACGACGGATGAATTCAAGGATGCACTTGCTGCGGCACATGGACGGAATGGTCTCCGCCTCATTCACTGCACCATCGACATCGAACAGCTTGCTGCCAGCGGAGCAAGCGTCAGCGCCCTTCGCAATCGATAACCGAAAAAAGAGAAGGCCACCGCCCCGGATGGGGAGGTGGCCTTCCTCGCTGTTATCTCAGCGTAGCGCTATCGTCAGACGTCGTCGCCCAAAGCACCTTTGACCTTACCCTTGACCTGCTGGGCTTCACCCTTGCGTTCCTGGGTCTTGCCATCGACAACCATACGCTCATTGTCGGTCGCTTTGCCAACGGCCTGCTTTACATTGCCGGCTGCTTCGTTTGCGCTACCTTTGATTTTGTCTGTAAGTTCACCCATGATACGTCTCCTTTTCGATCGCGCGGATAATCGCGCGGCTACAGGGACATAACGATCTGATAGCGAATTACGTTCCTCGCCCTCGCGACCAGGCGAACCGGGGTTGCGACGAAGATCAGATGCCAGCCATCGAGCAAATCATCGACCACTCGTCGGCCTTGATTTCCGCCACCGATAGGCGTGAATATTTCACGAGCTCGCAGTCGGCCAGTTTCGGCTCGGCCTTCACTTGCTTCAGGGTCACCGGGCATGGCAATTTCGTTTTGGGTTTCACCTTTACCGCAGCCCACTTTCCTTCTGGATCGGTCGGGTCGGTGATCCCGGCCACGCTCACTTCACATATGCCGACAATCTCCAGCCCTTCGCGCGAGTGGTAGAAGAACGCTTGATCCCCCACCTCCATTGCGGCGAGATTGTTCTTGGCCCGGTGGTTGCGCACCCCGTCCCATGTACCCTCGCCCTCGCTAACAAGATCGTCCCAGCTATATTTGAAGGGTTCGGATTTCATGAGCCAGTAGCGCATCGCGGGTCTTCTCCATTTTTTCGCCTTGGCGCCGCGGTTAGCGATCCATGCACAGTATTGCCACCCGCCTTCCCGTCGTGCCCGGCAATTAACCGGTTCTTAGGTGCAATGAGTATATTTGGGGAAACGTAACCGGACGCCAGGGGGTGGCATTGGTCGTTGAGACCTCATCTGAAATCGATCGTCGACCTGGCTCTGCCCGGCAGAACACTGGCGTCGGTGAACGCGATTTCGTCTCCCTCGGCATCGCTCTTGCCGCCGTTATCCTCTTCGTGGGCACGGCAGGCGTCGTTCTGCCCGCCCTGTTCAAGGCGTGGAATGGCGAAGCAGCATCTCCGGATGTGGCGCTCACGAACGCCCTGTTGCTCAATGTGGCGCTCATCCTTCTGGGGTGGCAGCGCTACAAATCGCTTTCTGCCGAACTCAAGGCACGCCGGAAATCCGAAGAAGAGGCACGAAGGCTCGCCGACATCGATCATCTCACCGGCTGCTTCAATCGCCGCAGCTTTACGACGCTGCTCGGCGATCGCCTGACGCATCTGGAAAGGCGCGAACATGCGCTTGCCGCAATCGCCCTCGACCTCGACAACTTCAAGCAGGTCAACGACCTGTACGGGCATCAGGCGGGCGACGAGGTTCTGCGCAATACGGCCGATCGGATCGATCGCCTGCTACCGGACGGGGCGATCCTCGCGCGGCTCGGTGGGGATGAGTTCGTATGCGTCGTGCCCTATCACCCTGAGGTCCCCGATCGGGTCGATCAGCTAACCGCCCGGATGGCCGAACAGGTTGCGCGCCCGGTGAAGTGTGAAACAGCAATGATCGATATCACCATATCGATCGGTATCGCATCCAGCCGGCAGCTGGACGATATGCGCAATGGGACCACTTCTGCTCAAAGCCTGATGCACAAGGCGGATATCGCCATGTACCACGCCAAGAAGCAGGGAAAGAACCGCTTCTACTGGTTCGAACCGTCGATGGAAAATGAACTCCGTTTCCGCAACGAACTGGAGGCCGGCATCCGCCGCGGCATCTTGAACGGCGAATTTCGTCCCTATTACGAACAGCAGATCGATCTCGAAACCGGCAGGATTGTCGGCTTCGAAATGCTCGCACGCTGGGAATCGCCCGAGATGGGCCTGGTTGGACCAGACATTTTCATTCCGATTGCCGAAGACATCGCGGTCATCGGCGAGATGAGCGAGAAGCTTATCGCGCAGGCTTTCCAGGATGCGCTCGCATGGGACGCAAGCCTGACCCTGTCGGTGAACATATCGCCCGTCCAGATGCGCGATCCCTGGTTTGCGCAGAAACTGCTCAAGCTACTTGTGCAGCATAACTTCCCCGCCAATCGCCTTGTCATCGAAATCACTGAAAGCTGCCTACTGGAAAATGTCGGCATGGTGCGTTCGATGATCACCTCTCTGCGCAATCAGGGCGTCCATATCAGTCTCGATGATTTCGGAACCGGCTATTCCAGTCTGGCCCAGCTACGCAGCCTCCCGTTCGACAATCTCAAGATCGACCGTGCCTTCATTGCCGAACTCAAGAACGAGGAAAACGGCGCCAAGCTGGTCGATGCCATCCTCGCCATGAGCGATGGGCTCAAACTTCCGGTGACGGCCGAAGGCATCGAGAACGAAATCATTCTCGAAACGCTGAAGCGGATGGGGAAAATGAAGGGCCAGGGGTACCACTATGGGCGACCCGAACCGGCTGCCGACGTTCTCCGCCGACTGGAGGAGCAGGATCTCCTCGCGAAGGATCTGCCAGCCAATGTGACGGAGATTGATTTCGGCAAGCGTCAGCCCGGTCGCGAAGGCGGCACTCGCGCCGTCTGACGCATGCACTGGACGCTGCGGCGCCAAATGCATAGATGCGCCGCACGATGCGCGTCGATTTCACCAAGATGCATGGACTGGGCAATGACTTTGTCGTGCTTGATGCGCGTGCGAAGGACTTGCCGCAAATCGATGGCAGCATCGCCCGGGCGCTCGCCGACCGTCGCACCGGGATCGGGTGCGATCAACTGATCCTTCTGCAGCCAAGCAGTGCTGCCGATTTCCGCATGCGGATCTTCAATCAGGATGGCAGCGAGGTTGAAGCCTGTGGCAACGCCAGCCGCGCCGTTGCGCTCCTCCATGGCGCGCCAGCAGATGTCGAAACGGCAGGTGGCACAATCCGCATCGAACCGGCGGCAGGCGGCGCCAGTGTCGATATGGGTGAACCCCGTTTCGAATGGGACGCGATCCCGCTTGCATATGGCATGGACACGGCTGCGATGCCGGTCGGCTGGGATGGCCTCGACCAGCCCGGCGCGGTCAATGTCGGCAACCCGCACGTAGTATTTTTCGTCGAGGACTTCGGTGCCGTGCCGCTCGATGTGCTGGGTCCGGAAATCGAGAACGATCCGCTCTTTCCCGAGCGTGTAAACGTCAATGTCGCGACCATTGAAAACCGCGACCACATCCGCCTGCGCGTCTGGGAACGCGGCGCCGGACTTACACAGGCTTGCGGTACTGGTGCCTGCGCAACCGCCGTCCACGCCATGCGCCGCGGGCTGGTCGAACGCGAGGTCACCGTGACCCTCCCCGGCGGCGATCTCACCATTGCCTGGGGCGAAGACAACCGCATCCGCATGACCGGTCCCGCCACGGAAGCTTATCGCGGAAGCTTCGAATGGGATGATTTCGCGTGAGCGAAGCGCAGGTCATTTCACTCGGATGCCGTCTCAACATTTCCGAAAGCGAGCAGATCCGCGCCATGCTGGCCGGGGAACGGGACCTGGTGGTCGTCAACAGCTGCGCAGTGACCAGCGAGGCGGTACGCCAGACACGGCAGGCGATCCGCCGCGCGCGTCGCGCCAATCCCGATGCCCGCCTGCTGGTTACCGGTTGCGCTGCCGATATCGAGCGTGATCAGCTTTCCGCCATGCCCGAGGTCGACGGGCTTGTTGCCAATACGGCCAAGCTTGATGCACGCGCCTGGAACGTCCCGGCCGATGCAGCCCCGGCCCCGCAGGATCGCACCCGCGCCTTTATCGCAGTACAGAACGGCTGCGACCATGCCTGCACCTTCTGCGTCATTCCGCAGGGACGCGGGCCCAGCCGCTCCCTGACGATCGCCGAGGTTCTGGCCGAGGTGGAACGGCATCTCGACCACGGCGCGCCCGAAATCGTGCTGACCGGCGTGGACGTCACGTCTTGGGGCCACGACCTGCCCGATACGCCGCCCCTCGGCCAACTCGTGCGCGCAGTGCTTGATCGCTTCCCGACCCTTCAGCGGCTACGCATGTCGTCGCTCGACGGGGTGGAAATCGATCCGCAGCTGTTCGAACTGTTCGCCCATGAACAGCGTCTCATGCCGCACCTTCACCTCTCGCTGCAGCACGGTCACGATCTCATCCTGAAGCGCATGAAGCGCCGGCACTTGCGCCGCGATGCGATGGACCTCGTCACGCGGCTCAAGGACCTCCGCCCAGATTGCGCCATCGGCGCGGATCTGATTGCCGGTTTCCCCACCGAAACCGAGGACCATCACGCGGCCAACCTGTCGATCGTCCGCGAACTTGGCATCGTGCATGGTCACATCTTTCCCTATTCGCCCCGCCCCGGCACGCCCGCCGCCCGCATGCCGCAGGTCGAGCGTCAAACGGTCAAGCGCCGCGCTGCCGAATTGCGTGCCTTGGCCAGCTCGACGCGCGACGCATGGCTTGGATCGCTCGTCGAAAATCCGCACGCCGTCCTCGCCGAACGCGACGGGACCGGCTACACGCCGCATTTCGCCCGGGTATCCCTACCCGAGGGCACACCCGCCGGCAGCGTGATCACCGTATCGCCGACACGTTTCGAGAATGGCCTTCTGCAATGAGTGACAAGCAAAGCTGGACCGACCGGCTGTTCGGGGGCTTCCGCAAGACTTCCGAGAAACTGACGAGCAACCTGACCGAGGTGGTGGGCACTGCGCGGCTGGACGATGCCACGCTGGACGATGTCGAGGATGCACTGATCCTCTCCGACCTCGGCCCGTCGGCAGCCGCGCGTATTCGCGAAAAGCTGCGCGAAAAGCGCTTCGGCCTCGAGATTACCGAGCGGGAGCTGAAGGAAGCCGTGGCAGAGGAAATCGCCGCTATCCTGCGTCCCGTTGCCATACCGCTCGAAATCACTGCCTTTCCCCGCCCCCAGGTACTCTTGGTTATCGGCGTGAACGGCAGCGGCAAGACGACGACCATCGCCAAGCTCGCGCACCTCTTCCAGGAAGACGATTACGCCGTGATGCTGGCGGCGGGCGATACCTTCCGCGCAGCCGCCATCGGTCAGCTGCAGACCTGGGCGGAGCGGGTCGGAGTGCCGCTCGTGCGCGGGCCAGAAGGCGGCGACCCGGCTTCGATCGTGTTCGATGCGGTAAAGAAGGCAACCGAGATCGGCACCGACGTGCTGATCGTCGATACGGCGGGCCGCCTTCAGAACAAGCGCGAACTGATGGACGAACTCGCCAAGATCAGGAAAGTCCTCGGCCGCCTCAATCCCGAAGCGCCGCATGACGTCGTGCTGGTGCTCGATGCCACCAATGGCCAGAACGCCCTGTCCCAGATCGACGTGTTCAAAGAGGTTGCAGGCGTCACCGGCCTCGTCATGACCAAGCTCGACGGCACGGCGCGCGGCGGTGTGCTGGTGCAGGCGGCCGAACAATACGGCCTGCCCATCCACGCGATCGGTGTCGGCGAAAAGATCGACGATCTGCGCCCCTTCGATCCCGATCTTGTGGCGCGCGTGATCGCGGGAGTGGCCTGATGAACGAACAAGCGAAACCCAAGCCCAAATCCGGCTGGCTCAACATCCTCGTCGATTACGGCCCGCTGCTGGTTTTCCTCGGCGTCTACAAGTTTTACCAGCCGCCCGAGACATCGACCTTCGGCGAGATCGCGGCAGTGATCTACGGCACGATCGCCTTCATGGTCGCAGCCGTCGTGGCGCTGGTCTTTAGCAAGCTGAAATTCGGTCATGTCAGCCCGATGCTGATCCTCTCGACAACACTGATCGTGGGTTTCGGCGGGCTGACCATCTGGCTGCAGGACGAGAAATTCATCCAGATCAAGCCAACGGCCATCTATCTCCTGTTTGGCGCCCTGCTGATCGGCGGTTGGCTCCGCGGCAAGGCACTGTTGCAGATCCTGCTGGAAGCGGCCTTCGAAGGTGTCGACCACCAGGGCTGGCTCAAGCTGTCGCGCAACTGGGGCTTCTTCTTCGTTTTCATGGCCGTCCTGAACGAGGTGCTGCGCATGCAGCTCACCTTCGAAAGCTGGCTGTGGGCGAAACTGTGGGTCTTCATGCCGCTCAGCTTCATCTTCACCTTCACCCAGATCCCGATGCTGCTGAAACACGGGCTGGCGCTGGAAGACAGGGACGAAGTCGTGAAGGACGAACCGCCAACCGCCTGAGGACGGAGGGGGACGATCCGTCTTTGACGCGGCGGTCAGAGCATTCCCAGAATCTCGGCGTGACTGGAAACCACCGTTGCAGCTCCGCTGGCTTTCAAACGCTCGGCCAGTCCGGAGTCCGCATGGTCTCCGCCGACAAACCCGATAGCCGTCATGTTCGCCGCTCGCGCTGCCAGCACCCCATTCACGCTATCCTCTATGACAACGCACCGCTCGGGCTGCACATCGATCTGTCTCGCCGCGTAAAGAAAAAGGTCGGGAGCTGGCTTTCCTCGCTGAACGTGATCGGCTGAATAGATATGAGGGGCGAATAAACGGTCGAGCTTGGTAAGTTCCAGTTTCCGGACAAGCTTATCGATTGAAGCCGAAGAACCGACCGCCACGCGCCCGCCAAATGCAGCCACCAGTTTTTCCACGCCCTCGAGTGGCTTCAGCTCGGCTTCGATCCTGGGCCAGATGCGATCATCCAACTGCGAACCAAAGTCCTGCGGGAATTCACCCCCGACGCGCTCGTTGAAATCCGCCGCAAGTTGTGCATGGAAATCCGCATTCGCCAGGCCAACGAACCGGGAAACATAGGTAGCGTAATCATACGTGAGCCCGAGTTCGGCAAGATACTCCTGCTCGACAGCGATGTTAATCACCTCCGAATTGACCAGCACACCGTCGCTATCGAAAATCAGGGCATCACAATCTGTAAAGAGCATCCGGAAGCCTAACCCCATCACCGTCCTGAACCAATAGCCGCCTGCGTAGCGGGAATGACGCGTAAAGGTCGAGGTGTTTGTGTGCCCGGCGAGCTGTTTGGATACAGTCGCGATGATGACGACATGGCGTAACCGGCCACCTTCCCGTCTGCCGACGATTTGGAGCACCAATGTCAGCGCAGTCTCGGCGCGATCAGCGAAGCGTTCGAAGAACGAAATTGGCTCGTTCTTCGACGCTCACCTTCGGCAGGATGACTGTGTCATAATCCAGTTCGCGGTAGGCCTTTAGCAGGCGATCGTACTCGGCGCTCGCCTCCGCTAGACTGTGGCGGCGCTCGCCATCTGTCTCGAAGATTTCGGGCCAGGGAGGCGCCAGAAATACGCGTTTATGATAGCGCCGATACGCTGTCAGCACCCCGGCGGCAGTTCGTCCCGTCGCATGTTGCAGCGCGACCGCTGCGTCCACGAGACCGCGGTCGAAAAAGACCCAGCCGGCCTCCTCTGGCACATCGTGCCTGTCGTTAGCGGCAAGGCTCAACGCCCGATTGGCGAAGGCCTTCAGATCGACCCATGGAAGCGCGCTCCCGTCGCCTCGCAGCTCTTCCTCGACGATCCGGCGACCCGGTTCGGGCACGATCGCAAAGCCCCTCCGCCCGAGTTCTGCCAGAAGCGTCGATTTCCCGCCGCTTGAGCAACCGGACAGCACGACGTGGCAAGAGTTCATGGGACCTTTCTCTTCGTCTTGGATCATTCGATGGACATCCCGTCGACCTCGGATATTGGTGAACCCGTCTCGGGATAAATTGGACGTTCATCACCCCCGGGGCTATCGTGCCTGCTGCAGAACAGGATTTTTATGGCAATGAGACGCACCGGTCTTGGCATACTCAGTGTAACGGTTCTTCTCTCCAGCGCCGTGCCGGCGTTTGGCCAATATGCGCCGACTGATCCGATACCTATGGGCAATGCTGTAACCAGCGTCATGGCCAACAAGATCTCAGGCGACATCGCGGATGGTAACTCGTCAGCCGCTTCCATTTCCCCCCGCTGTTTCGCCGATTCCGGGCCAGGGCCCGAGCGGCGCGCCATGGAAACGGAATACAAAAACCGCTTACGGACAAACGGCAAGGCTGCCGCAGATGCCTGGCGCGCCGAACATGGTCACAGCTACCGGGCGAAGCTCGTAGCGGATGGGAAGTGTCCGGCGAGCGTACTTCAGTAAAACGGGGCCCCCGTCAGTCGCAGGGTTCAGGAGCGATCCCCGCCAACGATTTCACAAACCGACGGGATTGGCTTGCTGACGTTTGGGCCAAGCCATCTCACATGGACGGAAGTTCGAAGGTAAACGTGGTTTTGCCATTCGCTGATACGGCACTTAGCGTACCGTCATGCGCGGCAGCAATCTGGGCAGAGATATAAAGACCAAGCCCGAGACCCTGGAGGCTCGAGCGCACCTCGCCACGTGAGAATGGCTGAAATAGCTGCTCCATCGCTTCGGGGGGAATGGTGTCTCCCATATTCACAGTTCGAAATACGAGGTTCTCGCCATCTCTGGCCAGGGCGATCCTGACGGGTTCGTTCGGATCGCCGTGCATCAGGGCATTCCCGATCAGGTTGGAGAAAACCTGACCAAGGCGATCATGGTCGCCATCCACCTCCAGGTCGGTCCATTCGGACTTATGGATAATGCGATCCGGATGACTGGCTGCCAACTCGGAAATCACCTGATCGAGCGTTTCCGCGATATTTTTTCGCGACCGCGTCAGCGTCAAGCCGCCACCCAGTCTGCCGCGCGCGAAATCCATGACATTATCGATCAGCCCCGCCATACGTGCCACGCTTCCCTCGATCAGGCCGACAATCGATTTCCCGTTCTCGCTCAATGGCTCCTTGCCAATCAGCCGCATCCCGCTGGCGATGCTGGCCAATGGATTGCGCAAATCGTGACCGAGAACCGCGATGAACTGTTCCCGCAATGCCGACGTTTCCTGTTCGTCCAGCAGCGCCTTGTTGGTCTGCTCTACGGCGTGACCGGCCTCGATGTGATAGGCGATCATCTCGGCAAACAGGTTGAACATGCCCAGCGTTTTGGGTTCGCTGACCTTCGCAGGTTTTGGCGAGATTGCGCAAAGCGTGCCGAAGAAGCTGCCGTCCGAAAGTAGGATCGGGACGGAAATATAGCTTTTCAGGCCGTAAATCTGCGGTGTCTTGTGGTTTTGATATGTGGGATCGTTGTCGACGTCATCGATGGCCACAGGGTCCCGATGGTCCCGGATTTCGTTGCAGATCGTCGTTTCCACCTGAAGCTCTCCGCCAGGCTCCAGTCCGAACGCAATCTCGTCCCGAACCCCGCAGGCGATCCAGCGATCTTCGGTCACCCGCGCGACCGCGGCAAAACCCATCCCGGTCGACTGACAGACCACCTCGAGGATGGAAGGTACGACGCTGATAGCGCCGACCACTTCGACATCGCGGGAAAAATCCGAATTCATCACAGCGTGATAGAGAATGCTGTATTCCGTGTCACTCTCCGGTGACGCAGGCCCTCTTCAGATGAAATTGCGACGCGGCGATCATTGGTAACTAAGGCGCCACACGCGGGGCGCACAACTCGACATGTCCGGGCCGCCTGCCCAGGCTTAAATCTCGACCTGGCTGCCAAGCTCCACCACGCGGTTGGTGGGCAAGCGGAAGAAATCCATGGCGGTCGCGGCGTTGCGCAGCATCCAGGAGAAGATCTTCTCGCGCCATATGGGCATGCCCGGCTTGTCGCTGGCCAGCAGCGTCTGCCGGCTGAGGAAGAAGCTGGTGTGCATCATGTCGAATGCGCCGCCGCAGCGGGACATTTCTTTCAGTCCCAGCGGCACATTGGTTTCTTCCATGAAACCGTAATGCAGGATCGCGCGGTAGAAACCGTCGCCCAGATCGTGGATTTCGCAGCGCTTGTTCGCATCGACATAGGGCGCATCGGCGATCAGCACGGTCAGGATGACGACCCGCTCGTGCAGCACCTTGTTATGCTTGATGTTGTGCAGCAGCGCGCTGGGAACACCGGCGGTCTGGCTGGCCATGAAAATGGCTGTGCCGGGCACGCGGGTGGCGGAATTCTTCGCGCTCTTGGCGAAAATCTCGATCGGCAGCGCGGTCTCGCTCATCCGGTCCCGCATCAGCTTGCGGCCGCGTGACCAGGTGGTCAGCAGGGTGAAGGCGACGAGCCCAACCACCAGCGGGAACCAGCCGCCGTCGGGGACCTTGGCGAGGTTGGCGGCAAAATAGGCGCCATCGACGATCAGGAAGAACAGCACCACCGGCAGGGCAAGGAACCATTTCCACTTCCAGACGCCCACGAACAGCACGCCCATCAGCAGCGTATCGATGGTGACTGCACCGGTCACCGCGATGCCATAGGCGCTGGCGAGGCTGGACGAATTCTGGAACGTCAGGACGAGGATGATCACAGCCACCATCAGCGCCCAGTTCACGACCGGGATATAGATCTGGCCCGCTTCGGTTTCGCTGGTGTGGCGAATGGACAGGCGGGGCATGAAGCCCAGTTGCATTGCCTGGTGCGTGATACTGAACGCACCGGAAATCACGGCCTGGCTGGCGATGAAGGTCGCCAGAGTGGCAAGGATCACCAGCGGCAGGCGGAATTCCTCGGCAGCCAGCAGGAAGAACGGGTTGCGCACGACTTCGGCGGCCTGTTCGGCCGGCAGGCTCACGATCATGGCGCCCTGCCCGAAATAATTGAGCAGCAGGCACGGCATGACGAAGCCGAACCAGGACAGGCGCATTGGCCCGCGTCCGAAGTGGCCCATGTCGGAATAAAGCGCTTCCGAACCGGTCACGGCGAGCACCACGGCGCCCAGCGCAAAGAATGCGACTGCACCGTCGGTCAGGAAGAACTGCACCGCGTACCACGGGTTGAGCGCCCACAGGATGCCGGGATGCTGGATGATCTGATTGAGGCCGAGGCCGGCGATGGTCACGAAATAGACGATCATCACCGGCGCGAAGAGTGCGCCGACCTTGGCCGTGCCCCTGCTCTGCAGGAAGAACAGGAAGATCAGCAGCACCAGCGCTATAGGGATGACCAGCGGATCCAGCCCCGGATTGACCACCGTCAGGCCTTCGACGGCCGAAAGCACCGAAATAGCCGGGGTGATCATGCTGTCGCCATAGAACAGCGATGTCGCAAACACGCCCAGCAGCACGACCAGCCAGCCATAGCTCGATCGGCCCATGTGGCGGCTCAGCAGTGCGACGAGCGCCAGGCTACCGCCCTGCCCCTTGTTGTCCGCGCGCATCAGGATGGTGACATATTGCAATGCGACCACGATCAGCATCGACCAGAAGATCAGGCTGACCACGCCCAGCACGTGCAGGCGATCGATCGCGATGCTGGCAGCGCCCGCGAAGGTTTCACGAAAGGCGTAAAGCGGGCTGGTACCGATGTCGCCGAAGACGACGCCGATGGCGCCCACGGCCAGCGCCGTGCGCGATCCGCTATGGCCATGGCCGCCATGCGAATCCGCAGGCGGCACTCCTTCGTTCAGCGGTGGCGGCGCGGGAACGGGATCATTCATGCTGGATTGGGTTTCCGACAACTTCGTGTCACTCGGCCTGTATGGCGAAGTCGCCGCGATTAGCAGCATGTATTCGCACCCGCAACAAGGGACGCAACATGCTGTTTATTCTTCGGTTTCTACAGAGCCTTCCTGCTCGGTCACGCCGAGAATCGCCTCAAGCCGCTCGAGTCGCGCCGCCAGCGGCCCCCGCCACTCGGCATCTGCCGGTGCGCTTTCCAGCAATTCGCGCCACAGGGTCAGCGTATTTGCCGGTTCGCCGGCGCGCAGGAAGGCAAGGCCGAGGAAATAGGTCGGCGCCGGATTTTCCGGGCTGACTTTCTCTGCTTGCGAATAGGCATAGAGGGCCGCGGCGGTCAGCCTGCCCCCGGCATGCTCCACCAATGCATTGCCAAGAGCCAGCCATGCTTCGCCATCCTTCGGGTTCTCGGCAACCGCATTGCGCAGGAAATTCGCGGCCTGATCGTGCTGGCCACGGCGGGTGAAGGCGTCGGCCGTGACCACGAACCGCGACGGAAGCCGTCCCTCGGGATAGAATTCGCGGCGCGCCTCGACCATCAGTTCGCCGGATTGCGCCGCATCGTCGCGTACCGGCGATGCAGGGGCGGACGGCTGGCCAGGATTTCCCTGTGCCGCATAGCCCGCCAGTCCGAACAGCAGCGCCGAGCCGAAGAGCGTCCACAGCGTGCGTGGCAGCTTGAGTACGAACACGGCTAGCGCAAAGACCAGCGCCGTCAGGATCAGGATCGGCAACCAACTCATGCGCGGCCCCGCATGCGGCGGATCAGGATGCCCCCTGCCAGCAGTATCAACAGCACGGGAATGGCAAACAGCGGCCAGGTCGTGGCGCTGACCGCCGGTTTGTAGCTGACGTAGTCGCCATAGCGCTGCATCAGCCAGCCGCGCACCTCTTCCGGGCTTTCGCCGGCTGCAATGCGGATGCGGACCTGGTGACGCATGTCGCCCGCCATCGGCGCATCGCTATCGGCGATGGACTGGGACTGGCATTTGAGGCAGCGCAGAGTTTCCATCAGGTCCTGCGCTGCGGCCTCCTGCTGCGGATCGTCGAGCTGGCGATAGGCATAGGGCGCCGGCGGCAGGGAATCCTGAGCTACCGCGGGACCGAACATGCCGAACAGTAAAACGGTGTTCAGCAGCAAAATCATACGTCTCATTGACGTGCCTCCGCCAACTGTTCGAGCAGAACCGGCACATCGCTCTCGCGGATATCGCCGATATGCTGATAGCGGATCACGCCCTTGCCATCGATCACGAAGGTCTCGGGAACCCCCGAAGACCCGATCGCCAGCTGCACCTCGGACAGGTCGTCCCGCCCGATACGCACGTAAGGATTGCCATGCTGTGCCAGGAAACGCGCCACGTCCTCAGGCCGGTCGCGAATGGCAACACCCACGATTTCAGCACCTTGCTCCTTCAGCGCTTCGAGATGCGGCGCTTCCGCGATACAGGGCAGGCACCAGCTCGCCCAGATATTGAGCAGGCGCGGCGTGCCGTCGGCGAAATCGACATTGGCGACGCCCTCTGCCCCCTCCATCGCCGGCGGCAGGTCGAAATAGGGAAGCTCCTGTCCGACCATCCGGCTTTCGACGAAATCGTCCCTCGGCTGCGTCAACTGATACGCCGCCAAGCCGATAAACAGCGCAAAGGCGAACAGGGGAACCCACAGGCGCCAGTTCATGCCAGTGCCTCCCGGTCGGCCCGGCGCTCGGCGATGCGGACGGCAAGGCGGCGGTTGCGAATATCGGTTATGACCCGCCCGATCAGCGCGAGCACACCGCCTAGTGCCACCAGCAGTCCGCCATACCAGATCAGCGGCACGAAGGGCTTCCACCACAGGCGGAGCTGCCAACGGCCGTCAGGGGTACGGTCGCCGACCACTGCATAAAGCTGGCCATTCCAGCGCGTCAGCAACGCACTTTCGGTGGTCTGCTGCGGCGGCGCCCAGAAATTGCGTGCCTGCGGTGTCAGCACGTTGGCTTTGCCGCCATCGTAACGCGCCGAAATCCGCGCCTGCATGGCCGTCCAGTTCGGCCCAGCTATGGGCTCGACCCCTTGTAACTCGATGCTCCACGGTCCCACGGTCGTGCGACCACCTTCCTCGAGCGCGGCCAGGCGTTCCTGTGTGAACGCGCTTTCGCTCGACATGCCGAGCAATGCGACGGCGATCCCGAAATGCGCGACCACCATGCCCCAAGTCGCAAGCGGTGTGCGCGACAGCTTGCGGCGGCGCAGTGGCAACAGGCTCGCCACGGCGAGGCCGAGACCCAATGCCAAGCCCAGCAACGGAAGAATGCCAATGTCGGCGAGAACGCTAGCGAGGATCAGTGCGGCCAGCACCAGAGCACCGAACAGCGCGACTTCCTTGCCGATCCGGTCCAGACGGTCCTGCCGCCAGCGCAGCAATGGCCCCACCCCCATGACAATCAGCATGGGAATGGCGAAGATCGCCCCCACGGGGTTGAAGTAAGGCGGCCCCACGGACACGCGCACGTCGAAAGCTTCGGTCAACAGCGGATAGAGGGTACCGAGCAGTACGATCGCCAGAATGGCGCTCAGCATCACGTTATTGAAGACCAGCGCCCCTTCGCGGCTGGCAATCCGGAAGCGCTCGCCCTCGCTGATGGTATTGGCGCGCAGGGCGAACAACAGCAGCGCGCCGCCGATGAATATGCCGAGCAGGACAAGGATAAAGGTCCCGCGTTCCGGGTCGACGGCAAAGGCGTGCACGCTGGTCAGAATACCCGAACGCACAAGGAATGTGCCGACCATGCTCATTGAAAAGGCGACGACGCCGAGCATGATTGTCCACGTCCGCAGCGCATCGCGGCTGGCCAAGACGCTGGCGGAATGGAGAAGCGCTGTCGCTGCCAGCCAGGGCATGAGGGAGGCATTTTCGACCGGGTCCCAGAACCACCAGCCCCCCCAGCCCAGTTCGTAATAGGCCCAGTAACTCCCTGCCGTGATCCCGACAGTCAGCCACACCCATGCACCCAGCACCCAGGGCCGCATGGCGCGGGCAAACTCCGGCGTGACCTGCCGTGTCAGCAATGCGCCCACGGCGAAACTGAAGGCAACGGACAGGCCGACGTAACCGAGGTAGAGCGTAGGCGGATGAAACGCGAGGCCGATATCCTGCAGCAACGGATTGAGGCCCATCCCCTCCGCAGCCGGCGTCGGCAGGCGTTCGAAAGGGTTCGAGCTCAGGAGCAGGAAGGCATAGAAGCCCAGGGATACAACACCCTGCGCAGCGAGCGTTGCATTCATCGTGCGCTCGGGCAGGCGGCGTTCCACCAGCGCGATCAAGGCGCCGGCAAAACCCATCACCATGACCCACAAGAGCATCGAGCCTTCGTGATTTCCCCACGTGCCCGACAGCTTGAAGATAAGCGGCTTCATCGAATGCGAATTCGACACCACCAGTTTGACCGACAGGTCGGTAATCGCGAAGAGCCACACCAGCATGGCAAAGGAGAATGCGACCAGCACGCCCTGCGCGATGGCCGCGGGCCGGATCAGCTTGGCGAGTTCGCTGGTGCCATTGTCGCGCACCGCCAGGAAGCCTGCCACCATCTGCGTCGCGGCAAGCGCGGCGGCAAGCCACAGCGCGGCAAGACCCAGTTCGGCAATCATTCCAGGCCGACCGTCGTTTCCTCGGCCATCTTGGCGGCCTGATGTTCGGTCATTTCCTGCAATTCGCGAGGTACGTAGTTTTCGTCATGCTTGGCGAGGAGATTGTCCGCAATAAAGGTGCCATCCGCGCCAAGCCGGCCTTCCGCCACTACGCCGGATCCTTCCACGAACAGGTCCGGTGCGATTCCGCTGAAACGCACGGGCACACGGGCATCGTCCTTGCCGGTCACTGCGAAGGTCAGCGTCACGCCGTCCGCCGCGGTTTGCAGAGAACCCTGTTCTACCATGCCCCCGAGGCGGACTGCCTGTCCCGGTGCAGGCGGATTCTCCAGCATCTGTTCCGGCAGGTAAAAATAGCTGGCCTGATTGCGCAGCGCATAGGCAGCCAGCAGGCCCGCCCCCACAAGCGCCACCAGCGCTAGCACCACCAGCACGAGCCGCTGATGCTTTGGCTTGAATGCACTCATTTGCGTCTGCTTTCCTCGCGGCGTTTTTCAGCACGCTTCATGTCGATCCAGGCCCATGCCACCATGGCAAGTGTGCCCAGAATGCCGACTGCATAGGCAGCTACGACGAAATCCCACTGATCCAACGCTTCGCGCATCAAACTGCCTCCATCGCCCTGCGACGCAGGCGGGCTTCGGCCTGAACATCGGCCAGCAGCGCCCGCATCCGGGCCAGCACGACGCCCGCGAAGAGCAGCGAGAAACCGAATACCGCGACGAGCAGCGGCACCAGGAATTCGGCGTCGATCGCGCTTTGGCCCATGGTGATGCTGGGCGGCTGGTGGAGGGAATTCCACCACACCACGCTGCGGTTGATGATCGGAATGTTGATTGCACCGAGCAAACCAAAGATCGCCGGAATGCGCGCGGAAACGCCTTCGCGCTCGGCCGCCTGGGCCAGCGCGATATAAGCGACATAGAGGAAGGCCAGTACCAGCATGCTGGTGAGCCTGCCGTCCCACACCCACCATGTTCCCCACGTGGGCCGTCCCCAGATCGATCCGGTGATGAGGCAGATGAGGGTGAAGACGAGCCCCGGCACCGCCGCGGCACGAGCGGCGAGCGCAGCCAGAGGATGCCGCCAGACGAGGAAAACCAGGCTGGAAAGGGCGATTGCCGTCCATCCGCCCATGCCCAGCCATGCCGCCGGTACGTGAAGGAAGAGAATGCGGACAGTTTCGCCCATCAGCCGATCGGGCGACACTTGGGTAAGGCCCCACCACAAAGCTCCCGCACTCACCAGCAGTCCACCGATCAGGAAGATCGGCGTCAGCAAGCTGGCAAGCGACAGAAAGCGTTTGGGATTGGCGAAGCCGTGCATCGAATTTTACCGTCCGGCACCGCTTTGACAGCGCGGCCCCTCCCCCGCAAGGGCGCAGTGTCAGCGGCCGATAAGTTCCTGTGCCATGCGGTCCGCGACCTGATCGGGCGAGGCCCCGGAACTGTCGCTCTCCTGCCAGATCTGCTCGAGCCGGCCCGGGATCAGCGCGATGCGCTTGCGCACCTCGTTGATGTCGCACGGCGCCTTGTCGTTGCGGCACAGATATTCCAGCGTTACCGAAATGATCCCGCCTGCATTGATGACATAATCCGGCGCGTAGAGAATACCGCGCTTGGCCAGCATCGGTCCGTGTTCGGCCCGGCGCAGCTGGTTGTTCGCACCGCCGGCGACGATCTGGCAGTCGAGCCGGGCGATACCTTCGTCATCCAGTACCGCGCCCAGCGCATTCGGGCTGAATACGTCACAGGCAATGGACATGATCGCATCGGGCGCGGCGGTTTCGGCACCGATTTCCGTGGCCAGCGCTTCGGCGCGGTCCATGTGGATATCGGAAAGCGTCAATTTCGCACCGTCCTTGGCGAGCAGGCGGGCAACGCCTCCGCCCACACTTCCCGTGCCCTGGATGGCGACATGCACGCCTTCGACACTGTCCTTGCCAAGCTTGTGCTTGACCGCGGCCTTGATGCCTAGAAAAATGCCCAGCGCGGTGAACGGACCGGGATCGCCGCCAGCAGCGTCATCACCTTCGACCGGAAGGCCGGAGACAAACTGCGTGCGCTCGGCCACGGCTGCCATATCGGCTTCCGAAATGCCGACGTCCTCGGCCGTAACGTATTTACCGCCCAGTGCATCCACCGCATCGGCGAAAGCGGCGAGCATTTCGGGCGTCTTGGCCTTGTCCTGGTTGGCCAGGATTACTGCCTTGCCACCGCCCATGGGCAAACCGGCCATCGCGTTCTTGTAACTCATACCGCGCGACAGGCGCAGCGCATCGCGCATGGCGTCGGACGCATCGGCATAATGCCAGAAACGCGTGCCGCCGGCACCCGGCCCGAGGTGAGTGGAATGGAGCGCGATGATCGCTGTCAGACCGCTTTTCGCGTCACGTACAACCTGTACGAGTTCGTGGTCGTCGAAATCCGCTTCGGTCCAGAATGCCGTCATGCGCCGTATGCCCCCAGAGAGGTGTTATGGACGGCTGATAGCGGGAGAAAATGGGGCGATCGACGGGGTTCGAACCCGCGACCTCCGGTACCACAAACCGGCGCTCTAACCAACTGAGCTACGATCGCCACATGCCCCCGGAACCGCCCGGGAAGGGGGCCTGTTACGCATGCAAGGGCCAGCGTCAAGCGGCCCTGCACAACGGCGCGTGCCTGTTGCACAATGAACGGGAATTGGGAAGCGAAAAACGCGCCTGCGCACATTGCACGCAATTATCTTTCGCGGTTGATGCCGCACTTTCGGACGCTAATGTTCCGCCGATGATGAATCCGGGCGAATCTTCAGCCGATAAACTTCTTGCGCGGGACGGCGTGCAGCGCATTCCGAGCGAAAAGCTGGAACTGTTCCAGTTACGCGATTTCGTGCCGCCAGATTTGTGCCAGGAACTGATTTCCTTGATTGAACAGGATCGCCGTCCCTCGACCTTGGCCGATGCTGGCGACGATAATTATTTCCGCACCAGCGAGACCTGCGATCTCGATGCCGGATTACCGGCCGTGATGCGGATGGAAACCCTGCTCCATGCACTGAACGGTATCGATCCGGCTCATGGCGAACCGTTGCAGGGACAGCGTTACGATGTGGGGCAGGAATTCAAGCCGCACTGCGACTATTTCAATCCGGGCGGCAAGGACTGGACGCGATACTGCTCCGTAGCTGGGCAGCGCACCTGGACCTTCATGATCTATCTCAACGATGTTGATGCCGGCGGCGCGACGCGCTTCAAGGCTGCCAAGAAGATGTTCCAGCCCGAAGCCGGGAAGTTGGTGTGCTGGAACAATCGCCGCCCCGACCTGCGCGAAAACCCCAACACGATCCACCATGGCATGAAGGTCAGGAAGGGGCTGAAATACGTGATTACCAAATGGTACCGGGAAAAGCCTTGGGGGTGGTGAGATGATCGAAGCTGGTAAGATTCATCACGGCGGTTGCCATTGCGGCACGGTACGGTTCCGTTTCACCATGCCCGCCGATCCGGTGATCCGGCGCTGCAATTGTACTATCTGCGCGATGAAGGGCGTCGTCATGCTCGATGTGCCGATCGCAGATTGCAAAATCACGGCGGGTGAGGATGTGTTGACGCTTTACACATTCGGCAGCGGACAGGCCCGGCACAGGTTCTGCGCTCGATGCGGCATCCATCCCTTTCACCAGTTACGATCCGAACCCGATCACTACGGACTCAATCTTGCCTGCATCGATGGAATGACAATCTACGATCTGGCCGAAGTCCCCGTATTCGATGGACAGGACCACCCGGCCGATGGTGGAGAATACACTTACGCAGGCATGATGCGGTTCGAACGAACCGGCGGCCGAGATCGCGCATGAAAAAGGGCGGCCCTGCCGGACCGCCCTTTCGTAAAGCCTCGAGGCTCGCCTCGCTCAGTTCTTCTTGAGCGACAGGCCGCCGAAACGCTTGTTGAAGGCTGCGACGCGGCCGCCTTCCTGAATCTGCTTGGTGCCGCCCGTCCATGCCGGGTGGCTGGTCGGATCGATATCCAGCGAAAGCGTGTCGCCTTCCTTGCCCCAGGTGGAGCGCGTCTGGAATTCGGTACCATCGGTCATCTTGACCGTGATCATGTGGTAATCGGGGTGACCTTCGGCCTTCATGGTAATCGTCCTTCTAGCTTCGGAACGGTTCCGACCGGTCCAGCTGTGAATGGGAAAGGCGCGCGCATAGCGGCGAGCACCGATATTGGCAACCTTATTCGGGTGCGTCGGCAATCATCGCTGTGAAGCTCACTTCGCAGGTTACTTTGCCTTCGACCGATGCCGCGCCAGCGAATTTACAGACCCGGGCGCGCTTCTGTACGAACTCGGCCTTCAGATCGAGCAGGACGCCCGGCGTCACCGGAGCGCGAAACTTGGCGTTCTCGATGGCCATGAAATACACGAGCTTGCCCGATCCGGCGAGCCCGAGGCTTTCCACCGCAAGAACACCGGCGGCCTGTGCCAAGGCTTCGATCTGCAGAACCCCGGGCATGATCGGCGCACCGGGGAAATGGCCCTGGAAAAAATCTTCGTTGAAGCTGACGGCCTTGACCGCGTGAATGCGCTCGTCAGGGACGAGCTCCTTCACCCGGTCGACGAGAAGCAGGGGATAGCGATGCGGAAGGCGCTTGAGCACCTCGACCACGTCGAAACCGGAATCGCTCATCACCCTGCCCCTATTTTCCGAAATCAGCGGCCCGAAGGCTGTGCGGGCTGCTGCTGCTGTGCAGGCTGCTGGCCGGCCTGTTGCTGCTGCTGCGCTGCCTGCTGTTGGGCGACATTTAGCAGGACCTGCGAAACCGTCTGCTGCGTTGCCAGCGATTCCTGGCGCGGACGCCAGCCGGCAGGCGGTGTCGTCTGCACGCTGGGAACGCGCTGGTTCAGCGCGGCGACGAGATCGTCGGTCACGTTTACTGCGTCAGGCGCCCACTGGATCGCATCGGGGTTGAGCAGGAGCTGGATCTTCTTCTGCTGGACGACCTGCTGCTGAACGTTCTGATAATCGTTGATCAGCTGCTCGATGGCATAGGTCTGCGCGAGGACGATCGGCTGCGATGCCTGCTGGAGCTGCTGCTCCTTCTGCTGCAGCTGCTGCACCACGGACTGGTTGGCCTGTGCTTCGGCCTGGCTGATCTGACCGTTGCTGTCCGTATCGAGGCTCTGCTGAAGCGTCTGCATTTCCTGACGCATCGTGCGGAGCTGAGTGATCTGGCTCGCGAATTGCTGGTCGATCTGCTGATAGGCGTTGATGCGCGCCTGGCTGCGAACGATCACGGCTTCCGGGCTGCTGGTGGCAATGCCTGCAACCTGCGCCGCAGCAGGAGTCGCGATGGCGGCCACGCTGGCAAGCGAGGCGGCAACGATGGTTTTTGCGAAAATTTTCATCAGAATTGCGTTCCTACGTTGAAGGTGAAGACTTTGGTATCGTCTCCAACCTGCTTTTTAAGCACGTGAGCTACATCGATCCTGAACGGACCGAAGGGCGAATTCCAGTTCACGCCCACACCCACTGAAATACGCGGCGACGGGCTGTCGCCAACGAAGACCTCCCTGAAGTAGGTCCCGCCAATGATGCTTGGAGGATTGACGGTGCCATCGGGCGCAACCGGGCTGGTCACGAGTTCGACGGTAGGGTTCCCGTCGGCGCCGACGCCCGACTGGACGAACAGCAGATTTCCGCTGCCGTCGGTCGCCTGGAGGCCGTTGGGATAATCTTGAAGAACCGGCTGCGTAATGTCGAACAGCGAACCGACGTCGAGGAAGATCGACGGACGCAGGCCCATCTCGCGGGCGCCGCTGCCCAAGGGGATTTCCAGTTCTGCGCGGCCCAGATAATAGGCCCGCCCGCCAAGCGAATCGTCGACCCGCCGGTCGCCCGAGAGCGCTTCGTCGATCGTCTGGAGTACGCGGGGCGTGCTGTCGTCGCCATCGTCATCCAGATATTGCAGACGGACAATACGCGGGCCTACGCCTCGAATGTCGAAACCACGCATTTGTGGCTCACCGAGGAAGAACCGGTCGGTCAGGCGCACATTGTCCTGTCCGGGAACGGCATTGTTTTCGAAGCTGTGGATCCAGCCACCTTCACCGGTTACCGAGAAGATGAAGCCGGCACCCACTGGCCAGAACTTGCTGCCCTTGGCGCGCGCGCGCACGTATTTCGCGTCACCGCCCAGACCGGCGAATTCGCCCGTGACACTGAGCGTTTCCCCGCGCGTTGGACGCAGCCGGCTGTTGAGCGTGTTGTAATTGATTGTCAGGCCGAGGATCGAGCTGGCGCGCTTGCCGATCGCTTCGCACAGATAACGGCTGGCGAGCAGCGGGTCACAGCTCGCAACCCCATCACCATCGCGATCCGAGAAATACAGCGACTCGTCTAGCGACACGTCGTCGTAATTGAAGGTGTAGCTGCCGATCGCAGAGATATATTCCGTCAACGGCACACCGGCCCGCAGCGATGCACCGGTGGTGGATTGCTGGAAAGTGGTGTTGCGCTGATTGTTACGGAAATTGAAGCTGTTGATGTCGCGGCGATAGATATCGACGCCGGCCGAAATATTGCGATCGAACACGTACGGTTCGGTAAAGCTGACCTGAGCCGACTTCGAGAAGCGCGAATAGTTCAGGCTCAGCCCGACGGTCTGGCCGCGGCCGCGGAAGTTGCGCTGGCGGATAGAGCCGGCAAGGATGAAGTTCTCGATGCTCGAGAAACCAGCCGAAAGCTGTAGTTCGCCGGTCGGCTGCTCTTCCACGTTGGCTTCGAGAATGATGCGGTCGGGCGCACTGCCCTCGACCTGGTTGATCTCGAAGTTTTCCTGGAAATAGCCCAGCGAATTGATGCGCGCCGTCGAACGCGCGACGGAAAGCGAGTTGAACGCATCGCCTTCCGCAATACGGAACTCGCGGCGGATGACCTTATCCTGCGTCAGCGTGTTGCCGTTCACGTCGATACGTTCGACATAAACGCGCGGCGCTTCGCGGATCACGAATGTAACGCTCATCGTATGATCTTCCGGGTTCCGGCGGAACTCGGGAGAGACATCGGCGAAGGCGTAACCGAAGGTACCAGCCAGTTCGGTCATCTGCTCGACAGTGTCTTCGACCAGCTTGGCATCGTACCAATCGCCCGTCTTCATCGGCAGGCGCGTTGTCATCGCGCTATCGTCGAAATCGCGCAGTCGCGACTCGACCCCGACGTCGCCGAATTTGTAGCGTTCGCCTTCCTCGACGACGTAGGTGATGATGAAGTCGCGCTTGTCCGGGGTCAGCTCGGCAACAGCCGAAACCACGCGGAAATCGGCATAGCCTTCGGTCAGGTAGAACTGGCGCAGCTTCTGCTGGTCAAAAGCGAGGCGATCGGGATCGTAGCTGGTGTTGGAACTCAGGAAGCTGGTCAGGCGCGCCTGCTTGGTGATCATCTCGCCGCGCAGGTCACCGTCCGAGAACGCTTCATTGCCGATGATGTTGATCTGGCGGACCTTGGACTTGGGCCCCTCGTTGATTTCGAACACGACATCGACGCGGTTCTGCGACAGCTCGACCATTTTCGGTTCGACCGTCGCGGCGAAGCGGCCCTGCCGCTTGTAGAGCTCGATGATGCGGGCAACGTCGGCGCGCACCTTGGAACGGGTGAAGATCTGGCGCGGCGACAGCTTGATTTCGGGCAGGATCTTGTCGTTCTTGATCCGCTTGTTGCCTTCGAGAATGATGCGGTTGATGACCGGGTTCTCGACCACGGTGATAACCACGTTCCCGTTATCGTTCGTCACGCTGTAATTGGAGAACAGCTCGGTGGCGGACAGGTCCTTGAGGACCTGGTCGCCGGCCGCCTGCGTCCACACATCGCCCGGGCGCAGCTTGATATACGACAGGATCGTGTTCGGCTCGAGACGCTCTGCACCGCTGATCGCGATCGTCTGGACGACGTCCTGCTGCGCGGTTGCTGCAGGCGCCAGCGTCGGCACGAAGGCCTCGCCGTCCTGCGACGTCGCCGGAGCGGGCGCGGGGGAAGGCGTTGCCGCATCTTCGTCCTGCGCGAATGCCGCAGCGGGCATCCCGGCAAGCATGGTCCCGGCCAGCAGGCCGATCGCCAGCCGCGCAGCAGAGTTCTTGCGACGCGTAGCGGCAGAAGCAAATTCAGTCATCGACAAGGAGATTCCCGTCCTCGTTACACTTACAGAAGACCCGGCAGGCGCAGTCCCCGATCCGGCATCGGGCCGCGTGTGCGGAGCGACCAATCGTCCCCCTGCCTCAAGCGCCCTCGCCAATCAAGCTTTGCTGCTGCGATTTGCCGGTATCCCGCTCCGTTTCCCCGGCTAATTCCCGAATACCGGGAGGTGCACCAGATCGTTGATCGTGACGAATACCATCAGCATGAGCACGAGGGCCACACCGGCGCGATACGCCACTTCGGTTCCACGTGGGCCCACCGGCTTCCGGCGGATCGCTTCAGCCGCATAGAAAGCCAGGTGCCCGCCGTCGAGGGCCGGAATTGGCAGCAGGTTGATGAATGCCAAGTTAAGCGAGATCAGGGCCACGAAGTTGATGAAGGCCATCCCGCCCAGACTGAGCTGTTCGCCGGAAAATTTCGCGATCTTCACTGGCCCGCCAAGTTCCTGAACCGACCGTTCGCCCGTGAATATCTGCCAGATTCCCGTGACCATCATGTCGACGATCCCGATCGAATGATCGACGGCCAGCCCCAGCGAGGCGATCACGCCCTGCGGCTCGAACTCGAAGGCCGATGCGCCCGAGGCGATGCCGATCAGGCCCACCTTCGACACA
The DNA here is from genome assembly GCF_044543405.1 of Qipengyuania sp. NPDC077410. Taxonomy (NCBI): domain Bacteria; kingdom Pseudomonadati; phylum Pseudomonadota; class Alphaproteobacteria; order Sphingomonadales; family Erythrobacteraceae; genus Qipengyuania; species Qipengyuania sp. NPDC077410. Next base: position 25,769 of record NZ_JBITWB010000003.1, on the reverse strand, counting down.
TTGCCGAACCGATCCTCCATCTCCACACTGCGGACGGGGACGGCAAAGGTCCGCTCCGTCCCGTCGCGGTCGACCGTTATGTCGAGCGTCCGGCCGGGATAGAGCATGATCGAATCCTGCACATCGCGGAAATCGTCCATCCGCTCGCCCTCGACCGCAACGATCCGGTCGCCGACCTCGATGCCCGCCTCGCGTGCAGGGGACACCTCGGCAAATTCCGCCACGGCCAGCTGCTGCTCGGCATCGGCCGGGACGGGTTTGCCGTAAAAGGCGAAAAAGCCGGCGAAAATCGCCAGCGTCAGCAGGATATTGGTCGCCGGCCCGGCAAAAACGATCAGCGCGCGCTTCCACAGCGCGGCATGGTGGAAACTGCCCTGCCGTTCCTCGACGCTGGCATGCCTGGCCGCCTGCGGATCGGGAATGCTCGCAGGGTTCATGTCGCCCTTGAACTGCACATAACCGCCCAGCGGCAGCACGCTCAGCTTCCAGCGCGTGCCGCGCCGGTCGGTAAAGCCCCAGATTTCCTTGCCGAAACCGACCGAGAAGGCTTCCGCGTGAACGCCAAACCAGCGCCCCACCAGATAGTGGCCGAGCTCGTGGATCGTTACCAGCGGGCCCAGCAGCAGCGGGAAACCGATGACATAGTAAAGCCAGAGAGGCAGGTTTAATTCCACGGGTCAGGCAAGCTCCAGCATTTCGGTGGCGCGTCTGCGCGAAGCCTCGTCCACCATCAGCACGTCGCTGAGGGAACGCGGCGCATCGGGGTGATTCCCGTCCGCAAGAACACGCTCGACCAATACCGCGATCCTGCTGAACGCAATCTTACGCTTCAGGAAAGCTTCTACTGCTATTTCGTTCGCCGCGTTCAGCACGGCCGGGGCCGCTCCCCCCGCCTCGGCTGCCTCGCGCGCCAGTCTGGTAGCGGGAAAACGCTTCTCGTCCGGCGCAAAAAAGGACAGTTCGCCGATCGCCGCCAGATCCAGCGGCGCCATCGGCGTATCCATCCGCGCGGGCCAGGCAAGGCACGATGCGATCGGTACGCGCATGTCGGATGGGCCAAGCTGCGCCAGCGTGGACCCGTCGCGATATTCAACCATGGAATGGATCACGCTTTGCGGATGCACGACGATCCGGATCCGCTCCAGCCCGACGGGGAACAGATGATGCGCCTCGATCAGCTCCAGCCCCTTGTTGAACATGGTGGCACTGTCGACGCTGATCTTGGCGCCCATGTCCCAGTTCGGATGGGCGATCGCCTGTTCGGGCGTGACCTCGGACAGATCCTCTACCAGCCGCAAGGGTCCGCCGCTGGCCGTCAGCGTGATCGAGCGGACATCTTCGAACCGGCCGCCTTGAAGGCACTGGAAAATTGCATTGTGTTCGCTGTCCACCGGCAGCAGCGTGGCGCCATGGCGGCTCACTGCAGCAGTCATGACCTCGCCCGCGGAAACCAGCGCTTCCTTGTTGGCCAGTGCGATGGTGCCGCCCTGCTCGATCGCAGCCATGGTCGGGCCAAGTCCGGCACAGCCGACGATCGCGGCCACCGTCAGATCGACCGGGCGTGCCGCCGCTTCGCACAGGGCGGTCCGGCCCGCCGCGGCCTCGATGCCGCTACCCGCCAGCGCCTCGCGCAGATCGGCAAGGCAGCTCTCGTCGGCCACTACGGCAATCTCGGCCCCGAACTCGCGCGCTGCCGCAGCAAGCGTGGCGACCTGGCAATTCGCCGTCAGCGCGACCACACGCCAGTCGTCGCGGTTGCGGCGGACAAGATCTAGCGTCTGTTCGCCGACCGAACCCGTCGCACCGAGGATGGAAATCGTGCGGGTCATGCGATGCCTGTTACCAGCAGACCGACCACCACGGCCACCGGCAGCATCCCGTCGGTGCGATCGAATACCCCGCCATGTCCGGGAATGAGATTGGACGAATCCTTCATATGCGCCTTGCGCTTCAGCCAGCTCTCCAGGAAATCGCCCGATTGTGCAGCGATAGCCGCAATCGCACCGATCGCGATCGCGGCGAGCGACGACCAGGGATAGGCATCGATCCCCAGATGCCAGCTATCCGACATCGGTACGATCGCCTGCAGCAGGATGACGCCGAACAGGGCCGCGCCGGCCATGCCGCCGCCCAGCCCCGCCCACGTCTTGGATGGGCTGATCCGCGGGGCGATGGTGGGCCCGCCGATCGTACGTCCGGTGAAATAGGCGAACGTATCCGTGAAGATGACCGATCCGATCACCAGATAGAGATAGAAACGCGGCATGATGACGAGCGAATAGGCGGCAAAGCCGATATAGATGGCGCCCAGTATCAGCCCTGCGACCCGCCACCCCGGCCTTACGGTCGCCCTGACGACCAGCCTGACCAGTTCGGCATAGGTCGCCGCCGCCACGATGACGATAAACAGCGTCAGCGCAATGCCGCCGGCCCACAGCGCGCCGCCTGCCACGGCCAGCATGACTGCCGCTGACGCGGCGCGTTTCGGCAAGTCGGATGTGCGCACCGCCAGAGGCACGCGGACATAACGCCTTGCGGTCGCTTTCATCCGGTCGCGTTTGCGCAATTCAACCTGCGGTTCACCGCCCGCCAAAACGTCTCTCCCGTTCCCCATATTCGATCAGCGCGCTCTTCAGATGGTCAGGCGTGAAGTCCGGCCATAGCACGTCGAGGAACAGCATCTCCGCGTAAGCCGCCTGCCACAAGAGAAAATTGGACAACCGCACCTCGCCGCTTGTGCGAATAAGCAGGTCGAGCGGTGGCAATCCGGCACTGTAAAGGTGGCGCGCAATGCTCTCTTCTGTGATCTCGCCCTCTGCCGCGGCGGCTTGCGCCGCATGGGCGATCTCGGCCTGCGATCCGTAATTGAGCGCCACGGCCAGAGTGCGCGATCCGCTGGCCGTTTGCGCCAGCGCGTCTTCCAGCATGCCGACGATGTCGGGAGCCAGCCCCTTCCAGTCGCCCAGAATATGCAGCTTCACGTCATTGGCAATGAATTCAGGCAGATCCGATTTGATGAACTTGCGCATCAAGTTCATCAAATCGTCGACTTCTTCCTCGGGCCGCTTCCAGTTTTCGCTGCTGAAAGCATAGAGCGTCAGGCACTCGATGCTCGTGTCCTTCAGACTGCGTACCAACTCGCGTACGGCTTCCACGCCCTTGCGATGGCCCATGACCCGGGGCAGGTGCTTGCGCTTCGCCCAGCGGCCATTGCCATCCATGATGATGGCTACATGCCGGGCGTGCTGCCCTTCCCCGTTCATCTTTCCGCTCCCCGTCCTGCCAGCTTACTGTGACAGGATTTCCTGAACCTTCTTTTCGACCGCCGCATCGGTATCGGCGACGTATTTGTCGGTCAGCTTCTGGACCTCGTCCTCGGACCGCTTGCGGTCGTCCTCGGAGATTTCCTTCTTCTTCTCGTCGTCCTTCAGCGCTTCCATGCCGTCGCGGCGCACGTTGCGAATGGCGATCTTCGCCTTCTCGCCATACTCGCCCGCCAGCTTGGCCAGTTCCTTGCGGCGTTCCTGGGTCAGGTCGGGCATCGGCAGACGCACGTTCTGACCGTCGATCATCGGGTTGAGGCCCAGGTTGGACTTCGCGATACCCTTCTCGACCGCGGTCACATTGGCCTTGTCCCACACCTGCACGCTCAGCATGCGCGGTTCGGGTGCGCTGACGGTGGCCACCTGGTTCAGGGGCATCATCGCCCCGTAAACCTCGACCACGACCGGGTCGAGCAGACTGGTGTTGGCGCGGCCCGTGCGCAGACCCGAAAGGTCGCTCTTCAGGCTTTCCACTGCGCCATTCATGCGGCGCTCGATGTCGGCTTTGTCGTACTTTGCCATGGCGGCTTCCTCTTACTTCTTTTCGTTCGTGACGATCGTCTGCACACCCTGCCCGCTCAGCACGCGGGCCAGATTGCCTTTCTCGCGGATCGAGAAAACGACGATCGGAATATTGTTGTCGCGGCACAGCGCGACCGCGCTGGCATCCATGACCTTCAGGTCGTCGGCCAGAACCTTGCCGTAGGTAACGGTGTCGAACCGCTTCGCTTCGGCGTTCTTCTTGGGATCGCTGTCGTATACCCCGTCGACGCTCGTGCCCTTCAGCAGCGCGTCACAGTTCATTTCGGCTGCGCGCAGGGCGGCGCCGCTGTCGGTGGTGAAATAGGGTGCGCCCACGCCCGCGGCGAAAATCACGATGCGCCCTTTTTCGAGGTGTCGTTCCGCACGGCGGCGGATCACCGGCTCGCACACCTGATCCATCTGCACCGCACTCTGCACACGGGTCTGCACGCCAAGCTGCTCCAGCGCGCTCTGCATCGCCAGCGCGTTCATCACCGTTGCCAGCATGCCCATGTAATCGGCCTGCGCCCGGTCCATCCCCTGTGCCGCCCCGGCCATACCGCGGAAAATATTGCCGCCGCCGATGACCAGGCAGATCTCCAAGCCCGTCTCCCGCGCAGTCTTCACTTCCTTGGCCAGTTCAAGGACGAAAGCAGGATCGATCCCGAACTGTTGATCGCCCATCAGGACTTCGCCCGATAGTTTCAGGAGGACACGCTTCATCGTCTTAAGAGGCATGGAGGCGGAGAATCCGTGTTGCGCAAGAGGTTGCGGCTCCTTAGCCGCGAAGGGGCACAGGCGCAAAGGGAAAGCCGTGCGCCTGCCGACCCGGCAATCTCAGGCAAGAAAGCCACCCACCCTAGTGACGCCGTGCAATGTGTCGGATAAGGCCGACAGCCCGGCAACGTCGATCTTGGGGGATCGGGTCGATATGGCGGGCATGGGATTGGGAGAATGCATGTCGGATGAAATTCGCCACCAGGGCCGGTACGAAGATTATGACGCACCGGCCACGCCGGGCTTGCGCCCCGCACGGCTGACCTGGATGCTTCGCGCCTTGGGGCCGATTGCCGCGCTGGCGGTCTGGCTGGCGCTCGGCGGCGCTGAGAACTTGAGCCAGGATGCCCGTGCCGTTGCCGCAATTGGGACATTGATGGCTGTATGGTGGACTACCGAGGCGATCCCGCTCGCCGCCACCTCGCTTCTTCCGATCGTGCTGATGCCGATGGTTACCGATCTGGATGTGGCAGGCAGCACTGCCCCCTATGCCAGCCCGATCGTCTTTCTGTTTCTGGGTGGCTTCCTCATCGCCATCGCGATGGAAAAATGGAACTTGCATCGGCGGATTGCGCTGTGGACACTGCGCCGGGTCGGCACGTCGCCCAAGCAGATCGTGCTTGGCCTCATGCTCGCCACTGGCTTTCTTTCCATGTGGGTTTCCAACACCGCCACCACGCTCATGATGCTGCCGATCGGCCTGTCGGTCATCGCGCTCATGGGCGACCGCGCGAATACGGCGTCGGACGCGGCGGACAATACCGCCGCCCTGCCCCGGCCCGGGCACGTGGATCTGGGGGAAGATTCCGACATTCGTCGTTTCGCGATCTGTCTGATGCTGGCCATCGCATGGTCAGCCAGCATGGGCGGCCTGGGCACGCTGCTCGGCAGCCCGCCCAATGCGATCATCGCCGGCTATGCCAGCACGGAACTGGGTATCGAAATCGGCTTTCTCGACTGGATGATGCTCGGCGTGCCGACTGCACTCGCCTTCATCCTGGTCGGCTGGCTGTTGATGACCCGGCTGCTCTATCGCTTCGATCTCAGCGACATTCCGGGCGGCCGCGACATGATCGAAAAGGAAATCCACAAGCTCGGACCTGTCTCGCAGGGCGAAAAGATGGTTGCGGCCGTCTTCGTCGGCGCCGCGTTTCTGTGGGTCGTACCGGGCCTCCTTTCCAGCGTTCCGGGTCTTGGCGATAATCTCGGCTGGTTCGGACAGATGAACGATACCGCCGTCGCCATTGCCGCCGGCATCGCCATGTTCATCCTGCCCGGACGGGGCCGGCGCGAAATGGTGCTGACCTGGAAAGACGCGGAAGACGGTCTGCCCTGGGGCGTGCTGCTGCTGTTTGGTGGTGGCCTCAGTCTCGCCAGCGCCGTCGCCGCCACCGGTCTCGACGCGTGGTTCGGCGTGCAGGCCAGTGGCCTCGGCGCACTGCCGCTCATCCTACTGATCGCGGCAGTGGTCGCGATCGTGCTCTTCCTCACCGAAGTCACCAGCAACACGGCGACTGCAGCCACCTTCATTCCGATCCTCGGCGGGGTCGCATTGGGTATCGGGGTCGATCCGATGGGCCTTCTGGTCCCTGCCGCCTTCGCCGCCACCTGTGCGTTCATGCTGCCGGTGGGGACGCCGCCCAATGCGATCGTGTTCAGTACCGGCGCCGTTACCATCGCCGAAATGGCGCGCGGCGGCCTGGTGCTCAACCTCGTCGGGGTCGTGCTGATAACGCTGTTCTGCTACTTTCTGGGCGGCGCGACAATGGGCCTGCAATTCTAGCGCCGGCCCACTCGATCGAACCGATTTCCTACACGTCGCCGTCCCGCTAACTTCGCGGCGGGCCACTCCAACCCCGATTCGGCCACACCCGCATGCCCATGCATGAACTTGGCCAAGATGCCGCCCACCCCGGCACCCCGCCCACGAAAAAGGCCGCCGAACGCACGGTCCGGCGGCCCAATCCTGTAGGAAGCGGTTACGCTTAGCCGGCTACGGCAGCGGCGACCTCGGCGGCGAAGTCGCTCTCTTCCTTCTCGATGCCTTCGCCCAGCTGGAAGCGGACATAGTCCACCAGCTCGACCTTGGCGCCGACATCCTTGGCAGCCTGCTCGACGACCTGCGCGATGGGGGTCTTGTTATCCATGACGAAGACCTGGCTCAGCAGAGCGTTCTCCTTGGCGTACTTGGACACAGCGCCTTCGACCATCTTGTCCTGGACGTTCTCGGGCTTGCCGCTTTCGGCAGCCTTTTCCTTGGCGATCGCGCGCTCGCGCTCGATCACTTCGGCGTCGAGACCGTCAGCGGTCAGAGCCTGCGGGAAAGCGGCGGCGATGTGCATGCCGAGCTTCTTGCCGAGTTCGGCCAGCTTGTCCTTGTCGCCTTCACTCTCAAGCGCGACGAGCACGCCGATCTTGCCGAGGTCCGGAGCGACTGCATTGTGCATATAGGGCACGACGACGCCGTCGGCGACCGAAACGGTCTTCATGCGGCGGACCTGCTGGTTCTCGCCGATGGTCGCAACATTGTCGGTCAGCTTGTCGCCGACGGTGCCACCGGTCGGATAGTCGGCAGCCTTCAGCGCTTCGACGTCGTCACCAGCCGTGCCGAGCGCGACCTGAGTGGTCTTGCGGACGAAATCCTGGAACTGGTCGTTCTTGGCAACGAAGTCCGTTTCCGAGTTCACTTCGACGGCAACACCCTTGGTGCCTTCGACGGCAATGCCGACAAGACCTTCGGCGGCGGTACGGCTCGACTTCTTCTGAGCAGTGGCGAGGCCCTTGGCGCGCAGTGCGTCGACCGCAGCTTCGATATCGCCGTTTGCGGCTTCGAGTGCCTTCTTGGCGTCCATCATGCCCGCGCCGGTCTTTTCACGGAGGGCTTTTACGTCAGCGGCAGTGAATGCAGCCATGGTATTTTCCTTCTAGAGATGATGTGCGGGCACCGGGCCAGCTGGATAGCGGCCCGGCGCGTAACTCCGCTTTGTGACGAGCGCGTGATGGCGCCCGGTCGTTAAAGAGCTTAGGCCGCCGCAGTTTCTTCCGGCGGATTTTCCATCGCGCCAACGTCGGCACCCGAATCCTGGATGCCTTCGCCCTTGCCGCTCTTGGCTGCATTGGCGACTGCATCGCAGTACAGACGGATGGCGCGTGCAGCATCGTCGTTGCCCGGGATCGGGAAAGCGATGCCTTCAGGATCGACATTGGTGTCGAGCACGGCGACGACGGGGATGCCGAGAACATTGGCTTCCTTGATCGCCAGATCTTCCATGTTCGCATCGATCACGAACATAACGTCCGGAATGCCGCCCATGTTGCGAATGCCGCCAAGCGACATTTCGAGCTTGTCCCGCTTGCGGGTAAGGTCGAGCACTTCCTTCTTGGTCAGGCCAGCCGTGTCACCCGACAGGCGCTCGTCGAGCGTCTTGAGGTACTTGATGCGTTCGCTGATGGTCTTCCAGTTGGTCAGCATGCCGCCGAGCCAGCGGTGGTTGACGAAGTGCTGACCCGAAGCGAGCGCGGCGTCGCGGATCGCGTCCTGCGCCTGGCGCTTGGTACCGACGAACAGTACCTTGCCGCCCGAACGCGCGGTCTGTTGGATGAAGTCAAGCGCGCGCGCAAACAGCGGTACGGTCTGCGACAGATCGATGATATGGATGCCGTTGCGCGCGCCGAAGATATACGGCTTCATGCGCGGGTTCCAACGGTGGGTCTGGTGGCCGAAGTGCGATCCGGCTTCGATCAATTGCTGCATCGTGACGGTAGGAGCCGCCATAATCATATTCCTTTCCGGTTATGCCTCTGGAAAGCTGGAACCCGAATGCGGTCATGTCCCGCGCAGGGCACCGGTATGGTGTGCCTTCCATGTGGATTTGCCCGACCAGAACAGTCATTGAAACGACCGATTCCGATGCGAACCGGGCGCCCTTAGCGCTGTTCGGGCAGGAAATCCAGCCTCGATTCACCGCTAAAAAAGGGAATCCGGACGCGAAAAGCAGTTGACTCGCAAGAACAAAAAGAGAACATTGCCCAAATCACCGGAACCGACGGTGGTCAGTACGGGTTTTCCACCTGATTTCCCCAGTCTGTCAACATAGCTGGCAGCAGCCGGGGTTGGAGATATCGCAATGTTCGCACTGTTTCTTGTCATCCTTCTCGCCGCTACCGCTCTGGCGGCAGTGGGCGTTCTCGCCGATAGCGGTCTACGGTGGTGGTCCGCTTTCGGCAGACTGCACCGCGATTTGAAGAACGGAAACGTCCCCACTCTGCCGTCACTTCGTCCGGGAATCTCGCTGGGAGGTCATACCGCGTTCGATAGATCGGCCGCGGGCCGCGCCGCGAAGGGCACAATTAACTGCGCCGCTTGATCCGGGAATAGCGGAGCAGAGTATAAGGCAGCAGCAAGAGATAGCCGACGCAAATCGCACTCAAGGTCCACCATGGTTCGACCAGCAGAGCGGCAAACAGAAGTCCGGCTAAGGCGATTATCTCGAGCCTGATTCCGCGCCGTGGCCGCAGTGACGTCCAACCGGGTGTGGCCATGCTCGAGATCATGAGCAATGCCACTGCGACCAGCCAGACGCCGACCAGAAGCGGATGACGAAGCTCTTCAAGCCCCGTAGCCATCCAAAGATAGAATGGCGCAAAGGCCAGCCCCGCGCCCAAAGGCGCAGGAACGCCGGTCAGGAAACCGAGAGATTTATGCGGTTGCTCCTTCACGTCGATCTGAGCATTGAACCGTGCGAGCCTGAGAGCGCAACATATCGCAAAAGCCAGCGCTGCGAACCAGCCGAGCCTCGGTTCGGCTGACAGCGACCACAGGTAAATGATGATCGCGGGCGCAGTGCCGAAGCTCAGCGAATCTGCCAAGCTGTCCAGTTCTGCTCCGAACCGCGATTGCGCCTTGAGGGCACGCGCTATTCGTCCATCGATCCCGTCAAGCAGGCCCGCCAGAATGATCGCAACAACCGCCGCACCCCAATTTCCGCCGATGGCGAAGCGGATGCCGGTAAGGCCGGAACACAGAGCAGCAGCCGTGATCGCATTGGGTACCATCGCCTTGAGCGTCAATGCACGCGAGCGGCCCATTACCGGACGTTCATCTTCCGCCGCCTTCGGGCCCAAACGTGCGCGCTCTTCCGGCTCTGCGGGGGCCTGCGGCGGGAGTATGCTCACTGGGAAACGCCCTCGATCAGCGTCTGCGTTCCAATTTCTGCCAAAACGGTCTCGCCTGCGATCACCTTCTGACCCAGCAGAACCTTCGAATCGGTACCTGCCGGCAAGTAGACATCGACCCGACTACCGAACCGGATCAAGCCAATCCGCTGCCCTACGCCCACGGTATCGCCCGGTTTGACGAAGGGAACGATCCGCCGCGCAACCAGGCCAGCTATCTGAGTGAAACCCAGCTTCAACCCATCCGTCCGCTCGACCAGAATATGCTGACGCTCGTTTTCCTCGCTCGCCTTATCAAGGCCGGCGTCCACGAAGCTTCCGGGAATGTAGACGACTCGGCGGATGGTCCCCGCGATCGGCGTGCGATTGATATGGACGTCGAAGACCGACATGAAGATCGAGATCCGCGTGACCTTGGCCGCTTCCAGCCCGGCATGTTCGCTACCATCATCGACAATCAATTCTGCCGGGGGTTCGACTTCGGCAATCAGCGAGACAAGTCCATCGGCCGGCGCGACGATGAACCTGTCGTCCTGCGGCACCACGCGCTGTGGGTCGCGAAAAAACGCGAACACGCCCAGAGAAAGCAGCAACAGAGGCCAGCCAATGATTTCCCAGTCGAGGCCGAGCAGGAAAACGAGGCTAACGATTACTGCGATAATCCCGAACTTGCGTCCTTCGGGATGGATGGGGGGCCATGACCAGCGAGCATCGCCGCGGCCACGATTGTCAAGAAGATCACCAGGCATGTTCAACACCTAGGGACTACGGCCAATAGTCACAAGGTGTTATGCCACCTTGCGCACGAAGACCGCGCCTGCCGAATATCCGGCACCAAAGCTGCAGATCAGTCCCGTATCGCCTGCCTCCAGATCGTCGCTATGCTTATGGAAAGCTATGATCGAACCGGCACTGGACGTATTGGCGTAGGTATCGAGTACCGTTGGGCTTTCATCGGCGGTCGCCTCGTGTCCCAGCACGCGCTGGGCGATAAGACGGTTCATCCCGGCATTGGCCTGGTGAAGCCAAAGGCGCCGCAGTCCTTGTGGATCGAGTCCGAAATTCTCCGCCTCGGTCACGATCATCTCGGCAACCATTGGAACGACTTCCTTGAACACCTTGCGCCCTTCCTGAACGAAGAGCTTGTCCGCCTTTCCCTCGCCGTCGGGAGAGGCACGATTGAGAAAGCCGAAATTGTTGCGGATGTTGTTCGAAAAGACGGTCTTCAGCTTCGTACCGAGAATGTCCCAATGCGTGGCCGGTGCTATCCCAGCATCTTCGACAAGCACCGCCGTTGCCACATCGCCAAAAATGAAATGACTGTCCCGATCGCGCCAGTTGAGGTGGCCGCTGGTTATTTCGGGGCTGATCACCAGCACGCTTCGTGCGTTGCCCGAGCGGATGTAGTCCGCAGCCGTCTGGATGCCGAACGTCGCCGATGAGCAAGCGACATTCATGTCGAAACCGAAACCATCGATGCCCAGCTCCTGCTGGATTTCGATCGCCATTGCCGGGTAGGGCCGCTCCATATTGGAGGCAGCGCAAAGGACGGCATTGACGTCCGCAGCATCGCGCCCTGCTCGCTCTAGCGCTTGCCGGGCAGCCTTTACCCCGATCTCTGCCAGCATCGAGAGCTCTTCATTGGACCGTTCCGGCCAGCGGGGCGCCATTATCTCCGGATTCAGTATCGGACCTTTCGCCATGACATGTCGCGCCTTTATCCCGCTCGCCTTTTCGATGAATTCCACCGAACTGGTTTGCAGCGCTTCCACATCCCCTGCCTCGATCGCAGCAGCGTTGTCGGCATTGTGACGCTCGACATAGCGGTTGAAGCTTTCAACCAGCTCCTCGTTCGTGATGGTGTCGGATGGCGTAAACAGCCCTGTGGCAGAGATGACAGGACGCCCGGTCAGCTTTTCGCTCTGAGTCATTGCAGCTGACTAGGCCGACTGGCCAATCCCGACAAGCTCTCCCGCCGATGCCTTGCACCATGTCTTGGCATCTCATGCGACAACGGATAGTCCCCGCATTTATGGAGGAAGCGCCCGCATCGTCGCGACATGACCTTTGCCAGGCCTGCGCCATTCGCAACAAGGCGATCTGCTCCGATCTCGATACACGGGAAATCGCCATTCTCAACGGCATTGGCCGTCGGCGCAGGCTTGCCGCGGGCGAGCAATTGATGTGGGAGGGCCATGAAGCGGTCCTCGTCGCAAATGTGATCGAGGGAATTTTGAAGCTTTCTTCCCATTCGGCAGACGGGAAGGAACAGATACTCGGCCTCGTCTATCCATCCGATTTCCTGGGCAGGCCATTCGGCGAAACATCCCCCTATGGCGTGGAGGCGCTGACCGATTCCCACATCTGCGTGTTCGAACGAAGGGATTTCGAACGCTTCGCCCGCGAACATCCGCGGCTGGAACACAAGCTTCTGGAACGCACGTTGGGCGAACTGGACCGGACTCGCCGGTGGATGCTGTTACTCGGCCGCATGACCGCAGAACAGAAACTCGCCAGCTTTCTGCTCGAGATGGCAGATCGCCTTGGAACGAGTGAAGCAGATGGATCGACGACCGTCCTCCTGCCACTTTCGCGGCAGCAGATTGCAGATATTCTCGGTTTGACAGTGGAAACCGTCAGCCGGCAGCTGACCCAGTTGCGGGCGAAAGGCATCATTACGCTTTCATCTCGGCGCGAGATCAGGATCGATATGATCGAAGAACTGCAAGATATCGCCGGATAGGCCGGCCCGAAGAAAAGGGCCCAACGCCCCCTGGACTTCTACACGAGAATGAAAATGGCGGTGGTGGCAGGGCTTGATTCGAACCTAAGAAATAACATTTTGAATTCAATGATGTACTCTTTGTCGCCCAACTATCTTCCCCACACCCCTCCCCACATTTTTGTTCATATAAGCCTAGTTCGATTAATCTTTTCGTCAAAAAAGATGAATATAGTTGCATTTTTCAAGGTGCGATGTGTGCGATTCTGGAGGGCGATGGAGGCCAGCATCGGTCATGTGCTGGCACTGCCTGATATGGTTTAGAACCTAAATTCTCGGACCGAGCAAAGGCGATGCTGCTTCCTCACCAGTTCTTGGTATTGACGCGGCCCACCAGTGCTGAATCGATGATGCACCTGAATACGGAATCCAAACGATTGAGGATGTGGGCGTGCAACCATCCCAGCAACTTGCTAGAACTTAAGTGATGAAGACCGACCTCGATCATCTTCCCCCGCAAAAGCAGCGCGAGATCGAACGCGTCGTGCAGCTCATCTTCGAAGAGTTCGACGATGCCTTCGCGCTTGCAAAGCACGAGTGGAAGAAGGCCGGACGGATACTCAAGGTCATCCTCTACGGCAGCTATGCCCGCGGCACCTGGGTCGACGAGCCGCATACCGCCAAGGGCTATCAGTCGGACTACGATCTGCTGATCATCGTCAATGACAAGCGGCTGGCGGACCGGGTCAAATACTGGTCCAGGCTCGATGACCGGCTGATGCGCGAATACGGTGTGACCGGAACGCTGAAGACGCCGGTCAACTTCATCGTCCATACATTGCAGGAAGTGAACGACGGCCTTGCCCATGGCCGCTACTTCTTCATGGACGTTAAACAGGACGGGGTCGCGCTCTACCAGTTCGACGACACCGAACTACACACGCCCAAGCCCAAGACACCGACGCAGGCGCTCGCCATGGCGCAGGAGTATTTTGACGACTGGTTGCCGAGCGCTCAGAGTTTCATGCGCGGCTACAGCCATGCGGTTAATGATGGCGACCTAAAAAAGGCCGCGTTCGACCTGCATCAAGCGTGCGAGCGTCTCTATCATACAGTCCTTCTCGTCTGCACCTTTTACACGCCTCACGTGCACAATCTGGGTTTCCTACGCACGCAGGCTGAGCGGATCGATTATCGCCTGACGTTCGTCTGGCCGCGCGACAATCGCAAGGATCGCGCAAGGTTCGAAAAGCTTAGGGAAGCCTACGTCAAAGCGCGTTACTCGAAGCACTACCGGATTACGAAGGAAGAGCTTGAATGGCTTGGCGAGCAGGTCGAAGAGCTTGGTCGCGTCGTACACGAACTTTGTTCGGAACGGCTAGAGAAGCTTCGGGCCGAAGCGCGCGCGAGACCAGACAAGCAATAATCTCTGCTGCAGAAGCTTAGCAGCTTGCGCTTCGAACATGCTGAAAGCGGTCCGGCAAGTTAACACCATTTCAGCCGTTCGATGCAATCCTAATCTACCGACAGCTCCGGGGGCATTTGCGGACTGTCTCTTCTTGGGGGACCGGTCACAAAAAACGGATATTCGGCAGACGACCCAATGTCGCACATCCAAAGGGCACCCCCAGTCCCGTCAGGAGGAGCAGCCATCCGTTGAACGAGTAAGCGGTTCCCACTTGGAAATCTCGGCCTCAATCGCCGACAAGCGCTGGCGAACCAAAGTCAGTGCATCACTGCCGAGCAGCAATTGCGGCGGGGGGTCATCCGACGCCACCAGGGTCAAGACCGCTTGCCCCAGCTTGTTGGGATCGCCGAGTTGGTTGCCGTCCTTTTCCTTACGCGCTTCGCGGATCGGATCGAACAGAGCGTCGTAATCGGCGATCGCGCGGTCGGCGCGGACCATCGATCTACCCGCCCAATCGGTGCGGAACGATCCCGGACTTCGACATCTTTCCTCACGTTATTGAAAACGGAGAACGTGCTATGCTCTACACCGTGATCGTCGAACCCGTCGAAGGTAATGCACCCACCACCTTCTGGGCGCATGCCGCGAGTCGACGCTACTGACACTTACTTGTTGTAATGATGCGTGATGGCATCCACAATGCGATCAAGAAGGGGGGAGAAGCCGCCGAACTCAATATCGCTCGCGTTCGGCCTGACAATTTTCTCCGCAAATTCTGCCTTCCCATACTCGCCCCCTGCGCCGTGTTTTTTATTGGGGTTGAACTTCTTGTCGCCTAGCGGCTTTTCGAGCCATTCTTGCGGGAAGAGTTGCTCGATGAAAGTGTCATCTTCGCCTGATTCTGGGGTTTTCACGACATAGAGATTGTGGGCGAGATGGTATGATGGGAGCGTCGTCTTCTTAGAGATTTGCACGTCAAAATGCTTTTTAATCGCCTTGTCTATATGACTAAGACCATCGTCGTTATCGAGAAGCAAAATGACCGGATGTGCCATAGGGCGATGTATGATCTTTGGGAGAATGCGGTCGTAGTCGAGCACGATAGAACGCAAACCTGCCGCTCCTCCGGTTATTTCCAGTATCTCGTTCATGCGGTTTATTGGTTCATGTTTCGGCTTATCTTTCGGATAGCGAAACAGCCTGACTGCTGACTCAAATTTTCCGTCGACAAATTGGCCTAGAACTGGATGGTATTGCGGCAAGCGTTTTATCGCTTCCCGTAGATAGACGATGTCTGTCTTTCCTTCTGCTACAATCAGAGGGCGGTCGAGAGCGACGAACGTCGTATAAAACAGAAACTTTCGAAATAAGGTTCGGGCGGCGGGCGGCTTTATCTTTTTGTCCGCTGGTCCCAAGTCTTTAATGTTGCCGAGGTCGCGACGTACCGCCTTGGATTTGACATAGTGAACATGGCCAATGATCCCATGTAGCGGCTTCGTATTGGTTGTCCATTCCGGCTGTGGCTCCCCTCCTTCGACCTCGGGAGGCAGATGTGAGCGGTAATACCTACCCTCGTTAAATAAGTTTCGACACATCGCTTTCGCATTCCGAAAATATTCTGAGGGCACATTTACTTTGGAATTCACGACCAGTCCGGTGACCGACTGCCGGGATGTTTTAACGCTCATTCGCGTTTTTTCGGGATTCACTTCAAAGTCAGCGTTCTCGATGCGATCAAGCAGTTCGAGTCCGATTTGCCACTCCCCACTCCCCGCTGGCTCCTCGCAGGCTATCGCAGAAGGGAACTCCTTCTGCCTCGTGGAGAAGGTTATGTCGTCCGCGTACCTTGAGTACGTGACCTGATATTTTTTTGCCAAGCGAACCAAACGCTGGTCGAGGATCTGGCCGACTAAGTCCGAGATCACTGGCGAACAGGGACTCCCCTGCGGTAGAGCCGTGCCATCACATGCGATCTGCGCGATTATAGTTGCAACTTTCTCATGGAGAGCAAATTGCTTGTCCTTCATGAAGAAACCACGAACGCGCCAGAAGGTGAATGTAGGGAAGTAATCCTGAAGATCGAGGTTGAATACGAAACGGCTTTGCCGATGCTGTTCCGCATTTGTTACGATAGAATGCCCGCGCCGGAATCCGTGTGACACGGTGTTCTTAAAACCCTCTTTCTCCATCTCGGAACGACAGGCATAGAGGAGGTTCGCAAGGTGTTTTTGAAGCTTCTTCAACTGAAGCGTTGGAGCTTTGATTATCCGGTCGGTGCCATCCTTCTTCTTGATCGGGAAGGCCTTATACTTCTCTGACATCGGGAGCTGATACAGGACATAGCTCAGCCCTTTAGCGGAGTAGCCTAGTAGATCTGCAATCTGATGTAGTGCCGTGGCTTCTTTTAGCTTTTGTAATACCGACACATGGCCCCCGCCTTGGTAAGCGGCTTGCAGGCACTCCTACGCGTATAACAGTCGATCATCATGTAACATCCGATCGCATTAAGCATGTTGAGGAGCACAAGCGCCTCACCACGTTGAATCACATGCCTCGAAACCGGGCAACAATTCTGCCTGCAAGCCTTGAGCCAAGTATGCACAAGCTAACAAACGGTCAAGAAATTAGGACGATGAAACTGGTTGAGACGCAGGTCCGAACACACCGTACAGTGCATGCTTGGAGTAGGGCAGCCACGTCCCAACCTCGGCCGACGAGACCGGTATAGTTTGACGACTGCCTTCAGGCATTATCGCCCGAGTATCAAATGGTGATCAGGGTGGGATCTGAGATCAATACCCTTAGTAAGGTAGGTCCGCCATCCAATCGCAAACGTTCCAACGCCGACCGAGCGCAAACTACCACACCACAACGTCCCTCCTAAAGTGGAACGATGTCCGCTTTCAGGAAGCCCGCGGATAACCTGAATCGTCGAGTTTGGGGCGCAAAGCTGCTGCGTCATGGCGCGGTTCTAAACGAAAGCAAATCTTGCATTTGTGACATTCGAGCAGCCTTGGAGCAGTTGCGAAATCAACCGCGATAACAATTCGTTTGCTTTTGCTCTAATTTTGCCGCCCAGGATGCATCAGGATGGGCACCGCCTCGTGCGCTGCTCGCGCACTACTCCGCTGCTGTTTATGAAGACCGGACTCAACCTTTTCGGCACACGCGCAAGCGCAGTTGTTGATGTTGCGAAAGATCACCGTCGACGGTTTGACCGTGCCATCAATGTTGCCCAGCGACAAAATCAGTACGAGATTGGCGCAGGTTTTAACGCTCACGTAGGCAGCCTTATAACATTTAGTTTGCAGAGCTATTGCAATCGAATTGCAGGGGCAGTGCATCTGGTAAGTTATCATTATGCCGTAGCAAGAGTTGTCCGTAGGTGTCTGACCTATTTAGCAATTTAGGATGGCGAGATAAAAGCAGCGCCGTCGGCCATGCTGCAGGTGGTTGGTTTCGTTGAGCAATAAGCGACGGCACTCGAACTGACCCCGCGGCGCTTTCGTTGAAATTCCGTTTGTTCTCAACTGTCTTAGCGACGGCACTTACCCTCGGATATCAACTTTTCTAAACAATCCGCCTTGAAGTGCGCGTCCCTCACCGTTCGCTTGAACTTCGGCGCATGCGAATGGTGAGCTCGCTCTTAAGGATCGGCGCTGCAGCGTAAGAACGGCAACGAAAGCGTAAGAACGTCATGTGGCGTTGAATGGCCTGTTCGTTCGATACTCGGTGTCGATGGCGGGCCGGTCTGTCCCCTCCCCTGCTCCCTAGGTCGGTCCGTCATCACCCGACAGATGAAAGGATCGACCGGTATGCCAACTGCAGGCACGACAGAGCATCTTCGCGAGCAGCGTGGGAGCCCGGCTATCGAACCGATCGTCATGCGTGTACCAGACGCCTGTCGCTATCTCGGTATTGGGCGCAGCACACTCTATGTGCTTATCGGCAAAGGCGAGATCGAGGTCATCAAAATGGGAGCCGCCACTCTCGTCCTCACAGCCAGCCTGCGTTCGCTGGTGGAACGGCTGCGAAGTCCCGACGCCAAGCAGGCAAGTAGCACAGTATGATGACCGCGCACCCTGACCTCCTGCAAGCTGTCGTACTTGCTGCCATCGTCAGCATGCCAGATCATTCCAAACGCCACCTCGTCTCGAAAGTGCAGGAGAGGCGTGAGAAGGCGGAAGAGGCTCTAACCGCCAGACTTGTGATCGCTCTTTCGCAGCGCTCTTAGTCTCTTTGCGCGACGGCAGCTTTGCGCCCTCATAGCGTCCGTGGCGCGTTAGCTCGCGCAGGCTCTTAATCGGGCCGATACTTTAAAGTTGAAGGGACAGCCTGATCGGCTGGAAGAGCGAGGAATAGACGTGCTGTGCTAACTCGGCGTGCGCGCCTTCTCGCAGCTCGTGCACTGTGCGTTCGGGCGGGGGCAAAGGCGAAAGACCGAGTCTTGGCTTCATATCTCTATTTACAGGACGTTAGGGAGGAGCGGCTTAGGGCCATTGCTATGACTGACACGGAAATCTGGATCGCCTCATTCGTGATTGGCTCCCTAGCGAGCTTCGCATACACTCAGGCTTTGCCGCGCGTCGAAGCCTCCGCTAATTGGAGCCGGCGCACTCAGATATTCTTCGGAGTGGTCATGTTCCTCGTCACCAGCGCGGCTGGCCATATTGTCAGCAAGGCGTATTTCGGAGCGAGTAGCGCAGCCATGAAGACAGTTCGAACAGGAGGCCAAATTGGAAAAGCAGGCTGGGACGACCTGGACGATCGCATCGACCAGATCGAGGGGCGCTAGGCTAGGGCCAGCTTGAGCAGGATCGCGGTGTTGTGGTTGTCGGTGGCAACCATGGCGTACGGTGTGCTGGGGTCAAGCCCATTCTCACATGCGTGTCGCGCATCAGCGTTTTGACACAATCGTTCTTCCGCACAACTGCTTTCTTTTCATGGAGGAATGGCAGCGCTAAACGGCAATTGAGTAACAAGTTTAGTGCAAGTTCAGGCTTGTTTAGAGGGTACGATTTTTCGATTTGTTCTAAAATGAGGACCACATAGCCATCAATGGTGGACGCTTGTATGTCCCAACTCCGTTAGCCACAAAAACGGCAACATACCCGAAAAGAGCATCAAGAGATAATGGCGAACGAGACGGATACACTGGTCAAACCTGACATGGTGGCGGTTCTCGAACGCACACATGTGAGCAAGGACCTACATGGCTTTTTGCTTCCGACCTTGGAAGCAGTGTCTAACGCCATGCATGGGATCGAAGCCCGCTTCCCAGATACCGCTAGGGATGATGGGAAAGTTGAGATTTCCATCGAAAATATCAACGACCCGACGCGGATCATGATCTCAGTCACGGACAATGGCGTCGGACTCGATGACGAAAATTACACATGGTTCAAGACGCCGTTTTCCGGTCATAAGCTTAAACAGAATGGCCGTGGCTTTGGTCGTTTTATCGCATTCAAGGTTTTCAACAGAGTCCTCTATTCGAGCCGATATGACTCTTTCCCAAAGGCAGCGAAACGCACGTTCCGTTTCGATATCAAGCGGGAAAACGAACTCATCTTCCATGATGGAGAACCCGATTTTGAGCACTTGGGTTTGCGAGTCGATTATGACGAGCCGCTACCGGAATGGTCGGAACTCGTAGCCGGACTCGATCGCAACGACATTGCCGATCACATCGGGAGCCATTTCCTCCCACATTTCTTGTACAAGTGGCTTCCCGAGATCACGCTGCGCTTCGACGGCGGTGAGCCGGAGAGCATCACCAGCCACTTCAAAGACGTTTTCGTCCAGTCGGAATCTGGAACTTTCGACTGTGTCATCGACGGGAAGAGTGAGGCGATAGAGTATTCGCTGACAAAGGTTCCTCGCACGCGCTCGTTCAAAAATCACTGCCTTCTTTTCGCTGCCGGCGACCGCATCGTTGGTCACCCGAGAGACTTGACCAACTTGCTTGGCCAGTCGGCTTTTCCCGATGAGAATAACCAAGCCTATATTGTGATCGCCGTGGTTCGTTCGGCAGCCTTCGAAACCCGCCTCAACGATGCGCGGACTGGAATAAATATCTCGCCGGCGACAATTGAAGAGATCGTTGGGAAGGTCGGATCGGTCATTCAGTCGGCCGAGAACGAACAAATAAATAAGATCAAAAGGGCCCAGTCAAAGGAATTGCAGGCCGCGCTTCAAGAAAACCCGATCCTGAGGATCGGGCTAAAGGGACGCTCAATCTCGGAATACGTTGCCGGGAAACCAAACAATTGGAAGGCCCAGGACTTCGTTTCTAACTTGGCCATCGAGCGGTATCGGGCATCGCGCGATCTCACCAAAGCGATCACGATCGCGGCGAACAATCCCGAGGATTATATGTCGAGGATTAAAGAGATCGTCGATAAAATTGATGAGAATAATAAGGAGGCCTTGGCCGAATATGTTGTCCATCGAAAGAAGGTGATCGAACTCATCGAGGCGGCCCGAAAATACGGTGTTTCGGGCACACACGCCCCCGAAGACACCATCCACGATCTCGTCTTCAAGCGGTTCTCCGACAATGTCGAGAGCGACTATTTCGAACACAACCTCTGGCTGATCGACGATGCGCTCGCCTTTCTACCGTATATCTCGAGCGATCGCGCGATGCATGGCAAAGGCAGGAAGAAAGGAGACAAGATCCCTGATCTGGCCTTCTTCGACGAAAGCCTGGTGCTCGGCGACAATGACGGCACGACAATTACGATTGTCGAGTTCAAGAGGCCAAGTCGCGACGACTACCGATTTGGCGACATCAAGCATGACCCGGTGATGCAGGTGCTCAAAACTTTGGACGACGCTACTGCAGCGGGCGGGATAGCACGAACTGATGGAACACACTTCGCCTTCTCCGGCGTGGTGCGCCGGTTTGGCTATATCATTGCAGACATAAAGCCTTCGCTTGCCAAGGTGCTGTCACTGCACGACTTCAAGAACGACTGGAATCCGAGCATCTATGTTCGCTACCGCGACAATGAAGAAATTTTTATTCAAGCAATGGGATATGACACGCTTATTGCAAATGCGAAGAAGCGCAACCAAGCCTTCTTCAGTGTCCTGTTCGGCGAATAGATGACTTCAAAAGAGGAGCATATTCGTCAGGTCGTCGATGAAATATCAGGCGATTGGGAAGCGGATAGTTCGATCATTTTCGGAACCGAGCAACAGCGCAAAAAATTGCTCCATGCGTCCCGCAATCGTCGCTTCAAAGGGTGGAAACGTAGTGGTACCTGTGTCTACCCTGGTTGCACTCAAGCGAGCATTCCTAAGTCGCATACGTTACAACGCAACGGGCCATTAGCACTAATCGCAGAGAATGGTCATGTGGTGGCTCCAGCGATCGGCCCAGATGGCACCATTAGAGTCGGTAAGGTGGGAATAAATTTGGCTTCGACTTTCGCAGGGTTCTGCGAAGAGCACGAACAAATCTTCACCGATTTTGAGGAAGTCGGCGAGATTTCTCAGGAACAGCACGTTGCCAAACAGGCCTTTCGTACCGTCTGTCGTGAGATCGCTATCCGAAAATTTTCGATGGAAGAGGGTGAAAAGGATTTAGCAGCTTATCACGAGACGCGCGCACGGTTTTTTAGAGATCGACTTCAAGCAGCGATACCTGGTGCAGAACTAAAATCGGTTTCGATTGAAGGAGACACGAGAGAAGAAGAGCCTCTCCGAATTCTAAAACAGGCTCGGGAGATGATAATCGAGCTGAGCAGTTTGAAGGCGCGGTTGGCTGACATCATCGAAGGACGAAAAGCGCAAGCCGACATTCTCGCTTGGAACTTGCCGCTCGAAATCCCGGTAGCATTGTCGGGAGCCTTGCTGCCAATGTATCGTAAGCGGAGTGAGAAAATTCGCACGGCGCCCATCGCCGTTGGCGTGATCCCACAAAACGGGAGGACGGTCGTCTATCTTTCAAGTCTGAGCAATCATCGACAGTTCCTGATCGGGTGGTACAACAAATTCAAGTTTGGTCTAAGTGGGTTGAACTTGATCGAGCAGTGGATGGTACACGGCACCGATCATTGGTATCTGCCGCCCTCGTTATGGGCGAGCCTCACTCAGACGCGTCAGACAGAAATCGAACAACTAATCCAGTCTGAGGAATTCGCCGTGGACGTCGATCCCGCACCTTCCATCTTCGATAATTTGCGGCTGCTCATGCTTCGTGAGTTAGAGGGTCAACAAAACACTGAAAATCGGTCGCGCGTTGATCAAATCGTCGCAGAAGAAAGAGCGAAGCTCCCCCAGTAACCGAGAACCAGTTGCGAGGCGCTACTCTGCCGCGATCAGTGCGTTCGGAATTTCGTCCGCTAGGATTCCTCGGACAGAGGCGCCGACAACTTCGGCTAGATCGCAAGGGACCGCATTCCCAATCTGGCGGTATTGCGCGCTTTGCGAACCAGCAAGTCTATACCCTTTCGGGAAGGTCTGGATCGCCAAACATTCATCGATTGTAAGCCTCCGGAGTTGGGCAGGAGCAAGCCCGCTACGCGGCTTCCCACCATTCCAAAGATGGCCGTGGTACTCTTCGACGAAGCTTGGAGCATTCTCAAAAATCACGCTCTCGTCTACGATCGGGGTCTTGTTGCCTCCCATTGACGCAGGCAAAGTTGTCGCACAACCATCGGCTGGTAGTGGTCTCCCTGCGCCATTGAAGAGCATCCCCGCGTAAGGTGATCTCCGCAATATAGGTGAGCGGGCAAAGGTTATTTTCGCTTTGCAGATGCGCGGGTTCCCATTCGTGCCTGCGCGACCAAGCTCACGAACAACTTGGCCTACAGTTTTTGGTTCCGCTTCGCGTGATGCAATATGGGCTTCGAGGTCGCACCTCAAATCATCGTCGTCGCCCCAGTATTCGTCCCGTCGGATTCCTATCAAAAACATACGCTCACGAATTTGAGGTATTCCAAAATCCGAAGCCTTCAATACGAGCATTGCAACACGATACTTTTTTCGGGCGCGTTCGAAGAGAGAATCCCGAACCTTCGACCAACGCGAAAGCACGGCGAGTGCCTTTACGTTCTCGCAGACAAACGCAGACGGTTCGAGGCCATCAACGACATCAAAGAATGTGTTGATGAGTTCGCTTCTTTCGTCGTCTGGGTCCATTTTTCCGGCAATGGAAAACCCCTGACACGGCGGTCCACCGAAAACTAGGTCCACCCCTTTGCCGCTCGCGATGGCCTTCGAAGGATCGAGTCCGCCACATGCGATGTCGCCAAGATCGTTTTTCAGAAACGTTGCGCAGGCATCCGGGTCGATATCGTTGGCATAAACGGTTCGGAATCCAGCGCGATGAAACCCAACATCCATCCCGCCTGCGCCCGAGAAAAGCGATACCGCTTTGAGTGTGTTTCCCTGCACGTTGGCACCTACGCTACCTTCAGCTCAACTTGAGTCGGTAGCTGAACAACAAGAACAAAGCTAGAGCAAACTGTGACTTATAGTCCGTAGACTTATAATCATCCACAGGCTTAGACGGCTGAAATGGGGCGACTGCCATCGGAACTAGTGGGAATCTTCGCGCGGAATCTCCGCGAAGCGAGGCATAGAGCTCGTTTATCTCAAGAGGACCTTGCGTTAAAAGCAGGCTTGGACCGTACTTACGTAAGCGGATGTGAACGTGGAACCCGGAACCCTTCTCTCGTGTCTGTAGAGAAGCTCTCAAATGCTTTGGAGATCGAGGCTGACCTTCTCCTGCGGAGGTCCGAATGAGTTTCGAATTTCGCGCGGCAGTTCGTGCACTCTTGCTTCCCGTCGTTCCTGCACGGGAAGAGGAATACTTCGCAGCAGTTGAAGCTACGCTCGATCAGATTGGAATTGTGGATGACAAACCCTCATGGCTGTCGGTCCAGCTTCGTCGATGGGAAGCAGATGGAAGACCATCAAATGCGCTAAAGAGTGTCGTTCGCGATCTTCTTTTCAATAACAATCGTCAACCTCCGACATTCGTATTTGAGAATTTAGCGGGACCAAACGGGGATACCTATCGGAATGCTGCCAATGGGTTGGCTAGCCGCTTTTTCAATCTTCATGCCAACCTGGTCGATCAGCATCTGCTAACGCACGACGAAGCACGGCAGATTATCTCGCACGCGGGGATGATTATTCGGTTGGCCATCGAAGAGAGAATGACTGCATCCGAGATCAGTAGGCTTGCGGCAGCCCGCGACAATCGTTTCGCGCTGAACTGGCGAGTTGTACGCGCGATCCTGCAAGTGGCCCGCTGCGCACCGACTCTAGCTCGCGAAAGAGCGCAGTTGATATTTGCTTCTGACACCGAAGCAGAACCTTTTCTTTTGGGCGATCTAGACTTGCTCGATTCAATTCAACGAATTGGGCAAATCGCTAAAGAACTGGGTTGTATCGGAGATTTCAGCGCTTGGCTCGAAGATGTTTTTATCAATGACCTCCATCCGCCTTATTTGCTTCTGCTACACTACCAACTGCTGGTCCAAGCTGAATACGATCACGCGGTCACATACGCCTATGAGTTCGCTCCACGCGGTCAACTTGGCGATTGGCTGACGCAGTGTTATATCGACCACGGCATCCCTGTAGCGAAAAGCGCCTTCCTGAATAACGCAAAGGCGACGTTGCGGTTTGACCAAGTTTGGGTGTCGGGACGGGCCGACCACCTTCGATCCGCCACTGCTCTGGCGAACATACTTGGTGCGTTGGAGAACCTTGGGGCCCTGGCCAAGGACGAGCTAGCGAGTCAAATCAGAGGCCTACTGCACAGGTACATGCGGGTCGAGCACGAGAGAAACCAAGGCGCAATACCGCACCTTATTCCTGTGCTCACTGACGCACAGGTGCGAGACCTCGTCACCGCGATTGGTGTTGGAAATACCGGTACAACGGGCATACTTGAGCAAAGGTTGGTCGACTGCTTGGGCATTGCGTTGCATCCGGCAGCAAACGGATGGAGCCAAAGAGGGTTGGGAGACTCAGTGTTTGCAGCGAATACATTTCGAAAGAAATTTGGTGACATCGAGTTCGAAAAGGCTGACCGAGATAATCCGAATATTGCGGCGTTTGAGTCTCACGGTGGCCGTCTGACAGAACCATATGTCCTAGATCACATCGACAGCTTTCGATCAGTGCTTGCCGCAAGAATTCAAGACCTTAATTCAATCGCCCCGTTACCGGGGTGGTCGTTTGTCGTGACCTTCGTGGCCCACGCATTTGACGAAGGATTGCCAAACGCCCTCCAAGCCGATGGTGTTGAGCTGGAACTTCGTTATCGAACGTTTGGCGAATGCGCAGCTAAACTCGTTGCAGACGGTTGCGAAGACCAACTCCGAGAGTTGCTAATCGAAAAATTGAACGAGGGTTTCGTCCATCCAAACGTTCGTCAGATCGCGCTCGCTTTAAGCGGCGCATGAATGACCGAGGCTATCTTCGATCGCGTCGCCTACTTGTTGGATAACTTCGAGCAAGTGCCCAGCATCTCATTAAGGACAGCGGGCCGTTGTCTGCACGTTGGCATGGCCAAAGCAAACGCCCGATCATTGGCAAGGTTTCTTTTTCATAGCCGCGTGGCTGGCACACGTATCGTGTAGATCGTGAACGCGGCCCCCGGGTAGTCCTGCCTCTTCCCTGACTCTGCGACAGAACCCATCCTCGCCGGAAGACATGCGGCATGGCTGAAACCATGCGCGCCGGGATTTAGGATTTGATTTGGCAGAGACGTTGGTTTGGAACTGACGTGACCCCCAGCTTTCCTCCAGCTGGGATTAGAGCCGAGCCGTTTTGTTGCGCATGAGCGCGGTTGAAGCAATGGGCTGCGTAGCGGAGC